>JBLMXF010000087.1:0-75265 GCA_050257595.1 Acidobacteriota bacterium | reverse complement strand
CGACGCTCATGAGACGAAACCGCGACTCCCGGTGGTACCCTCGGGTGGCCAGGCCGCCGGCAGGCAACCCGACGGAAGCCAGGTCTTCCTGACCACCCGGTTCGAGAAGCTGCTCGACGCCGCGCGGAAGAAGAGCCTGTGGCCGTTTCCCTTCGGTACGGCGTGCTGCGCCATCGAGTTCATGTCGTTCATGATGTCGCACTACGACATCGCACGGTTCGGCGCCGAAGTGGTCCGTTTCTCGCCCCGGCAGTCGGACCTCCTGATCGTGGCCGGCACGGTGACCGACAAGATGGCGCCGGTCATGGTCCGCATCTACGAGCAGATGGCCGAACCCAAGTACGTGATCTCGATGGGCGTGTGTGCCTGCACCGGTGGCTTCTACCGCGCCTACCACGTGGTCCAGGGGATCGACGAGTTCATCCCGGTTGACGTGTACGTGCCCGGCTGCCCGCCCACGCCGGAGGCTCTGCTCCTCGGGGTGGTGAAGCTCCAGGAGATGATCGCGAACGGTGAGACGCACTACCAGCGGACGGTGGCGGCCGAGAAGGCCGGCCGGACGTCGCTGGCGCGGTGAGGGTGGAGGAGTTGATGGCGACACGCGAAGACAGGCTTGCCGCGATCCGCCGGGCGTTCCCGGCCGGGAGCGGAGTCGACGAGCTCGACGGTGGCGACATGCAGACGTTGCGGGTCGACCGGAGGGTTCTCCCGGACCTTGCCCGCCACCTCAAGGGGGACCGCGAGCTCGACTTCAAGCTCCTGCTCGATGTCTGCGGCGTCGACTACCCGGGTCGCGAGGAACGGTTCGAGGCCGTGTACCACCTTTACTCGCTCGAGCATGGGCACCGGCTGCGTCTGAAGGTGCCGGTGCGGGCCGAGGATCCCGTCATACCCTCCGTGTACGGCGTCTGGAAAGCCGCCGACTGGTTCGAGCGAGAGGCGTTCGACCTGATGGGGATCCGATTCGACGGCCATCCCAACCTGAAGCGGATCCTGTGCCACCCCGCGTTCCAGGGGCACGCTCTGCGCAAGGACTACGATCCCAGCCAGCGCTGGCTGCTACGCGAGGGAGAGCAGGACGAACCGACGTGGGCCCGCGAGCGCGTCGAAGACGAGGGTCATCTCGAGACACAGGTGCTCAACTTCGGTCCGTCGCACCCGGCCACGCACGGAACGCTGCGGACCACGCTCCGCCTCGATGGCGAGACCATCATCCAGGCCGAGACGGAGATCGGCTTCTTGCACCGCTGCTTCGAGAAGATGTCCGAGACCCACACCTGGAACCAGGTCATCCCATTCACCGACCGGCTCAACTACTGCTCCGCGATGATGAACGGCGTCGGCTACGCACTCGCCGTCGAGAAGATGCTCGGCATCGAGGCGCCCCCCCGCGCCCAGCTGATCCGCCTCATCCTCTCGGAGCTCTCGCGGGTGATGGACCACATCGTCGACATCGGCGCCAACCTCAACGACCTCGGCGCGATGACGCCGTTCCTCTACATGTACGAGGCGCGGGAGGAGATCTACTCCGTGCTCGAGGCGTGCTGCGGAGCGCGGCTGACGATGTCCTACGTTCGCATCGGCGGGCTGTCGGTCGACACGCCCGCGGATTTCGAAGAGGCGGTGCGCTACCTGCTCAAGCGGATCCCGCCGTTGATCGACGACATGGAGAAGCTGATCACGCAAAACCGGATCTTCCGGCAGCGCACCGAGGGTGTGGGCAAGCTGACCGCGGACGAGGCGGTGGACTGGGGCTGGACCGGGCCGTGCCTGCGGGCGTGCGGAGTCGGCTACGACATCCGCAAGGCTCACCCGTACCTGGGCTACGAGCAGTTCGACTTCAAGGTCCCGATCGCCCACACCGGTGACACCTACGCGCGCTACCTGGTGCGGGTCGAGGAAATGCGGCAGTCCCTGCGGATCGTCGAGCAGGCGTTGGCGTTCCTGCGGCCGGGACCGGTGATCGTGGACGATCACAACGTCGCTCTTCCTCCCAAGGAGGAGGTGTACACCGAGATGGAGTCGCTGATCTGGCACTTCAAGCTGATCATGGAGGGCATGAAGGTGCCGGCAGGGGAGACCTACGGCTACACGGAGGGCGCCAACGGCGAGCTCGGCTTCTACCTGATCTCGGACGGCGGAGGCAAGCCGTACCGCGTCAAGGTGCGGCCGCCGTGCTTCGCCATCTTCCAGGCCTACCCCCACATGCTGGAAGGGCACATGGTGTCGGACGCGGTGGCGATCCTGGGCAGCCTGAACGTCATCGCCGGGGAGCTCGACCGATGAAGACCAGCGACGTCGTGGTTTGCGATCCCAAGCCGCTCGGGTTCCTGCAGCGCTTCTACGTGATCGAGATCGCGAAGGGAATGGCGGTCACGCTGCGCCACTTCCTGGGCAACCTGTTCGCCAGGAAGTACACGGTCACCATCGAGTGGCCCGAGGTCAAGCGGGAGTATTCGGAGCGCTTGCGCGGGCGGCACATCCTGCTCACCAGGGAGGACGGCTCGCCGCGGTGCGTCGCCTGCTACATGTGCGAGACGGCCTGTCCGGCCGAGTGCATCTACATCGAAGCGGAGGAGGATCCGACGACCACGGTGGAGTGGGAGAAGCAGCCCAAGGTGTTCACCATCGACCTGTTGCGCTGCGTGTACTGCGGCTTCTGCGTCGATGCGTGTCCGAAGGAAGCGATCGTGATGTCACGGGTCCACGAGATGGCGTTCACGACCCGCGAGGAGGCCGTGGTCGGGCTGTCGCAGCTGCTTCAGAAAGGACCTTACGAAAAGCTCGACCTGGGCTACCGGCCCTACTACGGCACGGCGAGGAGCTCCATCGAGCTCCCCATCCCGGTAAAACCGCTGGAGAGGGTGCGCAAGGCCGGAGCAGCCTAGGCGCCGAGGGACCGACCGAAAATGAAAGGGCGGCGCGTGACGCGCCGCCCTTTCGCTCCAGAGTCGCCGGACTCAGACCATGCGGACGTTGGCGGCCTGCAGACCCTTGGGGCCGCGGACGATGTCGAACTCGACCTTGGCGCCTTCCTTGAGGGTGCGGAAACCCTCGCCCTGGATGGCGGTGTAATGGACGAAAACGTCCTCGCCGCCCTCCTGCGTGATGAAGCCGAAACCCTTGGTATCGTTGAACCACTTGACAGTTCCCTGCGCCATACTGCGTTCTCCTTGTTACCGACGGATCTCTGAGCCGCCGATGATTCTGCCGGGTGCGCCCGGCAAACACCAAAAAAGCCGCACGGTCGCGAGCCGATGCGGCGGGTTACCTCTTGCTCGTGAGCTCCACCAATGCATCCACATCAACCACCGAGGGCACTCTACACGGAAAGAACAGCTTGTCAAGCCCTGGCCGGCGGAAGATCCGCCGGCCGGCTCGGGGCGGTGGATGGGACCTCCGCTCGAGGATCCGCCAGCCTTCTCGGGCCGGACGGGATCTCGCGCCTAGTCCTCCTCTTCCTCCTCGGCGGAGACCCCGCTGGCGGCGATGATCTTCTCCTGGATCTGCCGCGGAACCTCGTCGTAGTGCGAGAACTCCATGTGGAAGTCGCCCCGACCGCCCGTGATCGAACGCAGAGTCTGGGAATACGTCAGCATCTCGGCGAGAGGGACCTGGGCTTTGACGACGGTCTGGCCGTCTCCGGGCTCCATGCCTTGAACGCGGCCCCGCCGCGAGTTGAGGTCGCCCATGATGTCGCCGAGCGACTCGTCCGGAGTGGTGATCTCGACCTGCATGACGGGCTCGAGAATGGTCGGCGCAGCGGCCTTGACCGCCTCCCGGAAAGCCTTCCTACCGCAGGTCCGGAATGCCATGTCGGAGGAGTCGACAGGGTGGAACTTGCCGTCGAGGAGCGTGACGCTGAAGTCGACCACGGGATTCCCGGAGACGGCTCCCCGCGCCGCGGAGTCCTGGATCCCCTTGTCGATCGAGGGGCGGTAGTTGGCCGGGATCGAGCCGCCGAAGATCTTGTCGATGAACTCGTAGCCGCCACCGCGCGGGAGCGGCTCGAGACGGACCTTGGCCTCGGCGAACTGGCCGTGGCCGCCCGTCTGCTTCTTGTGGCGGGCCGTGATCTCGACGGATCTCGTGACCGTCTCGCGGTAGGGGACCTTGGGGGGCTGAAGCGCGACATCGACCTTGTAACGCTTGCGCAGGCGGGAGACCGCGATCTCGACGTGGAGCTGCCCGGCCCCGGCGACCAGCTGCTCCTTGGTCTGGGGGTCGCGGCTGAGGTGGAGGGTCGGATCCTCGTCCTGGAGCTTGGCGAGGCCCTGGGCGATCTTGTCCTCGTCGCCCTTGGCCTTGGCAGAGATGGCGAAAGAGATGGCGGCCTCGGGGATCGGCACCGGCACCACGGTGACCGCGGAGTCCTTCCCGGTCAGCGTGTCCCCGGTCCGTGTCTCCTTCAGCTTGGCCACCGCGCCAATATCGCCGGCCACCAGCTTCTCGACGGTGACCAGTTCCTTGCCCTGCATCCAGTTCACCGGCCCGAGACGCTCGGCAACGTCGCGCTGTGAGTTGTGATAGGTGGCATCGGGCGAGATCGTCCCGGAGAACACCCGCATCAGCGTGATGCGGCCGGCATACGGGTCGCTGAAGGTCTTGAAGACGTAGGCGAGCGGCATCCCGTTCGGATCGGGAACGAGGGCGACGTCATCGCCGGCCGCGTTGCGGGCCGCAACGGGAACCGACGTGGGGTCGGAAACCAGGTCGCAGATCGCATCCATGATCGGCAGCATGCCCTGGTTACGCCCGGCTGAGCAGAAGAAGACCGGGCAGATCTTGCGCGCGCGTACGGCCTTGGTGAGTCCAGCCGCGAGCTCCTCGGTAGTCAACGAGCCCTCGGCAAAGAACTTCTCGAGCAGGGCCTCGTCCTGCTCGGCAACCATCTCGATGAGCGCCGAACGCGCGGCCTCAGCCTCGGCGCTCAGCTCTGCCGGCACCGCACTCCTCTCCACCGTCCCGCTGTCATCGGCGGCGAAGCGGTATGCGGTCATGGCGACCAGGTCGACGACGCCGCTGAAGGTGTGTTCTTCGCCGATCGGCAGCTGGACGGGGACGATCTCACGACCGAACTTCTGCTGGAGCTGCTGGACGGTGCGCGAGGCGGAGGCACGTTCCCGGTCCATCAGGTTGACGGCGACCAGAATCGGCTTGCCCACGGCGGTGCAGGTCTTCCACATCTTCTCGGTCTGCACCTCGGGTCCGGCGACGGCGGAAACCGTCAGCAGAGCGGCCTCGCAGACCTTGAGCCCCTGGACGGCCTCGGTGGTGAAGATCGCGTACCCCGGGGTATCGACGAGGTTGAGCTTGCAGTCGCGGTGGTGGGCGTGGGCGACGGCCGTGCCGATGGTGATCTTGCGCTCCACCGCCTCCTCGTCGAAGTCGGTCACCGCATTGCCCTTGTCGACCTTGCCGAGGCGGTTGACGTCCTTGGCATCGAAGAGGATCGCCGAGATCAGGGTGGTCTTGCCCGTGGAGGAGTGCCCGACCACGGCCACGTTGCGGATCTTCTCGCTGGGGAACAACTTGGCTGGCATCGTTGGGCGACCTCCCGTCGCACAAAGTCCGGTGAGTATAACACTGGGACTTGAGGCCAGAGGCGTGGGACGCGGGCTCGAGGAGAGAGACGTGGTGGCGCCGCTGCCGTGGTACGCCTCTCCGTCCCCAGGGACTCGCGCGTCACGACGCCGGTCGCGTGACGGGCATCAGTCGGCGAACGAGAGCTCGCGGCCCGTGATGCGGCGGAACGCCTCGGCGTAGCGTGCCTGCGTCCCCACGACGACCGCTTCGGGAAGCTCCGGCGCCGGCGGGCGTTTGTCCCACCCCGAGGCCTCGAGCCAGTCCCGCACGAACTGTTTGTCGAAGGAGGGAGGGCTGCTCCCGGGCCGGTACTCGGCCGTCGGCCAGAAGCGCGAGGAGTCGGGGGTCAGCGCCTCGTCCGCCCACATCACGCTACCGTCGTTCGCGACGCCGAACTCGAACTTGGTGTCCGCGATGATGACACCACGCTCTTCCGCGTAGCCGGCGGCCCGGGTGTAGAGCTCGAGCGAGAGGGTGCGCAAACGCTCGGCGAGCTCGCCCCCAACCGCACGGACCACGCGGTCGAAGCTGATGTTCTCGTCGTGCCCGACCTCGGCCTTCGTTGACGGAGTGAAGATCGGCTCCGGGAGGCGATCCGCCATCGCCAGCCCGGCGGGCAGGCGGAGACCGCAGACGCTACCGGTGGCCTGGTACTCCTTCCAGCCCGAGCCGATGATGTATCCACGAACGACGCACTCGATCGGCACGATCCGGACCTCGCGGACGAGGCACGAACGCCCGGCGAGCTGCCGGGCGCCGGCGAACGGAGGCGGGAACTCGGACGTCTCGGTCGCCACCAGGTGGTGCGGTACCACGTCGCCGAGCATGGTGAACCAGAAGTTCGAGAGCTGGCCGAGGACCACGCCCTTGCCGGGGATTCCCGGCTCGAGGACGACGTCGAATGCGCTGATCCGGTCGGTGGCGACGATCACGAGGCGTCCCGGCGCTGCCCGGTAGACGTCACGGACCTTGCCCTTGCGGAGAAGCTCCGCTCCGGCCAGGGGCTGGCTCGGAAAGGGTGTGGTGGGGAAGGTGATTGACATGGTGCCACCGCCTCTCTGGCCGCCGCGGGAAAGGGGGCGCCGCCGCCCCGCCAGGTTGTCCCGGCGCTACTTCTGTCCGGCCGCGATCACCACGCCGGCCTGGGACGAGAGGTGCGACTTGTAGCGGTCGGCGGTGTTGCGTTGAAACACGCCCTTGCGCACGCCGCCGTCGATCACCGACACGGTGCCGGGCAGGAGTTCCTTGACGCGGCTGGCATCGCCTTCCGCGATGGCGGAGCGTAGCTCCTTGATGGCGTTGCGAACCTTGGTCCGTACCGCGCGGTTGCGCTGGCGGCGAACCTCGTTCTGACGGCGGCGCTTCAGTCCTGATTTGATCCTCTTGGCCATGACGACTCCTTATGAACTCTGAGATCGAAACGCGAAGATCGAGGTCGGGGCGTGCCGAAAGGGGGCTCGCCCCGATCCTCGTCCGGTGTCATTTTACCTTGACGCCGAGGGAAGCCAAGCGGTTGCGCGCCAGCTCCGCCTCCTTGGTGCCAGGATGCTCATAGATCACGTACTGCAAGTTGATGACGGCCTGGGACTTGTCGTTCATCTCGAGGTACGCGAGCCCCTTCTTGAGGAGCGCCGCGGCCGCTTTGTCGGAGGTCTTGTAGGCGTTGAGGAGCTCGGTAAAGGCCGCGATGGCCTCCTGGAACTGGCGCTTGGAGTAGTACGACTCTCCGATCCAGTAAAGCGCATTGTCCGCCAGCTCGGTGGTGGGAAAGCGCTTGACATATTCGCGGAACCCTTGGATCGCCAGGTCGTAGTTCCCGCGCAGGTAGTCCTCGTAGGCTGCGGTGTAGAGCTGCGCGGGTTCCGGCGCACCGGCCTGAGGCACCGTTCCACCAGGTCCCGGCGGCGTGGCCGGCGGAGTGGCAGTCGCTGGCGCGCCCTGAGCGGAGGTCGCCGGCGGGAGGGACGGTTGCTCTCCGGTCCGGGCCTGGGTCGACGCCAGCTGGTCCGAGAGCGCTGCCAGGCGCTGGCTGGTGCTGTCGAGGTTGGACTGCAGCGCGTCGATCTTGTCGCGCAACTGTCTGATCTCGACCTCGATGTCGGCGTTCGACTTGAGCACCTGGGCGCTCTGCTCGGCGAGCTTCTGGCTCATCGCCTGAACATCGGCCTTGCCCGACGACTGCCGGCCCAGCTCTTCGACTTGCCGGGAGACATCGGTAATCTCGCGGTGGAGCAACTCGATGTCGCCGCTCGACACGCAGCCGGACGCGAACAGGGCGAGGGCGGGGATCAGAAGGCGCCGCATGGTGGTCCTCCTCAACGAGCCGTGATCACGAGGTGGGCCCGCCGGTTCTGCCACCAGCAGCTCTCTTCGTGGCAGTTCGCGAACGGCTTCTCCTCCCCGTAGGAGATGGTGGCGATGCGGTCGGCGTTGATGCCGAGCGTGACCAGGTAGTCCTTGGCGGCATTGGCGCGGCGCCAGCCGAGGGCGAGGTTGTACTCAGCCGTGTTCCGCTCGTCGCAGTGTCCCTCGATCATGATCTTGACGGAGGGATGATCTCGCAACCAGGTGCCGTCGGCGGCCAGAGCGTCCCGGGCGTCGGCGCGCAGCTCCGACTTGTCCGTGTCGAAGAACGCATCTTTGAGGTAGCCCGCCTGATTGAGTTGGGCCAGGTCGGTGGGCAGTTCACCGGTGCTCACGCCCGCCTCCGGGCTCTGGGCTGGTGCCACGGTCGGCTCGGACGTGACCTCCGTGGTCCCGGAGCGCGACTGCGCCGCCGGAACGGGCTCGGGCGCCTGCTGGGACATCTCGGGGGCGACAACCGGTTTGGGTCGAGAGCACGCCATCGCCAGTACGATCGCGACCGCGGCAACGCCAGTGATGACCATGTGTGTCACTCGCCTCGACATATCGCCTCCCTTCGAGGGTTCGAGAGTACTACAGGGCCGCTCCCTCAACAAGTCGCCGCTACTGTAGCTGCGCAACCCACGCTGGCTGCAGGTTGTTCCCCTTGGTGGTGATCTGCCTGGGATGCCCTGTGGGATCCGTGATGTAGATCTGCTTGGAGCCGGTGCGGTCCGAGGCGAAGGCGAGCATGGTGCCGTCGGGCGACCAGCACGGCGACTCGTTGTTCCCCGGCCCCGGGATCACGGTCCTCTGGTTGGTTCGCAGGTCCAGGATGGCGATCTGGAAGTGCGTGTCGACCAGGGTGGTGTAGGCGATCCGCACGCCGTCCGGCGCCCAGGCGGCCTCGTCGGCGAAGCGGTCCTCGAACGTCACCCGGCGGCCGTTGGTGCCCTCGGCATCCATCAGGTAGATCTGCGGTGACCCCGAAGCGGTCGACGTGTACGCGATCTGGCGGCCGCTCGGAGACCATGCTGGCTGCGTCTCGATCGCTCGGCTGCTGGTCAGCTGGACCGGCGTGCCGCCGTCGCGGGAGACGGTGTAGATGTCTGTGTTCCCGTCGCCGCCCGCCGCGAATGCGATCTCCTTGCCATCGGGCGAGAAGCTGGGGGAGGAATTGACTCCGGGCAGGGTGGAGACCGCCTTCAGGTAGCCTTCGGTAGGGCGCAGGACGAACAGCTCGGGCTGCCCACGGAGGAAACTGGTGAAGGCCAGCCAGTCGCCGTCGGGAGACCAGGCGGGGCCGACCGCGATCGAGCGATGGTTGGTGAGCTGCTGTGCCTCGGTCCCGTCCCAGCGCATGATCCACAGCTCCTTGGCGCCCGTGCGATCGGACACGAAGGCGATGCGGGAAAGGAACGGCCCTGGCCTGCCTGTGAACAGCCGGACGAGCTCGTTGGCAAGGGTATGGGCCATGGTCGGTGCCAACGACGTGGAGCCCTGGAGCCGCCGCGAGAACGCCACCTCGCCGGACGCCAGGTCCCACAGCCGAACCTCGACGACGAGCTGCGCTCCCGCGCCGGCCTGGGTGCCCTCGAGCAGGAACTGGGCCCCGACCGAGCGCCATCTCTGCCGTGTCAGGGCAGGGTTGGAGGCATCGACCTCCACGAGCCGTGCCTTGTCGTCAGGCAGAAGCGAGAGAACTGCGGTCTGCTCGAGGTCGTCGCGGAGGGTGGTGAGGAACTGGCCGGCGGCAGCTGCGTCGACGCCCGGCCGCGCGGCGAGGTTGGGGAGTGCGAGGACAAGCCGTTGCAGGCCGGGGCTGGCGACCTGAAGGTAGACCTCTTCCTGGCCCGAGACCGAAACAGCTGCCAGGGCGAGGAGAGCGACGATGGCGAGGGCTGAGCGTCGTGTCACTGTCCGAACTCCAGGTGCAGGGTTAGCACCGTCCCGCCGAAACCCTGGGGCAGAGGCGGGAACGGGGCAGAAGCATACACCGCCCGCAACGCGGCACGGTCAAACGACGGCACGCCGCTGGGTTCCTCCACTCCTGCTTCGAGGAGGCGTCCCGAGCGGTCGACCCGACTGAGGACGCGGCACTTGGTGCCGGGCGGAGCCGGCGGGCGGAACCAGTTGGCCTCGATCATCCCGACCAGCCGGGTCAAGTAGTACGCGTAAGGGAAGGTCTCGTCGGTGGTGCTGGCCCCGTTGCCGACGGCGATCCCGCCGGCCCTGACCGACCCTCCGGCGGGCGCCGCCCCGGCACCCTCCGCTTCGCCCGTCGGAGCCTGGCTCTCCCGGGACGTTGCCGGTGGAGCGGTAGGCGCGGGCCGTGCCGGTGGCGACACGACCTTGCGCGGCTCGGGAGTCTCCGGGCGCGCTCGTTCCGGGGCCGGCTTGACCGGTGCCGGAGCAACCGGCCGTGCGGACGCTGCCGGAGAGCCGGCGGGGGCGGAACGGGGCGCCGGGGAGGGGAGCGAGACGCCGAGCCTGACCTGCACGGAGGGCAGGACGAGTCGCCGGCGTTGTCCGGCCGGAGCCAGAAAGACGGTGGCGACGAGGGCGAGGTGGAGGGCGATCGCGGTGGCCAGCGAGGACCTCCACGGCCACGGCGTGTGGCTCCGCCTGGCGAGCTCCTCACTGACCGGATCGGTCATCGTCTCTCCGGCGGCGCAGTCACCATGCCGATCTCCTCGACCCCCATTCCGTTGAGCGTGGCCAGGACCTGGACGACGAAGCCGTAGGGGAGTTCTCGGTCGCCCTTGAGGTATACGGGCCGGGGACCGCCCGCGAGGAGCGGGCCGAGCCGCTGGGGGAGGAGATCGGGGTGGACCGGCTGGTCCCCGAGCAGCACGAGCCGGTCTCTGGTCAGCGTGAGGACGATCGGCTCACGGCTCTTCTGGGGCAGCGGATTGGCGGCCTGGCGGGGCAGTTCGACCTGGAGCCCCTGCACCAGCATCGGCGAGGTGACGATGAAGATGACCAGCAGCACCAGCATCACGTCGACCAGCGGTGTGATGTTGATCTCCGCGAGGTTCTCGTACTCCTGCGACGTCTTGAAGGCCATGTGTCCCCCTAGGGAGCGCGATCGCCCGGCCCGAACGCGGCCTCGGCTTCGTCGGCCTCCGACCTCCCCGGCCGCGTCGCCGTTCCGGCCCCTCCGCTCCCCCCGGTCCCGGCCCGAGCTGCCACATCCGGCTTCATCGCGATCCGCCCTTCCGATCTCCGGCCGACTCCCGGTCTAGGTGAACGTCCTCTCGGTCAGATTGAGGAACTCGAGGAGATAGTCCTCCATCGCTCCCCGCTGTTGGCGCAACGTCCCGAGGAACGCGTTGTACGCGACGACGGCCGGGATGGCGGCGGCGAGGCCCGCGGCGGTGTTGATGAGTGCCTCCGCGATCCCCGGCGCCACCGTGACGATCGAAGTCGAACCGCTTCGCGCGATGGCGTGGAAGGTGTTCATGATCCCCCAAACGGTCCCGAACAGCCCGATGAACGGCGTGGCCGAGGCCGTCGTCGCGAGGAAGGGCAGGAAGCGCTGGAGTCGCGTGCCCTCGATCCCGATCGCCCGTTGGAGCGCGCGCTCGATGCCGGCCAGGCTCTTGATCTGCCCGGTCGGCTGCCCGGCTCGCTGGAGGACGCGCGCCTGGGCCTCGAGCTCGAGATAGCCGGCGCGGAACATGCCGGCCAGTGGCGCCTGGCCGTGCTTGCTGGCCGCCGCCTGCACGTCGGCCAGACGCGTCGCGCGGCGGAACTCGGCAAGGAATGCCCGGTTCGCACGCTCGGCCTGACGGAGCTGCCGGGTCTTGAGAACCATCAAGGTCCAGGAGATGATCGAGAAGCAGGCCAGGATGGCAAGCACGACCCTACCCACCCAGCCGGTGGCCCCGAAGGCTTGCAGAATCTCGCTCACGAGAGGATTCTACGCGGCCGGCGGGTTCGGCCCAAGTGGCCGCGGCCGGCGGATGACCTGGGTCCCCGCCAGGAGGTCGTGGAGGGCCTTGCGGTCGCGGCGCGCCGGGATCACCAGGAAGCCGAGGCCGAGGGTGAGCCCGGTGACCACCACTCCCGCGAGGCGCAGCCACGCGCGTGCGTAGCCGATCGGCACCCGCTGGCGCCAGTCGATGACCCTCATGTGCAGCAGCCTCAGACCAGGTGTTCCACCGCGCCGTGCCCAGCCGTGGACGACGTAATACCAGGAGTAGATCACCCACAGGGCGCCGCACCCGCCGGCGATCAGTGCCTTGGTCTGGAGACTGGGCGGGATCACGTCGGGGGCGAGGAGGTACCGTTCCGCAAGAAGGGTGGCAAGCAGGGGCGCGAACGGGATCACAGACCCGGCCGCGAACAGAAGCCAGTCGAGGAGGACAGCAAGCACGCGCCACCCGAGCCCCGCGGGCTCGCCGGTCACCAGCCCGACCGTGTAGTCGTGGCTCCCCTCGCGGCCTTCAGCCTCGTCGGTCTCGGGCATCGCCGCGTCGAGCGGCTCAACGATCCCGCGGAGCGCTCCGAACCGGACCGTGTCTCCGACCGTCACGACCCTGGGGTCGTCCACGCGCTGCCCGTTGAGGTAGGTGCCGTTGGACGACCCGAGGTCCTCGACGATCAGGTCGCCCTCGCGCCAGACGAACGCCGCGTGAAGGCGCGAGACGGTGTCATCTCGCAGCCGCACCTCGCATGAACGGCTGCGACCGACCACCATACGGGATGCCGCAAGGGAGAAGGTGTCGCGTCCGAAGCGCACCCGCAACTGGCCGGGCTCAGAAGGGGGACGTGCCACCACGACCGTTGTGAATGAGCCAAAGGCCCGAGTAGGCGCGCAGCAGGCGGAAGCGTGACCTGTAGAGCGGCTCCAGCTGGTCGGTGTCACCTCGGAACAAGGCGTCCTCGATGAACCACTGAAAGCGTCGCTCCATCTCGGAGGCACGCTGGAGGGTCTGTGTGGCCCGCTCCAGCAGGTCGGGCAGGCGGTCCGACCCGCGGCGCTGGAGGCGGTCGATTTCCCGGGCCTCCTCGTCGAGGCGTACGCGCAGCGCCGCGGCATGGAACAGCAGCCGATCGCGTTCGCCGACCAGCGAGCCCTCCTTGGTACGGCCGCTCATCACTCCGCGGCAGGCATCGACCTCCCACGGTTCGAGGCGCAGCGTGGCGAGCTCCTTGGCCTGGACCGCCTCCTCGGCGCTGCGGTCGTCGCCGACCAGCTCGATGGCGAAGACGATCTTGCTCATGTACTCGCCGAGCAGCGGGTCAAGGGGAAGGTGGGTGTCGACCTGGTGCACGACGGGTTCCGGAGTCTCCGCCGACACCTCCGAATCGCTGTCGGTAAAGAGCGCTTCGGCTGCGCCCAGGTCGGGCGGGGGGGGGATCCTGAGGGACTGCGTGGCATCGAACTGTTCGAGGATCAGATTGAGCGTGCGGCGCAGCTCGATCATGTCCTCCCGACGGAGGTTGTCGTCCTGCCTGCCCTGATCGAAACGCTGCCGGACCGACGTGAACGTCTCGAGCGCCTCCCTGAGCTCCGCGGAGACCAACTCGGGGTGGGCCTCGAGCTGCCGCCTCAGCTCGACCACGCGGTTGGTGTCGTCGAGGATCTGACTCTCTTCGTCCTCCCACAGCTCGCGGAACCGGTTCTTGATCACCACCGTGGTCTCGAGCACCGCCGGGAGCAGCTTGGGGTGGAGCATCGTCTCGCCCAGCCGCCGCTTGAGCGTGCGGAAGCGGTCGAGCGACCCGCCCGTCACGAGCTCGTCGAAACGCCGGCAGGCGAGCACCTCGCCCCTGAGGTCGCCGATGGCGTGGAGGAGGATCTCGATCTCGTTGTCGGGGGTCGCGAGCGGCCTGCGGAACTGGAGGAGGGACTCGACGATGCGCGAAATCTCGTGCTTCTCTCGGATGATGCTGCCGCCGTCCGCCCGAGGGATCTCTGCCAGACGGGTGAACAGGAGGTCCAGCTTGTCGAGCGCGTCCTCCGAGACCTCGTTGGAATCGAGGTAGAACTTGATGATCGCCAGCAGGACCTTCTCGTCCTGGTTGCGCAGGCGGTCGAAGAAGCGGCGCAGGTCGGAGGGACCGATCAGCCGGTCCGCTTCGAGGAGGACCTTCGTGTTCTTCTCCAGTTGAGCCGCGAGCAGGGCGAGCTCCTTCTCGGTCTTGTGAGTGTCGGCGTGGCCGAGCTCGACTCCGATCTCGCGCAGTCGGGAGAACAGCGAGGTGAAATCGATCTGAGCCGGCGACTCAAGGCCGCGGAGGTGCTTGAACAGGCCCTGCAGAAGCTGGTAGAACGTCCACTGCGACCGGCACCGGTCGGAGAGCCGGACGTAGCGTTGGTTGAGCTCGTGCAGGGAAACCGCGCTCATATTTGCGTCAGTCTACTCAGGATCGTCGTGTCTCGTCAAACGGAGGTTCACTGTGCTGAAGGGAAAGGTGCTGGACCGGACGACCATCGAGGCGGCCATCGATCGACTCGCGCGCGACCTGGACGCGGACCTCGTCGGGCGCAACCCCGTGTTCGTCTGCGTCCTCAAAGGAGCGATCTACTTCTTCAGTGCTCTCACGCAGCGGCTGGCGAGCTCGGTCGTGGTGGACTTCATCCAGGTCTCGTCGTACGGCGCGACCACCGAATCCTCCGGGACGGTGACGCTGCTCAAGGACCTCACGGTCGAGGTCGCCGGGAAGGACGTCTACCTGGTCGAGGACATCGTCGACACCGGCCTGACGCTCGCTGACGTCATCGACCTGGTCAAGGCCCGCCACCCGCGCTCGGTCCAGGTGGTCACGCTCCTGTCCAAGCCCGTGCGGCGGAAGCGGGTGGTGCCGCTGGATTTCGTCGGCGTCGAGATCGAGGACCGTTTCGTCGTCGGCTTCGGCCTTGACTTTGCCGAGCGCTTCCGTAACCTTCCCGAGATTTGGGAGTTTGTTCCTGATTCGGAGGGAGCATGAGCGAGAGCATCGGGATGATCCACGCCGAGGCCGCTCCCAAGGCCATCGGTCCATACAGCCAGGCCGTGAGTGTCGGTTCTCTGGTCTTTCTGTCCGGCCAGATTCCTCTCGACCCCACGACCGGTGAGCTCGTGACGGGGGGATTCGCCGCCGAAGTCGTACAGGTGCTCGCCAACCTCAACGCCGTCCTGCACGCCGCGGGCTGCCGGCCCGACCGAATCGTCAAGGTGACGGCGTTCCTGACCGATCTCTCGCTGTTCGGCGAGTTCAACGAGCTGTACGCCCGCTTTTTCGGCGACCACCGGCCTGCGCGAGCGGTCGTGCAGGTCGCGGCGTTGCCGCGCGGCGCCCGGGTCGAGGTCGAGGCGGTCGCCGTCCGGTGATGGAACAGCTCCATCAGATCCGGGCGGTGGTGCGTGGCGCCGGCGAGCTGGGCAGCGCGGTAGCGGCCCATCTGGCGGCGCAGGGCCTGTCGCGCATCCTCCTGGTCGAGCGTCCGTTCCCCAAGGCGGTTCGGCGTCACGTGTGCTTCTCCGAGGCCGTCTTCGATCACGCCAAGACCGTGGAAGGCGTGACGGCGCGCTTCGTGATGATGCTGACGGATGTCGACGTCGTCCACGAGCTCGGCGACCTCGCGATCACCACCCAGCCACTGCCCGAGGTCCTGGCGGCCTGGCCCCCCGACATCTTCATCGAGGCCGCCATGCTGCGGACCAATTGGGGGCTGTCACCGTCGTTCGCACCCCTCGTCCTGGCGCTCGGGCCGGGCTACCAGGCCGGGCGGGACTGCCACGCCGTGGTGGAGACGGTGCGCGGTCCACAGCTTGGCAGGGTCCTGCTCGGGGGCGAATCGCTGGAGCCCGCCCCTCCCGCCGAGATCATGGGCTTCGCCCAGGAGCGGGTGATCAAGGCGCAGGGCACCGGGATCTTCAGGACCAACCGGGAGATCGGTGACCGGGTCGAGCAGGGCGAGAAGGTGGGTGTGGTCGTCCTCCTGTTCGCTCGCGAGGACCTCTACCGTGGCGTTCCGGTCGACTCCGAGTACCCGGTGGTGGCGAGGATCGGCGGCGTGATCCGCGGGTTGCTGCGGGATGGCGTACCGGTCGAGGCCGGGGACAAGATCGGGGACGTCGACCCGCGGGGCTTCACCGACGACCTCAGTCATGTCTCCGACAAGGCGCAAAGGGTTGCGGAAGGTGTCCTCGAGGCCATTGTCCTCCACATCGACCTGCTGCGGAGTGCGGAAAAGGCGCGGGCGTGACCGCGACCGGGGGCCAGGAGGTCGTGCTTGCCCTCGGCGGGGGTGGGGTACGAGGAATCGCTCACCTCGGCGTGCTCGCCGAATTCGAGGCGGCGGGCGTCGAGGTACGGGCCATCGCCGGCACGAGCTCAGGAGCTCTGATGGGAGCGCTCTGGCTGGTGAGCGGAGCCGAGGAGGCGATCGTACGGGTGAGGGAGTTCTGTCGCTCCGGTCGCGCCCGCCCGCTCCCGGACCCGATGATCGACGTGCCCTCGTCCACTCTGGGCGGCAGGGTGAAGCGGCTCGCGGTGCTCGTGTCCCTGCTGCGGGTCCTCCTCGGGAGGCAGCGGATGGCCGAGCGGGAGTTGCTCGACCACGTTGCGTTCTTCCTCCCGGACATCGCCGTGGAAGCTCTCCGGCGTCCCTTCGTCGCCGTCGCTACCGACAACGCGACCGGGGACGAGGTGTGGATCTCCCGTGGCTCGCTCCGGCTGGCAGTGGCGGCGAGCTCGGCGATGCCCGGCCTGGTCCGCCCGATCGCGCTCGACGGAAAGCGCGTTCAGGACGGCGGGGCGGTGGCGGAGATTCCGGTGAGAGCCGCGCGCTCCCTAGGTGGGCCCGTCGTCGCCGTGGAGGTGAGCGAGGGGCTGCCGGTCGGAGTGCCGGAGCGGGACCGGCTGCCGCGCGCGATGTTCCGGGCCGCCGCCATGGGTTGGCAGGCGCTTCGCCGCAGGACCCTGGCCGAGGCCGAAGCAGTCGTCGCTCCCGCGGTCAACCACCTGCACTGGGCCGACTATCGGGCGGCCGACGAGGCGATCGCGGCAGGTCGCGCCGCCGGGCGAGCCTTCCTCAGCGGCCGGTCCTGACCCTCAAGCCTTGAGCCCCAAGCCTACTTCGGCGCCTCGTTACCGGCGACCGCGAAGGTCGGCATCACCCCGCCGAGCACCCGGGCGGTGTCGCGCGCGATCACACGTTCCTCGTTGGTGGGGATAACGGCGACGGCCACCCGCGCGTCCGGTCCGGAGAGCAAGACCTCCTCGCCTTGGGGAGCGTTCCGGTTTCGCTCCGCGTCGATCTCGATTCCCAGGAACGCCAGCTCGCGACACACCTGCTCGCGGACGTCGGGGGAGTTCTCGCCGATCCCGCCGGTGAACGTCACGGCGTCGATCCCGCCCATGGCCGCCGCATACGCCCCGATGTACTTCTGGATCCGGTAGCAGAAGATGTCGAACGCGAGCCGGGCGCGGGCGTTGCCGCCGCGGCAGGCCGCGAGCAGCTCGCGCATGTCCGAGGAGACGCCGGAGACGCCGTAGAGCCCGGAGTGCTTGTTGAGCATGGCGTTCAACTGAGCGAGCGTCATCTCCTCCATGGCCATCACCCAGGGAAGTACGGCCGGATCGAGGTCCCCGGTCCTTGTCCCCATCAGGAGGCCTTCGAGCGGGGTGAAGCCCATCGTCGTGTCGACGGAGTGCCCGTATTTCACGGCGGCCATAGAGCAACCGTTGCCGAGGTGACAGGTCACGATCCGCACTTCCTCGAGGGGACGGCGAAGGAGCCGGGCGGTGTGGATCGCGACGAAGCGGTGCGAGGTGCCATGGAAACCGTACCGGCGGATGCCGTGACGCGTGTAGAGCTGGTAGGGGAGGCCGTAGACGAACGCCCTGGGAGGCATCGATTGATGGAACGCGGTGTCGAACACGGCCACGTGGGGCACGTTCGGGAGCAACGCCTGGGCGGCACGCAGTCCGCGCAGGTTGTGGGGGTTGTGGAGCGGCGCGAGGGCGACGCACTCTTCCATCATCTCCTCGACTTCCGGCGTGACCAGGACCGAGGACGCGAACTTCTCGCCGCCGTGGACCACGCGGTGCCCTACGGCGTCGAGTTCCTCGACGCGCGCGAGAACCCCGTACTCGGCGTGCGTGAGAGCCTTGAGGACGCGCTCCACGGCGGTCCGGTGCTCGAGGATCTCGGCGATCTTCTGGTACGGCTTTCGCCCGGGAACCTCGAGCGTCAGGCGGGAGTCGGACATTCCGATCCGCTCGACCGCTCCGCGAGCGAGCGGGCGGTCGGCATTGTTCTGGATCATCTCGAGCGACGTCTCCATGACCTGGAACTTCACCGAGGAGGAACCGCAGTTGAGGACGAGGATCTTCATGGTCGAGCTCCCGGCACGACGGTGGTCCCGTCATGCCAAACCGAGGCGGCGCCGTGGGATCGATATGCCACCGCTCAGCCCAGCTGCGGCGTGTCGTCGGGCAGGCGGTCGAGGCGGTTCCGCTCCTCATCGTAGTGGAAGAACCCGAGACGAGCACGGGCGCCGATGTGTCCGGCGCGGACCAGCTTGCGCAAGAGCGGACAGGGGCGGAACTTGGGGTCACCGGTCTCCTGGAAGAGATGCTCGAGCCAGGTGTAGACCTTGTTGAGCCCGACCCGATCGGCCCACTCCAGCGGCCCGAGACGGAATTCGTAGCCGAGCTTCATGCACAGGTCGACCTCCGCGGCCGAGGCCACCCCCTCCATGACCACCTGAATCGCCTCGTTGACCAGCGGCAGCATGACGCGCGTCGTGACGAAGCCCGGTGACTCGAACTCTTCGATCGGGACCTTGCCGAGGACGCGCGCGAAGTTTCGGACCAGCTCGAACGGCGCGTCGGAGGTGACCTGTCCGCGCACCACCTCGACGACACGCGTCGTCGTGACCGGGTAGAGGAAGTGCATTCCGACGATGCGCTCCGGGTGTGCGAGGCCTTGCGCGAGCTCCGTGATCGACAGGGTCGAAGTGTTCACGATGACCGGGATGCCCGGGTCGAGCCAGCCGTCGAGTTCGGCAAGGAGGGCGCGCTTGGCGTCGAGGTCCTCGTAGATCGTCTCGATGACCAGGTCGCAACCTGTGACCTGGGAGAGAAGCTCGGTGAACTCGATGCGGGCGAGCGTCGCCTTCTTCTCGGACTGGGTCATCGTCCAGCGCTCGATCTGGTGATCCAGGGTATCGCCGAGAATGCGCTGGACCTCCACCGCCCGCTCCCGGCTGATCTCACGTACGACCACCGAGAGTCCGGCCTGGGAGACTTTGGTCGCAATCGACCGGCCCATCATGCCTCCGCCGATCACCCCGATGAGGTGAAGCTTGCTTTCGTCCATGGTTGTGAAATATAGCGCAAGCTCGGGGCGTTGTCAACGACGTGCTAGCATGCCTCGATGAGGACGAGAAGGTTAGTGATCCTAGCGCTCTTGGTAATACTTGCGGCCGGCGGCGCGACCGCCGGGAGCAGCGACGCTGTGCAGTTCCCGCCGATCCGGCTCTTCGACCTCGGCGGCGAGCCGACGCAGCTCCCCGACATTCTGGGCCGGGCCACCGTCATCAACTTCTGGGCCACCTGGTGCGAGCCCTGTCGGATGGAGCTTCCGGAGCTCCAGAGACTGTACAACGAGATGGCCGGCCAGGGGCTGGCGGTGCTCGCGGTCGACGTCGATACCCCGATGCTCCGCGAGGAGACGCTGGGACAGCAACTGGAGGGGCTGCGGCCTCGGATCGACAGCTTCACGCGCGGAATGAACATCAGCCTCCCGGTCTACCTCGTCGACGGGAGGACACAGGCAGAGCTCGGCATCAACACGATCCCGATGACGGTCCTGCTCGATGCCAAGGGGCAGGTGCTCAGGGCCTACTCTGGGTTCTCCCAGGAGGGGATGCGCGACCTCCGGAAGGAAGTGGCCACCGCGCTCGCCCGCAAGGGCGGCAAAGGAGGGAAGTGAGATGAGACGGCCGATCATCGCGGCGGTTGTGATGCTCCTGGCGTCGTGGTCGATGGCGCAAGGGAGGCCCGGCTCGATCGAGCTGACGCCGTTCGCCGGCTACTGGCTGGGTGACACCTTCTCGCGGGGGACGATCTCGGGCCTCGACTTCGACGTCAAGGTCGACGATGCCCCCGCGTACGGGCTTCGCCTTGCGTACAGGTTCACGGAGCACTGGGCCATCGACTGGATGCTCGCTCACGAGAGGGCGGACCTCGTCACCGGGGACGGGGGCGCGTTCGGCGGCCAGTCCAAGATCGGAAACATGGAGATGACGACCGGCGAGATCGGCGTCGAAGGGGCGTTCGGCCGCGGCCGGATGGTTCCGTTCATCGGCGGTGGCATCGGCCTGTCGCGCCTGAGTCCCGACATCGCGGGGATGTCGTCGGACACCCGCTTCGCGGCGAACTTCGGTGCCGGGTTCAAGCTCTTCTTCAGCCCGACCGTTGCCCTGCGCTTCGACTGGCGGGGCCACAGCGTGAACGTCGGCAACGACCACAGCCACTGTGACTGGTGGGACAACTGTGGCGACTACTATCGGAACAACTGGATCACGTTCCAGGAGCTATCCCTGGGCCTGACCTTCGTTTTCTGACCCGATGCCAGCGCTGAAGTTGACCACGGGTGCCCCCCTGTGTGCCCTGGGGAGCGCCTTGCTCTGCCTGGTTTCCGCCGCCGCTTCGGGACAGGTCGGTGAGCGGCCCTCCGCCGACACCTTCAAGGACCAGACCGAGGTCTCCTCGATCCTGGTGCCGGTCACTGTCAAGGACAGCCGCGGTCGCTTGGTGGCAACGCTCGACGAGAAGAAGTTCCACCTCCTCGTCGACGGGATCGAGTTCCCCATCACCTCGTTCTGGCGCGAGGGTGGTCTCCCGCTCTCCGTCGCGTTGGTCGTCGATACGTCAGGTTCCATGGGCGGCCGCCGACTGAGGCGCGCTCGCGAGGCCATCCTCGATTTCCTGCGCCAGCGGGGGCCGGGCGACGAGGTGTGCCTGATCACGTTCGGCGCCGGCGAGGTCAAGCGGCGTCTCAAGTTCGGCACCGACCCCGATCTGTTGCCGCGCGTGCTCGAATCCCTCAAAGGTTACGGAACCACGGCGCTTTACGATGTGCTGACGGCGTCCCGCCAGGTCATGGAGGGCGCCAAGAACATCCGGCGCGTGATCCTGCTCTTCACCGATGGCGTCGACACCGCGTCGAAGATGACGCCGGACGACGCTGTCAGGGTGCTCGAGGGGCTCGACGACCCTTTGTACGCCTTTGGTATCGAGCCGCCCCCGGCAGACCAGGGGCCGCCGGACAGCTATGAGCAACTCCTCCAGCGTTTTTCGGCGGCCAGCGGGGGGCGCTACATCCGCGTCGATGACGCCGCCAATCTGCCTGCCTTCTGCCGCGAGCTCCGTCGTGAGCTGACCATGCGATACATCATCGCGTTTCAGCCTGGCGGTATCGGGACGAGCAAGTACCGCAAGCTGGAGGTCCGGGTGGACGGCGCATACCAGGTCCTCGCCCGGCAGGGGTATCGGGGCACGCTGCCGTGACGCCGGCGGCGGCCGCGAGGCTGTGAGCGCCGTCACGAGGTGGGCGGCAGTGGGCCCGTTCGGCTCGCGGCTCTTGACATTTCTTACAATTCTGGTGTGAGATAGCGTCCGGACGGCTCAACTACCGGTTGAATCGAGAGAGAAACCAGAGTTCCGGGCAAAGGGAGGAAGAGCACATGAGAAAGTCGCTGTGGGTTGTCTTGGCGGTGGTGGTGGTGGTCGCGTTGGGTGTCAGCGGCTGCGCCACGAAGACCTACGTTCAGGAGCAGGTGGCACAGGCCCAGAAGGCCTCCGACACCAAGATCGGTGAGGTCCAGAAGCAGGTCGAGGCGACCCAGATGGATGTTGCCAACCTGAAGAAGTCGGACACCGCGCAGAACGAGCAGATCGCCCAGCTCTCGGACACGGCCAAGGAGGCACTGGCCCGTGCTCAGGAGGCCGGCAAGCTCGCCAAGGGGAAGTTCCTCTATGAGGTCACCCTGACCGACGACGCGGTGCACTTTGGCTTCAACAAGTACGACCTGTCGCCTGAGGCCAAGGCCGCGCTCGATGCCTTCGCGGCGCGCCTGAAGTCAGAGAACAAGAATGTCTACATCGAGATCCAGGGCCACACCGACAACATCGGCTCCGAGCAGGTCAACCTCAAGCTCGGGCAGTGGCGGGCCGACGCCGTGCTGCGGTACCTCAACATGAACGGTGGCGTGCCGCTCAACCGGATGAACGCGATCTCCTACGGCGAGTACAAGCCGATCACCGACAACAAGACGGCCGCGGACCGAGCGAAGAACCGCCGCGTCACCCTGGTCGTGCTCGAGTGATCTGACCTGGTACCGATTCCACAACGCCCCGGGGAGCAGATTTCCCCGGGGCGTTGCGCGTTTGGGGCTGCTGTCATGGGGGTATGATACGAAGTGCATGCGGGGAGGTGGAGCGTGAAACGGATCGTGACGCTGGTGGTGGCCTTCGCGATCGCGGCGGTCTGCCAGGGTGCCGTGGTCGTGCTCAAAGGGGGAAAGCGGATCGACGTGGCAAGCTGGGAGCAGCGCGGCAGCTACGTCGTCGTCAAGTACCAGGGCGGCCGGTTTGAGAGCTACCCGGCGGACGCCGTGGACCTGGCGGCCACCCAGAAGGCCAACAACATCCCGCCCGCCCCACCGTCCCCGACTCCGGCGGGCCCGCGCAGCCCGTTCGCCGCGGCACTGGCGTCGCAAGGGAGCGCCGCCGCCTCGATCACCGACTCCGACGTCGCTCACCCGGCGCCGACGGAGCCGACCGACGAGGCCAAGGCCGGCGAACAGGGCAAGGCGGGACAGGGAGCACAGGTCGTTCTGGTGAGCTACGACAAGCGCAAGGTCGGCGAGGACCAGTGGGAAGTCACCGCCACGCTCGCCAACCAGGGGGGCGCCCCGGCCAGCGGGGTGGTGGTCGACACCAAGCTGATGGGGGCCAACAATCAGGTCCTGGGGTCCGGGAGCGCAACGTTGGCCGGGAACCTCGCGCCGCAGATGCAGGGCGTGGTCACCATCAGGCTGGCCGCGCAGGGAGAGCCTGTCCAGATCGGTTTCGACCTGAAGTGGGAGACCATCCGTGAAGTGCCTCCGACGCCGGCTCCCTCCCCGGCGGTGACGCCGAAGGTGCAGCCCGCACAAGCGCGGCCGACGCCGACGCCACCCACCGGCTACGGACTGCCGCCGGCTGCCGGTCCCAACTCGGTGCCGAGCAACCCCAACGGGATGGGGCCGATCAACCAGGTCCCCAACCCGCCGCAGCTGGCACCACCGACCGCGCCCCCGAAAGGCTAGGCGCGACCGGCCGAGCCGCGCTGTCGAAAGGAGTGGCTCACACTCCGTCGGAGCGTCCGCGCCGGGCGTCCCAGAACATGTAGCTGGTCAGGCCGAGGTACATCGCGAGCGCGAGCAGCTGGGCGAGGCGGCCTTCGGCGTTGTGGAAGAGGTCGACGCCCAGGTTCGCGCGCACCTGCCAGCCGACGAGCGGCAGGGTGAAGCCCTGGTAAACCCACTTGAGCAGGGCGGCGATGACTCCCATCACGGCGCCGCCGGCGATGAACCCCGACGCGATCAGCGTGCCTCGGCTGGAGCGCGCTTGCGCCAGGACCTCGTCACCCTTGGCCGACTTCGCGACCAGGTGGGCGATCAGGCCGCCGACCAGCAGGGGGGTGTTGAGCTCGAGCGGAAGGTACATGCCGAGCGCGAAGGCCAGCGCCGGAACCTTGAAGACGAGCGCCAGCACGAGGACGATGGCCGCACCCGAGGCATACAGAACCCACGGAACCGGAGCGTTCGACATCAGCGTCTGAATCACGGCGGCCATCGCGTTGGCCTGGGGAGCGGGCAACGGGGTGGGGTGCTGGGGGGTCTGCACGAAGCCGTACACCTGGTTGAGCAGGAGGATCACGGACCCGACCGTCAGCGAGGCGACCAGGGTGCCGAGCAGCTTGGACCGCTCCTGAACCGCCGGCGTCGCTCCGATCCAGTAGCCGATCTTGAGGTCGGTGACGAACCCGCCGACGGTCGAGAGCGCGGTGCACACCACACCGCCGATCAGCAACGCTGCGAGCATCCCTGCTGGGCCCGTGAGGCCGAGGCTGACGAGCAGGAGCGAGGCGAGGATCAGGGTCATCAGCGTCATTCCCGAGACCGGGTTGGAGCCGACGGTCGCGGTGGCCTGCGCCGCCACGGTGGTGAACAGGAACGAGATGACGACGACGACCAGAAGGGCGACCAGGCTCTGCGTCACGAGGTTGGCTTGGCCGTTGAGCACGCCGAGCACGAAGAAGACGAAAAGGGCGACGATCAGGACGAGCGAGCCACCCAGCACCAACTTCATGGGGAGGTCCCGGTCCGTGCGCTCGCTGGAAGCTGGGGTGGACGCCTTCCTGCCGAACAGCTCCCGGAAACCGAGACCGAAGGCCGACATGATGATTCGCCAGCTGCGGACGATGCCGAGAAAACCGGCACACGCGATGCCGCCGATGCCGATCAGCCTGACGTATCTGCTGAAGATGGCCTCGGGGGACATGCCGCCGAAGGTTGCCCCGTCCGGGAGGGTGAGGCCGGGCAGGTGGGCGCCGAAGAAGCTGATCATCGGCACCAGCACGAACCACGAGAGGAAGGAGCCGGTGCAGATGATGAAGGAGTACCTCAGGCCGATGATGTAGCCGAGGCCGAGCACGGAGGCGAGGACGTCCAGGCGGAAGACGAGCTTGACCTTGTTGGCCAGGGCCGCCAGCCCGGGCACCGCATGGGTGGTGAAGACCTCGGCGAACGCCCCGAAGTGGATGGTAAGAAAGTCGAACAACCCTCCCACCGCGGCCGCCGCCGCCAAGACCTTCGCCTGCTGGCCGCCGGACTCGCCGGCGACCAGGATCTCCGTCGTCGCGGTGGCCTCCGGGAAAGGCAGCTCGCCGTGCATCTCCTTGACGAAGTAGCGGCGCAAGGGGATCAGGAGCAGCACGCCCAGTACGCCGCCGAAGAGGGCCACCAGGAAAAGCTTGAAGAGGTCGACCGGAAGCCCGAGGATGAACAGGGCAGGGAGGGTGAAGATGGAGCCCGCCACAACCAGGCCGGATGCGGCACCGATCGACTGCACGATGACGTTCTCGAGGATCGTCGAGCGCCGCGTGAAGGTGACCCCGAGACCGACCGCCAGGATCGCGATGGGAATCGCGGCCTCGAAGACCTGTCCGACCTTGAAGCCGAGGAAGGCGGCCGCTGCCGAGAACACCGCCGCCATGACCAGCCCGATCGTCACCGAACGCGCGGTCCACTCGGGGACCACCGCGGCCGACGGCACGATGGGGGCGTACGTCTCTCCAGGCTGGAGCGGACGGTAGGCGTTCTCGGGCAACGTGCGGCGCGTGGTCTCCATTGGCGCTCCTCTCTGGGCCGCGGGCGAGCTTAGGGGGCGCCCGGGGCGAAATCAAGCGCGCGCGGCCCTCTTGTCCCCTGCGGTCACGGCAGCGATACTGGCCGATGGAGGGCGAGGGATGTGATCACCCCGAAACGTGTGCTGATCGCCAAGCCGGGTCTGGACGGACACGATCGCGGCGCCAAGGTGGTGGCACGGGCGCTGCGAGACGCGGGGTTCGAGGTGATCTACACCGGCCTGCGCCAGACGCCCGAGCAGATCGCCACGGCGGCGGTGCAGGAGGACGTCGATGCGGTCGGGCTCTCCAGCCTCTCCGGTGCCCACCGCGAGCTGTTCCCGGCGGTTGTCAGGGCGCTGCGCGCGGCGGACGCCGGCGACGTGCTGGTCTTCGCCGGTGGCGTGATCCCGGACGGCGACGTCGAGTTCCTCAGGTCGGAGGGGATCGAGCGGATCTTCCTGCCCGGCACCGACACTCGTGAGATCGTGACCTTCCTTCAGCAGCGGCTGAGAGCCGGCTAGCTCCGAGACGGCCCGACCGGATCGCCGGTCGCGCACCGCGCCGACGCAACCGCCGCGACCGGAAAGGGTGCCGAGGGGCTGCCGGTGGAGGGAATGCCGCGCCGGTCGACGTGAATTACCTGGGGTTCGGCGGCCAGCCGAACAGGGAGGGTCAGGTCATGAAGGAACACCATGGACTCGTCACGTTCAAGGGGACGCCGCTCACGCTGCTCGGGGAGGGGACCAAGGTCGGGGATGCGGCGCCCCGGCTTCACCGCGCTGCGCGGCGACCTGAGCCAGTTCGTGTTCGGCAAGGACGGTGGTAAGGTCACGGTGCTCAACTCGGTCCACTCACTCGATACCACGGTGTGCGCGAGGCAGGCGCGGCGTTTCAACGAGGCGGCGGCGGGCCTCGGCGACGGGGTGAGGGTGCTCGTCGTGTCGATGGACCTCCCGTTCGCGCAGCGCCGGTTCTGCTCGACCGAGGGGATCGGAAACCTCGAGACCCTTTCCGACCACCGCGACGCCTCCTTCGGCATGGCCTACGGCCTGCTCATCAAGGAGCTCCGGCTCCTGGCGCGCGCCGTGCTGGTGGTCGACCGCGACGGCACTGTGCGCGATCAGCAGCTCACCCCTGAGATCGCCCAGGAGCCCGACTACGATGCTGCTCTAGCTGCCGCGCGGCGACTCCTCTGAGACCGGCTCGCCAGCGAGTCGACCGAGGCAAGTCGCGCCAGGCAGGGGCCAGTCGCGGAGGACGTGCCGCGCTGGTCAGCTGTGGTCGCTGGCAACGCGCACCTCACCACGCCCGACCAGCTGACCCTCGGCGGTCGTCACGTCGATTACGTAGAGACCCGGCGTGAAACCGTCTTTCGGGGCGCGCAAGACGCCCCAAACCCTAAAGCCTCGCTCGTGCGCCACGAGGTCGAGCGTCCGCGACGAGCGCTCCGGGATCCCCTCGTGCTTGAAGGTCAGGACGATGCTGGTCGGCAGGCGCGTGGGCGAGAAGATTGTCGCGATGGCATAGAGGCGCCCGTCGGCCAGCTTGGCGAGGGGGATGCGGTCGGTGAACTCCTCCGTCGCGCGCAGCGTGCGCGCGTCGAACTGCGCCGCGAAACGCAGCTTGGCCAGGCGCAGAGGGACGGGGGGCACCGCCGGACGAACCACCTTGAGGGCGAGGACGACGAGGATGAGCACCGCCGTCAGCTTGAGCAGCAGCCGCCATTGCCGGAGGTCGCGCCATCCATAGGCCAGCGGCACCGAGGCCATGAACGCCACGATGGCCGCCAGGTAGGCTGCGACGTGAACGCGCATGTGGAGGAGGAGCGGGAGGAAGAACTGGAGCGAGGAGAAGGTGACCACGCCGAAGAAGCCGAGCGCAAAGGCGCGCTTTTCGCGCAGCAGACGGTCGAAGAGCAGATCGAAGCAGGACAGGGCGGCGAGGGCGGCGAGGAAGAGGACGAACACCGCGTTCCACGAGGGTACCGTGGTCGAGTAGAAGTAGAACGGCAGCAGGAAGAACAGCGTCTCCTGGTACATCACGCGGGTGATGTACGAGACGAAGCCGCGGGCGAAGCTCATTGCCGGCGTCTGGAAGAAGCTGGCGAAGCGCGAGATCACGAGGGTCGAGGCCCAGGTCAGGGCGAGGAACAGCACCACCCAGGGCAGGAAGCCGTAGCGGTTGTGGGCGAGGACCAGCACGGCGGCGCCGGTCACCAGGGCCCAGGCCGAGTGGGCCATCCAGAAGATCCGGGCATAGCGGCTGTGGAGGTCCTGAGCCCGCGCCGCCAGGTGCCGCGTCCGGACCCGCAGCTTGCCGCGCCAGGAGACCCCTTTGTCGCTCACACTGTCATTCTAGCGATCGCGTTTGCCCCTGTGGGGCCGCGCGCTTACACTTCGCGGGTGGCTGAAACGATGATCGGTGGCAGCGCGACTTGGCTTGAGGTCTCCAGCGCTGCTCTGCGACACAACATCGAGCTGTTCCGTTCGCTCCTCACCCCGGGCACGGCGCTCCTCGCGGTGATCAAGGCCAACGGCTACGGTCACGGCCTCCTCGAGGTCGCCGGTGTATGTGCCGCAAACGGCGTGGAGATGCTCGGGGTGCACACCGCCGACGAGATCCGCTCCCTGCGCCGCGCCGGCTTCGAGCAGCCGATCCTCGCGATGGGCTACCTGACGCCGGAGCAGGTCGGCGAGGTCGTCGACCAACGGGTCCACGTCCTGCTCTCCTCGCGGCGCGTGCTGGAGGCGCTGGCGGCCCACGCCGGGCGGCTCGGCGCCGCGCTGCCCGTCCACGTCAAGGTGGACACCGGAACGCATCGCCAGGGTGTCCCGATCGCCGACGCGGTCGCGCTGGCCAGGGAAGCGGCGGAGCGGGGCTTGACGGTGGCGGGGGTCGCAACCCACTTCGCCAACATCGAGGACACCACCGACCACAGCTACGCCCTCGTGCAGCTCGGCCGGTTCAGAGAGGCCGTGGCTGCCATCGTGGGCGCGGTCGGCCCGGTGCCCTGGGTGCACGCGTCCTGCTCGGCCGCGGCGCTGCTTTTCCGCGAGGCCGACTTCTCCCTGGTGCGGGTGGGCATCTCGCTGTACGGGCACTGGCCGTCGAAGGAGACCCACCTGTCCTGGCTCCTTGCCCACGGGCGCGACGGCGTCAAGCTGGAACCGGCCCTCGCCTGGCGGGCGCGGGTCGGCCAGGTCAAGGAGGTTGGTGCCGGCTCGCCGATCGGCTACGGCCTGACCTACCGGACGACCAGGGACAGCCGGATCGCGGTCGTGCCGGTGGGGTACGCCGAGGGATATCCGCGGGCCCTCTCCAACCGCGGCCGCGTCCTGGTCCGGGGGTGCCGGGCGTCGATCATCGGCCGGGTCTGCATGAACATCCTGATGGCGGACGTGACGGACACGCCGGATGCCGCAGAGGGCGATGTCGTCACCCTGCTCGGGAGCGACGGGGCCGAGTCGATCAGTGCCGAGGAGCTGGCGGAGATGGCCGGGACGATCAACTACGAGATCCTCGCCCGCCTGTCGCCGACGGTGCGACGCATCGTGGTGTGACGGCAGCCGGGACGCCCGCGGGACGCTATCATCGTTCCATGTACCGTGACGCCATCCGGGTGCTGCTCGCGCGCGTGGTCAACGGCGAGCTGACGGTCGAGGCGGCCGAGCAGGCGCTGGCGCACCTTCCGTTCGTCGCGGGGAACGAGGTCACGGCCGATACCCACCGTCCCGCACGGACGGGCGAGGCGGAGGCTGTCTTCTGTGCCGGCAAGACCGCCGCGCAGGCCGCTGAGGCCTTCGCTGCGCTGGCGCAAGGCGGCGGGCCCGTTCTTGCGACCCGGGCGAGCTCCGCGCATGTCCGGGCGATCCGCGCGGCCGTGCCGGGAGCCGTGGAGAGGCGACAGGCAGGCATGGTGGTCCTGCCCGGGCCGGTTCCGCGGCTCGGCACGCTCGCCGTCGTGTGCGCCGGCACGTCGGATCTGACCGTGGCCGAGGAGGCGGCCGTGACGGCCGAATCGCTCGGCGCCACCGTCGAGCGCATGCGCGACGTCGGTGTGGCCGGGCTCCATCGCCTGCTCTCACACCTCGAGCGGCTGCGCGCGGCCGACGTCGTGATCGCGGTGGCCGGAATGGAGGGTGCCTTGCCCACGGTGCTGGCGGGTCTCATCCCGGCTCCCGTGGTGGCTGTCCCGACCTCGGTGGGCTACGGCGCTGCGTTCGGCGGCCTGGCGGCGCTGCTTGCCATGCTCAATGCCTGTGCCCCGGGCGTCGCGGTGGTCAACATCGACAACGGGTTCGGAGCCGCCATGGTGGCGCTCCGGATCCTCCGCGGCCGGTCCGCGAGGGGAGCGAGCGAGTGATCACGATCGAGGTGACCGGGGGCGCGACGCGCTACCCGTACCGGTTGCAGGAGGGACTGCTCGGCGACGCTCGTGAGCTGCTCGCGCCGATCCGCGGAGACCAGTCGGCCTTCGTCGTGACCGACACCACCGTCGGGCCGCTCTACGGCGAGGCGGTGGCCGACCAGCTCGATGCTCCCTGCCTGGCGATCCCGCCGGGCGAGGATTCCAAGCGCTGGCCCACCGTCGAAGGCGTCGTCAACTGGCTGGTGACCAACGGCGCGGAGAGGCGTGACGTCGTGGTGGCCGTCGGAGGAGGCGTGGTCACCGACATCGTGGGTTTCGCCGCGGCGATCACCTTGCGCGGGTTGCCGTGGGCGGCGGTACCTACCACGCTGCTCGGGATGGTGGACGCTGCCGTCGGTGGGAAGACCGGCGTCGATCTCGATCTCGGCAAGAACCTGATCGGCTGTTTCTGGGCCCCGCGGCTGGTTCTCGCTGACCCGCTCGCCCTGCTGACGCTCGACCCGCGAGAGGTTCGGGCCGGCCTCGCCGAGGTGGTCAAGGCGGCCATGATCGCTCCGTCGCAGCTCGAGCACCTCATCGACTCGCACCTGGCCGCCGCCGCGGGAGGCGACGTGCTGCGCGCCAAGGAACTGATCGTCGGCGCCGTTCGGGTGAAGGCGGATGTCGTCTCGCTCGACGAGCGGGAGAGCGGGCCGCGAGCCACCCTCAACCTGGGACATACCCTGGCTCACGCGCTCGAGGCGGCGACCGGCTACCAGCGGTTGCTGCACGGCGAGGCGGTGGCCTGGGGCCTGCTCGCAGAGCTGCGGTTGGCGCGCGACGGGGGACTGATCGGGACGGCCGACGCCCAGATGTGGGCGGCGCGCCTGGAGGCGCTCGAACCGTTGCCGCGCCTGCGGGGACTGGTCTGGGAGCAGGTCGCACCGTTCATCGCGCGCGACAAGAAGCGCAGCGACCGACGCGTGGAGTGGGTGCTTCCCCGTCTCGGCGGCGTGGTGATGGGGGTGGACGTGGCTCCCGGGGAAGCGGCGACGGTCCTCGCGGAGCTGGCCGCGCTCGAGCCCGGCACACCGCTGACCGCACTCTTCTAGAAGAGCTTGAGGCCTTGCGGCTGGTCGTCGAGACAGGGGATCCCATTCGAGCCCCCGTCGGCCGCAAGCCTCACGCCGCAAGCCTCAAGCACCGAGAGCCGCGATGCTAGACTGCGACAGCGTTGTAGGCCTGGGAGGGTGTGTGAGCCGTCCGGATCCACTGCCGACGCGTTTCGAGCCGACCTCGTTCGAGGCCAAGTGGTACGCCGCCTGGGAGGGGTCGGGGGCATTCACCCCCGAGCTTCCCTCCCGCAAGCCGCCGTTCGTGATCCTCATCCCACCTCCCAACGTGACCGGCAAGCTCCACATCGGGCATGCCCTCCAGTTCACCCTGCAGGACCTCATCGTCCGCTGGCGCAGGATGCAGGGCTACAACGCCCTGTGGCTGCCCGGGACCGATCACGCCGGGATCGCCACCCAGGTGATGGTCGAGCGTGAGCTCGCCAAGGAGGGTACCTCCCGGCACGAGCTGGGGCGGGAGCGCTTCCTGGCACGGATGTGGGAGTGGAAGGCCCACTACAAGGACAACATCTCGCGGCAGGCGAAGGCTCTGGGGGCGTCCTGCGACTGGACGAGGGAGCGGTTCACCCTCGACGAGATGCTGTCGCGGGCGGTGCGCCACGCGTTCGTGAGCCTGTACGAGAACGGTCTGATCTACCGCGCCCACCGTTTGATCAATTGGTGCCCGCGATGCCTGACCGCGCTCTCCGACCTCGAGGTCATCCACAAGGAGATCGACGGCGGGATGTGGGACTTTGCCTATCCCCTCGAGGGGGGCGGCGAGATCGTGGTCTCCACGTCGCGTCCGGAGACCATGCTGGGCGACACGGCGGTCGCGGTGCACCCGCGCGACGAGCGCTACCGCGAGCTGCTCGGAAGGCGGGTCGTACATCCGATCCTGGGCCGCACCTTCCCCGTCATCGCCGACGAGGTGCTCGTCGATCCGGCCTTCGGGACCGGCGCCGTCAAGGTCACCCCGGCCCACGACGCCAGCGACTTCGCGACCGGTGAGCGTCACGGGCTGGAGCGCATCAACATCCTCCGCGAGGACGGGCGGATCAACGAGAGCGGCGGGCCGTTCGCGGGTATGGATCGCTTCGCGGCGCGCAAGGCGGTCCTTCAGGCGCTCGCCGACAAGGGGCTCCGGCGCGGTGAGCGAACTCACCGGCACGCCGTCGGGCACTGCCAGCGCTGTGACACCGTGGTGGAGCCGTTCCTCTCCCTGCAGTGGTTCTGCGCGATGCGCGCGATGGCCGACGAGGCGCTCGCCGTCGTGCGTTCCGGCGAGACCAGGCTGGTCCCCGAGTTCTGGGTGGCGACCTACGAAAACTGGCTCGAGAACATCCTTGACTGGTGCATCTCGCGCCAGCTCTGGTGGGGGCACCGGATCCCGGCGTTCTACTGCGAGGACGGGCACACGACCGTCAGCGAGGAGGCCCCGGCCGCTTGCCCGACCTGTGGCAAGCCGGTGCGGCAGGACGACGACGTGCTCGATACCTGGTTCTCCTCCGGGCTGTGGCCGATCTCGACGCTGGGCTGGCCGGCCCCCAGCGAGGACTTCAGGGCCTTCTACCCGACCAGCGTCCTCATCACGGGGTTCGACATCCTGTTCTTCTGGGTCGCGCGCATGATCATGATGAGCCACCACTTCACCGGCCAGGCACCGTTCGCCCAGGTGCACCTCACCGGCCTGGTGCGCGACGCCCGCGGGCAGAAGATGTCGAAGACCAAGGGCAACGTGATGGACCCGCTCGACCTGGTGGCGCAGTACGGGGCGGACGCGGTCCGTTACACCCTCGCCGCGCTCGCCTCGCCGGGACGGGACCTACCCCTCGACGCGAAGCGGATGGAGGGGTACCGGGCATTCGGGACCAAGCTGTGGAACGCGGCACGCTTCGTCGGGATGCACCTCGTCGGGGATGAGGGAGGACTCGGGCAGCTCGAGAGCGGCTCGCTCGGACTGCCGGAGCGCTGGATCCTGGCGGAGCTGGAGCACACGGTGGGCGCCGTCAACCGGGCGTGGGAGGCGTTCCGCTTCGACGAGGGGTGCCGGCAGATCTACCAGTTCATCTGGGGCGACTTCTGCGACTGGTACGTGGAGATGGCCAAGCCGGTGCTGCTCGGCGAGAGCGAGGGAGGTCGCCGCGGCGAGGACGTCCGGGCGGTGGCCCGCGGGGTGCTGATCGAGGCGCTCAAGCTGCTCCACCCGGTGATGCCGTTCATTACCGAGGAGATCGCGTCGCACCTCGGGTGCGAGCAAATGCTCATCCTCTCGCGCTACCCCGAGGCGACGGGCCGATGGGTCGACGAGGCGGCGCGCGCCGAGGTGGCGGCGTTCCAGGCGGTGGTCCAGGAAGTCCGCTCCTACCGGCACCTCGTCGGGCTACCGCCGGCGACCCCGCTGGAGGTCCAGCTCCCCGGGCTGTCCGACCGCCTGCGCGGAGCCTTCGAGGCCCTGCGCGCCGAGGCGATCCGCCTGGCCGGTCTGTCCGGCCTCGACGTCGCTGCGCGGGTCGCCGCGCCCGGGGCGGTCCGCGATGTCGCCGGCGGCGTGGACGTGGCGATCGTGCTTCCGGAGGGCATCCTGGGACCGGCCGAGCGAGGACGGCTGGAGGCCGAGCTGACGCAGGTCCGGGATGAGCTCGGGAGGGTCAAGGCCCGGCTCGCCGACGAGGCGTTTGCGGCCCGCGCGCCGGAGGAGGTCGTGTCCGGGGCCCGGGAGCGGGCTGGGGAGCTGGAGCGCAGGGCGGTGCTGCTGGGCGAGACCCTGGGGCGGCCGCAGTGACCGGACTGTTCGAGCCCGCACCCGAGGCCAACATCCTGTGGATGGCCCGGGTGGACTCGACCAACGAGATGGCGGCGCGGCTCATCCGGGCGATGGCCGAAGACGAGGAGCGGCTGGCCGACACCGTGATCGTGGCGGATATGCAGACGGAGGGGCGAGGCCGGGAGGGAAACCGATGGGTTTCGCCGGCCGGCGGCCTCTACGCCACCTGGCTCGGCTGGCTGCCGACCGCGGCGTTGACCTGGCTCCCGATGGCGATGGGGGCGATCCTGGCCGAGGCCGTCGAGCTGCTGGTGCCGACCGCGAGGGTCCGGCTCAAGTGGCCGAACGACTTGATCGCGGAGGGCGGCAAGCTGGGCGGGATCCTGTGCCAGTCTCGCGTGAGTGGGGAGAGTGCGTGGGCGCTTGCCGGGTTCGGCGTCAACATCGAGGGCGAGGCCGTCCTGGCCGCAACTGACGCGACGGCTCCGATCTCGCTGCGCGCGCTGGGGTGGCGCGGCACTCCCGACGAGGCGAGAGGCGGATTGGTGAGGGCGGTGATCTCAGGGCTGCGGCCCGCACTTGCGGATTCCCCGCGCACCCGGGAGGCGTGGGTCCGTCGCTCGGCCCTGGCTCCGGGTGAGCTGGTTCGCGTGCGTACGGGTGGGACCTCGGTGGCGGGAACGCTGCTCGGCTTCGGCGAGGAGGGCCAGCTGCTCGTGGAGATCGACGGCGCCCGGGTCGCCATCCCGGCGGGCGAGCTGGTCACGCCGCTGGACGGTTAGGGGAGGCCAGGATGGTGCTGCTTGCCCTCGATGTCGGCAACACCCACACAACCATCGGCGTGTTCCGCGAGACGCAGATCCTGCGCCGCTGGAGGCTGTCGACCACGCGCGACCGAACCGTCGACGAGCTCGGCATCCTGCTGCGCAACCTCTGCCAGTGGTCGCAGATGTCGCCCGACGACATCGGCGGGGTGATCGTCGGATCGGTGGTTCCGCCCCTCGACGGCGCGCTGCGGGCGGCGATCACCAGCTACCTGCACGCCGAGCCGCTGTTCGTCGCCCCCGGCATCCGCTCCGGCATGCCGCTGAAAGTGGAGACGCCGCAGGAGCTGGGAGCGGACCGGTTGTGCAATGCGGTGGCGGCGTTTGCCGAGTACGGTGGCCCCTGCATGGTCGTCGACTTCGGCACGGCGACCACGTGGGACGTGGTCTCGGCCCGCGGCGAGTTCCTCGGCGGCGTGATCGCCCCGGGACTGGAGATCTCCGCCGAGGCGTTGTTCTCACGGGCTGCCAAGTTGCCCCGCGTCGAGCTGGTCGCACCGACCAGGGTGATCGGCAAGGCCACCATCGACTCGATGCAGTCGGGCCTCGTGTTTGGCTATGTGGGTCTGGTCGAGGGCGTGACCCGCCGAGTGCAGGCGGAACTGGGTGGGGGGAAGGTGATCGCCAGCGGTGGTCTTGCCGCGGTGCTCGCCCGCTACACCGACATCTTCGAGGCCGTCGACGATGACCTCACGTTGAAAGGGTTGCGCCTGCTGTGGGAGCGCAACCGACCCGAGCGGGGATGAAAGACGAGGAGCTCGCCTACTATCGGGCGGTGGAGGATCTCTTCTGCCGCCTGCGGGGGACGCCGTTCATCCTTTCGCCCAAGGACTTCGCGATGCTGCGCCGGTGGTGGCGGGAGCGCGTACCGCTGGCGGCGGTGGTCAACGGGATCGGCGAGGTGTTCGAGCGGCGACACGAGCGCGAGGCGGACCCGGTGTCGTCACTGGCGTACTGTCGGCATGCCGTGCAGCGGCAGGCCAGGCGGCTGGCGGAGGCTGCCGTCGGCGGGGCCCGCGGCGACGCGCCCGCGCCGGTCGATGCGAGACGCTGCCTCGATGAGCTGATCTCCGCGGTCTTGGCGGTGGCTCGCCGCCATGAGCACGACCAGGGATGGGCGGCCGTCCTGAACGGACTGGTGTCCGCGCTCCAGACCGTGCCCGACGGACTGGCCGGTGAGGTTCTCGACGAGACGCTCGCCCGGCTCGAGGTCACGAGCCTGGATGCCCTCGCATCCTCGGGATCCGAGAGCAGCAGGAGCCAGCTCGAACGCGCGGTCGCGCAGGAGCTCTTCGGGCTGGAGCTGGAGGCGGCGGTGCGCGAACGGACGACGCGCGCCATCCGCCGCAAGCTCATCCGTGAGCTCGTCGGACTGCCGCGCCTGGAGTGCCCTCCCGATGCATCTTGACATCGTCTCCGTGGCCGGCGGCGGGCGGGGAGTCGGAAGGGCTGAGGGCCAGGTGTGGTTCGTCGCCGGCGCGCTCCCAGGCGAACGGGTCGAGGTGGCGGCGGAGCGCAAGCGGGCCGGGATCGTCGAGGCGCGGGCGCTCGCGGTGACCAACCCCTCTCCCTGGCGGGATCCGGAGCCGTGCCCGGTGGCCGGAGAGTGCGGTGGCTGCGACCTGGCTCACGTCCGGAGGGAGTCCGCAGGCGACGTGCTCAGGGAGGTCGTGGCAGGCGCGCTGCGGCATGCGCCCCTGCTGCTCGCCGAGACCGTTCGCACGGCGCCGGTCGAGATCTCCCCCATGGGCTGGCGGCTGCGCGCGCGACTGCACTGGGATCCGGCCGCACGCCGCCTGGGCTTTCGTGGGCCCCGCTCGCACCGGGTCGTGGGGATCGCGCCCTGCCGCGTGGTCTCGCCGCTGCTCCTCGGGGTCCTGCCGGAGCTGGAGAGGGCGTTGGCCGGGGCCCGGCTCGGCGCCGGTGAAGTGGAGTGGCTGGAGAGCCTCGACGCCAGCCGCGCGGTGGCGTCCTGGCGCGGCGGGGGCGACCCGCCGCACGTCTCGGTCCCGGGCTTGGCCGGCTGGCGGCGTCTCGACGAGCAGGGCGTCAGCGGCTCGGGATGGGGAAGCAACGGGGTGGTGATGGATCTCCCGGTCCCTCTCTTCGTCCCCGTCGGCGCGTTCTTCCAGGGCAACCGCTTCCTGGTCCGGCGGTTGTTCGATCGGATCGCCGGGTTGGCCTCCTCCTCGGGGTGCGCGCGCGTGGTCGATCTCTACGGCGGCGTCGGGTTGCTGGCCGCGGCCGCACACGCGGGCGGCGCAGTGGATCTGACCGTGGTCGAGGCGCAGCCCGTCGCGGCCGCCGCGGCACGGCGCAACCTCGCCGGCAGGCGCGTCGTGACCGGACCGGCCGAGGCCTTCCTCGTCGCTCCCGGGCCCGGCGAGGGCACTCTCGCGATTCTGGATCCGCCGCGCGGCGGCCTCTCGGAGCTCGCGCGAGCGCGGCTGCTGGAGTGGCGACCGACCGAGATCATCGTCCTCGCCTGCGATCCGGGCCGGTTCGGCCGGGACGCCGGCATGTTCCTTGAAGCCTACCGTCTCCAATCCCTCGAGATCTGGGACCTGTTCGCGGGATCGCACCATGCCGAGATCCTCGCCGTCCTGCGCCGGTGACCGGCCCGGCGAGGGGCTGGTCGCCCTCGCCACCGGCGTGGTCGTCGGGGTCGTCCTCGGCAACCTCTGGGTCCCGACGGCGCTCTGGGGAGGAGGGGCCTTGGCGCTGGTGCTGGCCGCGACTGGCGTCGCACTCCGCCGCCACCCCCGCGGCCTGGCCTGGTGGGCCGCGGCGGGCTTCCTGGGCGGGCTTGCGGCGTGCAGCTTCGCGCCGCGCCGTCCGGCAGGGCCCGCGGGGCGGGCAGTGGCGGTCCGCTTCCGCGGCGTGGTGCGGGACGGCTGGGTGGAGGGGCAGCAGGGCTTGCGGGGCCGGTTGGCACTCGAGGAGGTCACGAACGGCGACCGGGCGATCCGCTGCCCGCGTGAGGTCACCGCGTGGGTGGGGGGGACCGCGCAAAGGGGCATGCTGCCCGCAGGGGGAACGCTGATCGAGGGCGCCGGGGAGCTGAGCTACCCGTCGCGATGGCAGCTCGCGCCGCCCGTCCTGCGGATCAAGAGTCCCCTGCTCCTCACGACAGGCGAGGGAGGCTCGCGGGTGGACCACCTGCGGGAGCGCGGCGTCCGGGCTTTGCTGGACGCCGCGGGCGTCGACCCGGCCCGCCTGCGGGCCGCCGGCCTGGCGGCCGCCCTTTGCCTCGGCCGCACCGACTGGCTGTCGCAGGGCGAGGTCGCCGACCTGCAGCGCAGCGGCCTCGCGCACCTGCTCGCGGTCTCGGGCATGAACGTGGGGTTGGCGGCCGCGATGGCGTGGGTCGCCATGGTGGTGGCCGGCGTCCCACCGAGGACGAGGCGGTGGCTGCTGATCCCCGTGATCGTGGGCTTCGCCTTGCTCGCGGGCGGCCAGGCCCCGGTCCGGCGGGCGGCCGTGGGCGCGGTAGCCTACCTCGTCGCCCGTCAGTTCGGCCGCCCCTTGCTGCCGGTCCAGACCGTGTGGGGGGTGGTTGCCGGCCTGCTCCTGATCGAACCTGCCGCGATCATGCAGGCCTCCTTCCAGCTCTCTGCCGGGATCACGCTCGCGTTGGTGCGATGGACGGGCCCGGTGAGCGCCTGGCTGCGCGCCCTGCCACGACGCGTCGCCCAGGAGATCGCAGTCGTGGTGGTGGCCCAGCTCGCGGCGGCGCCGCTGGTCGGCGTGCTCTTCGGTGCGGTACCGCCGCTCGGTCTAGTGGCCAATGCGGCGGCGGCTCCGCTGGCGGGCTTGCTGATGGCGCCGGCGGCGGCCGCGCTTCTGCTCGTCCCGCTGAGCGCGGGTGTCGCCGGCGTATGTCTGGCGGGGCTCGCCGGCGTGCAGTGGGCGCTCGACGCGCTCGCGACTGCCGCCGGCGGGGTGTCGTGGAGCTTCGCGCCGCTCGGCCCGCTGGGAGTTGGCGTGCTCGTGGTCCTCGCCCTGTTGGGTCTCGGCGTGAGCCGGCTGGCTGCCCCTGCCGCGCTGACGGCGATCGCGTTGGTGGCGACCTGGTTGGCGTTGCCGGCGCTGACCCGTCCGCGTCTGCACGAGATCGACATGCTGCGGGTCCGCGAAGGGATGGCCATGCTGGTCCGCTCGGGACGCGCCGCCATCCTTGTCGATGCCGGGCGGGTACCGGGCGAGGCGGCACGCGAGCTCGCCCGGTTGCGGGTCGGCCGCCTCGACGCCGTCGTGGTGACACACCCGGACGAGGACCATGTCGGCGGCGTCGCCACGGTCCTCGAGCGGGTGCCGACCCGGGTCCTGCTCTTCGCGGCCGACGAGGCGGATCACCCCGCTGTCGTGCCACTCCGGCGCCTGGCGCGCCGGCGGGGCGCGGACGAGCGGGTCGTCCGCCGCGGTGACCGGCTCGGCTTCGGGCCGGTCACCGGCGAGGTCCTGTGGCCGCCGCCTGGGTGGAGCGGTGGGGAGAACGACGCCAGCCTGGTCGTCACTTTCCGCGTGGGTGGCCACCGCGTGATGGTCACCGGCGACCTCGAGGCCGGAGGGGAGCGGGCGCTCGTCGCGGCGGGGGGGGTCCCACGAGCGGACGTGCTGCAGGTACCTCACCACGGGTCGCGAAGCTCGTCGACGGCCTCGTTCCTCGCCGCGGTCCGCCCAGCGGTGGCGCTGGTGCCGACCGGCATCCGCCCGCGCTCCTCGTACCCGCACCTCGAGGTGGCGGGGAGGATCCATGGCGTTCCGGCGGCGCTCCTGGCGCAGAGCTCGGGTTTCGAGCGGATCTGGTGGACGGGCGATGACTGGCTGCGGGTCGATGCCGGCGATGCCGTCGGCGTGCGCGGGCGTTGGGGCAATGACTGATCTCGTGGTCGTCGTCGTGGGCCCGACGGCTGCGGGCAAGACCACGCTGGGCGCGAGCCTGGCGGAGAAGCTGGGCGGCGAGGTGGTGTCGGCGGATGCCTTCGCGGTCTACCGCGGGCTCGACATCGGGACCGCCAAGCCAGGTCGCGACGAGCTCGACCGGGTGCCACACCACCTGATCGACATCGCCGATCCCCGCGAGCGCTACTCCGCCGGCACCTTTCTGCGCGACGCGGACGCCGCGATCGTTTCGATCCGCCGCCGCGGCCGTGTCCCGGTGGTGGTCGGTGGCACGCTGTTCTACGTGCGCGCCCTGCTCTGGGGGCTGTTCCCAGAGCCGGCGCGGGACCTCGATCTCCGGCGCGACCTCGAGGAGGCCTGGGCGAGGGACCCGGAGGAGTGTCGGCGGCGACTGGCCGTGCTGGACCCGGCGGCCGCCGTCCGCCTCTCGCCCGGCGACCGCCAGCGAATCCTGCGAACGCTCGAGGTCGCCACCCTGACGGGCCGGCCGATGACCGAACTGTGGCACGAGCACCCCAGGAGGCAGGCCCGCTACCGCTTCGTGATGCTCGGATTGCGACCGCCTCGCGCCGAGCTTCATGCTAGGATTGCGACGCGGACGGAAGGCATGTTCGCGGCTGGGCTTCTGGCTGAAGTGGAAGGGTTACTGGCGGATGGAGTGCCGACCGGCGCCCACGCCCTGAAAGCAATCGGCTATCGTGAGTGTTGTCGGGTCCTTGAGGGAGCGTGGTCGCTGGAAACGGCCGTGAACGAGGCCGCGGCGGCGACCCGCCGACTGGCAAAGCGGCAGATGACGTGGCTGCGCGGAGAGGGTGGCGTGGAGTGGCTGGGAGAGGGGGGAGATGCAGGACTCGCCCAAGCCCTTGCACGAGTGGAGGCCGACGGTGGAACAGACGCAGGACAAGTCCAAGACCAGCGTTAACGTGCAAGACGGCTTCTTCTACGCCCTCCGGCGGGAGGGCAAGCTCATTCACGTCTACCTGCTGACCGGAAAGAGGGTCACTGGCGTGCTCCGCCGCTTCGACCGCTATGCCCTGGTCGTCGAGAGCCACGGCCTCGAGCACCTCGTGTACAAGCATGCCATCGCCACGGTCTGCCTGGTCCGCGGGGAGGGCGATGCTGGTGCTCCGGCCCACGAGTAGATGGTTGCTGGCGGCCGCCGTGTTCGCGGCGGCGTGCCGAACCGCGGCACCGCCCAGCCTGGAGCGGGTGCCGGACCCGACCCTGCCGCCGGTGGGCGGCACCGCGCTGTCGCCGGACGAGCAGGGCGCGGCGCGGACCGCCGTGGCCGCCGCCGAGCGCGCTGACTGGGCGGCTGCCGCCCGGGCGCTCGCCAGGCTTCCAGCCGGCCATCCGATGACCCGGTTGGCCAGCATGGAAGTGCGGTTCCTTCGTGGGGAAGATGTCGCTGCGGACGCCATCACGCTGGCGCGAGAGGTCGGAGGGTACGGGTCGGCGTGGGCGTTCGCGTACCTCACCGCCCGACAGGCGGGCCGCCAGGCCGATGCCCTGGAGGCCGCTCGCCATGCCAACGCCCTGCAGCCCGGCGCGCAGTGGCCGCCGCTGATCGGCGAACTCGAGCGGACCATGGCGGAGTCGCAGCTCGCCGACGCTCGCGCCCAGCTCGCGCGCGGCGACGCGAGAGGTGCGCTCGAGCGGGCGACCGCAATGCTGGAGAGTGATCCCGCCTCGGTGCCGGTGCGGATGCTCGCGGTGCAGGCCGCGCTGGCAGCCGGGCGATCCGGCGAGGCCGCCAGCCTGGTGACCGCCTTGCCGGACACCCCGGAGGGTCTCGCGATCAAGGGACGGGTGGCGGAGAGCCTCGGGCAGTGGGACATCGCCGCCGAGGAGTACCATCGGTTGCCGGCCCGGTTCCCGAACCGCTGCGAGCTCCTGCTCGGGGCGCGGGAGCGGGCGCGGCTGGTCAATGCGCCGCCGTACCTGACCCGCGCGCTTGCCGCGCCCACCTTGAACCGCCGCGGCCTTGCGGCACTCCTGGTCTGGGAGGTCCCCACACTGCGCGACCAGGCCAGGAATCCCGTCACGGTCTTCGAGGACGTCGTCCAGGCGGCAGAGCGGACCGACATCGTGATCGTGACCAGGGCGGGTGTGATGTTAGGCGACACGTTGGCGCGCCGGTTTGCCCCCGATCGGGCCGTGACAGCCCGGGAGCTGAGGGCAGTCGTCGAGCGCCTGGCTGCGGTGATGGGACGGCCCGCCCCTCACTGGTGCGGCGAGGCCGCCGGACCGAGCTGCCTGACGCTGCCCGCCGAGATTGACGGCAAGGGTGCGGCGGGCCTGATCCGGCGTGTCGCCGGGGACGGGGAGGAGACATGCACACAGCGCTGAAGGACTGGCTGGCTCGCTCCTCTCTCTTCGCCGAGCTGGCGCCCAACGAGCTCGAGGCGCTGGCGCTGGCGGCCGAGGAGAGGGAGTTCGCCCGCGATGAGGCGATCTTCACCATACAGGAGCCTGCCGACGGGCTTTACGTGATCGCCAACGGGCGGGTCAAGGTGGCGGTCTCCTCGTCAGGGGGAAAGGAGCTGATCCTCGCCACACTCGGCCCGGGCCAGTTCTTCGGTGAGATGTCCTTGCTCGACGACGAGCCGCGTTCCGCCAATGTGGTGGCACAGCTGCCGACCACGGCATATCGGATCCGCCGCCAGGAGTTCGAGCGCCTGATCGAGGCGCACCCGTCGATCGCCCGAAAGCTCCTCCGTGAACTGTCGCTGCGACTGCGACGTGCCAACGCACAGATGGAGTCGCTGGTCACCCTCGACGTGGTTGGACGTCTGGCACGCTACTTCATCGACCTCGCGCGCCAACACGGACAGATCCTCGGCAACGGCTGGGTCGCGGTGCGTCGTCCCACGCACCAGGACATCGCGAACTCGATCGGCACCTCGCGCGAAACGGTCACGCGTCTGATGGCCGACCTCGAGTCGCGCGGGTTGGTCGTCAACGAGGGCAAGATGAGCTACCTGCGCGAGGAAGTGCTGCGAACGGAGAGCGAGTGACGCCAGGGGGAGACGGCCGACCGCCTGCCCACGGCGACGAGAGCCAGGACCCCGCCGGTCGCCGGCCTCTCACAGCCGCTGGGCCGGCCGACTCGAGCGGCGAACCTGGGAACGGTTCGCCGGCGGGCTCAGGAGAGGTCGGTAAGCTGCGCGGGCGGACCGGCGCGGTCGCGGCGCGCGCCGCGCAGGAGGTTCGCGACGCGCTGCGACCTTTCACCATCCCCAACGGGATCACCCTGGTCCGGCTCGCGCTGGTTCCCTTCTTCGTCCTGGCGGTCGTCGAGCGGAACTTCCATCTGGCCATCGTGGTGTTCGCCGTTGCCGGCGTGTCGGACGCGCTCGACGGTCTGCTCGCGCGGCTCCTCGGCATGCGCTCGCTGTTCGGCACCTACCTCGATCCCATCGCGGACAAGGTCCTGCTGGTCACGGCCTATATCGCCCTGACCTGGCCGAACCCCGGCGTCGTGACGATCCCTCTCTGGCTCACCGTCATGGCGCTCTCCCGCGACCTGCTCATCGTGCTGGTCGCACTGCTCATGTACCTGGGGGCCGGCGTGCGCGAGTTCCTGCCCTCGATGCTGGGCAAGCTGACCACGGTGTTCCACATCTTCACCGTCGTGCTCGTGCTCATCGCCAATGTCCGTCCAGTTCCCGAGGCTGCGCTGCTGGTCTGCTACTACGCGGCGCTCGCGCTCACCATCGTGTCGGGCGTGGACTACGTCCGGCGGGCCGCCGGACAGCTTGAGCGGCTGCACCGCCAGGAGCGGGACGAGTAGACAGGCACCGCCGCCCGCACGGGGAGCGCCGCGGCACGTGCTCCGAGCGGCGGTGGTGCCAGCAGGGAGGCCGGGATGATCGAGAAGAGGATCCTGTGGGGTGGGCACTACGCGGCCGAGCTCCAGTCCCCGGAGGCGTACCGTCGCCGGCGGCGGGCCGTGCAGCGTAGGCTGGGGAGCAACGATGTCGCCGTGGTGCTCGGGGCGAGCGATGCTCGCGGCTACGGCGATGTGGGCACCTTCAGGCAGGAGCCGAATTTCTTCTACCTGACCGGCGTCGAGCTGCCCAACGCGGCCCTGCTCCTCGAGCGGGAGCGGGAAACGCTGTTCCTGCCGGCTCGACGGCCCGCCATCGAGGCGTGGACCGGGCCCAAGCTCGGACCCGGCGGCGACACGGCGAGGCTGCTCGGCTTCGACGCCGTGCTGGGCCGAGACGCCTCCGAGGTGGTGGTCGAGGCGCGCCGCCGCCCGGTTCCGGGCTTCGCGGAGCGGGTCGCCGACGCGGTGGCGAGGGGAGGTGCGCTCTGGCTCCGTCTGCCGCAGCCGTCGACCGGCGGCCAGCTCAGCGAGGAGCAGCAGCTCGCGCAGGCTCTGCGGGATCGTGTGGTCGGTTTCACGGTTCGGGATCTCTCGCCCCTGTTGACCGGCATGCGCCTGGTCAAGAGCAGCGAGGAGCGCACACTGATGCGCAGCGCCGTCGGCGCGACCGCCGCGGCGATGAAGGCAGCCGCGGCCGCTATCCGTCCGGGCTCGTCCGAGGGTGCGGTGGAGGGCGCGGCCTTCGCGGCACTCCGCGCGGCGGGGGCCGAAGGCTGGTCGTTTCCGCCCATCGTGGGCTCCGGCGTGGCCGGGTGCGTGCTCCACTACGACGCGAACCGGGGGACACTCGCTGCCGGCGAGCTGGTCGTCGTCGACATCGGAGCGCGCTGGGGCTACTACTGCGGCGACCTCACCCGCACGTTCCCGGTCGATGGCAGCTTCACGCGTCGTCAGCGCGAGCTGTACCGGGCGGTGTTGAGGGCGTACGACGCGGCAGTCGCGGTTCTGCGGCCGGGCGCCACGCTGGGCCAGGCGCGAAACGCAGCCTACGCCGCGCTGCAGCACAGTCGGGCGAAGGGCGACGGCGGTCGCGCCCTCGGGCAGTTCTTCATCCACGGGCTGGGACACTTCCTCGGCCTGGAGACCCATGATGTCGGAGGGGAGAGCCCGGAGCTGCAGCGCGGCATGGTCGTCACGGTGGAGCCTGGCATCTACCTTCCCGGCGAGAGGGTCGGCATCCGGGTGGAGGACGACTACCTGATCACCGAGGACGGGGCCGAGTGCCTGTCGGCAGAGCTGCCGCGCGACCTCGATGCCGTCGAGGCGATGGTGGCAGGCTGAAGGCCCGACGGACCCTGGGCGGGGGAATCAGGCGGCCGTGCCGCAACCTATAATCAAGTGAGGGGGGACGCGGTGAGCCTGATCTTGTCGAGCGAGACCCTGCCGGCCCGCGACACGCTGGTCGGCGAGATCGTCCGACTCAAGCGCGAGCGCGGCGCGATCCTGCTCGCTCACTACTACCAGGACGGGGACATCCAGGACCTTGCCGACGTGGTTGGGGACTCTCTCGAGCTGGCGCGCGCCGCGCAGAAGGCCAGGGCGCGCACCATCGTGTTCTGCGGCGTCCGCTTCATGGCCGAGGTCGCCAAGATCCTCAACCCCGAGGCCGATGTCCTGCTCCCCGACCTCGACGCGGGCTGCTCGCTCGAGGAGTCCTGCCAGCCCGCCGATTTCGCGCGCTGGCGTGCGGACCACCCGGACCACATCTCCCTCACCTACATCAACTGCTCGGCGGCCGTGAAGGCGCTCTCCGACATCATCGTGACCTCGTCCTCGGCCGAGACCATCATCCGGGGCCTCCCGGCCGACCGGCCGATCATGTTCGCTCCGGACCGCCACCTGGGGGCGTACCTGCAGCGCAGGACGGGTCGCGCGATGGTCCTGTGGCCGGGCAGCTGCATCGTCCACGAGCAGTTCTCCGAGAAGGCTCTGGTCGAGCTCATGACCGAATACCCCGAGGCGGTGGTGGCGGCCCACCCGGAGTGCCCCGACGCGATCCTCTCCCACGCCGACCATGTCGGGTCGACCTCGTCGATCCTGCGCTTCGCCCAGGACAGTCCGGCGCGCGTGTTTCTGATCGCCACCGAGCCGGGAATCATTCACCAGATGGAGAGGCTGGCGCCGGGCAAGACCTTCGTGCCCGTGCCCGGAGGCAGCGGTGAGTGCGGCTGCAACACCTGCCCGTTCATGAGGCGGAACACCCTGGAGAACCTCTACCGCTGCCTGCGCGATGGCCGCCCGCTTCTGGAGCTGGACGAGCCCTTGCGGGTGGCGGCGCTCAAACCACTGGAGCGGATGCTCGAGCTGACGGCGCAGCCGGCACACGGGGACTGAGCGCAGGTGGACGGGGCCGTCGGTCGTCGTCGGAGTAGGCGATGACGCGCGGCACGCGGCCCCAAGTCTGCATCAGGACGAGGGCGCCCAGCAGGAGCAGGGCCGCGGCAAGACCCCAGGGCGACGTGACCGAACCGACGAGCCGCGCCGCCGTCCAGAGGACGCCGAGTGCGGCGATCCCTCCCAGGAAAGACAGCGCCGGGAGGGTGCTCGCAAGTGGCGAGGCAAGGACACCACGGAGCGCCGAGAGCAGCGATCGGGGGACGCGGTCGCCGCGTGCGACCGCCCACCGGGCCCGCTCCGCGAGGGCGAGCAGCCAGGTGGCGGTGATGATGACCAGCCGGCACGCGAGCACGCCGGGAGCGACCCGCGGAGAGCCTGGGTGGCCCCTCGCCGCCTCCGACCCCTCGAGCGAGGTCGCGTGGGGCCGCCAGTAAGGGCGCGGGGACGTGCGGCTTCGATCTGCCTGGAGGTGCTACCCTGACAGGAAATGAACCCGATCGTCGCGGAAGTGGAGCGGCGGGGCCGGCTGACCTTCCGGGACTTCATGGAGCTCGCGCTCTATCACCCGGAGGCAGGTTACTACACGCGTCCCCGGAGTGGCGCGGGTCCGGTGGGAGCCACTGGCGACTTCATCACCGCGCCCTCGGCGACGCCGCTGTTCGGTCGCACCGCCGCCCGGTTGATCGGCCGGCTGCACGCCGAGCTGGGCGAGCCGCTGACGTTGGTTGAGCTCGGTGCCGGCGAGGGGTTCTTCCTGAGCACGGTGACCGGTGAGCTCACGGGGGGTGAGCTTGGCCGGGTCGTCGCGGTCGAGCTCGCCGACTGGGCAAGGGCGCGGCTGCAGGAGCGCTGCCCGCAAGCCGAGGTCAGCCATCGGCTCGCCTCGTTCCCGCACGCCCAGGGACCGACGGTCCTGTTCGCCTCGGAGCTCTACGATGCGCTCCCCGTGCATCGGGTGACCGTCAGGCGTCACGCCGGCACGCTGGCGCTGGCGGAGTTCTACGTGGTCGCTGGTCAGTCGGGCAGGCTGCACTGGGAGGTCGGTGAGCTCAGCGATCCGGGGCTCGAGAACCATCTGGCCGCGCGCAACGTCACCCTGGAGGAGGGGCAGATAGCCGAGATCCGGCCCGCCCTGGAGCGCCACCACGCCGAGCATCTCGCGTGGTGCGGCCGCAACGCGGTGGCGATCGTGGTCGAGTATGGCTATCCCGCCCGGCAGCTCTACAACGCGAAGGCGCGCCGCCTCGGGTCGCTGACCGGTTACCGGGGTCACGCGCACGTCGACGACGTGCTCAGCGACCCGGGGCAGATCGACCTCACCGCTCACGTCGATTTCGACGATCTGATGAACTCCGCCGCGGATCTCGGCTGGGAACGGGGAGTGCCCCGTCCCCTCGGCGTCTTCCTCGCGCTCCACGGCATCACGGACCTGCTGCCGACCGCGGTGAAGGCGGGCGAGGAGCTCTCAGCGGAGGACTGGGCCGAGCTCGCGGCGGTCAAGCGCCTGCTGCACCCCGCGGGCATGGGCGGCGACCTCAAGGTGTTGGTCCAGGGCAAGGGGCCGGCGTGGGCCGCATACCGGCGGGTCGCAACACCACCGCCGGCCGAGGCGTAAGAGTAGGCATGAAATCCGCCCTGCTGGCCGCTGCCGTCGCCGTGCTGCTCCTGCTCCCGGCGGGGGTATCGGCGGGTGAGCGCAAGCCCTCCGCGCTGCCCGACAAGTGGCGGGTGTGGCTGGAGGAGGAGGTCTACCCGCTGATCAGTCGCGAGGAGCGCAAGGCCTTCCTGGCGCTGGACACCGACGAGCAGCGCGAGGCGTTCGCGGCCAGGATGTGGGCGTTGTGGGGTAGCCAGACGGGCCTGGGCACCTCGTTCCACCGGCTCTACGACGAGCGGCTCCAGGAGTGCCGCACCAGGTTCGGCAACACCACGGAGGATCGGGCGCGCGTCCTCCTCCTCCACGGGCCGCCCGACGAGGTTGTGCCGGTCGATTGCAGCGAGGTGTTCAACCCGCTGGAGTTCTGGCGCTACGCCCGCCTCGAGGGCATCGGCCAGCAGGTCACGATGGTGTTCTACAAGCCATACGGGCTGGGCCGGTTCAGACTGTGGGATCCGTTCGAGACACGCCTGGCCTTGTACAGCACGCCGGGCCAGATGAAACTCCAACGGGCGACGCAGCGGATCGACCGCCCGGAGTGGGAGTGCGGCGACGCCGACGAACTCCTCGGCCTGATCGCCGCGGCCGAGTTCTGGCTCAAGGACAGCCGCGTGCAGGCGGCACTGACGCATGTGCCCGAGCCCGCCGGCCTGGGCAAGGAATCCGCGGCCGCCCGCTTTCTCGAGTTCTCGACCGTGCTGCCGAAGAACGCGGAGGCGATCCCGTTCACGGTGACCACGGCGATCGGGGGGCGGAAAGGCTCCAAGGTCAGGGTCACGTTGACTGCGGAGGTCGCGCGGCAGGGCCTCGGGACCACGAAGGTCGGCGACCAGGAGGTCATCCAGCTCGACGTCACCGGTGAGCTCTCGCGCGAAGGCGAGATGGCGGACCAGTTCCGCTACGCCTTCACCTTCCCTGTCGCTTCGGCGGAGCTGCCGATCGTGGTCGAGCGCGACCTCTGGCCCGGGCGGTACAAGCTGCGCATGAAGGTGCAGGACTCGAACTCGAGGCATGCGGGCGTGCAGGAGACCGCATTTGAGGTGCCGCTGCCCTCCGTCGCCCCCGAGAGCGCCGCCGAGCGCGCCGGAGCGGCCGCCGTGGCGCGCCTGGCGGGGCAGAGCGCCGAGGCGGTGCTCTCGCTCCAGGGGCCGGAAGGCGAGGGTGTCACCGGTGTCCAGCGCTTCACGGCGCTGGCGGCGCCCTCGGTCGCGCGCGTGGAGTTCCTGCTCAATGGCCGCTCGGTGCTGACCAAGAACCGGCCGCCCTTCGAGGTCGAGCTCGACCTCGGGCCATTTCCGCGCCTCGCCACGGTCACCGCGGTGGGTTTCGACGCCTCTGGCCAGGAGGTCGACCGCAAGCAGATGAGCGTGAACGTCGGGCGCGAGAGGTTCCTGGTCCGGCTCCAACCGGTCTCCGCTGCCGACCGGAAGGGGGAGAAGGTTCACGCGCAGGTCGCGGTCAACGTGCCGCCCGACAAGAAGCTGGCCAGACTCGAGCTGTACTGGAACGAGTCGCTCCTCGCCACGCTCTTCCAGGCACCGTTCGACCTCTGGGTGCCGGTGAAGGACTCGAACGAGATCGGCTATCTGCGCGCGCTGGCGACGCTCGATGACGGCGCCCAGGCCGAGGATGTCGAGTTCGTCAACGCGCCCCAGTTCCTCGCCGGGGTTCGCGTGGAGGCCGTCGAGCTGCCGGTCACCGTTCTCGGGGAGGGGAAGAAGCCGGTCGATGGCCTGAAGCAGGCCGACTTCTCGGTCGAGGAGGACGGCGTGGTCCAGCAGATCTCGCACTTTTCTCTCCAGGAAGACCTCCCGATCCGTCTCGGTCTCGTCCTCGACACGTCCGGCTCGATGGAGAAGACCCTCCCCGAGGTCCAGCGCGTGGTGCTGGGCTTCCTGCGCAACCTGCTCAGGCCGCGGGATCGCGCGTTCATCGAGGCGTTCTCCGACAAGCCGGCGCTCATCGAGGGCTTCTCGGCGGACTTCGCAGCCCTCGAGCGCGCCCTGCTGGGGCTGCGTGCCGATCGCGAGACCGCCCTCTGGGACGCGACCGTGTACGGGCTTTTCCAGTTCTCGGGCGTGCGCGGGCGCAAGGCCATGATCGTGCTCACCGATGGGGAGGACAACACCTCCCGGATGAGCTACGACCGGGCGCTCGACTACGCCCGCCGGAGCGGCGTCACGATCTACACGATCGGCATCGACTTGCCGATCACCAAGGTGCGGGCCCGCTCGCAGCTCACCAGGCTGGCGCGGGCCACGGGGGGCGAGGCGTTCTTCCTGCCCCGGGCGTCCTCGCTCCAGCCCGTCTACGACCAGATCAACCGCGAGCTGCGCTCGCAGTACCTGCTGGCCTACACCTCGACGTCCGAGCTGCCGCTCGAGCGTTTCCGCAAGATCGAGGTCAAGGTGAAGGTGCCGCACGTCGAGGTGCGGACGCTGTCGGGGTACTACCCGGGACAGTGACGGCTGCCGCGTGACCGCCGCCTTCGAGAGATGGGCTCACGCGACACGCAGCAACCGCGCGGCGACGCCTGCCCAGGCGGGGTCGAGCAGGGTTCCCGTGTGCTCCTCAAGCCAGGTCAGGACGGTCTCGCGAGTGGCCTGGCCGCGCCCTCCCCGTGCCGTGAGCAGGACGTCGAGCGCATCGACCACGGCGATCAGTCGGCTGGCGGGGTGGGGTCGCCGGGGCCGTGGGAGGCGAGGGTAGCCCGAGCCGTTGAAGTGCAGGTGGTGTTCCAGCGCGACCACGGCGACCAGCGGGGGAAGCTGCGGGTAGCACAGCACGATCTCTAGGCCGGTACGGGGATGGTCGAGGATCAACTCGAGCTCGGCGCCCGCTGCAGCGGCCTCGCGCTCGCGCAGCTCGGGGGGGAAGAGGAGCGATCCGAGGTCGTGGGTGAGCCCGGCGAGGCCGAGGTCGAGACAGAGGTCGGCCGCGATCCCGGCAACCCGGGCGAGGCCGAGGGCCATCGTGCCCACGTTGGTGGCGTGGACGGCGGCCCACCGTTCGTCGCCCTGCCAGGGTGCCAGGAGCCTCATCGGGTTGGGCTCCTCCTCGAGCGCGGCCAGCGTCGACCGCGCGATCCGGTCGAGCTCGGCGACGGCGAGCGGACGTCCCTGGGCGACGGCGGCGAAGATGTCGTGGAGGAGCTCGACGCGGTCGCGGACCGCCGGGAGCCGACTGCCCGCGTCCGGACCCCCGCCATCGCCTGCGCCGCCGAGCTTGGCGTCGGAGAGCTCGATCCTTCCGACCCGAACATGGCCGCGGGGCTTGATGGGAGCGTCGACGGCCGCCGCGAGGTCGACTAGGAAGCCGCGCAGCTCGTCCGGCGTCACGCCCCGCACGAGGGTGACCTGCGCGACGCCGCGCCGGCGGAAACGTCGCACCAGGGCACTGGCCTGGCGGGCGGTGCGGGTGAACGGCCGCCCCTCGACGAAGAACTCCTCGCCGATCAGGACGAACGAGACCTCGTTGGCGCCGGTCAGGAGTTTGGCGAGGTTGGCATCCAGGGCTGCGAGGGCCCTCCCGGCGCGCGGGTGTGCCGCTCCGTAGAGGGCCACGGCGGTCACGCCGGCCACCATCTCGGCGATGACGTCGCAGACCGCGACCTCCCAACCGGTCCGAGCGCTCATCCCGGCTCCCGTGAGGTGCGCTGCCGGTGAAGCGCCGCGCGGACGGCGGCCGCAAGCTCGGCGTCATGGTCGCGGGCAAGGCCGGTCGCGACCTCGTGAGCCTGATCGCCGGGGAGCTGGGCGATCGCCAGCGCGGCCTCGCGGCGGATCGGCGAGACGCTGAAGGGGTAACGCCACTGTCGGAGCTCGCAGACCCTGCGCAGCGCCGGGAGCGCTGCCGGGTCCTTGAGCTGGCCGAGGGCACGCAGGAGGTCGAGCACGACGGGCTCGCGCAGTCGGATGCCGATCCTCTGCTGGAGCGCGGCGAGGAGGCCGGCCACGACCTCGGGGTGAGCGATGTGTGAGGCGACGTCTACCGCGACCCGCATCCGTGCCGCATCCTCGCTCTGGATCTCGCGCAGGAGCAGGGGGAGCCATTCAGGATCCTCAACGGCGACCAGCGCCTTGAGGATCTCCTCGACCACCCGGGCGTCGTCGTGGGCGAGGTGCCGCTTGATCGCCGCGCCGGTTTCCGGACCGCCGATGCGACGGAGCAGGAAGATCGCGTTGCGGACCACGTACCAGCGGGGATCATCGAGGAGCGGCTCGATATAGGGCAGCGCACGGTCGCCATGTCCGGTGACCACCTCGAGCAGCCGCTTGCGGACCGCGCGGTTCTCCTCCTCGGCGAGCGCCTGGAGGATGGCCGGGAGAGCCGGCTCGCCCAGGCTCGACAGCACCGCCACCAACGTTGCGTGGGCCTCGCGCGGGGCGGCCCGAAGGGCCCGGACGGCGGCCTCGGCACCCTCGCCGACCGCGGCCCGCCGGCTTGCGGCGTCGCCCGCCGCGACGATCGGCGCCAGCCGCCTGGCCTCCTCGAGCTCACCGAGATCGAGTGCGTTCACCAGCTCCTCGCCGAGACGGGACCCGGCCTGTGCCGCCGTCGTCGATCCGGGCCACAGGGTCATGGCCTCGATGAGCACGCCGACGAGGTGCTGGCGGGAATGCGACTCCTCCGACGCCACGGCGAGCTCGTTTGACCATTCGGTGTCCTGCCAGAGGAGACGGAGAGCGTCGAGCTCGCGTTCCTGGACGGTTGTGGGTGGGGATGGTGACCGCAGCCGTTCGAGCAGCGCCTCCGCGCGCCGCGCAAGCCCGGGAGGAACGGCGACCCAGTCATCCTGTTCCGCTTGTGCCATCGCCGCCAGCGCCTCGCGAACCCCGTCGGGCACCGGCACGTGGCGGGCGAGCATGAACTCGACGGCGTCGAGGATCAGCTCGGTGGTCAGAAACGGCTCGCAGTCCCGCAGGGAGCTCGACGGCGAGGAGAGACGGTGCGCGAGGCTCTCGACCGCGACCCGTCGGCGCTTGGTATCGAGGAGCGTCACGAGCTCCCGCAGCATCCCGCGGGTGTCGCGCGTGAGCGCGCGCCACCGGTCGGGAGGCGAGCCCTGGAGGAGCTCTCCGATGTGCCGGAAGAGAGCGTCGAACACCGCCGCGGGATCGGGCGCCTTCGCGATCAGGTCGGCGAACTCCTCTGGCCCGACGGCGTCGCTCGTCGGCTCGTTACGAGCGGGCACGACGCCGTCCTGCCCGAGCCTCGCCATGAAATCGGCCCACCGGATACTGCGGGACGGACCCGCGGCGCCGTCTTCCACCACCTCGATCATGCTGAGGTCGATGGGCACGAGGTCGATCCCGGCGAAGGAGGCCCGCGCCTCGAGCAGGCCTTGACGGTCGAGTTCGCCCGGCGGTTCGTGCAGAGGGGCGAGCCTCGCGACGAGTGCCGCCAGGCCGGCGTGGCACCCGGGGAGCCGACAGCGGATACCGGCGAGGCCGAGCTTGAAGAGGACCTGCACCAGCCGCCGGGCAGGGGAGGTCGGAGACAGGGCGACCTCGCTGCCGTCGAGGAAGAGCTTCCCGGCTCCGAGCCCGATCACGACCACGCCTTCCGCTCCGAGTGCGCGTGTCGCGGCCTCGATGCGCGTGGTGGCGGGAGCGACGGATGGGTGACCGGTCGGGTAGAGTCGCAGCGTGCGCCGGAGGGCCTCGAGGTCGGTCAACAACCGGACCAACGCTTCCGTCGCCACCGTTCCGACCGTCGCCATCATTGACCCCGATCGGGCGGTAGCCCGCCCAGCAGGGGCACAACGTCCGCCACTGTCGTGAGCGGAACCAGCTCGACATCGACCTGGGCGAGCGCCGTGGACGCCGGGAGGGCGCAGCGGCGGAACCCGAGGGCGAGGGCCTCCTTGACGCGGTCCTGGGCCCGGCTGACGGCGCGGATCTCGCCAAGCAGGCCGACCTCCCCGAACAGCGCCACGTCGGCGGCCAGCGGCCGGTCCGCCGCGGAGGAGATGATCGCGGCCGCCACGGCGACGTCGAGCGCGGGCTCATCGACCTCGATCCCGCCGACGACGTTGAGGAAGACGTCGCGGTCGGCCAGGCGGGCACCGGCCCGCTTCTCCAGCACGGCGAGGAGGAGCGAGAGGCGCCCGGCGTCCAATCCCTGGGCGACGCGGCGCGGGTTGGCGAGCGACGAACGGGAGACCAGCGCCTGCACCTCGACGAGGAGCGGGGTCGTCCCCTCGAGGACGACCGCCACCGCCGAGCCGGGAGCGCCCGGGCGACGGTCGGCGAGCAGCGCCGCGGAGGCGTCGGCGATCTCCTCCAGCCCGCGCTCGCCCATCGAGAACAGCGCGAGCTCGAGGGCCGGTCCGTAACGGTTCTTGGTGGCACGCAACATCCGGTGCGGGTGCGAGGAGCCGCCACCGAAGTCGAGGACCACGTCGACGAGGTGTTCGAGCGACTTCGGTCCCGCGACCATCCCTTCCTTGGTGACATGTCCGACCAGCACGACCGGCGGGCCGTCCCGTTTGGCATACTCGAGCAGCTGCGTGGCCACCTCGCGGACCTGCGTGACGCTGCCTGGTACAGCAGGGACCCGATCCGAGAGCATGGTCTGCACCGAGTCGATGATGACCAGCAGGGGACGGACGCCGCGCGCGGCGGCCACGGCCAGCTCCACGGTCGGCTCGGCGAGCATGGCGATCGCGGGCGACAGGCAGCGGAGCCGGCGCGCGCGCAGCGCGACTTGCCGGCCGGACTCCTCGGCGCTGACGTAGAGGACCGGGCCCCGGCCGGCCAGGGTGGCGGCAACCTGCAGCAGGAGCGTCGACTTCCCGACTCCCGGTTCCCCGGCAAGCAGCACGACGGAACCGGGGACGAAGCCGCCGCCGAGGACGCGGTCGAGGCCGGCGATGCCGGTGGCCAGACGCGGCACCTCGTCCAGCTCGGTGGCGTCGAGGGGCACGGGCTGCACCGAGGTGGCGGCGCGCGCTCGGGGCGCCGTGGGCGTCGCCTCGAAGGTGTTCCAGCCGCCGCAGGCGGGGCATCGTCCGAGCCACTTGGGAGAGAGATGGCCGCAGGCGGTGCACTCGAAGACGGCCGGATCGCGAGCCACGGCTAGTGACCGCTGAGGGCGGAGGCGGCGCTGCCGAGCAGATACTTGACGTCGTCGTCGCCCCACGTCACGCCGCCCCCGAACAGGACCGAACGCCGCTCGGACCACCGGGGGTCGTCCCATCCCGCATACGCGAACAGGTTGCGGGTCAGGTAGTAGCGGCCCTCGAAACGGAGGTGTGGTGGCTTCACGTCCCGGTTGAAGTCGTAGGCCTCCAGGGTCAGGCGGAGGCGCTTCCTGAGCAGGTCCGTGTCGATCCCGACGCCACCGGTCGACTCGAAGAGCCCGGCGCGCAGCGTGAGGTCCTGGACATGGTAGCCGACCTGGGCATTGACCGTGGCGACGTCCGAGGTCTTGGTGTAGAGATAGTTCAGGGTTTCCTGGTGGCCGTCGGGATAGATGGTCGTCTGGGTCTCGGTCCGCTTCTCCTCGCGGCCGAACGGGGAGTTCACGATCTCGAGGCGGAAGAACCGCTTCGGGGAGGTGTGCAGGTCGAGTCCGAAGGCGCTGCGGCTGGTATGAGTGGATGGCAGGCTCGGCAACGCCTCGCTGCGGACGTTGAGGTCGAGGCGCCAGCGTTCGGCGCGGCCGATGGTGTTCTTCAGGCTCTGCACGCCGCTCTCGACCGACTTGAGGGTGGAGTTGAGGTTGTCCACCGTTGTGTCGTCGTTGACGAGCTTGCCGATCGACCCCTGGCCGCGAGCGATCTTGCCCGTGATCTCGTTGAGGTTGTTGGCCGACACGCGCAGGTTGCCTGACAGCTCCTTGATGTTGGCCAGCGAGTCGTGGAGATTGCTCCGGTTGTCCGCCACCACCGTATCGACGTGATCGGCGAGCGCGTTGAGCTTCTCGGCGAGCCTGGGGAGCTCGGTCTTGAGCGTCTCCGAGAACGAGCGGAAGTTGGTCAGCGTGGCATCGACGTTGGTGCGGTTTGCCTCCACCATCGCGCGCACGTCGGCGGTGAGCTGGCGGATGTTGTCGATGATCTCGTCGAGCTTCTTCTCGCCGGTGGGCCCACCCAACGACTGGCGCAGCGTCGAGGTGACGGCCTTGACGTCCCCCCCGATGTCGTTGGCGGTCCGCAGGACCTGGTCGAAGGCGATCGGACTGGTGCCCTCCAGAATCGCCCCGCTGGCCAGCGGCGGATTGCCCGCGGGGCCGGGGTGGAGCTCGATGTACTTGTCGCCCAGCATGCCGAGGCTGGACACCTCGGCCGTCGCCCCCTGGTGGAGCTGGACGCCGCGATCGAGAGCGAGCGTGACGATCGCGTGGTTGTCCTCGAGCGCGATCTTCTCGACGATCCCGATGCGGACGCCCGCGATGCGGACGGGGCTCTTCTCGTCGAGCCCCGCCACCGAGGGGAACGACGCCTTGACGGTGATCCGGCCTCCCTTGGTTCCGATTGGGATCTCCTCGATCTTGACGATGAAGATGCCGAGAATCACCAGCGCCGCGAGCATGAACGCACCCAGTCGCGCCGTCGGGCTCATGCGACGTCCTCCTCTTCGACCGGCTCACCCGCCAGGAACTTCTGGATGTAGGGGTCGGGGTTGGTGCGGAACTCGTCGGGCGGGCTGACCGCGACGATGCGACCGTCGTGAAGCATGGCGATCCGGTCGGCAACGCGGTACGCCGAGTTGATGGCGTGCGTGATGGTCACCATGGTGACGTCGAGGTTGTCGCGCATCTCCACGATCACCTTGTCGATGGCCGCCGCGGTGATGGGATCGAGGCCGGTGTTGGGCTCATCGAAGAGGAGGATCTCGGGGCGCAGGGCGATCGCCCGGGCAAAGCCGACCCGGCGCCTCATCCCGCCCGAGAGCTCGCTGGGCATTTTGCCCTGCACGCCGTCGAGGTGGACGAGGGCGAGACACTCACGTACCCGGTCCGCGATCTCGTCCTCACGCATCCGCGTGTGCCGCCGGAGCGAGAAGGCGACATTTTCGGAGACGTTCATCGAGTCGAAAAGTGCGCCTTCCTGGAACGACATCCCGAACTTGCGCCGGAGGGCGAGGCAGACGTTCGGGTCGGCGCACGCCATATCCTCGCCGTCGACGATGATGTGGCCGCGGTCGGGCTGGATGAGCCCGATCAGGTGTTTGAGCAGGACGCTCTTGCCCGCGCCCGAGCCACCCAGGATCACGAGCGACTCTCCGGCCCGCACCGCGAGGTCCACGCCGCGCAAGACGTCCTTTCCGGAGAAGGACTTCCACACGTCGATGACGGTGATCTTCGCATCGGACGCGGGGACCGGCGTCGGATCTGGGTGCTGTTGAGCCACTCTCCTCGGTCTCCTCTCGCGCGTCCTAGAACAGGATCTTGGTCAGGAAGAAGTCCGACAGCAGGATGGCCACGGAGCTCATCACCACTGCCGCGGTGGTCGACCGGCCGACGCCCTCGGCGCCTCCGGTCGTGAAGAAGCCCTTGGTGCAGCCGGTCACCGCCAGAATGAGGCCGAACACGGCGGCCTTGATCAGACCGGAAAAGACGTCGTTGAGGTCGAGGTACTGGAAGCTCTTCTCCCAGTAGATCACCGGGTTCGCGCCGAGCAGACCGACCGCCACCAGGTAGCCGCCGACGATCCCGAGGCCGGAGGCGCACGCCACGAGCGGCGGCAGCATCAGGGTGGTGGCGCCCACCCGAGGCACGACCAGGTAGTGGATCGGCTCGGTGGCCATCGCGTAGAGCGCGTCGATCTGCTCGGTCACCCTCATGGTGCCGAGCTCGGCGGCGAGCGACGACCCGATGCGGCCCGCAATCATGAGGGCCGCGAGCACCGGCGCCAGCTCGCGTGTGAGGGAGAGCGACACGACCGACGCCACGAAACTCTCGGCGTGGAACCGTTCGAAGCCGCGATACGTCTGCAGCGCGAGAACCATGCCCGTGAATATCGCGGTCAGGCCGACCACGGGCAGCGAGTCGACACCGACGCGGACCATCTGGCGGAGCCACTCGCGGGCGTCGAACGGCCTCCGCAGCGTCCAGTAGAAGGTGCTGTGGAGGATGTAGAAGAAGCGGCCGATCTCCTCGAAGAGGGTGGACCAGCGGGCTCCCAGCCCCTCGAGAAGGCCGACGAAGCCGGACGCCGCGGCGTCGCTACGGGCCATAGCTGGAGAACTCGGGATCGTCGAAGCGGGTGTACTCGTCGAAGTAGACGAGCTTGAACAGGTCGGTCGGTCCGTTGCGCTGCTTGGCGATGACCACCTCCGCCAAGCGCAGATCCTCTTCCTCCTCGCCGGCGTCGGCGGCGGTCACGGCGCGGGTCTTCCGGTTGATGAACACGACGACGTCGGCGTCCTGTTCGATCGAGCCGGATTCGCGCAGGTCGGAGAGCTGCGGTCGCTGGTCGGCGCCGCGGCGCTCCGGCTGGCGCGACAGCTGGGAGAGGGACAGGAGCGGCACGTTGAGCTGCTTGGCGATGGCCTTCAGGCCGCGGGAGATGGCCGACACTTCCTGGGTCCGGTTCTCGGCCCTCATCCCCGACGACATCAGCTGCAGGTAGTCGACGATGACCAGGTCGAGGCCGTGCTCCATCTGCAGCCGGCGGCACTTGCCGCGCAGCTCGAGAACGGACAGTCCTGCCGTGTCGTCGATCCACAGCTCGGTGTCGGAGAGGCGGTCCGCCGCCTCGGCCAGGCGCTTCCAGTCGGAGGCGCCGGCGCGGGCGTCGCCGCTGTCCACGGACTTTGAAAGCAGGCCGCGGGTGAGGCGCCGGATGTTGATGCGGGCTTCGGCCGCGAGGAGGCGGCGGACCAGCGCCTGGCCGGACATCTCGAGGGAGAAGACTGCGACCTTGAGCTTGTTCCGCAGCGCCGCGTGAGCGGCGATGTTCAGCGCCATGGCCGTCTTGCCGACGCCCGGTCGGGCGGCGAGGATGATCAGCTCCTGGCGCTGCAGGCCGGAGGTGAGCTCGTCCAGCCTGCGGAATCCGGTCTCGATGCCGGTGTACGGCGCCTTCTGGTGGGCGATCGCCTCGATGTGACGTACCTCGTCCTTGACCAGCGCACCGATGGCTTTGAAGGTGCCCCGCATGGCCCGCTCGGCGATCGCCAGGATCTGCGACTCGGCGCCGTCCAGGGCGTCCATGGCGTCGCCCTCGTCGCGGGCGCAGGTGGCCATCAGCTCCTGGGAGATCTTGAGCAGCTCGCGCTTGACCGATCTCTCGCGGACGATGTTCGCGTAGTGCTCGACATTGGCGGGGTCGGGGAGGTCGTCGGCCAACCCGGACAGGTAGGCGACCCCACCGGCGGCCTCGAGGGAGCCCGAGCGGCCGAGGAGATCGGCCGCCGTGACCAGGTCGATATCCCGGTTGTCCTGGGCGAGCTGGGCGAACGCGGCGAAGATGGCGCGGTGCGCGTCGGAATAGAAGTCTTCGGCGCCGACGATGTCGACGACCCTGTAGAAGCAGTTGCCGTCGGCGAGCACGGCCCCGAGGACCGCCCGCTCGGCCGCCGGGTTGGAGGGGATTCGCATCGGCGAGCCGCCGCCGGGACCGGACGCGGGCGCGACCCTGGCAGCCGAGCCCTCCCCCTGGCTGCGCGCCCTGCGCTCCGCCGTCGTACTCATGGCGGAATGCTAGCACGGCCGACCCCGCCGCAGCCGCGCGCCAGCAGGATTCGCTGCCGCCCGGGCCCACCGCGGGCTCACTACAATGGCAGCGCCATGTCGAGCCGCTTCTACCTGGACTTCAACGCTCACCATCCGGTTGCCGAGGAGGTCCGCGCGGCCATCAGCGAGCTGCTCGGCGCGGGCCTGGCCAACCCGTCGAGCGTCCATGCCGAGGGAAGGCGGGCGCGGCGCGTGCTCGAGGAGGCCCGCAGCAGGGTCGCCCGCCTGATCGGTGGTGGTCCGGAACGGGTGATCTTCACCTCGGGGGGGACGGAGGGCAACGCCGCCGCACTCTGGGGGCTGCTCGGCCGCGGTCCGGGCCCGGCGGGCCGGCGCCTGGTGGTTTCCGCCGTCGAGCACCCCTCAGTGTTCGCGATGGCCCGTGAGCTTGCCCGGCTGGGTGCCGAGGTCCGGATCGCTCCCGTCGACCGCGATGGGGTCGTCGACGTCACGGCCATGGCGTCGCTCGTGGCGGCCGGTGACGTGATCGCCGTGCAGCTCGCCAACTCCGAGACCGGGGTGATGCAGCCGGTCGAGCGGGTGGTGGATCTCGCCCGCAGAGTGGGCGCGGAAGTCCACTGTGATGCGATCCAGGCTGCAGGCAAGGTCGAGCTGAGGGCGGCGGAGTGGGGGGTGACGTCGATGGCGATCGCGGCCCACAAGTTCGGCGGTGTGCCCGGCGCGGGAGCTCTCTACACCTGCCCCGGAGCCGAGCTGGCCCCGCTCATTCCGGGCACTCAGGAGGGCCATCGGCGGGGCGGGACCGAGAACCTCCTGGCTGCGGTCGGCATGGGTGTGGCCGCCGACCTCGCAGCCTCCCGGCGGGGAGGGTGGGAGCGTGTCCGAGCCCTGCGGGACCGGCTGGAGGAGGCGCTGCTCGATCCTGGCTGCGGGATCGCGGTGTACGGCACGGCCGCGGCCCGACTGCCCAACACGAGCTGCCTCGGGCTCCCCGAGCCGCTTCGGGGCGGCTCAGCCGTGGCGGCGCTCGATCTCGCGGGTTTTGCGGTATCCTCGGGTTCAGCGTGTAGTTCGGGTGTCGAGCGGGGTAGCCCGGTGGTGGAGGCCATGGGTCACGGAACCGAGGCCGCGGAGCGATCTTTGCGAATCTCCCTCGGGGGAGGGGTGTCGGAAGAGGCCGTCGATGCGCTGGCTGCGGCGCTGCGCCGGCTGATCGAGCGCTCCCGAGGGGGTGCACGGTGATCGTCAACTGTCCCAAGTGCGGTGCCAAGTACCAGTACGACGAGAGCCGTTTCGGCGAGCAGGGAGCCAAACGGCTCAAGTGCTCGAAGTGCGAGAGCGTGTTCGAGGTACGGCGGCCGGCGTCGCTCCCGCTCGCTGATTCGCAAGTCCGGCGCACCGTCGTGGGGTCGGTCGCGGAACCGCTCCGGTCCGACTCGAGCGAGAGCGGCGTGCGGGCGCTGGATCTCGAGTCGCTGCCCGAGCTCGCTCCGCTGCCGGGCAACCGCAGGTTCTCCCTGGCCGTCATCCTGGGCTCGAGCTCCGGCCAGATCTTCCCGGTCAACAAGCCGCGCGTGATCTTGGGACGGGCCGCGGGTACCGACATCCAGCTCCAGGACTCGGAGGTCTCGCGCCGCCACGCCATGCTCGAGATCCGCGACGACGTGGCCACGCTGATCGATCTCCACTCCACCAACGGTGTCTTCGTCGACGGGACCCGCGTCGCACGGGCAGTCCTCGAGAGTCACGGGGAGTTCACCCTCGGCAACACGACGATGATGTTCATCGTCACCGAGATGCAGGACGTGCCCTGAAGGCGGTCGACAGCTAAAGGTCGACAGCTCACAGATGACTGTCTCACCCGCCCACCACCCGGGCTCGAGACCCGGGGCCTGCGGCCCGCGGGCCAGGGTGCCTGCCACCCCTGCCGGGTTCCAGGCCTTTGTGCTTCGTCGCCGGCCCCGAGCCTGAATTGCGGGGGAAAGTCCTGGCTGTGAGCTGTTGGCGGTAAGCTGCCGTCCTGGGGGGTGCATGCGGGTCGTTGTCGCCATGTCGGGCGGAGTGGACTCGGCAGTCGCGGCCGCACTGATCGCCCGTGCCGGCCACGACGCGGTCGGGGTCACGCTGCAGCTCGCCGACCTCTCGGCACGGGGCCTGGGTGTGTCGCGCTGCTGTTCCCCGGACGACGTGGAGATGGCCCGCCGGGTCTGCTGGCACCTTGGCATCCCTCATTACGTCATCGACATGGAACGCAGCTTCCGCGAGGCCGTCCTGGGACCCTTCGTCGATGCCTACCTGGAGGGGTCGACTCCTTCGCCGTGCGCGCGCTGCAACTCGCGTGTGAAGTTCGGCGAGCTCTCCATGGTCGCCCGCCAGTTCGAGGCCGAGGGCCTGGCCACCGGTCACTACGCTCGTGTAGGACGGGCCGCGGGCGGAGAGGCTGCTCTCCTGCGCGGCCGCGACCGCGCCAAGGACCAGTCCTACTTCCTCTTCGAGCTCTCCCGTCGGCAGCTCGAGGGGGTTCACTTTCCTCTCGGCGAGCTCGAAAAGCACGAGGTCAGGCGGCTCGCCGCCGAGCTGGGGCTGCCGAACGCGGAGCGCGCCGACAGTCAGGAGATCTGCTTCGTCCCCGAGGGAGGCAGCTATGTGGACGTCCTGCGGAAGCTGGCCGGGGACCGCCTGGGCGCGCGTGGCGAGATCGTCGACAGCGCCGGGCGGGTCCTCGGGGAGCACGACGGCATTCACCTGTTCACCGTGGGCCAGCGCCGCGGACTGGGAATCTCTGGACACCACCGCCTCTACGTGATCGCGATCGAACCGTACGAGCGCCGTGTGGTGGTCGGCGAGCAGCGCGAGGCGGAGCGAAGGGAGATCTCGGTACGGGAGGTGAACTGGCTGGGCGAGCCCGCCGGGGACGAGATCCGCGCCGAGGTCCAGATCCGCTCACGTCATCAGGCCCAGGCCGCGACGGTGCTCCTCGCCGGCGATCGCGCCCGGATCGTGTTCGACGAACCCGTCGTGGCGCCCGCACCCGGCCAGGCCGCGGTCTGCTACCAGGGGGATCGCGTGCTGGGGGGAGGCTGGATCACTGCGGCCGCCTGACCCGTCTGCCGGCGTCGAGGGGCGCCGCGACCTCGGTCGCTCGAACGCCAACGAGGGGGTTCCGTCGCGACGAAATCCCGCTCACATCGTCGGCTGGGCCTGCGGCGTGATCGGTCCGTCGGGAATGGGCCCGTTGGCGCGCTCGTAGATCGCCACGTTCTCGTTCAGAGCGCGGAGCAGCTGCTTGGCGTGGACCGGGGTCATCACCACCCGCGCGACCACCTGGACCTCCTCGCGGCCCGGCACGATGCGCCCGAAATCGATGAGGAACTCCGCGAAGTTGTGGACGATGGAGGCGAAGTTGGCGTATGTCCCGAGCGCCTGTTGGTCGGAGACAACGATCTTGATCTTGCCACCCTGGTCGGTCACGGCGATCACTCCTCGCGGCGCATTCTAGCCTGGTGCGGTTCCAGCCCGAGGTCCTCGACCCAGCCTCGCTGATCGCGGGGCCAGGCGCCAACCTGTGGGGGAGGAGCGAGGAGGAGTGATGCGGCCGGTTCCGGCGCAAATTCCACCTCAGGCGCGACCACCGACTCCCGGCGCAGCCGGAGCAGGCCGACCGCCAGGCGCCACTCGGTCGGAGCGTCGGCGGCGGCGTCCCACGCGGCGACCAGGTCGTCTCTCCAGGCCGCCCATCCGAGGGGCGGGAGCACCGCCCGCGGCGAGGGGATGAGGGCGAGATTTAGGTAGCCTGGATCGCCGCGGTGCAGGCCCGCCCAGGGGTCGTAGAACGCGCCTGTGGCATCCGCGCGCACGCCGCTCGCCATCACCCGCCGACGCCCGACCACCCGCCCCGCGCTGACTGCCGTGCCGGGAACCTGGAGGAGCGCCAGGAGCTCCTCGAGAGCGCCGGCGGCCATGCCGGCCGCGGTCCCGCCGACGACCACGTCGGCCGAAGTGCGGCGCGCGGCCTCGACGAGCCCGGCCATCGACGACGGGTGGTCGGCCTGTAGTGGGTGAACCTCGCGGGTCGGGGTCCCGGAACGCTGCGGCTCGGTGTCGATGGGGATGACAGAGGCGACGCGGAGGCTCTGGTCGGCGCCTCGGCGGACTCTGAACAGACTGGACGCCGCGATCAGCTCGGCCGTAGCGGTGGCGCCGCCGCTGGGCCAGCCCTCGACATGTGCCGTCAGGGCGCGTAGGGCGTGGAGGTTGGCGCGCGGCTTGGCGGCCGCGCCACGGGCCATAGAGCGCGCCGTCATCCGCCAGTGGTAGAAGACGCCGGGGAGGTGAACGAAGGTCGCGCCGTGCGCCAGGGCGCGCAGCGCCAGCTCGTAGTCCTGGGCGCCATCGAAGCCCGGGCGATGACCGTCAAGGCGGACGAGCAGCTCACGGCGGATGACGCGGAGATGCGCGACCAGGTTGAAGGCGAGAAGGAGGTGAGGCGAGAAGCCCGGCTTGAAGCACGGCTCGTGGTGCAGGCCTTCGTCGCCCACCTTGTCCTCGTCGGAGAAGATCCAGTCGGCGTCGGGGCGCGCCGTCAAGAGGCGGGCCGCCATCTCGAGCGCCCGCGGGTGAAGCAGGTCGTCGTGGTCGAGGAAGGCGACGAAGTCGCCGCCTGCGCTGTCGATGAGCCGATTCGACGCCAGCGCGATCCCCAGGTTGGTGCTTCCGCTGAAGATCCGGATGCGCGGGTCCTCCCGGGCGGCCTCGGCCAGGACACGCGCCACGTGCGGGTCGGGCGAGGCGTCGTCGAGCGCGAGGAGCTCCCAGTCGGTGTGCGTTTGGGCGCGAACCGACGCGATCGCTGCCCGCAGATGGTCCTCCGCGACACGGAAGACGGGCATGACGACCGACACCACCAGGTCCTTGGGTGGCGGCAGCCCGGCGGGAAGATAGGTGTCGGCGGCGAGCCGGAGTCGATAGCGCGGGGTGGCTCGGCATCGCCGCCACCTGGCGACCAGCTTTCCGACCAGCCAGCTCGGGTGTGCAAGCCATCCGGCTGCCCCGAGAGGCCGCGAGCTGTGAGGCGCGGTGGCTCGGGTCATCACGTGCCCTCCTCACGCCGACCGTTCGCGCAGGGCGTCGCGCCTCCCGCGGAAGTACGCGGCCAGGAGCAAGGCCCGGTAGATCCGTCCAGGGAGGGCGATCCCGAGAGCGTCCATCGCCCGCCACGCCGGGAGGAGCGCGAGCATGACGGGAGCTGCAAGCAGGAGCGCGGTCCGGGGACGTTGCGGGGGCATGAACTCGTCTCCTGCGAGCTCGGGATGCAGGGCCAGGAGAGCGTCCACCGAGCGACCGACCTGACGCTGGCGGGCGAGGAACGGAGCCATGGCCGTCGGGTGGAAGTGACGGGCCAGCGCCGCCTGGTGGTACACGATCCTGAGCCCACGCCGGCCCAGGCGGTAGCCCAGCTCGACGTCCTCCCAGCCGTAGGAGGTGAAGGCAGGGTCGAACGGCCTGTCGCCCAGAGCGTCCCGCGGGATCGAGATGTTCGAGGTGTAGAAGCAGGTATATGGGGCGTCTCCACCGTCCTGCAGCAGGCCGAAGGCGAACTGTGCGCCTTCGCGATTGATGAACTCAAGGAACGGCGAGACCTTCATCTTCTCGCGGTCCCAGTCGGTGAAGCCGATCACGGCGCACGGCGGGGGCAGCTCGCGGTGACGGGCCACATGCTCCTCGATGCAGCGCGGCGCCGGTATGGTGTCGTCGCCCAGGAAGACGACGAGGTCGCCACGGGCGTGGGCGAGGCCGAGGTTGCGCGCCTGGCCCTGGCGAGCGTTCGCCTGGCGGAGCGTCACCACCTCCAACCGGTTGCGGTTGCTGTCTGCCCACGCCTGGAGCCGGTCCCAGGTCCCGTCTGTCGAGCCGTCATCGACGACGATCAGCTGGAGAGCGCGATAGCTCTGGGTCGCGAGGGCCTCGAGTGTGCGGTTGAGGGTTTCCCAACGGTTGAAGGTCGGGATGATGACCGTGACAGTCGGCTGGTCTGCTCGCGGCAGTCCATCGGCGACGAAGCTGATCTCCCTGACGGCGCAGCCGAGCACCCGAAAATCCCAGTTCTCCATGTCGTAGTGTGGCACCCACACGGGTGAGGAGACGGTGACGTGGAGGACGCCTGACTCGTCCGCCTGGGCTCGCGCGGAAACCTCGTGCCAGCTCCCGATTGGGGGCTCCGCACACGCCTCGGCTCCGTTGCAGCACACCACGACGCGTTCACCCTCGCGCCGCGTTCCGACCCGCAGGGATACGGTGAGCACGCCGGTGGCCCGAGGCGCCACGCGGAGGAACGCCTCGCCGTGCCCGCAGCTCCAGCGCACCCGCTCGCCTTCCACTCGGTCCGGAGCGAACCAGCCGGCGCCGAGTCGTGCGCTGCCTGACGGCCAGCCCGGGAGGAGCGTGGGCGCGAGCAGCCAAGACGAGGCTGCCTCCGCGTCGGCAGCCGGTGGTTGGGGATGGGGAGCGGGGTAGCGCGCGCCGCTGACGAGGCCGGCGTCGACCAGCTCGGCATCGCGTCGCCGCCGCCGCCGCTGGATCCGGCGCCGTTCGCTCAGCGTGTCGGGCAGGCGGAAGAGGTTCCAGGCGAGTACCGCCGCCGCCTGGCCGACGGCGCGATTGCGGACCCAGACCCGGGCGATGCCCTTTGCGGCGCGCAGCAAGTTGATGAACTCGTAGTGCTTGAGCAGGCTGCGCAGGTTGTGGCGCATGCCGAGGACCTCTCGCCATCGCAACCCCTTGGCCGAGTGCGAGGTCCCTCCCCACGAGTGGTGGACGACGGCGTCGTGGCTCACCACGACCCGCTGCCCGAGCAGCCACAGACGCCAGCCCAGATCGACGTCCTCGTGGTACATGAAGAACGCCCGGTCGAATCCGCCGCAGGACTGAAACCGCGCCTTTCGCATCAGCGCGGCGGCGCAGGTCGGGAAGAGGACGTCGTGCCACGGTGCACCGGCTCGCCCGCCGAGTGGCGGCCTCGCGGCGGGTACCATGAAGTCAATGTCGAAGCCGTAGCCGAGCGAGGTCATGCCGCCGCCACGCGCGTTCAGCAGCGCGTCTCGGTTCATCAGGTGCAAGGTGGCGCAGGAGGCAGCCACGTCGGTCTCGGCTTCGAGCGGGAGCAGCAGCCCTTCGAGCCACTCGGGCTCGACCTCCGTGTCGTTGTTCAGGAAGGCGACGAACTCGCCCCGGGCCGCATTCACGCCTCTCCCGGTGGCCTCTCCGAATCCGAGGTTCGCCCCGAGCTCCAGGACGCGAACGGACGGCCATTTCTCGGCGAGCCAGGCCGCGCTCCCATCCGTGGAGCCGTTGTCCACCACGATGGTCTCGAAGGTGACATGTGCGGTGCGCGCCAGGGCGGGCAGGCAGCGCTCCAGATGGTCGCGGCCGTTGTAGTTGGGGATGATCACCGAAACGAGGGGCGCCCCTTCGAGGTCGGCTTCGCGCCGCAGGAGCGTGACGGCGCCGATGAGGTGGGCGAGCTTGCCGGCGGCGTCGTCGACTTCGGGCCCGCGTAGCCGGTCCGACATCCGACCCTCGACGAGACGGCGGATGCTGGCAACGACGTGGGGATCGTAGCGGTCCCTGTGCTTGCGGAGAACGGCGAGCCGGCCGCGCCGCTGCCGCTCGGGTCCCCCGCCGCCGGCAACGAAGGAGTTGCCGAACAGGCGGTACTCGCCCACCAGCACAGGCACGAAGAGGAAGGGGAGCCGGTCGGCGAGACGGAGGAAGAGGTCCCAGTCCTCGAACACCTCCAGCTCCTCGTCGAGTCCCCCGATTGCTCTCAGAACCCGGGTCGGGATCAGGCAGGCGTGGATGGGGATGAAGTTCTCGTAGAGCAGCGCGGTCGCGTCGAAAGGTTGTCCGAAGCTGCGGTAGGGACGACGCTGACCTGCCGAGTCAGAGAGGAACGCCTCGATCCGGCCATAGGGAACGGCCTCATGCCCTTCCGCAGCGGCGAGCAGATCGCGGAGAGCGGTGGGCGCGAGGAGGTCGTCATCGTCGAGAAAGCCGATCCAGCGGCCGCGGGCCGCGGCCACGCCGGCGTTCGCGGCGGCGGAGCGTCCCCGCCCTGGTTGCAGCTCGACCACGCGGAGCGACACCCGCCCGGCGAGACTCGCGACGACCTGGCCCACCGGCTCGCCACCGTCGTTCACGACGATCGCTTCGAGGCTCACGTCCCTTTGCGCGGCCACGCTCTCGAGGGACTCGAGGAGCAGGGCGGGACGGTCCTTGGTTCGGACGATGACGGTCACCTGAGGGGCGTCGTCGTTCACGCGGTCATCATACGGGATGGCGCGCGGCGCGCCGGCCCGCGACCGCCCGCCAGCGCGCGCATCGCCGGGGCTCCCTGCCGAGACTCCAGTCGACCAGCCTTGCGGCGCGGGCCATTCACCCCGGTTCGACCGCGGTCTCGGCGAGGCTCCTGCCCGTATGACTGTGTGCCGAGCTGCCTGTGGGTCCGCGCGACGGCGAGATCCTTCGTGCGAGCCGGAACCCTTCGGGTCACACGGCAGCATGTCCCGGGGGCGGGACCTCGCCGTCGTCGTGACGCGTTTCGTCAGCGAGCATGACTCCCGCCGCTCGCGCACCGGGCGCAGGAGGTTGACCGTGGCCGGCCGGGCCCGTATGCTTGGGCCGGACTTGCGCCTTTCTTTCACAAGTCGCGGCGCGGTCCTTCCAGGAGGTCGGCATGAATGGCATCTTCCGTGTCCCCGAACCCTTCAACGAACCGGTCAAATCGTTTGCTCCAGGGTCGCCCGAGCGTGCGTCGCTCAAGGCCAAGGTGAGGGAGCTGCGGGCCACTGAGATCGAGATCCCGCTGGTGATCGGCGGCGAGGAGGTCCGGACCGGACGCCTCGGCACCTGCATCATCCCGCACGAGCACGGCCATGTCCTGGCGAGGTACCACAAGGCCGGCAAGGCGGAGGTGGAGCGCGCCGTCGCGGCGGCGCGGGACGCCCGCAGGACATGGTCCCGGATGCCCTGGCCCGAGCGTGCCTCCATCTTCCTGCGCGCGGCCGAGCTGCTCGCCGGTCCCTGGCGCGACGTCCTCAACGGCGCGACCATGCTGGGCCAGTCGAAGACCGCCTTCCAGGCCGAGATCGACGCGTCCTGCGAGGTGGTCGACTTCTGGCGGTTCAACGTCCACTTCATGCGGGAGATCTACGAGAACCAGCCGATCAGCTCCCCGGGGGTGTGGAACCGCGTCGAGTACCGGGGTCTGGACGGCTTCGTGTTCGCGGTGACGCCGTTCAACTTCACGTCGATCGGGGCCAACCTGCCGACGTCGCCGGCGATGATGGGCAACACGGTGCTGTGGAAGCCAGCCTCGACCGGCGTCTACCCCGCGTATCACAACATGAGGCTCCTGATGGCGGCCGGTCTGCCGCCGGGCGTGATCAACCTCGTCGTCGGGTCGGGCGGCGAGGTCGGCGACCCCGTCCTGGCGTCGCCGGAGTTCGCCGGCCTCCACTTCACCGGGTCCACCGCGGTGTTCCAGGCGATGTGGCGGGCGATCGGGGCCAACCTGCCGCACTACCGCAGCTACCCGCGCATCGTCGGTGAGACCGGCGGCAAGGACTTCGTTTTCGCGCACGCCTCCGCCGATGTCGCGGCGTTGGTCACGGCCCTGGTACGCGGCGCCTTCGAGTACCAGGGGCAGAAGTGCTCGGCGGCATCGCGCGCCTACATCCCGAGGTCGCTGTGGCCGGCGGTCAAGGAGCGCCTCGTGGCGACCGTGGCCGAGATCAGGATGGGCGATGTCGAGGACTTCACAAACTTCATGGGCGCCGTCATCGACAAGCCGGCCTTCGAGTCGATCAAGGCGTACATCGACTTCGCCAGGGCGTCGAGCGAGGCCGAGATCATCGCCGGCGGCGGCTGCGACGCCCGGGTGGGGTACTTCATCCAGCCCACCGTCGTGGTGACCACCAACCCGAGGTTCCGCCTCATCGAGGAGGAAATCTTCGGGCCGATCCTCACCCTGTTCGTGTACGACGACGCCAGGCTGGACGAGACGTTGGAGCTGTGCGACACGGGCTCGCCGTACGCCCTCACCGGTGCGGTGTTCGCCGACGACCGGCAGGCGATCATCAAGATCGCCGAGGCGCTGCGGGACACCGCCGGCAACTTCTACGTCAACGACAAGCCGACCGGGGCGGTGGTCGGCCAGCAGCCGTTCGGCGGCGCCCGCGCCTCGGGAACCAACGACAAGGCGGGCTCGATGTGGAACCTGATCCGGTGGGCCTCACCGCGGGCGATCAAGGAGACCTTCGTACCGCCCACCCACTTCGCCTACCCGTTCATGAAGGAGCGGTAGGGAGGACAGTCCCTCCACCGCGTCCGACATCGCGGGGCGGCGGCGCTCCGGAGTCGGCGCAGGCCACCAAGCGAGACAGCGCAGGGCGGCGCGCCCTGCGGGTCAGCGCCCGTGCCCGGTTGGCGCCATCCTCCACCGGTCGGCGCCCAGGTGGGGGAGGAAGACGTCGGGGAGCCACCCCCGCATCCGGTCGACTCGCACCTCGCAACGCCCGACGATGCCGAGGTCGTGGAGCATCGGGAGGTCCGCCTTGACGACGGCCGCGACTGCGTTCTTGCCGCCACGCCTGAACATCGGCGACCCGAATGCCATCCCGACCGCCATCGTGAGCGCGACGGCAGCCCATGCCCTGGCTGCCAGCCGTGCTCGCGGCGCGAGCCGCGTCCGGCCGAGCGCCGCCAGCCACAGCACCGGTGGGAGCACGGCAATGTGGAGCACGCACAGGGCCTGCCACGCCATGAACGTCGTCGGCGAGAGCGCAAAGGCGATCATCGCCGCCAGGAAACTCCACGCGACGTAGCCAACCAGCCACTGCCTGGGATGTCGACGGGGATCCGGCCGCACGGACAGGTGGACATGCTCACGTTGCCACAGCCAGATGTTGGCCGCGATCGGGAAGAGGACCGTGACCGGCCCGATGACCTGCTCCAGGACCCAGAAGGCGCGCGAGAACACCCCGTTGAGGAGGCGTGGCAGCGTCGCCGAGAAGTCGAACGGGGTCATCATGTCGGAGAGCTCGAAGGAGACGTAGCGCAGCCAGTAGTAGACGCCCCGCAGGAGGGGGTAGACGAGGAGCAGGCCGCGACCGATGAAGCCCTTGCCGCCCGGGATGATCGCGGGGTCGGCGATCGCCTGCGCCGCCCAGGGGACCAGCGACGCGGCGACGATCGCACAGGCCGCGGCGACGCCGCCCCAATGCGGCCGGAAGTACCCGCGGAGCAACAGCACCGCCGACGCGATGACGAGCAGGGCGAACGACGAGTGGACCTGCATGAAGGCACCGATGGCCAGGGCATGCCAGAACGACAGCCAGAACGACGGGCGCTCACGCTGGCCGAGGATGGCCCAGGTGTGGACGGCGCCGAACAGGAACGCGTAGTTGGGGTCCCACAGGAAACCGGAGAAGTGGATCCGCCAGGGGTTGAGCCAGTAGAAGACGGCGAAGAGAATGCGCTCGCGCGGCCGGAGCAGCGGCCGCAGGGCGCGGTCAAGCAGCAGGTAGGCGACCACGTGGGTGAGGAGGATGAGCAGGACGGGAGCGCGGTAGTCGCGCCAGACCAGCAGCGGCGCTCCGGCGAGCAGCGCCGTGAGCCCGCCGGGGGCGTCACCGAGGGCCGAGGTGGGCATGCCGACCTGGATCCAGTGACCGCGTTCGGCGAGCAGCCAGCCCCGGGCCAGGAAGTGGAGCTGGTCGCCGCCGATCTGACAGCGGTTCGCCATCACGAGAGGAATGACAAGGCCGACGAGGAAGATGGCCGCCAGAGAGGCGCGCTGCGCGGCGGCCAGGCCGGGACCACGTGACGTCGGGGGGGTGACGGCGTCGCCCACAGGACAAGGATGATATCGAGACCCAGCCGGTCGGGGAAGGGGCGCCCCTGGCGTCAGGCGAGGTAGCGGTAGAGCAGCTCCGCCGCCATCGCCGGTTTCGGCGAGCCCTCGATCTCGACCGTCGCGCCCAGCGTTACCTGAAGGCCGCCCGGGACCTCCTCTACCCCGGAGATCCTCGCGACGAGGCGCACGCGCGAGCCGACCGGCACAGGGGCAGGGAAGCGCACCCGGTTGGTCCCGTAGTTGATCACCAGCGAGGCACCGGTCACCTCGAGGGTCTCGAAGAGGAGCGCCGGGACGAGGGAGAGCGACAGGTAGCCATGGGCAATGGTCCGTCCGAACGGCGACTCCAGTCGGGCGCGGGCAGGGTCGGTGTGAATCCACTGGCGATCGCCGGTCGCGCGCGCGAAGTCATCGACGGCCTCCTGCGTGACCTCGCGCCAGATCGGGGACGTCAACGGTACGCCCACCAGGTCGCGGAGTCCGGCAAGATCTACGGTATGAGCCGCCATCGTCACCTCCTCGTCGTCCACGCCGTCCTCGGTGAGAGGCGCATGCGCCATGGTATCCGCGTGCCGCCCTCGCCGGGTAGCGCTCGCCGCCTGCCGGCTCGGGATCGCGTGCCACTGCCGCGAGACGATGCCGGGCTGCCGGCCTCTCGAGCCCTCAGTCGTTGCCTGCATCCGCCAGCGCCCTGACCGTGCTCGCAGCCAGGCGCAGCGTGCGGAACGATTCGGCCGCGGCGAGGCCCTTCGGTTCTCCGGTCTCCCGCGCGATGCGGGTGAACGCCCGGCGCGTCGGCTCCGAGGGGAACTGCGAGACGTGCTCGCAGATCAGCGCGATCTTGGCCTCGAGCACGTCGCCGATGTCGACGAAGGTGTCGGGCTGATCGGTCAGGGCGAGCCACACCTCCTCGACGACGTGCGGTTGCAGGCCCTCGGCCATCAGCTCCGGGAAGAAGCTCGGCTTCTTGACCGCCGGGTAGAGCGCCTCGACGCACGCGTGACCGGCGATCCGGTGGTCGGGATGGTTGATGTAGGTGGAGTGGCGGAACCAGGTGGTGGGGTCGTTGGTCACGACCAGCTGCGGGCGGACCCGCCGGACCACGCGCACGATGTCGCGGCGCAGCTCCAGCGTGGGTTGGAGGTAGCCGTCCGGATACCCGAGGCGGACGACCTCTGCGCCCAGCCGGGCGGCGGCACGTTGCTGCTCTGCACGCCGACGCTCGACCACCGCCGCCGCGGAGTCGGCCGGGTCGGCGGTTCCCTTGTCGCCGTCGGTGATCAGACACAACGTGATCTGACAGCCTTCGGCGGCCCACTTCAGGAGGGTGCCGCCGGCCATGGTCTCCGCGTCGTCGGGGTGTGCCAGCACGGTGAGAATCCGTTTCGTCATGCGGCTATACTACAGGCCACCTCAAGCGGCCGGAGCAACGGCGGATCCTGATGAGATGGTCCGGCCGGAGCAAAGGGGGTAGGGATGGCGCGGCCCACCGTTCTGGTGGTCGACGGCGACGACACACGACGGAGAGCCCTCGGCCGAGGCCTGGCCGAGCTCGGCTACGAGGCGATCCTGGCGGAGAACGCCTCCAACGGGATGCGCTTCGCCGTCGGGCTCAGTCCGCAGGTGATCGTGGCCGCGGGCAACCTGGAGGGGTTCGGCGATCTCAGGGTTCTCACGCTCCTCACGCCCACCGAGGATGGCGGGCGATCCACCCTCATCCTGCTCGACGAGCAGGATCGGGCGGCCGAGCCGGAGCTGCCTGAGAACGGGTTCGCTCTCACGGTCGGTGGGCTGACCCCGTCCGCCGTGCTGCGGAAGGTGAGGGTGTGCCTGGTCGGCATGGAGGTCGGGCTGGAACCCGACGAGCGTCTGGAGTCGCTGGTCGGCGACCTCCAGCTCATCGCCCTCTTCGACCTCCTACCGATGCTCCAGAAGAGCGTGGTGACCGGCCGCCTGATCATGGCCGAGGGCGAGATCGCCCTCCACGACGGCGAGGTGATCGGAGCCCGGTGCGGCGGGACCCGCGGGGTGAAGGCGTTCGCCCGCCTGGGGAGGATCGCCGGTGGAACGTTCAGGTTGCTCCTCGGGCCGGCCGGCACCGAGCCGGAGATCGATCAGGATCTCCTCTCGCTGATGGCCGTGGCGATGGAGGACCAGCACCGCTATCGGGAGGCGAGCGATCAGCTCCCCGACTGGGAGAGCCGGCTGCGGATCGAGCTCGGCGCCGCCTTCTTCTCGACCCACTTCACGCCCGCCCAGCAGGAGGTCTTGCAGGGAGCGCAGGGTGGGCGGACGATCCGGGCCTTGCTCGAGGCGGCGCAGGTGCCGGACGGCGAGACGCTCGAGGAGCTCCTCCACCTCCGGGCGGAAGGGTTCGTCAAGTTCGAGGTGCCCGAGATCAGGGTGCTCGTGGTGACCGACTCGACCGCCGACCTGTCGGCCGAGCTCGCGCACCGCCACCGGATTCACGTGGTCCCCCTCTCGGTGATCTTCGGCGACCAGATCTACCGCGACGGCGTCGATCTGACGCCCGGCGCGTTCTACCGGATGCTCGAGAGACGCAGGGATGTCCACCCGCGCACCAGTCCGCCGGGGAAGGGTGAGTTCTCGATGAACTACCGCTCGATCCTCGAGCGGAGCGACGTCGTGTCGGTTCACATCTCGGAGAAGATGTCACAGACCGTCGTCCACGCGCGGGAGGCCCTGGAGGAGGGTCGCGACGCGCTCCTCGCGGCCCGGCGCGAAGGGACCCGGCCCGTCCTCGAGGTGACCGACAGCACTCAGGTGAGCGTCGGTCTCGGCGTGCTGGTGTTGTTCGCGGCGCGGATGGCGCACCGGGGTCTCGCGGCGACCGAGATCAGGAGGCGGATCGACGAGATGCGGCCGCGTCTCCACCTGCTCTTCGTGGTCGACACCCTGGAGTACCTGGCGCGGGGCGGCCGGATCGGCAAGGCGCGTGCATGGCTCGGAGGCCTGCTTGGGATCAAGCCCATCCTGGGCGTGATCGATGGCGAGGTGACTCCGGTCGATCGGGTTCGGGGCGGGAGGCAGGCGCAGCCGCGCCTGCTCGAGCTCCTCAAGCAGCGGGTCGACGCGGACCGTCCGGTGATCGTCGGGACGGGCCACGCCGCCGCCCCCGTGTGGGCCGATCGTCTGCGCGGCCTGATCGAGGAGAGCTTCCAGGTCCTCGAGCTCGTCCAGGGCGAGATCGGCCCGGTGGTCGGTACTCACGTCGGTCCCGGGTGCGTCGGAGCCGCGATGTTCCAGCCCACCGAGGAGGAGATCCCGCTGCTTGCCCCGTTGCCGGTGGAGAGCTGAGGCCGGAGGCTTGGGGCCTGAGGCCTGGGGCTTGAGGTCTGAGGCTCAAGGCTCGAGGCCTGGGGCTGGTGGCGGACAGGGCACGACGGGGCCGAAGCCTTCCTGGCTTCGTAGGCGGCGCCCGCGGGTCCGGCCGCTTTCCGCGTCTGAGGAGCGCTCAGTTCTCTTTCCACCTGCCCGAGCCCAGCGCGCCGGGCCGCGAGCCTGCGTCGCCAGGAATTCACGACGAGGCGCCGAACGTTGTCGCGTGCTGAGACTGGCTCGGTGTCACAGGCCCCCGGAACCCGGCTCGGACCGTACGAGATCCTCAGTCCGCTCGGCGCGGGCGGGATGGGCGAGGTGTATCGCGCGCGCGACCACAAGCTCGACCGTGATGTCGCGCTCAAGGTGTTGCCGCGCGCACTGGCCGACGACCGCGGCGCCCTCGAGCGATTCGAGCGCGAGGCCAAGGCGGTTGCCGCCCTCTCCCATCCGAACATCCTGGCGATCCACGACTACGGGAGGATCTCCGGAGTCGCTTTTGCCATCACCGAGTTGCTCGAGGGCGAGACCTTGCGCGAGCGGATCCAGGAAGGTGCCCTCCCGGTCCGCAAGGCGGTGGAGATCGCCGTCCAGATCGCGCAGGGCCTCGCCGCAGCGCACGAGAAGGGGATCATCCACCGCGACCTGAAGCCTGAGAACCTGTTCATCTGCCGCGACGGCCGAGTGAAGATCCTCGACTTCGGGCTCGCCAAGCTCCAGCCACTCGGGTCGCTGGATGAGTCGGAGACGCTCACGACGCCGGCCCACGGCGCCACGGAGCCGGGCCTCGTGCTGGGCACCGTGGGGTACATGGCACCGGAGCAGGTACGCGGTCGGCCCGCCGACCAGCGGAGCGACCTCTTCGCGCTCGGGTGCGTCCTCTACGAGATGATCTCGGGGCGGCGAGCATTCGCACGCGACACGGCGGCGGAGACCCTGACCGCGATCCTCCGCGAGGAGCCGGCGGATCTCCTCGACACCGTCGATGCGCCGGTCTCGCCGGGGCTGCAGGGCATCGTCCACCGTTGCCTCGAGAAGGGGCCGGACGAGCGCTTCCAGTCCGCCCGGGACCTCGCGTTCGCGCTCGGCGCCGTCTCCGGGCAGTCGGTGATTGCGTCGAGCAGAGCCGTGGCCGCGCGGCCCCCGCGGGGCCGCCCTCGGGGGGCCGCGCTCGCCCCGGTGGGCGCGGTTGCCGGC
>JBLMXF010000086.1:0-17250 GCA_050257595.1 Acidobacteriota bacterium | reverse complement strand
ACGAGACGGTGGCCGCGATCCCGATCCACGTGGCGCTGCACCAGGGGAGTGAGCTCGAGCTCGCGCTCTCACGGGTCGAACGCACCGTCGGCTTCCGCGACCCCGACGATCCGCAAGGGTTCACCCGCGCGGACACGCAGGCGAACTCCGACGGCATCCGGGCCGCCCTCCACCAGACACTCGGACGCCACCGGATCGTGGCGGGCGGGGAGTGGCGGCGCGACGAGGTGACCGACGGCAGCAGCCTGGGGCCCAACCTCGACCGTCGCCTGCTGGCCACCCGCTCGCTCTTCGCCCAGGACACCCTCGCCCTCGGCGACCATTTCGGGGTGTTGGCCGGGCTGCGCTGGGATGCCGCGGACCCCTGGGGCCGGGAGCTGTCGCCCCGCGCCACCCTGAGCTGGCAGGGACCGGCGGTGCGGGCGTGGCTGTCGTACGGCCGCGCCTTTCGTGCCCCGTCGCTGGGTGAGCTCTACTATCCCTACTCCGGCAACCCCTCGCTGCGGCCCGAGCGCGCGCGCTCCAGCGAGGTCGGCGTCGCGATCCCCATCGGCCGGGATGCGTCGCGGCTCGAGCTGGTCGCCTTCTCCAACCGGATCTCCGACCTCATCGACTTCGACTTCGCGGCCTACCGCTACGGCAACATCGCCCGGGCGGCACAGGACGGGCTGGAGGCCTGGTGGACGCAGGCCATCGCCCGGGAGCGCCGGCTCCGGCTGGCGCTCACCTGGCTGAACGCTCGTGACGGCGCCGGCCGGCCGCTGCTCCGCCGAGCCCGGTGGACCGGCTCCGCGACCCTCGACTCTCCCCTCCTCGGTTCGGCCTCCGGCGAGCTCTCGCTGATCTGGGTGGGCCCGCGCGTTGACGTCGACCCGGTGACCTTCTCCCGGGTTCCTCAGGGCGGCTTCGTCACCGCCGACGTCGCGCTGCGGGCGCCCCTGACGTCGTGGCTGACGGCGCGGGTGCGGGCGGAGAACCTGGCCGGCCGAGCCTACCAGGAGGTCAGGGGCTACCCGGCGCCGGGTCGCCGGGTGATGCTGGGTCTCGAGTCCGTCCTGCACTAGCGGCGACGTCGGCCGCGGATGGTCGAGATGCGCTGCCGGCCCATGGTCGGCCGCGCTGTGACCCCCGCCGGCCCCGCTCTCGCAGGGACGAGGGCGGCGCAGCTCGGGCCTCGCCTGCGCGATGGCGCTGCGCGCCTGGAGCTTCGCGGTCACGCCATCGAGCGGCACGGCTCGCGGGGAGCCGGCGGGCGGCCGGCATCGGGCACCTGCCGGACACGGGGTTGACGACCGGCCTTGGCTGTCGCAGCCCGGTCACCGTTGACCGGTGCTTTCCACTTTGCTACTTTTTGCACTTGCAACTCTGAGGGGGCTCCGTCCCTTCTCGCTGCTACCGACCGGGAGGCCCGCATGATCGCTCCACCGAACCTGTCTCTCCTGCTGATCATGGCGTGCTTTTGGCTGGTCTACGTGCTCGTCCGGACACAGTTCGTCACGCCTCTCGGGAAGGTCCTCGACGAGCGGGAGCGCCGGATCAGGGAGGCCCGCGAGACACTGACGACCTCGCAGGAGAGGGCATCGGCGGCGATCGCGAGCTGCGAGCGGGAGCTGGCCGCGGCCGCGAGCGAGGCGAGCAAGCAGCGCGCGGCCATGCGAGCGGAGGGAGAGGCAGCGCGGCGCGTCCGCCTCGAACAGGCCCGGGCCCAGGCCAACGAGCGGCTGCTGGTGCTCGCGCGGGACCTCGACGACGCGGCCCGCGTAGCGCGGGGCGAGCTGAGGCAGGGCGCCGAGACCTTGGCCCGTGAGCTGGCGGAGCGGCTGATGGGACGGAGGCTGGCCTCGTGAGGATGCGCAACCTGATCTTCGTGGCTGTCGTCTGGTGCGCCGCCCTGCCCGCCTGGGCCTCCGAAGAGGGCGGCGAGACCTTTCTCGGCCTGCCGACCTGGATCTGGAAGAGCCTCAACCTGATCCTCTTCGTCGGCCTGCTCGTCTACCTGCTCGCCAAGCCGCTGCGGCACTTCTTCCACACGCGCAAGGAGTCGATCGCGCGCACCCTCGAGGAGGCGGCCCAGCAGCGCGCCGAGGCCGCCCGCCTGACCGCCGACATGGAGCGGCGGGTGGCTTCCCTGCAGAGCGAGATCCAGGCGCTCCAGGGCCGGCTGCGGTCCGAGGGGGAACGGGAGCGCGAGGCGCTCGAGCGGCAGGGCGAAGCGGAGGCGGCTCGCCTGGTCAGCCAGATGGAGGCCGAAGCGACGCGGCGCACGGAAGAGGCGCGTACCCAGCTCGCGCGTGAGGCCGCCGACGTGGCCGCCCAAATCGCGTGGGAGCTGCTGGAGCGCGAGGTCACGCCCGAGGACCGCGACCGGATCTTCAAGGCCACCCTGGAGCGGCTGCGCGCCCGCGCCGTGGGAGGTGTTCGATGAGCCGCCGGATCGCGCGTCCGTACGCGGCGGCGCTCTTCTCGGTGATGGCCAAGCGGGAGCCGACGACACTGCGGGCCGTCGAGGGCGAGTTGGCGACCGTTGCCGGGCTCTTCGCGCGCGACGAGGCGCTGCTGCGGGTGTTCGAGGTCCCCTCGGTGCCCCCGGCGAAGAAGGTTGAGCTCCTTCGACAGATCGGCACCGTCCTCGGGTTGCGCATCGAGACGCGGCGCCTGCTCGCCGCCCTCGAGCAGCACGTGCGGCTGCGCTTCCTCGGCGACGTCGTGGCGGCGTTCCGCGATCTCGTCGACCGCCGCGAGGGCATGGTGCGCGGGCGGGTCGCGCTGCCGGTGTCGCCCACCACCGAGCAGATGGATGAGCTGGCCGTCGCCCTCTCGGCGGCGCTGCGGGCGAGGGTGGAACTGGAGAGCGAGGTCAAGCCCGAGCTGCTCGCGGGCTTCGTGGTGCGGCTCGGCAGCCGCGTCTTCGACGGATCGCTGAAAACTCAGCTGAGGCGCTTCGCGGCGACGACCGCGCGGCGATAGGAGTACTCGAATGCAGATCAAGGTCGACGAGATAACCGATATCCTGCGACGTCAGATCGAGGGCCTCGACACTTCGGTGGAGATGGCCGAGGTGGGCACGGTCGTGTCCGTGGGCGACGGCATCGCCCGCGTGTTCGGTCTCGACCGGGCGATGGCCGGGGAGATGGTGGCCTTCCCGCATGATGTCTACGGCCTCGCCCTCAACCTCGAGGAGGACAGCGTCGGCTGCGTGTTGATGGGCGAGTCCCAGGCCATCAAGGAGGGCGACGAGGTACGGCGCACCGGGAAGATCCTCTCGGTCCCGGTAGGCGAGGGCCTGGTCGGCCGTGTGCTCAACCCCCTCGGCGAGCCGATCGACGGCAAGGGCCCGCTCGCCGCCACCGAGCGCTACCCGATGGAGCGCATCGCGCCCGGTGTGGTCCGGCGGCAACCGGTGAAGGAGCCGGTGCAGACCGGGATCAAGGCGATCGACGGCATGATCCCGATCGGCCGCGGGCAGCGCGAGCTGATCATCGGCGACCGCCAGACCGGCAAGACCGCGATCGCCGTCGACACGATCATCAACCAGAAGGGCAAGAACATGGTGTGCATCTACGTGGCCATCGGGCAGAAGCGCTCGACGGTCGCCCAGGTTGTCAAGACCCTCGAGGACCACGGGGCCATGGACCACACCATCGTCGTCGCCGCCTCCGCCTCGGAGCCGGCGCCGCTGCAGTACCTCGCGCCCTACGCCGGCTGCGCCATGGGCGAGTACTTCATGCTCAATGGCAAGCACGCGCTGTGCATCTACGACGACCTCTCCAAGCACGCCGCGTCGTACCGCGAGATCTCGCTGCTGCTGCGCCGACCCCCGGGTCGCGAGGCGTATCCGGGCGACGTCTTCTACCTCCACTCCCGGCTGCTGGAGCGGGCCGCCAAGATGCGCGAGGACCTCGGCGGCGGCTCCCTCACCGCCCTGCCGGTGATCGAGACCCAGATGGGTGACGTGTCGGCCTACATCCCGACCAACGTCATCTCGATCACCGACGGCCAGATCTTCCTCGAGACCGACCTCTTCTTCGCCGGCATCCGCCCCGCGGTGAACGTCGGCATCTCGGTGTCGCGCGTCGGCGGCAACGCCCAGATCAAGGCGATGAAGAAGGTCGCCGGTACGCTCCGCCTCGACCTTGCCCAGTACCGCGAGCTGGCGGCGTTCGCCCAGTTCGGCTCCGACCTCGACAAGGCGACGCAGCGGCAGCTGGCGCGCGGCGAGAGGCTGGTCGAGCTGCTCAAGCAGGGGCTTCACGAGACCTTCGAGGTCGAGTACCAGGTGGCGTCGCTGTTCGCCGGCACCCGGGGCATCCTCGACAAGCTCAAGGTCGAGTCGGTGCACGCGTTCGAGCACTACCTCCACGAGCACCTCCACACCCACCACGGCCCGGTGCTCGAGACGATCCGCGCGACCGGGAAGCTCGAGGGGTCCACCGAGCAGGAGCTCGACTCCGCCTGCCGGGCGGCGCAGCAAGCCTTCCTCAAGGAGCACCCGGAGGCCTCCGTTGGCTAACACCCAGGCGTTGCGGCGGAGGATCCGCTCGGTTCGCTCGACCCAGCAGATCACCAAGGCCATGAAGATGGTGGCGGCGGCGCGCCTGCGCCGCGCCCAGCAGAGGATCGTCGAGGCGCGGCCGTACGCCAACGCGCTCCAGGAGGTGCTGCGCTCTCTCGCCGCGCGGCTGGGTTCGCACAAGCACCCTCTCCTCGAAGCGCGGCCGGAGCGCACGGCAACGCTGGTGGTGATCGCGGGCGACAAGGGGCTGTGCGGCGCCTTCAACTCCAACGTGCTGCGCGAGGCGCACGGCCTGCTGACCAGCCGGCGCTGGGAGCAGGTCGACCTCGTCCTGATCGGCCGCAAGGGGGTCGATTTCTTCCGCCACCGCGGGATCACGCCATTCGCGGTGCACTCCGACCTCCTGACCCAGATCACGGCCGACGCCGCGTTCACCCAGGCCCGGGCGCTGGCGGAGCGGTTTTCGAGTCGCGAGACCGACGCCATCTACCTGCTCTCCAACCGGTTCCGCTCGATCATCCAGCAGAAGGTGGTGCTCCACCGCCTGCTCCCGATCGAGCGCGCCGAGTTCGCTGCAGGCGCCGGCATGACCCGCCACATCTTCGAGCCGTCGCCGGCCGCCCTGCTCGACCACCTGCTCCCACGCTACGTGGAGTTCGAACTGCTGCGCGCGCTGCTCTCCTCGCAGGCGGCGGAGCACGCGGCACGGATGACGGCGATGGAGGCCGCGACTAAGAACGCGGCGGAGATGATCGACCACCTCACCCTCACCTACAACCGGGTGCGGCAGGCGGCGATCACCAAGGAGCTCATCGAGATCGTTTCCGGCGCCCAGGCGCTGAGCGAGAGGTAGGAGCGACGAATGGCTGCGAAGGCTGAGATCGAGGGACAGGTCGTTCAGGTCATCGGGCCGGTGGTGGACGTGGAGTTCCCGGAGAGCCGCCTCCCCGCCATCTACAACGCGGTCGAGATCCGCGACAGCTCGGAGGCGGGCTCGGTCGAGGTCGTGACCGAGGTCGCCCAGCACCTCGGGGAGAACCGCGTGCGTTGTATCTCCATGCAGCCCACCGACGGACTCGTCCGCGGCATGAAAGCGTTCGACACCGGGGTGCCGATCACCATGCCGGTCGGGCGCGAGGCGCTCGGACGCGTGCTCAACGTCGTCGGCCGGCCGGTCGACGAGCGAGGCCCGGTCGTGACCAAGGACCACTGGCCGATCCACCGCGAGGCCCCGAGCTTCGAGGACCAGTCCACCCAGGTGGAGATGTTCGAGACCGGCATCAAGGTCGTCGACCTGCTCGAGCCGTACACCAAGGGCGGCAAGACCGGCCTGTTCGGCGGCGCCGGCGTCGGCAAGACGGTCATCATCATGGAGCTGATCAACAACGTCGCCCTCCAACACGGCGGCTACTCGGTCTTCTCCGGGGTCGGCGAGCGCACCCGCGAGGGCAACGACCTGTGGCTGGAGATGCAGGAGTCCGGGGTCATCGACCCGACGGACTGGCAGAAGTCGAAGGCGGCGTTGATCTACGGCCAGATGACGGAGCCGCCCGGCGCCCGTCTGCGCGTGGCGCTCTCCGGTCTCACGGTGGCCGAGTACTTCCGCGATGTCGAGGAGCAGGACGTGCTCCTGTTCATCGACAACATCTTCCGGTTCACACAGGCGGGCTCCGAGGTGTCGGCCCTGCTCGGGCGCATGCCCTCGGCGGTCGGCTACCAGCCCAACCTGGCCACCGAGATGGGCGAGCTGCAGGAGCGCATCACCTCGACCAAGCGGGGCTCGATCACCTCCGTGCAGGCGATCTACGTGCCCGCCGACGACCTCACCGACCCGGCGCCGGCCACCGCCTTCGCCCACCTCGACGCCACCACGGTGCTGTCCCGCCAGATCGTCGAGCTAGGCATCTACCCGGCGGTCGACCCCCTCGCCTCGACGTCGCGCATCCTCGACCCCAACACCGTCGGTCAGGAGCACTACGCGTGCGCCCGCGAGGTCCAGCGCGTCCTGCAGAAGTACAAGGACCTCCAGGACATCATCGCGATCCTCGGGATCGAGGAGCTGTCCGAGGAGGACAAGCTCACGGTGGCGCGCGCGCGCAAGATCCAGCGCTTCCTCTCGCAGCCGTTCCACGTTGCCGAGCAATTCACCGGCCTCAAGGGGCGCTACGTCAAGATCGCCGACACCATCCGTGGCTTCAACATGATCGTCAACGGCGAGCTCGACCACCTGCCCGAGCAGGCCTTCTACATGGTCGGGACCATCGAGGAGGCGCTCGAGAAGGCCGAGCGGCTCAAGGCCGAGGGTGCGTGATGGCAGGCAAGCTCCACCTCAGGGTGGTGACGCCGACGCGGGTCGTGGTCGAGACCGAGGTGGACGAGGTCAGCCTCCCGGGGATCCTCGGGCAGCTCGGCATCCTGCCCGGCCACGCGGCGCTCCTCACCTCCCTGCGGATCGGCGAGCTCGGCTACGTCCAGGGCGCGCGGGAGCACTTCCTGGCCCTCCAGTGGGGGTTCGCCGAGATCGCCGATGACACCGTGACGGTGCTCGCCGATGTCGCCGAGCTCCCCGCCGAGATCGACGTGGAGGCGGCGCGGGCCGACAAGCTGGCCGCGGAGGACGCCCTGCGCAGCGCCGCCGCCAAGGCGTTCGAGGCCAACAAGGCACGGCTCGAGGCGGCCGTCACGCGGATCGCGGTCGCGACCAGGCGCTGAGCGGGCGATGAAGGGGGTGCCGGCGTTCGTGCGGCGGCCGCTCCCCGCGCTCGCGCTCGCCGTCCTCACCCTGACTGGCTGCATCTCGGCCGGCAAGCGGACCGACTACTCCTACAACCCGGAGTACGGCGTCGAGAGCGCGGAGTTCCTGCGCTCGCTCGAGGCCCTGCGCAGCGGCATGGAACCCGGCAACCGGGTGTGGCTGCTCGAGAACGGTGCGGGCCTCGTGCCCAGCCTGCTCGACAGCATCGGCGACGCCCAGCGGAGCATCAACCTCGAGATCTACATCTTCAGCGACGGCACGTTCGGCCGCGCGGTGGCCGCCGCCCTCGCCGAACGCGCGCGCTCCGGGGTCGCGGTACGGGTGCTCGTCGACGCCGTCGGCGATCGCCTCGGCGGCCTGGCGGACGAGATGACCGCGGCCGGCGTGAACTTCCGGGTCTACAAGCCGGTGCGCCTCTTCTCGTTGTTCCACATCGGCCACCGCACCCACCGGAAGATCCTCACCGTCGACGGCGTGATCGGCTACTGCGGGGGTTTCGGCATCGACGACCGCTGGCTCGGCGACGCCCGCAACGAGCACGAGTGGCGCGACCTCGCGATCCGGGCGGAGGGGCCGGTGGTCCGCCAGCTCCAGCGCATCTTCATGGAGGACTGGGTCCACACCACGGGCGAGGTGCTCAACGGCGACGCCCAGTTCCCGGCCATCGCGCCGGCCGGCGACGTCCTCGCCCAAGCGGTCTCGAGCTCGCGCACGGACCAGAGCTCGATCTCCAAGCTCATGTTCTACATGGCGATCCAGGCCGCGCGCGAGCGCATCTGGATCGAGAACGCGTACTTCGTACCCGATGCCCAGATCCGCCGCGCCCTGATCCGCGCGGCGCAGCGCGGCGTCGACGTGCGGATCGTCGTCCCCGGTCCGACCATCGACCTGCCGCCGATCCGGCGGGCCTCGCGCCTCCACTACGGCGAGCTGCTCGCGGCCGGCGTCGAGATCGCCGAGTTCCAGCCCACCATGCTGCACACCAAGGCGATGGTCGTGGACGGTATCTGGACCACCATCGGCTCGACCAACCTCGACGCGCGGTCGATGAGGAAGAACGCGGAGGCCAACCTGGTGGTCTACGATCGCGCCTTCGCCGCCGTGGTCGAGCAGGCGGTGACACGGGATCTGGGCCGATCCGCCACGCTGACCTGGAAAGCCTGGAAGAGGCGCGGTACCTGGGAACGCGTCCGCGAGCTCTTCGCGTCGCTCTTCGCCGAGGCCTACTGAGTCGGCCCGGCCCCAAACCACCGGTGCCGGGCGTTGTCCTGACCTGCAGCGGCTCAGTGTCCCCCACCCCCTCCCCTGCCGGCCTTGATGTAGATGTCGATGTACGTCAAGTTGTTGTCGAGATCGGCCTGGGGGAAGAAGGTCTGGTCGGCGGGAGCCGACACCTCCGGCGGCGTGAAGATGGGGCCCTTGCCGTTCAGGTTGAAGAGGATGGTGTTCTCGCTGGTCGAGAAGGTGAGGCGCCACCAGCCGTCCTTGGTATCGGGGAGAGTCATGACCTGGCGCTTGAGGTTCCAGTTGAAGCCGTAGATCGCCTTGCCGCCGACGCTGATCTCGGGGGTGAAGGGCTCGATGCGGACGGTCTTGCCCAGGACACCGTCCCACTTGTGCTCGGCAGCGTTCCACGCATATCCGCTGGTGACAGGCCTCGCGTCCAAGCTGCCAGCGCCCTCCTCGAGCTTCTGGAGGCTCGGCCACGTGTCGGTCGAGTAGATCGTGGCGTAGTTTGGCGAGAAGGGATACCCGGTCGGCAGCGGCGACTCGGTGTCCGAGGCGCGCGCCCACCACACCTCGTCGACCCCCTTGCCACTCGCCCACCACATCTGGAAGCCCAGCGCACCGGTTGCCGCCGCGAAGGGAATGGTCTCGACGCGGACCACCGAGCTCGCGTTCCACACCGTGGACTCGAGGTTGTCACTCCAGTCGAGGTGGGTGGCCGTGACGGGCACGGCCGAAGCGATGTGGTTGGCCTGCCAGACGCTCGCCGGGTCCTTCTGCAGGTAGATGCGCTCGACTGTCAGTGGGTCGATGTCGGGCGGTGGGCAGGGCAGGACCGCCGGATCGCAGGCGAGCTGCTCGTCGGTGTTCGTGACCACCCAGCCCAGCCAGGAGTACCCGCCGAAAGTGTAGTCGGACCCCACCGGGGGCTCGCGTAGCGTCAGTGTGGCGCCGCCGACGAGCACCACCGGGTACGAGAAGTTGTTGCCGGTGGTCTCCTCGCCGCCGCCCCCGCCACCGGGACCCCCGCCGTGACCCTGAGCCTCGGCCGGAGCGCTGATCACCAGCGCCGCGGCCACCAACACGAGAAGCGAGCCGTGGCGAACGAGCGCGTTCCACCTTCTCGGTGACATGATCCCCTCCCCCTCTTCTGAGCCGTCCGGGGACCCGCGGCGAGCGGGAGAGCCCCGGCCGAAACCACTGCTGGTTTCGTGGAGTTCAGCGTCAGCCACGGATGCGGTTTTCGGCGTGCTCGTACGCTCTATCCCACCTCCTCTCGAGACAGCACCGGCCGGCTGCGTTGCCCAGCGCGCCGGCCGGTTTCACCTCTGGCTCCTCGGGACCCGGGTGACCAACGAGGGATCCCGGATCATCGCCTCCGAGCGTGTGGCATCGGTCCCGCGTGGTCTCGCGGCGCGCCGACCGAGCGGCGGCCCGCGCGATCCGAGGGTCATGGTTGGGGAGGAGTCGTCGTGAAAACCCTCCTTTCGCTCGGCCCCTGCCACGCCACGGGGGCGGCGACGATGGGTGCGGGGGCGGATCAGAGACGACGACCGGGCGGCGGTGCCGAGCGGATCGCCGCGAAACTCCGATCTCACGCGCTGACTTGTGTCTTCTCAACGACGTTCGTCCCGGCACGGCCGTTTATCAAGGGTACGACCAGAGCCGCGACACGGTTCGGTTTCTGCACTTGAGATGATTGCTCTTCGGCGAGCGGGCCCGAGGCCGGTGCCTCGCGGTCGTGTGGGAGATCCCCTCACGTCATGGCGCGCTCTCCGGCGTCGGCGCTGATGGGGGATCCGCCTGCAGCTTCTGGCTCCGGGACCCGGACCACGGTAAGCTGCGACGATGCGCGATGACGTTGGGCACGCGTCCGCTCAGCGGCCGGTGGAGACGTGGGTCTCGCTGCACCCGGCGGCGCTCGCCGCCGCACCCCGGGAGCTGGCCCCGATCATCCCGGCCGCAGGGCCAGCGCCGCGGTCTGCCCGGCTCGCCGCAGCCCTCGGCGCCGCGAACCGGCGGTGGGGGAACCCGGTCGACGGCGAGCTGGAGCGCTGGCTCGCCGGTGCTGAGGCGGTGGTCACCGGCCAGCAACCCGGATTGCTCGGGGGGCCGCTGCTCACCCTGGTCAAGGCCTGCGCGGTGGCGGCGGAGGTGGCGAGGCGCCGCGCGGCGGGGCGCGACGCCGTCGGTTTCCTCTGGCTGGCGACCGCCGACGACGACCTGCCGGAGATGGGGTGGGCGCGCGTCGCGGTCGGCGAGGAGGTCCTCGAGCGCAAGGAAGATAGCTGGCGACGGGGCGACGTGATGGGGGGGCACGCCGTCCTCGGCCGTGCCGCCAGCGAGCTGCTCGAGCGAATCGGCGAGCAGCTGCCGGCGGAGCACGCGCAGCACTCGATCGAGCTGGCGGCGGCATGCTATCGGCCCGGAACGACGCTCGGCGAGGCGACCGCCTGCTTTCTCGCCCGGGTGCTGGCGGGGAGCGGCGTGGTCCTGGTCGACGCCCTCGAGCCCGAGCTCGCGCGCGCGGCGCGCCCCGCCGTCGAGCGGGTCCTCGAGCGGCTCCCGGAGATCTGGGCGGCGCTCGCCGACGGCGGCGAGCGATTCGAGCGCCGGGGCTGGTCCGTCCCGCTGCGCATCACGCCGCAGACCCTGCCGCTGTTCGTCATCGAGGGTGAGCGCCGCCGGCGGCTGCGCACCGCCTCCGGTCGCTGTCCGGATGCGGTTCGGGACGACCTCCGCACACGGCCGGAGCAGTTCGCGCCCAACGCGTGGCTGCGGCCGATCGTCCAGGATGCGGCGCTGGGCACGGCGCTGGCGATCCTCGGGGGCGCGGAGCTCGCCTACCACCTGCAGACGGCCGGCGCCCGGGAGATTGCCGGCCTGGGGCGGCCGGCCTGGCGCCTGCGGCCGCACGTCACCGTGGTGACGTCGGCGGAGCGCCGCCTCGCACGCCAGCTCCGGCTCGTGCCCGACGACCTCCTCCGTGCGGCGCTGCCGGGACACCTCCTTCCCGGCAAGAAGGTGCGGAAGAGAACCGCGAGCCTGTCGGGTTGGCTCGACCGGCGGGTCGATGCGCTCGAGAGCCTGGCGCGCGCCGAGCTGCCCGGGCTCGTCGGCGACCTCGAGGCCACCAGGCGGCGCCTCGGCGCCGCCACCCAGTGGCTGGAGGAACGGGTCGTGAATGCGGCAACCAAGGCGGCGGAGGTGGACGGCGGGCGCTGGCGGCGCCTGCGGGCGTTCCTGCGACCCGGCGGCAAGGCGCAGGAGCGCGAGCTCTCGGCCCTCGCGCCGCTGCTGCGCCTCGGCCTGGCGTGGCCGGCCCAGCTCATCGATGCGCTCGACCCGGAGCAGCCGGGCATGCACCTCCTGTTCTGGGAGGAGGGTGGCTCGTGGTGACACCGTGCGACGTTCTCGCCGTGGGGGCGCATCCCGACGATGCGGAGCTCGGGTGCGGCGCCACTCTGGCGCGGCTGGCGACGGCGGGCCGGCGCGTCGCGATCCTCGACCTCACGGCCGGCGAGCTGGGCACCCGCGGCGACGTCGAGGTGAGGGCGGACGAGGCCGACGCCGCGGGCCGGGCCCTGGGCGTGTCGTGGCGGCACTGTCTCGGCCTGCCCGACGGTGGGCTCGACGGCGGTCACGACGGACAGCTGGCGGCCGTGGTGCGCGTGGTGCGCGCGGCGGTTCCCCGGGTCGTTCTCCTGCCCGATGCCCGTGACCCCCATCCCGACCACGCGGCAACCGCCGCGCTGGTGCGCCGCGCGACATTCCTCGCCGGGGTCGGGAAGTACGGCGCGGAGCTCGGCGCGCCCTGGCGGCCGCGGCTCCTGCTCGCCTACCCCGGGCCGCGCCAGCAGCTCACCGTCGACCTGGTCGTCGATGTGACCTCCGTGTACGCGAGGAAGCGGGCCGCTCTCGCGGCCCACGCCTCGCAGTTCGACCCCGCGACCGGCGGCACCCCGACGCACCTCGCGAGCGGCCACTTCCTGGCCGCCATCGAGGGGCGTGACCGCATGGCGGGCGGCTCCGTCGGGGTCGAGTTCGGCGAGGGTTTCGTGGGCTGCGGGGCGATCCCGGCCGATGTCGTGGCGTGGCTGTTCGGCGACGCGGGGGCGGACTGTGGATTCCCGCCCCCCGATCCGGCGGCGGGAGGACAGGAGCGATGAGAATCGGCGTCACCTGCTATCCAACGGTTGGCGGTTCGGGTGTGGTCGCCACCGAGCTCGGGCTCGAACTCGCGCGGCGCGGCCACGAGGTGCACTTCATCTGCTACGGCCTGCCCTATCGCCTGGGCAGGGTCCCTCCCGGCGTGACGTTTCACGAGGTGACGGTCCCTGCCTACCCCCTCTTCCAGTATCCGCCCTACTCCCTGGCACTCGCCTCGCAGATGGCGGACGCCACGCGTGCGCACAGCCTGGAGCTGCTCCACGTCCACTACGCGATCCCTCATGCGATCTCGGCGTTCCTCGCGCGGGAGATTCTGGGTGGCGGGCCGAAACTCGTGGTCACCCTGCACGGCACCGACATCACCGTCGTCGGCGCCGACCCCTCGTTCCTCCCCATCGTCAGGCTCGGAATCGAACGCGCCGATGCCGTCACCGCAGTCTCGGAGGCGCTTGCCGCGGAGACCCGGAGCCGGCTCGGCGTGACGCGAACGATCGAGGTCATCCCCAACTTCGTCGACAGCTCGCGATGCGACGGCGCCCTCTCGGCCGCGTACCGGCGCCGGCTCTCCCCCGACGGCGCCCCGCTCCTCGTCCACGCCTCCAACTTCCGGCCGGTCAAGCGGGTGATGGACGTGCTGACGGTCTTCCAGCAGGTCCTGGCAGCGAGGCCGGCTCACCTGGCGATGGTCGGTGACGGGCCGGAACGTCCCACCTGCGAGCGGTTCGCCCGCGAGGCGGGGATCGCCGACCGCGTGGAGTTCCTCGGCAACGTCACGCCGGTCGAGGGCGTGCTGGGGGCAGGCGACATCTTCCTGCTGCCCTCCCAGGAGGAGTCGTTTGGCCTCGCGGCCCTCGAGGCCATGGCGTGCGGTGTGCCGGTGATCGCCTCCAACGCCGGTGGCCTGCCGGAGCTCGTGGTCGACGGTGCAGGTGGCTACACCTTCCCGGTCGGCGATACCGAGGCGATGGCCCGACGGGCGATCGCCTTGCTGGCGGATCCCCAGGAGCACCTGCGGCAGCGTGAGCGGGCGCGCGAGCGCGCCTCGTCCGAGTTCTCCACCGCCACGGTCGTCGACCGCTACGAGGCGCTCTACCGGCAGCTGCTCGACAGTTGAGAGGCCGCGCTCGCCGGGCCGGCCGGCGACGGCGACCCGCCGCGTGGCGGGAATCGGTCCGGGCGAATCGCCGTGCTACTCTTCGCTCATGCACGGCAGGTCCAGTCGATGTGACGGGCCTCGTGCGTGGCGGACCCGTTACGGCGGCCGATCGAGCGGTCTTCCCTGCCACCGCCGCGCACGAGGACGGTGCACCTCGGTCATTGACCGAGACACACCGAGTGACCCGGCGTAGGGCTGGAACGGGGAGTTCGTCGCATGCCATCCCGTGCCGAACGCCATGCCGTGCTGGTCGCGCTCTCCCGCGGCCTGGTGGCTCCTGGCGAGCTCGAGCGGCTCCTCCGCACACCGGGGCCGCGCGCCGGCCCCGGTCCGCGCATGGGGTGGGGCGAGGTGCTCGAGGCTCTCGTCCGTTCCGGGAAGCTCGACGCCGCCACGGCGGCGAACCTGGCCGCCGAGGCCGGCCAGGACCGGCAGGAGCCGCCGTCACGGACCGCCCCGAGGACCGGAGGCGACTGGCCGGCCGGTCCCCCGGCGGCGCCCGGACGCCCGCTGAGCCGGCGTCCGGCCCGGCCCGAGGACGGGAAAGAGCGCACCAGCTGGGGTCGCTTCCAGGTGATCTCCGCGCTTGGCTCCGGTGGGATGGGCGAGGTCTACAAGGCGTTCGATCCGACCCTGCAGCGCCATGTGGCGGTGAAGATCCTGCGGGCCGGTGGCGGCGAGACGGCGGAAAGGTTCCTGCGTGAGGCCCGCGCTCAGGCGCGCCTCGACCACCCCAACATCTGCCAGGTCCACGAGGTGGGCGAGATCGAAGGCACGCCGTACATCGCGATGCAGTACATCGACGGGCGCACCCTGGACCGCGCCGCGGCGGAGATGACGCTCGAGCAGAAGGTCCGGGTGATGCAGGACGTCGCCGAGGCGCTCCACGCGGCTCATCGGGTCGGGTTGATCCACCGCGACATCAAGCCCTCGAACCTCATGGTCGAGCGCACTCCGGAGGCGGGCTGGAAGCCGTACGTGGTGGACTTCGGTCTGGTCCACGACCCGGAGGCGAAGGGCTTGACGCTCACCGGCGACGTCATCGGGACGCCGTCCTACATGGCGCCGGAGCAGGCCCGGGGCCAGCTCGAGCGCATCGACCGGCGCACCGACGTGTACAGCCTGGGGTGCGTGCTCTACGAGTTGCTCGCCGGCCTGCCCCCGTTCGTCGCCCCCTCGGGGATGGACATCCTGGTCAAGATGCTCGGCGAGGAGCCGGCTCCGCTGCGCCGCACCCACCCTCATGTGCCCGCCGACCTCGAGACCATCGCGATGAAGTGCCTCGAGAAGGACCCGACACGGCGCTACGAGTCGGCGCGGGCGCTCGCCGAGGACCTGCAGCGCTTCCTCGACGGCGAGCCGATCATGGCGCGCCGGGCCAGCCCGCTCTACCGGCTCGGCAAGAAGGCCCGCAAGCACCGCGTGGCGTCGGCGTTGGTCGCGCTCGCGGTGGCGATGATCGTTGCCTCGGCCACGGTCGCCGGGACGGCGCTGGTGCGGGCCCACAACCAGACCACGGCGGCGCGGCGGTTCGGCGAGGAGGTCAAGGAGATCGAAGGGTTGGTCAGGACCGCCGCGCTCCTCCCGCTCCACGACACCTCGCGGGAGCTGGCGATGGTGCAGGAGCGCCTGCGCGGGATCCGCCGCCAGGCGAGAGAGCTCGGTACGGCCGCGACCGGGCCGGCGGAGTACGCCCTCGGGCGTGGTGCTCTCGCGCTGCGCCGCTACGCCGAGGCGCGCGCGCACCTGGAGACCGCCTGGCGGCTCGGCTACCGCGAGCCTGAGGTCGCCTACGCTCTCGGCCTGACCTTCGGGGCGCTCTACCAGAAGGCGCTCGAGGACGCCCAACGGATCACCATCCCGGAGCTGCGCGAGGCGAAGGAGCGCCAGGCGGAGGCGTCCTTCCGGGCGCCGGCGCTCGCCTACCTGAAGCAGGCGCAGGGAGCGGTGGCGGAGTCCGCCGACTACCCCAAGGGGTTGCTCGCCTTCTATGAGGGACGCTGGCAGGAGGCGCTCGCCCGGGCGCGCAGGGCGTTCGCCGCCGCGCCCTGGCTGTACGACGCCAAGAAGCTCGAGGGCGACGTGCTGGTCGCCGAGGGCGGCGACCACCAGGAGCACGGCGACGTCGAGGCCGCTGGCGAGAGCTACCGGCAGGCGGGCGACGCCTACGCCGCCGCCCTCGCCATCGCGCGCAGCGACAGCGCGCTGTACGAGAGCGAGTGCAGCCGCTGGACGCACGTCATGGAGCTCGACATCGGCCGGGGCGCGGGGCCCTCGCTCGCCTACGCTCGCGGCTTGGAGGCGTGCGGTCGCGCCCTGGTGGCCAGCCCGGGCGACGTCGCGGCGCTGATCGCCCAGACCCACCTGCACTGGCGCTTCGGCGCCTTCCTCGCCCGCCAGGGGCGCGATCCGGCACCCACCCTGGCGTCGGCGCTGTCCACCGGCGAGAAGGCGGTGGCGTCCGGCGCCGACGACCCCGAGGCGCACCTCGAGCTGGGGTTCGCCCGGTGGACCGCCGCCGAGCTTGAGGGCGGCCGCGGCGAGGACCCGCGCGCACACCTCGACGGCGCCGTCACGAGCTTCACGCGCGCCATCGAGCTCGACCCGGCGGAGGTGCTCGCCTACAACGGCCTCGGCGCCGCCAACAGCGTGCGTGCCGACTACGAGGCGGAGCGCGGGCGGGATCCGCGCCCCGCCCTGGCGGGGGCGATGGCCGCGTACCAGAAGGCGCTCGAGCGCAAGCCCGACTTCGTGCGCGCGCTCAACAACCTCGGCCTCGCCCTGCAGACCCAGGCCGAGTACGAGATGAGCCACGACCTCCCGGCCGAGGCGTCGCTGGCCGGTGCCGCCGAGGCCTTTCGCAAGGCCACAGCGCTGAATCCTAGCTTCGCTGCGGCTTACGTCAACCTGGGCAACGCCATGTGGACCGAGGGCGAGCTCGAGATCAGTCACGGGCAGGATCCCTCCCGCTCGCTCGAGGACGCGATCGCGAGCCTGCGCCGGGCGGTCGAGATCAACCCGCGGTACGCCCGTGCGCTGGGCAGCCTGGCCGGCGCTCACACGACGCGGGCTGCCTGGCTGCTCGGGCAGGGCCGCTCCCCCGAGGCCGACCTGACGGCCGCAAATGGCGCGCTTTCGAGGGCCCAGAAGATCGATCCCGATGACCTCACTATCCTCCTCCGTGAGGGTGGAATCGCCTTACTCGCCGGACGCTGGGCAAGTCGCCAGGGACGCTCCCCGCTGGCAGACTTTACGGAGGCAGAGAAGGCACTGCGCTCGTTTGTTCAGTACAGTGCGGAAGTCCCCGAAGGCCATGTTCTGCTCTCGGAGGTGCACTGGCGGCGGGGGGAGTGGCTGGCCTCGCAGAGGCGCGACCCGCGCCAGGAACTGAGGGTTGGGCTGGGCGAGGCGGCCCATGCGCTGGCGCTC
>JBLMXF010000085.1:0-32992 GCA_050257595.1 Acidobacteriota bacterium | reverse complement strand
CGGCTCGGCAACGGCCTGCTCGTGCTCGTCATCGCCCAGGTAGGGCTCGGTGTGCTGGCCCTGGCCGCGACGATGGGACGGGTCGCGGGAGAAGCCCCGGCCGAATGGCGGGCCCTGCTGGCCACCGCGCACCAGGGGACGGGGGCGTTGCTGCTCGCCTGTGCCGTGGCGCTCATGGCCTGGACGCACCGGCGACTCGCGGCGGGCGAGAGGGGGGAGCCGGCTCGGGCCGGTGAGCGAGTCGGTGGGGCGAGTTCGTCCCCGCGCTGACGCCGTGTCGTGGCGCGGCCGGTCGCGAGCAGGCCGAACAGGGCCGGATCTCGGGAGCAAGCGCGGGTGGAGAGGCCCCGGCCGGACGGCCGCGCTCTCTGAGGGTGGCTTCGCTCGCCTCGTCGGTGGCCGGGCCTCGTGCCGCGCCGCGTTCCCGCGATCGCCGGGCTAGAATCGCGCTCGTGGTCATCGCCGAGACGTTCGCGTCGTTGCAGGGCGAGGGGACGCTGGTGGGCACGCCGTCGTTCTTCATCCGCACGGCGGGCTGCAACCTGCGCTGCGCCTGGTGCGACACACCCTACGCCTCGTGGGCGCCCGAGGGCCGCCGCGTCGCGCCCGTGACGCTTGTCGAGCGGGCGACGTCGGCGGGGTTGCACCACGTCGTGATTACCGGCGGTGAGCCGCTGCTGCAACGCGAGATCGGGGAGCTCACCCGGATGCTGTCGGCCACGGGCCACCATCTCACGGTGGAGACGGCGGGAACGCTCGCACCGACGTTCTCCTGCGACCTGCTTTCGGTGTCGCCGAAGACCGGCAACTCCGACCCCGACGGAGTCTGGCGAGCGCGACACCGCACGGCCCGCAGCGGCTTCGGTGTGCTGGCCACGCTGCTCGAGCGTCATCCGGAGTACCAGCTCAAGTTCGTGGTCCGGGGCCGGGAGGATCTAGCCGAGGTCGAGGAGATCGTGGCGCAGGTACGGGCGTCGCGGGGTCGCGTCCTGCTGATGCCCGAGGGGCGGAGCGCCGAAGAGGTCGCGGGCCGTCGGAGCGAGGTTGCCCGGCTCTGCCTGGAGCACGGTTTCCGGTATTCGGCGCGTCTCCACCTGGACCTCTTCGGTGGTGGCCGCGGCGTGTGAGCGCCGACGGCGCAGGTGGCGGCGCACAGAAGAAGGGCCGGGGGTCGAGGCCCCCGGCAAGCAGAGAAGAAGGAGGGGAGAAACGCAGGTGCGCGTGCCTGCCGCAACGGGGAGAACGGGCACCTGAGTGGTGCTGGCCCGTCACGACGTCTACGTGAAGTCTTTCACATGAGGGCAGATCAGTGCAGACCGGCGACGGCGGCAAGCCTCCGAACCTCAATCGCTCGCTTTCACGAGCCCCGCCGCGAGCTCACACCTCCAGCCGGTCTCCCGGCCGTGCAACCATCACGTAGAAGGCGGGCATGAGGTAGACGCTGATCAGCAGGCGGGAGAACAGGCCGGAGACGATGACGAGGGCGAACGGCCGTTGCGAATCAGTCCCCACGCCGGTCGCCATGGCCGCCGGGAGGAGGCCGAGGGCGGCGACGAGAGCCGTCATCATGATCGGCCGCAGGCGCAGCAGCGCCGCCTCCCGGGCGGCGTCGGCGATCCCCATGCCGCCGAGCCGCAGCTCGTTGACGTAGGAGATGTAGACGACCGCGGTCTGAACCGAGACTCCGAAGAGGGCGATGAAGCCGATCCCGCTCGACACAGAGAAGGGAGTCCCCGTCAGCCACAGGGCTACCAGACCGCCGACCGGCGCCGAGAGCAGCACCCCGAGGACGGTGATGAGGGGGAACTTGACGTTGCCGTAGAGCGCGAACAGGAGCAGGAAGATCACGAACAGCGTCAGGGGGAGGATGATGCGCAGCTGGCGTCGCGAGGCGGTGTACTCGGAGTACTCGCCGCCCCAGGTGAGCCGGTAGCCTTCCGGGAGCTTGACCTGGGCGGCCACCCGACGCTGGGCGTCCTCCACGGCTCCGGCGAGGTCCCGCCCTTCGACGGAGTACTGCACGCCGATGTAACGAGAGTTGTTCTCGCGGTAGATGAACGAGGCGCCGCTGGCCACCTGGATTTCCGCCAGCTCGCCGAGCGGGATCTGCTGTCCGCCCGGCGTCGCCACCAGGATCCGTCCGATCTCCTCCGGGGTCTGCCTGAACTGCGGCTCCAGGCGCACGACCAGGTCGAAGAGCCTCTCGCCCTGCACGACCTGGGTCGCCGTGGTCCCGCCGACCGCCGCCTCGATCAGTGCGTTGATGTCGGACACGTTGAGGCCGTAACGCGCGATCCTGGCGCGGTCGATCGTGATCGTGAGGCTGGGCTGGCCGAGCTCCTCGACCAGGGTGACGTGGTCGATGCCCCGGACCCCCTCGATCACGCGCTTGATCTGCTTGCCCTTCTCTTCGAGGACCTCGAGGTCGGGGCCGAAGACCTTCACCGCGAGGGCGCTCTTGAGCCCGGTCTCCGCCTCGTCGACCGCGTCCTCAGCCGGCTGCGTGTGGTTGAAGGTGATGCCCGGGAATGTATGCAGCCTGGCCATGATGGCGTCCGTGAGCTCCTCCTTGGATCGGTACGGTCCCCGCCACTCCCGATACGGCTTGAGTCCCACGTAGAACTCCACGTTGAAGAAGCCGGTCGGATCGGTGCCGTCGTCGGGCCGACCGTGCTCGGACGCGACCACCGTCACCTCGGGGAACGAGCGCAGGATGGCCCGCACCTGCGGGGCGATCTTCCGGGATTCCTCGAACGAGATGGTGTACGGCATGGTGCCGCGGATCCACAGTGCGCCCTCGTCGAGGTGGGGCATGAACTCGGCCCCGATCCGGGGGATGAGCAGCAGCGACGCGACGAGCACCAGGCCCGACACGGCCACGGTGAGCCAGGGGTGCGCGAGGCAGGGGTCGAGCCCCCGGCGATACCCGGTCCTGATGGCCTCGAAGACCGCGTTGCGCCTCTCGCGCACGCCACGCCGCAAGGCCCACGAGCTCAGGACCGGCAGCAGAGCGAGCGTGACGACGAGCGAGCCGAGCAACGCGAAGATCATGGTGTCGGCCATCGGCTTGAAGAGGTCGCCCGACGGTCCGGAGAGGACGTAGATCGGCAGGAAGGCGGCGACGATCACCGCGACGGCGTAGAAGATCGGCCGATCGACCTCAGCGGCGGCGGCAAGGATCACGTCGCGGATCTGACCGTTCCCCTCGCGCGGTGTCGCGAGCCGGCGGAAGATGTTCTCCACCATCACCACGGCGCCGTCGACCAGGATGCCGAAGTCGATCGCCCCGATCGACAGCAGGTTGGCGGGGATGTGCCTGAGGTCGAGGAAGACGAAGGCGAACAGGAGCGACAGCGGGATGGTCACCGCGACGATCAGACCGGAGCGCACGTTGTAGAGGAAGAAGATCAGCACCACCACGACCAGAACCATCCCGCGCAGGAGGTTGTCCTCGACGGTGCGGGTGGTCAGGGCGATCAGCTCGCTGCGGTCGTAGAAGGGCCTGATCCTCACGTCGCGTGGCAGGATCGAGGAGTTGAGCTCGCGGGTCTTGGCCTTAACGTCTCGCAGGACGACCTGGGCCTGCTCACCCTTGCGCATCAGGATCACGCCCTCGACCGCGTCGTCCTGGTCGTCGAATCCGAACTGGCCGAGGCGCGGCGCATGGCCAATGACGACGCGTCCGACGTCCTTGACCAGCACCGGAGTGCCGTTGTGGACCGCGAGGACGACGTCGCCGATGTCCTCCGGCGTGCGCACGCGGCCGAGCCCGCGGACGTAGTAGAACTGACCTCCCTGCGAGTAGAAACCGCCGCCGGCATTGCCGTTGTTTTCGGCCAGGGCGCTGACCACGTCGGGGACAGACAGCCTGACCCCTGCGATCTTCACGGGATCGAGGAGGACCTGATACTGCATCGTCTCGCCGCCGAAACCGGAGTCGTCGGCCACCCCTGGCACCGCCTTGAATTGCCTCTCCACGATCCAGTCCTCGATGGTCTTCAGCTCCATCGGGGAGCGATCGTGGCTCTGCAGGACGTAGCGATAGATAAGGCCCGAGGGGGAGTAGAGCGGTGACACCTCCGGGGTCACGCCGTCGGGGAGACCGAGGCCGTTGATGCGCTCGAACACCCGCTCGCGTGCGAAGTAGTTGTCGGTCCCGCTCCGGAAGGTCATCCGCACATCCGACAGCCCGTAGAGGGAGATCGAGCGCAGCATCGTCATGTCGGGTATGCCGTTCATGCCGACCTCGGTTGGCATCGTGATCAGGCGCTCGACCTCCTCGGCGGCGTGACCCGGCCACTGGGCGACGATCTCGACCATCGGGGGCGACAGGTCCGGGTAGGCATCGACGGGCAGGCGAGTGAACGACCAGACGCCCGCCCCGATCAGGATCAGGGCGAGCAGGATGGTGAGAAAGCGCTGCCGGAGCGCGGTCGCCACAATGCGGTTGATGACCGACCCGGTCCGCGACTGGCCATCAATGGTGGGAGGCGTTGGCGCGGTCACTGGCTTTGCGCGAACTGCATGAACAGCCCGCCCTCCACGACCACGCGGTCACCCGCGGCAAGCCCTGCGGTGATCTGCAGGCTGTCGGCGGTGCGGTATCCGACCGAGACACGGCGCCGTGAGAAGCTCTGATCCGCGTTCTCGATGAAGACGAAGGGCAAGTTGTCGTCGTCCCGCAGGACGGCGGAAGTCGGCACGAGCAGCCCGGTAATCGGCCGTCGCGACGAGATCGCCACGCGGACGTACATGTCCCGCTTGAGAGCGTCGTCCGAGTTCGCGACCACGATGCGAGCGGCGACGCTGCGGGTGGCGGGGTCCACGACCGACGCGATGTAGCCGACCGTACCGTCGAGCTGGCCGGCCATCGAGTCGCCGGAGATCAGGGCGCGGTCGCCAACCGCGACGGCCGGCAGGTCGGCCTCGAAGAGGTTGGCCATCACCCACACGTGGGAGAGGTCGGCCACGGTGAAGCAGGGGGTGGCGCCGGCCTCGAGGAGCTGACCGGGAGTGATCGACCTTTCCACGACCGTGCCGGAGAGAGGCGAGCGGATCACACCCACCGGAGCAGCCGCAGGACGGCCCTGGCGCAGCCCGGCGATCGCGCCGTCGTCGACGCCGAGCGAGCGGAGCTGGGCCATGGCGGCGTCGCGATCGGCCTCCGCAGACACGGCGTCGGTGTCGGCCTGCTCGACTTCGCGGCGCGCGATCGCGTCGTTGGCGAGGAGCTCCTCGTCGAGGTCGGCGATCCTCCTGGCGTTTCGCGCGGTGGCCTCGGCCTTGAGGAAGGTGCTGACCGCGGCGGCGAAGTCGGGCGAGGAGACCGTGGCGAGGGGCTGACCCGCCGTAACCCGGTCGCCCAGCGAAACGAGCAGGGTCGAGACCGGCCCGGAGATCGGCGCGAGCACCTGCGTCGCCCGATTGCCGTCGAACGCCACGGTGCCGGTGCTCTCGACCGTCCGGAAGAACGTCGTCGGTGACACGGCCTCGATGCGGATCCGCTCCCTCTGGTCGGGAGACAGGGTCAGGAGCTGGGGACGGGCGTCCGGGTCGGGTGCCTGGCGCTTGGGCGCGCCGCATGCCAGCGAGGACAACATGGCGATCGTCGCGGCGGCGGCGCGGGCCGAGATGGCGGCTCTAGTGGGCATCGTGCGCTCCGACTTCTTGGGGTAGTGCGGCACCGACCGCACGCTCGAGGTCGGCGCGCGCGTCGTTGGCGGCGCCGAGGGCCTCGGCGTACTGGGACTCCGCTTCGACGAGCGTGCGTTTGGCGTCCAGCAGATCGAGGGCGGACGCTCCGCCCAGGCCGTAGCTCACCGACACGATGCGGTAGGCTTCGCGTGCCTCCGGGAGAAGCTCGTCGCGCAGGTAGACGGCCTGACGCGTCGCCGTACTGGTCGCCGCGTACGCTGTCCGCACGTCGAGCCCGACCTGCGCAGCGAGGTCCTGGGAGGCGGCATCGAGCTCAGCCTCGCGATGGCGGGCTTCCGCGATGTAGCCCTTGTCGTGCTGGCCGAAGAAGAGGGGAAGGCCGAACGAGAGGGCGGTGGAGTAGGCCGGCGGGTCGCCCGCCGTGAAGTTCCTCGAGAGGGTGAGGTTGAGGTCCGGCTGCCACCAGCGGCGCGCCAGGGTCGTGGCGTCGCGGGCGCCCTGCCGGTCGGCGGCGAGGCCCTGGAGCTCGGGCCGAGCGAGCATGGCCTGGCGTTCGAGCACCTCGAGTTCGGGGAGAGCGGAAGGGAGGTCGAGGTCGTCGGTGGGCTCGACCGCCGTCCCCAGTCCGACACCGATCAGTCGATCGAGTGCCGCGAGCGCGACCGTGGTCGCCCTCTGGTTGGCGATCAGGTCGTTCTCCGCCTGGGCGACATCGACCCTCGCCTTGATGATGTCGAGCTTTGCCGCTGTGCCGGCGCGAAAGCGGTCCTCGGTCTTGGCCAGGAAGTCACGGGCGAGATCTCTCGCCCGAGTCAGGTCGTCGCGGTGGCGCAGCGTGACCAGGAGGGCGTCGTACGCCTGTGCCGTCTGAGCCGACAGCTGCTGCTCGATCTGTGTGAGGGCAAACTGGGCCGACCGCAACGCGGCGCGCGCGACGTTTCCCGCGAGGCGCAGCTTCCCGGGGAAGGGAAGGGCGAGCGCCACGCCGATGTCCTTCGCGGTCGCCGAGCGCAGCCTGAGGAAACTGCTCTGCTCCTCGAGAGTGGCCGCGAACGCGGGATCGGGTAGCGCGCTCGCCTCGACGACGCGGGCGCGGGCTTGCTCCACCTGCTCCCTCGCCGCGCTGATCGCGGGGTTATGCGAAACAGCCATGCTGACCGCCTGCCGGCGGGAGAGCCGCAGCGGGCTCGCCGGCCCGGCGGCGCCCGGCTCCGCCGCCGGAGCCGCCATCGCGGCGCCGACGAGCAAGGCGAGGACATGAGCGATCGATCTGCGTGTCACGGGGCCTCCCTCTCCGGATGTGGACGCGAACGCCGTTCGCGTCGCGTACGACCGAGCTACCCGGCGAGAGGACGGGGAGGATCCCTTGCCAGCGAGAGCGGCCGGCCCCATGCGGGGCGGAGAAGGGCAGGCGCCGGCGTCACCAGGTCGGTTGCCGCGTGTGCCACTGCGACCGGCGCATGCGCCGGGACACCGAAGGAGAGCGGGCCCACGGCGCACGCCGGGCATGACGGAGCGGGGTGTGTCTCACCCGCGTGGAGGTGTGGCGTCTCAGCCGAGCTGCTGCACGGGCACGCGAGGTGCGACAGGTAGGCAGCGGGGTTCTCCCCGTGGTTGTGGGGGAGAGGCGGCGTCAACAACGAGACGGCGATTGCGGCGGCGACGACACCGACGACCCGGCGTGGGAAGCTGAGACTTGATCCCATCGGCCGATACGGTAGCTTCGGCGGGGCGCGTCGTCAAGGGCAACCCCCGGGTCCCCAGCTGCGTAGCACAGTCAGGAGGTGTCCGATGTCCCAGGCGATCCCCGTCTGTCCCCGTTGCACCGCACCCCTCCCTGCCGGCGCGCGATTCTGCCCGGGGTGCGGAGCCCGGATCGCAGGTGCCCCCCGACCGCTCCGCCGGGACCGGACCCATGCAAAGCTCGCAGGCGTGTGTGCCGGCCTGGGGGAGTACTTCGATGTCGACCCCAATCTCGCACGAGCGGTGTACGCCGTCGCCACCTTCTTCAGTGGGGTGATCCCGGGGCTCGTGCTCTACGTGATCTTGGCCCTGGTGATACCGGCCGAGTGAGCGGCGGCGGCCGCGATTCCTCTCCGGGCCGCCGTGGGGCCGCTATACTTCGCCGGTGCCCCTGCCGGTCCTCCTCCTCACCAACGACGACGGCTTTCACTCCGAGGGCATCCAGGTGCTCGCGGACGCGCTCGACGGCCTCGGGGAGGTCTGGATCGTCGCCCCGGATCGGGAGAACTCGGCGGTCTCCCACGCGCTCACGCTGTCGCGCCCGCTGCGCATGCGGCGGCTCGCCGAGCAACGCTTCGTCGTCGACGGCACACCCACGGACTGCGTCACGCTGGGGATCTACACGGTGCTCAAGGACACGCCACCGGCGCTCGTGGTCTCAGGGATCAACTTCGGGGCCAACATGGGAGTGGACGTTCACTATTCGGGCACGGTCTCGGCGGCGTTCGAGGCCGCCATCCTCGGTTGCCCCGCCATCGCCGTGTCGCAGGTGCTCGGTGAGGGGTTCTCTTTCGTCCACGCCGCGCAGCTTGCCCGCAAACTGGCTGCCAGAGTTCTGCGCGAGGGGCTGCCGGCGGGAGCCCTCCTCAACGCCAACGTGCCGCCCGGACCGGCCCGTGGCGTGCGCTTCACACGCCTTGGCGAGCGACGCTACACTGAGGGGGTCGTCGAGGACACCGACCCCCGCGGGCGGACCTGCTACTGGATCGGCGGAGGAGATCCCGTGTGGGAGAACATCCCCGGCACTGACTTCGCCGCGGTCGGGGAGGGGTACATCTCGATCACGCCGCTCCACCTGGACATGACGGAGCGTCATCTGCTCGCCCGACTGCAAGTCGACCCCGCCTGGCTGCTGGAGGTGCCCTGACGTGGCCGCAAGTACAGTCCCACTTCGGCGCCGCGCCTTGGTCGAGTATCTCCGCAACGCCGGGATCACCGACGAGCGCGTACTGGCTGCCTTCGCAGCGGTGCCCCGGGAGACTTTCGTACCGCCGACCGCCCGCCATCAGGCGTACGAGGACTTCGCCCTCGAGATCGGCGAGGGCCAGACCATCTCGCAGCCCTCGGTGGTGGCGCGAGTCACGGAGCTCGCGGCCGTCCTGCCGCCCGATCGAGTGCTCGAGATCGGTGCGGGTTCCGGCTACCAGACGGCGATTCTGGCGGAGCTGGCGCGCTTCGTCTTCGCGCTCGAGCGCCTCGCGCGGCTGGCCGAGGGTGCACGCGAGCGCCTCGGCCGGCTCGGCTACGCAAACGTGTCGGTCCAGGTGATGGACGGCTCCTTGGGATGGCGCGCCCAGGCGCCTTTCGACGCGATCGTGGTCAGCGCGGGGGCGCCGGCGGTACCGCGTGTCCTGGTCGAGCAACTGCGCGACGGCGGTCGGCTGGTCATCCCGGTCGGCGGGTTGCGCAGCCAGGAGCTGGTCCGCGTCGTGCGCCGCGGTGACAGGATCGAGCAGACGCGCCACGGAACTGTCGGCTTTGTCCCTCTGGTAGGGCGAGAGGGTTTCCGGGAGTCCTCGTGAGGGTCGGGCGAATGCCGGAGTCGGTGGCCCGACGCTTCCTCGTCGGCGGCTACGTCCAGGGCGTCGGCTTCCGTTACTTCGTCGCCCGCGAGGCGCAGGCGCTTGGTCTTTCCGGCTGGGTGCGGAATCTGCCCACCGGTGAGGTGGAGACCGTTGCGGCGGGGGACGAGCCGGCACTTGCCGCCCTCGAGGGACGCCTGTGGCACGGCCCGCCGGCGGCGCGCGTCGCGACGGTGGTGACCTCCGCCACGCAGGCGCCCTCGTGGAGCGATTTCCGCGTGCTCCCCACTCCCTGGTGACGCCTCTACTGGCCGTCGAGCGGCGGTCTTGCAGGGAAGACGCCGGCAACATGGAAGACCACGGAGGCTGCGCTCCGCCCCGCGGTTCTGACGGCGACAGGCAGGTTCGGCGGCAACAGTGCGAAGTGCCCGGTGGGCAGGTCGATCTCGTTGCCAAGCACGGCGCACCACACGCGGCCGCGCAGCACCGCCACGGTGCACTCGTGGGTGACGCCGTCGGTGCGGACTCCGGTTGACGGGGAGAGCTCGATCCACCAGGTCTCCGACGAGCCGCCCACGAGGCGTCGGAGCGATACACCCTCGCTCAGCGATTCGGCAGCGAGCGAACTCCACGCGTTGTGCACGACGCTGAAACCGGATGGCTGTGGCTTCGGCACGGCTGGGCCTCCCCCCGGCGTGATCCGGGCTTGAGCTTTCCGCGGCGTCCGTCTAGGATCGCGGCCGTGGGGCTGTAGCTCAGTTGGATAGAGCAGCGGTTTCCTAAACCGCGGGTCGGAGGTTCAAGTCCTCTCAGCCCCGCCAGATGCGGAGCTTACCGCACGTAGGCGGGCGATGGCACATGCCTTCCCACCTCGCCGTTGACCACCAACTGGCTTCCCTGAGCGAAGCAGGTGCGACACAGTCGCCTGCCGGGTCGCAGCCCGTTGTCCGCCACCTGACCCTCGACGAACAACCCCTCGACGTCGGTCAGGCAGTTGTCGCACCTCCCTCGGCCGCTCGCCTCGAAACGCCATACTGGTCCGCTCATCGTTCGCTCCACACCCGACCGCCGCCTGGCAAGTTCCGTGGAAGCCGGCGGCGGAGCTCGGCCCGCCGCCAGCCTCCTCCGGTCAGCTTACGGTCACGACTGTCGGCGTGACCCCTGTTTCAAAACGGGATGTCGTCATCGTTGTCCGGTGGAAAGTCGGGGGCCTCGCCGGGTGCAGCGGAGTCGGTTCCGCCGGGCTTCGGTCCGAGCAGCTGGATGGTCTGTGCCCGCACCTCGGTGAAGTAGCGGCGGTTGCCCTTCTCGTCGTCGTAGGTCCGCGTTCGCAGGGTGCCCTCGACGTAGATCTGCCGGCCCTTGGAGAGGTAGGTGCCGCAGAACTCGGCGAGCTTTCCCCAGGCCACGATGTTGTGCCACTCGGTGTGCTCCTGGCGCTGCCCGCTCTTGTCCTTCCAGACCTCGTTGGTGGCCACCGAGAACTTCGCGACGGCGGCGCCGCCGGGCGTGTGTCGCAGCTCCACATCGCGCCCCAGATTCCCGACAAGAATCACCTTGTTTATGCTCATCTGACCCTCCCGGCGCGGACGGTGAGTAAGCGTACCACAGGGTCGCCGCGGAGGCGCAATGCGCCTGCTCGCACCCGCGGGGCGAAGGCGAATCGTGTTACCTTCCGCTCCGATGTCGACACGCAGACGACTTGTCGGTGCCACCGGGGGGATGGCCCTCGTCGCGGTGCTCAGCAGGGTCTTCGGCTATGCACGCGACAAGACGCTCGCGGCCCTCCTCGGCGCCGGTCATGTGGCGGACGCCTTCTACGCCGGTCTCGCGGTCCCCAACATGTTCAGGGCGCTCCTCGCCGAGGGAGCGTTGCACGCGGCGTTCATCCCGACCTTGGCCGAGGTCAAGGACCACGGCGGCGAGGAGGAGAGACGGCAGTTCATCCGAGCCATGACCTCCGTCCTGCTCATGGCGCTGCCCTTGCTCGTCGGCATCGGGGTGATCGCGGCCCGTCCGCTGGTCGGGCTCTTCGTCCCGGGCCTGGTTCGAGACCCCGAAGGGTATGCTCTGGCGGTACGCCTCACGCGGCTGATGTTCCCGTATCTGGGTCTGATCTCACTTGCCGCTCTGGGACAGGGCGTCCTCAACGCCTCGGACCGCTTCCTCCTCCCCGCGGCGACACCGATTGCCTTCAACTTGTGTGTCATTGCCGGGACAGTGACCGCCGTCGAGCTCACCCATGGGGGCTGGGATTGGCTGGCGGTCGGGGTGCTGTGTGGCGGTCTCGCACAACTCGGGCTGCAGTGGTGGGGCTGCTGGAGGATCGGTCTTCCCCTCTTGCCCGGCCGTGGCGCCTTCCACCACCCGGAGGTGCGGCGGGTCCTGCGGCTGATGCTGCCAGGAATCCCCGCGCTGGGCGTGTACCAGCTCACCCTACTGGTGTCCTACCGGTTCGCGTCCAGCGTCAGCCCCGGTGCGGTGACGGCCCGCTTCAATGCGGCCAGGCTCGCGGAGCTGATCTACGGCGTGCTGATCGTGCAGCTGACCACCGCGGTCCTGCCGATGCTCTCGGCCGAACGGGTGAAAGACGGGGAGAGTGCGCGCCGAATGCTCGCCTTCGCCGTCCGGCTGTTGTCCCTCGTGGCGTTGCCGGCCGCCGTGTTCCTCGGGATCCTGGCGCCGAAGATCGTCGGCACGGCGTTCGGTGGAGGTCGGTACGACGCCACCGACGTCGCGATGACGGCGGGCGCACTGGCGATGTACGCGTGGGGAATCCCGTTTCTGGGGTTGACCAAGTTGCTCGCCTCGACGTCGTACGCCTGGAAGGACACCCGGCAGCCAGTCCTCGCGGCGACGGTCAACCTCATCGGCTTCTACCTCCTCGGCGTCGTTTGGACGCCAAGGTTCGGTGTAGCCGGCGTCGCCGCCGCGGCGTCGGCCGGACAGCTGCTCAACAGCGCGACCCTGCTGGTCCTCAACGGTCGTCATGGACGGCTCCCGCATCTGCGTGACGTCGGGCCAGGTCTGGCCCGGCAGCTGATCGCGGCGGCAGTTCTGGGTGCCGGACTCCTCCTCGTGCTCCCTCACCTGCCGTCGATGGGCGTGACCGGCGTGCGATCGCTCGCCCTGCTGGCCATGCTGGCGGCGGGCGCGGTGGTCGTCTACACCGCCGTGCTGTTCGCCCTCGGGGCGGAGGAGCTGACCGAGGCGAGAGCCCTGTTCAGGCGGCGGGCGCGGTGAGGATCGTCGCCCAGCGGGTGAGTCGGGCCGACGTGCGCGTCGCGGGCGAGGTGGTCGGGTCGATCGGGCGAGGACTCCTGCTGCTCGTGGCTGTCGAGCGGGGCGACGGTCCCGAGCGGACCGAACGGGCGGCTCACCGTTTCGCGACGCTGCGCGTCTTCGGGGACGAACAGGGGAAGATGAACCGTGGCATCGACGAGGTTGGGGGGGAGATACTGGTGGTCTCTCAGTTCACGCTGGCTGGCTCGATCCAGCGGGGCCGCCGTCCCGACTTCTTCGGGGCTGCTCCGCCTGATGAGGCCGAGCCGATGATCGAGGCGCTGATCGCCGCACTGCGGAGGCGTGGACTGCACGTCGCCACCGGCGTGTTCCGGGCCGCAATGGAGGTCGAGCTGGTCAACGACGGCCCGGTCACGCTGATCTGGGAGGAGCGGGGATAGAGGATGAGGCATGACGCCTGGGTTCCGCCCATCGGCCACATCGTCTCTTTCCCAAGCCCCGAGCCTCACGCCCTGAGTCTCAGGGGACGATCGTAATCGGCTGTGGCGTGAAGCAGAGCACGAAGACAAGGAGGCAGACCCAGCCGAGCACCCGACGGCGGGGGTCGAGCGGTTGCGCCTCATCCGGCATCCAGGGGTGGCGCACACCCATGGCGAGGGCAATCACGACCCATACCCACCAGCCGACCCACCTGAAGCCCAGCGCGACCAGTACAAGGAGTGCCGGCCACGAGTACCGGCGCTGGAGCGGCCCGAACATCGCGTAGGTGATATGTCCTCCGTCGAGCTGGCCGAAGGGGAGCAGGTTGAGGGCAGTCGCGAGGAGGCCAAACCACGCCGCGAAGCCGGTCGGGTGGAGGAGGAGATCGCCACCGTGGGCCAGCTCGGGGTGGATCAGGTACGAGGCTGCCTTGAAGAGGAGGGGCTCACCGAAGATCCAGAGCCCGCGCTGGGGCAGTTCGGCGACCGGGTGCGACAGCGCGACGCCCAGGATGAGCACGGGTACGGCAACGGCGAAGCCCGCGAGCGGGCCCGCGGCACCGACGTCGAACAGCTCGCGCTTGTTCGACAGTGGGCTGCGGATGCGGATGAAGGCCCCCAGCGTTCCGATGCCGAGGGGGATCGGGATGAAGAAAGGCAGCGTCGCGTCGAGGCGATGGTAGCGGCATGCGAAGTAGTGCCCCATCTCGTGCGTGAGCAGGATCGCCAGCAATGGCACGGAAAAGGCGAGGCCCGACGCCCATACGGCGCCGCTTGCCAGCGCTCGTCCGAGGCTGCCCAGCTCGTCGCCCCCGCCGTACGAAAGGCCAACGACCAGAGTCGTCGTCAGGAAGGTGAGCAGGAGCAGAAGGAGGTGTAGCCAGATCCTGCGTGGCCGGGGAAGGCGTCTGCGGATCACCCCGATCGGGATCCCGTCGGGGCCGATGATCTCTACTTGTGGCTCGGTCGAGGCCACCTACCTGATGACCCGGAGGGCCTTTCCAGGCTTGAAGCGGATGGTCTTTCCCGGGGGGATGGCCACCTCGACGCCGGTCTTGGGGTTGCGGCCGATGCCGCGCTTGCGATTCTTGACGATGAAGACACCGAAGCCCCGCAGCTCGATGCGCTCGCCGCCGGTCAGCGCGTCCCGCATCGCATCGAAGATCGCGTTGACCGCGTCGCTCGCCTTCGCTTGTGGCAACTCGACCGTCTCCATCACCTTGCGCACCAAGTCGGCCTTGATCATCCAACCCTCCTTCGCGGGCTCCGAACGCTAATCCCCGGCCGCCCCTTCTGTCAAGCGCTGGCCGGCGCGGATCTTCTGTCGAATCACCAGGGCCTCGAGGGCCAGCCCGGTGAGGCGAGCCACCTCCCGGACAGAGTGGATCGGAACCTCCGCGACGCTCCCCTCGCCCCGATCGACCCAGAGGAAGCCGACGACCTTCTCTCTTACCCGCAGGGGTGCCAGGATCGCCTCGGACGGAGTAGGCGGACCGAGCGCGTCGAGCAGGAGAGCGTTGCCCTCTCCGCCCCCCAGCGGTCCGACGTGGAGCTGGGCGCCCTGGGTGAGGTTGAGGAACATCGATGGGCGATCCAGGGGCAAGATCAGCGTGTGGAAGTCCTCGTCGACCAGGGTGGGCCCGCGCGCCGCCCAAGCCATGACCTTGCCCTGATGGAGGGAGAACAGCGCCGCGCGGGGCGCGAGCCCGGTGAGAAAGTCGAGCACGATCCTGGCGACCTGGTCGCGATGGGTCGCGGCTGCGAGTGAATCGGCCGCGTTGGCCAGGTTGCTCGCCCCACCCGGCGTGTCGCCGGCCTCGAGGTGCCGGAGCGCCGGGAACGTCGCCGCGTTGTGGGGGGGGCAGGGAGGAGCGAGGGCGTCGAGAGCTCGGAAGAGATCAGGGGGCGTCGATTCCAGGCGCCAGAACTGCCGCCACTCACGGGCCTCGCCGTGGGAAGGGGCCACCTCCGTGGCGACGTCGGAGACCGTGTTGATCGGAATCGCCAGCGCCGCGGCGAGCGCCGGTTCGGTCGCGACGAACGGGCGCACCGAGAACCTGGTCATACTGCCGATCTCATCGACGAGGAGGAGGTCGTTGGGGTTGACCATCGCCACGTCGAGAGTCCGGCCATGGGTGCGGAACGCCATGGCCAGATGGTGGCGGGCGAATGGAGGCGGGATGATCGCCCGTACCTCCGACGGTGCCGTAGCCAGCTCGAGGGCAGAGGCCGGCGGGCAGCCGGTCTGCTCCGCGAGGGCATCGAGAAGCGCGGCTTCGCTGGCGAGGCCCAGCCTGATCAGCCAGGTTCCCAGGCGTCCCCCCGAACGCCGGCACGCCTCGAGGGCGCTGCGCAGCCCGTCGGTCGAGACGGCCCCCTTTGCGACGAGAATCTCACCCAGGCGGTTCATCAGTGGGGTGGCTCCAGCGAGAGGAGTATACCCTCGGAACGCCTGTCGCGCTCCAACGGCTGCGTGGCGTCGGGCACTGGCGCGGTGGGATCAGCGGAGGCCCGGCTGATGGTCGGTCTCGTGGTCCGAGGTGACCGCGAGGAACATGACAAGAGCGTCCTCGCCGTCCGTGTAGTACCGGGGCCGACGGCCGAGCACCCGATAGCCCAGGTTGTGATAGAGCCGGTACGCACGCCGGTTGGAGGGGCGGACTTCGAGGATCAGTCCGCGGCCTCCGCCCCGTGCCGCCTCCCCGACGGCCTCCGCGAGCAGTGCGGTGGCCAGACCGCGGGACTGGAAGATCGGATGGCAGGCAACCTTGAGGACGTGGAGCTCATCCGCCTGCCAGCACGAGAAAAGGTACGCAGCGAGCTGGCCATCGGCGGTGATGACCACGCGCTGGAACCGCAGGGGCTGGCCGACCTCTTGGAGGTAGAGGTGGGCGGGCCAGGGGTCGGGGAAGACCTCCGCCTCCAGGACGGCGACGGCGGCGATGTCCTCCACCTGCGCGGCGCGGACCAGATAACCCTCGGGAAGCGCCGCCATGCTCAGGCGCCCCATCGTGCGACTTCGGCGGCCGCTGCCTCGACGTAGAGAGGCACCAGCGGCGCTTCATTTTCGGGAGAGTCGTGAAACAGCACGAGCAGCGCCTCGGCGAGCGTCAGACGGGTCCGGGGCACCGGGGTGCCTGGGGGGAGCTCGAGGACGTCGGGACCGACGACCGGCTGTCGTGAGGTGGCCAGTGATGCCGTGGTCACGACCGATGGGGGAGCGGTGGGGTTCGGCGCTCGCCCAGCCCGAACGAAGGGCTGTGCGTACACCGAACCGCGCCGCGCCGGCTGGACGGCGAGGCAGGAGTCCTCCTCGCAGCGGGCGGCCTGGGCGAGAAGCGACGAGAAGCCCCGGGCCGGAATCGCGAGGGCCGTGGCCAGACCCTGGGCGGTGGCGAGCCCAACCCTGATGCCGGTGAAGGAGCCTGGACCCCGCGTCGCCACGACGCCGCCGAGCGCATGTACCGGCAGGCCCGCCGACTGCAGCAGGAGGTCAACGGCCGCCATGATCAGGTCGGAGCGCGGGGTGGGACCGGCAAGGCGGACACTTCCCGGCGGTATGCCTTCGCCAGCCAGGAGGGCGACCTCGAGGCGTGGGCCGCAGCCGGCGATGGCCAGCACCGCACGCATGGGCGAAGTGTCATCGGCAGAGGGCGCGACGTCAAGACGTCGCGGGACCGGAAGGGTCATCGCATGTACAGCCGCATCGATCGGCCTTCTGATTCGTTCTCTTCCTGGCGCTTCGGCGGCCGGTCTTGTGAACGGGTTGCAATTGTTGAGCGACAGACGTACGATAGCTACGACCCGTGAGGAGGCGATCAGATGGTCCTGTTGTCGGTCGAGTCCGAGAACGGTGCGGTCCTCACGTACCGACTCGCCAAGAGTCAGATCACGGTAGGCTCGTCGAGCCGGAACGACGTCGTGGTCCGTGCCGCCGGGGTCGGCGATCGCCATCTTGTCATCCACAGGAACAACGATGTGTTTACCTTCGTGACGGTTGAGCGCCAGACCGTCGTTCTCAACGGGGAAAGGCGTTCACGCGGTGTGCTGAATCCAGGCGACCGGATCCGGGTCGCGGGTACCACTCTCGTCTTCCGCGGTGGCGAGGCCGGCAACCCGGCCGGGCTCATCGAAGTCTCCCCGAGCGTTGCGCCGGCGCCGCGGGAGGATGACGCCGGGCCTGCTGCCGGGAGCTTCAGTCTGCGGCCTGACCCGATCGGCTTCGGCGAGGCCCGTGAGCGCTTCGTGGAGCTGTTCCGCGAGGCGCGGGGCGATCGCCTCCGCCAGGTGGTCGGTTTGCTTCGTGAGACACTCCCCGAGGCAGAGTTCGCGATCGTGGCGCCTGGGGACGGCGACGAGACGGTAGCACTGACCTCGGTGTGGAGCGGAGAGCTTCCGCGGGTGCCGCGCAGGATGCTGGGCGAGCTCACCGTTCTCGGACGTTACGCCGTGGTCAGTTCCGGCGGGGGGACGCTGGCCGTCGTGCCGATCTACGGAGCGCTCCGCGAGCTGTCGGCGATGATCCTCGCGCGCCCGCTCGGTGCCTTGGGTGATGAAGGTGTGAGCCTGATCGGCGAGGTGGCCCGCCTGCTCGGTCTCCAGTGGCGAGAGGTGGAGCGGGACGACGCCACCTTCACGGGGTGGGAGCTGGAGGCGCGCCACAGGCTCGAGGCGGCTCTCCCTGGGAGCTCCCAGGCCGTCCAGGTGTTGCGCTCCGGAATGCTGGCAGCTGCTCACGGGAACGATCCGGTGCTGATCTGCGGCGCGCCCGGGACCGGGCGGACCGAAGTGGCGCGGATCCTTGCCACGCTGGGCCCGATCGGCGGCCGATCCATTCACGTCTACGAACCGCGAACTGGCGATATCGACGCCTTGCGGGAAGAGCTCTTCGGCGCGTCGCGGCATCCCAGTTTCGGCCCCGACGCTGGTGGTGTCGTCGGCAGCGCCCGCGGAGGCGTACTGCTCCTACGCGACATCGATCGCTTTCCGCCGCCCATCCAATCCGAGCTGGCCGCACTGATCTCCGCTCAGCAGCGGGAGCAGCTCTCGGCGATCTCGACGCGCTGGGTGGTGACCTGCCGCGAGGATCCCCTGGCGCTGGTGCAGCAAGGAAAGTTGGCTTCGCCCCTGTTCCTGGCCTTCTCGCAGCACATGCTGCGGGTGCCCCGACTCGACGAGCGGCGTGAGGATCTGCCGCTGCTGATCGCCGCCCTGCTGCACCGGTCCGCGTCGGAACAGAAGAAGTCTCTGCGCGGGATCACGCTCGAGTGCCTGAACGTGCTGCTGGCCAGGACGTTTCCCGGCGAGATGGCGGATCTCGTGGGTGAGGTCAACCGGCTGGTGACCGCCACCCCGGACGGCGAGATGGTGCGCTGCGATGACAAGGGCGTGCAGGCCGGAGCCAGTGCTCCCGGTGCGGGCGCGGTCGCCGCCGAGCTCAGCGAGGTGCTCGCAACGGACAACCTCAAGGAGATCATCCCGAGGGTGGAGCAGCACCTGATCGACCGCGTGATGCGGAAGGTGAAGGGCAACCAGTCGAAAGGGGCGCGGATCCTGGGTATCTCACGGGGAGCGTTGATCGCCAAGCTCAAGGAGTACAGCGTCCCTGACTACCGCTACCTGCGTCGCCGCAAGGGGATCGGCGTCTAGTCGCCGGCGAAGCGAAACGCGCCGGGCAGCAGCTCATCGAGCCCTACCTGGCGAACGTCGCTGCCGTCGTGGGCAGCAAGGATCACCGGCATGTCCGGGGCGAACTCGGCCAGCACCTGACGACATGCCCCGCACGGTCCCACGTGATCCCGGGTCGTGACCACCGCGACGGCAGCCGGCTGTGCTCCGGCAACCACGGCCGCAGCCACGGCGTTCCGTTCGGCGCAAACAGTCAAGCCGAACGAGCTGTTCTCCACGTTGCAGCCTGCGAAAACCCGGCCGTCCACAGCCAGGACGGCGGCGCCGACGTGAAACCTCGAGTAGGGAGCGTACGCATGTTCGCGTGCGCGCCGGGCGACCTCGACGAGGCGCTCCAGGGTGGCGGGTGCAAGGACCATGGCGATACCATAGTCCCCTGCGAGGAGACGCTCAAGTCTTCCCCTGATCGTCCTTGACCCGGCCGCGGCGCGACGTGTACGCTCCCCAGCGCACCAGGGGTGCGAAGGAGGGTCTCCATGGGTCTCGACAATCTCAAGGTTCCCGCGTGGGGTGAGCGCATCGGTTGGGACGGCACAGCGATTCACGTACCCAACAAGCCCATCCTCCCCTTCGTGGAGGGCGACGGTACCGGACCGGACATCTGGCGTGCGACCAAGAGGGTTGTCGACGCTTCGGTGGAGAAGGCCTATGGCGGTCAGCGGCAGATCGCCTGGGTCGAGGTCCTGGCCGGCGAAAAGGCGTTCAACCTCACCGGCAGCTGGCTTCCCGACGAGACGGTGGAGGCGATGCAACACTTCCGGGTGGCGATCAAGGGACCGCTGACCACACCGGTCGGCGGAGGCATCCGGTCGCTCAACGTGACGCTGCGCCAGGTCCTCGACCTCTACGCCTGCGTCCGCCCAGTGCGCTGGATCCCCGGCGTCCCCTCACCGGTCAAGCGCCCGCAGGATCTCAACGTCATCATCTTCCGCGAGAACACCGAGGACGTGTATGCGGGCATCGAGTGGCAGGGTGGCAGCCCGGAAGCGGAGAAGCTGCGCCTGTTCATCGAGAAGGAGCTTGGCAAGAAGATCCGTCCCAACTCCGGGATCGGCATCAAGCCGATCTCGGCGTTCGGCAGCCAGCGTCTGGTCGCAAAGGCGATCCGCTACGCGCTCGCCAACGGGCGCGAGTCGGTCACGCTGGTGCACAAGGGCAACATCATGAAGTTCACCGAGGGTGCGTTCCGCGACTGGGGGTATCAGGTCGCCCGCGACCAGTATGGGGCGGACACCGTCTCCGAGCAGGAGCTGTGGGATGCGCACGGGGGGAAGATGCCGGCGGGCAAGAAGCTCCTCATCAAGGATCGAATCGCCGATTCGATGTTCCAGCAGATCCTTTTGCGTCCCTCGGAGTACTCGGTGGTGTGCACGCCCAACCTCAACGGGGACTACCTTTCCGACGCCATGGCCGCGCAGATCGGCGGTCTCGGCATGGCACCGGGCTCCAACGAAGGTGACGAACACGCCCTCTTCGAGGCGACCCACGGCACCGCGCCGAAGTACGCCAACCAGGACAAGATCAACCCCGGGTCGCTGATCCTCTCCGCGGAAATGATGCTCCGGCACCTCGGTTGGAAAGAGGCCGCAGACCTCGTGGCCAAGGGCATCGAGGGTGCGGTCGCCGCCAAGACGGTCACCTATGACCTGCACCGCCTGATGGACGGGGCGACCCTGACATCATGCTCAGGTTTCGGTGAGGCGATCGTCTCCCACATGTAAGTCCGGCTTGCGGGTTCTGACCTCGGCCGCCCCGGACTCTCCGGGGCGGCTGCGCACAAGACGCCGGTGTACCATCTGCACAGCCTGCGCACTTCGGCGGCGTCCGTGACGCCGAGTCGGAGATGCCGCTCACGGCGGACCCGCGCGGGCGCGAGCACCGGAGGGCTGCGCGACCGGCACGGCAACCCGGGGCGAAGCCCGAGGAGGCCTCGCCAGCGCGGCACGATCCGCCGCTGTAGCGAGCGAACCGGGATCGAAGGGCTCAGGAGGCGGGAATGGGCCAGGGGGTCAGCGAGGCCAAGGGACACGATGCCGTTTCGGCGGTCATCACTACCTATAACGAGGAGCGCAACATCGCCGTCTGCATCGAGTCGTTGCTCTGGTGCGACGAGATCGTTGTCGTCGACTCGTTCTCGACCGACCGCACAGCGGAGATCGCGAAGTCGTACGCCAAGGTGAGGTTCTTTCAGCGGAAGTACTTTGGCTCCGCGTCGCAGAAGAACTGGGCGACCGACCAGACCGTGCACGACTGGATTCTCATCTTCGATGCCGATGAGGTGTGCACTCCCGAACTCCGCGAGGAGATCAGGCGTGAGCTGGCAAACCCACGCGCCGAGGTGTACATCATCAAACGCCGGATGTTCTTCATGGACCGCATGATCCGTTTCTCGGGGTGGCGCAACGACCGGGTGGTGCGGCTCTTCCGCCGCGGCGCGGCGCGCTACCCCAACAAGCGGGTGCACGCCGACATGGTGGTCCGCAGCACGCCGGTCGTCTTCAGGCAGCCGCTGTTGCACTACATGATCGACCAGTTCGACGAGTACGTCCTGCGGGTCGTGAAATACGGTGCCTGGGGTGCGGCGCAGGCGTGGCGTCGGGACCGGTCGACGAACGTCTTCGAGGTGGCTTTCCGGCCGGCCTGGCGGTTCTTCCGCATGTACGTCGTCCAGGCCGGTTTCCTGGACGGCGCGTCCGGCTTCGTGTTCTGCCTGCTGCAGTCGTTCGCCACCTATACCAAGTGGGCGACGCTGTGGGCATGGCGGAGGAACGCGAGGCGCGGGCGCTCACCGAACCTGCCGCCGTTCGACGAGAGCGATACCGTGTGGCGCTTCGACGGCGACGCGAGCACGCCGGCTCCCTAGACGCGAGCGTGGCCTTCTCGACGCCGGGTGCGCGTCCCGCGGGCGCGCACGGGCTCACCTGCCGGCGACGCGCTGGAGGCGGGCGAGGAACTCCTCAGGAGGCTCGAACCCGGTCAGGCGAGCCTGCCCGACCTCGCGCCCGTCGCGGAACAGGGCAACGGTCGGGACACCGAGCACATTGAAGCGGCCGCGGATCGCGTCGGTCGCAGCGTCGCTCCTGGTCAGATCGACCTTGAAGCGGGCGAACCTCGCCAGTGCGGCGGCGACCCGGGGATCCGGGAATGTCTTCTCGTCGAGCTCCTTGCAGGGCGCGCACCAGGTGGCGAAGAAGTCGAGCACCACGGGCTGGCCAGAGTCGAGGGCGGCCTGCACGGCACGCTCGTCGTAAGGTTGCCAGGCAACGCCTGGGCCGATGGCCCCGTGGGCCCGGGCCAGGGTCAGCAGGCCGGCCGCCAGGATGGCGGCGCTGGCGAGTCGCATCACCCGGTCGATCCAGGGTTGGTCGTGGCCTGGCCGGGCGACGATCAGCAGGTAGGCGCCGCCGAGCACGAGCGACCAGGGCAGGAGGCGTCCATCCCACGGCGAGGGCAGGAACGGGCGCAGAAAGTAGCAGGCGAGTGCGACCAGGAGCACGCCGAAGACCTGACGGACCCCGACCATCCAGGCGCCCGAGTTGGGCAGCCGCTCGAGCGCCCTGGTCGACACGGCCAGGATCATGTACGGCAGGCCCAGTCCGAGTGAGAGGGTGAAGAAGAGGACGAAACCCAGCCAGGGGTCCTGCCGCTGGCCGACGTAGGTGAGCAGTCCGAGTACGAACGGCCCGATGCACGGCGCCGCGACCAGACCGACGGCCAGGCCCATGACGAGAGCCCCGCCGACCCCGCTCCGCCCGCCCGAGACGCGGGTCGCCCAGGCCGGGACGCGGAGTTCCCACGCGCCGAACATGGAGGCGGCGAGCGCGAGCAAGACGAGCACAATCGCGCCGACGACCCACGGGGACTGGAGCGCCGCGCCGAAGAGGCGGCCGGTGAGAGCCGCGGTCACCCCGAGGACCGAGTAGGTGACGCTCATCCCCAGCACGTAGACTGCGGCGAGCAACCAGGCACGCGACCGGCGGTCGCTCGTCTGTGCCGCAAAGAACCCGATCGTGATCGGGATCAGGGGGTAGACACACGGGGTGAGGTTGAGCGCCAGGCCGGCGAGAAACACAATGGCCAGCTGAAGGAGGAGGCCTCCCTCGAGGAAGCTCTTGGACAGCCCTGGAGGGCCACCGCGCTCGGAGCCGCCGAAAGTCTGCAGCGGCTGCGCGACGGCCGGCGAGGCTGGGGTGGGGGAGCCGGATGGAATGGGTGGCGGGGAGACGGGCCCATCGGTGGTCGAGGGTACGGCGGAGGCCCCGGCTCCGGGGCTGGCGGCGGCCCCCACCCCTGCAGGCGATGCCACCGAAAAACCGACTTCGGCCGGCGGCAGGCACATCTTGTCGTTGCATGCCTGGGCCTCGACGACCCCGTGAAGAGTGGCCTGTGCGGCCGCGTCTCGGCCCCTGTGGACCAGGAGGTTCACTGCAAAGGAGCCCTCGAAGACCGCCACCGGTCCGTCGCTGAACGCGAACGACGCCAGGCGGTGAGGGGGAAAGCTGGGAGGGTCGGCCGTCCATCCAGGTGGCAGGTCGAGGCGCACCTCGGTGGGGATGAGAAACTCCTCGAGAGGGGTGTTGGAGTTGATGTGCCAGCCCGGCTGCACCTCGACGGTCACGACGAGCTGCGCGGCCGCGCCGGGCGCGGGAGGCGCATTGCGCCACGCCGCCGAGGCGGTGAAGACGGGTGCGCCGCTTGCCGGTAGAGCGAGAAGCCACAGCACGACAGCAGCGCGAAAGGTCTGCCTGAGCACAACACCTCCGGTCCGGCTCGGTGAGCCCGGACGGTGCGTATTGTGCCGTAAGTAGCACCAAGTTACACCTCTTGACTGAATGTGAAGACGGGCACAAAATGACAAACCCAGGGGGGGTGTCATGTCTCCACCACGTTCCATGGTCGCGGCCTTCGCGATGGTCCCGGTGTTTCTGTATGCGGGCGGGAGAGGAGCCGAGGCAGCCGCCGACGACGCAGCGTGCCTCGAATGCCACGGCGGCAAGGAACAGGCGGCCGCCGCTGCCGACGCGTTCGGGTTGACGCTCTCCCCGGACAAGCTCGCCCGGTTGGCCGTGGGCGAGGGTCAGAAGGGGTCGGTTCACGCCGACCTCGGATGCATCGACTGCCACCCCAAGGCGTCCGAGGTCCCACATCCCGCCGGGATGACGACGGACAACCCTTGCGTCACGTGTCACGACGACGAACTGAAGGCGGTCAACAAGAGCATTCACCGCGACCCGACCGGTGGCAACGACCTGAGGGCACCGTGTTGGGCGTGCCATGGAGCTCACGGCGTCTTGCCCGCCAAGGACCCGAAATCCACGCTGAGCCCGCCCAACGTCGCCAAGCGCTGCCTGGCGTGCCACGACAAACAGGAGTACCTCGCGGGGGTGCACGGGTGGGGCGTCGAGATGGCCGGGCTCAATGTGGCTGCCACCTGTGTCTCGTGCCACGGAGGCCACGACATCCTGCCTCCCTCGGACCCGGCCTCGCTGGTGTCGCGCGCGAAGGTCTCCTTCACGTGCGGGAAGTGCCACGGGTCCGTAGCGGAGACCTACCGGAAGAGCGTGCACGGCGCAGCCCTGACCGACCACGACAACCCGGACGTTCCCACCTGCGTCGGCTGCCACAAGGCACACGCCACCGCCGACCCGCGTTCGCCGCGCTTCCGCAACGCCTCGCCCGAGATCTGCGGGAGGTGCCACGGTGACGCCAAGCTGATGAAGAAGTACGGACTTCCCGCGGACATCTTCACCACCTACGTCGCGGATTTTCACGGCACAACCGCGGAGCTCTTCGAGGAAACCTCGCCTGATCAGCCGCTCAACCAGGCGGTCTGCTACGACTGCCACGGATACCACGATGTCCAGAGCGTGAAGGGAGTCGGGCAGAGAGAAATCAACCAGCGCCTGCTCGTACGTTGTCAGGCCTGTCATCCGGGCGCAACCTTCGGATTCCTGTCTGCCTGGACGAGCCACTACGTCCCATCGCCCAAGAGGTACGCACTGATCTACTACGTGCGACTGTTCTACCGTTTCGTGATCCCGGGAACCATCGGCTTCTTCCTGCTCTACATCGCGGTGGATGTCTGGGGACGCCGGCGTCAGCGGAGGTCGTCATGAGCGCTCGACTTGAGATGATCCGCCGTTTCTCCAGGCGCCACATCGTCAACCACCTCGTCATGCTGGTGTGCTTTCTCGGGCTGGTGCTGACCGGCCTCCCGCAGAAGTTCCCCGATCAGGCGTGGGCCAAGGGAGTGGTGCTGATCATCGGCGGTCTTCCTCGCGTGCGGTTCCTCCACCACCTGCTCGGCACGCTGATGGCCTTCCAGCTCGTCTGGCACGGTCTCGAGGCGCTCTGGTTGCACTTTGCCCGGCGTCTGTCCATGCCCATGATCCCCAGGCTCGACGACGTGCGCCAGTTCATGCAGCAGATCCGCTTCAACCTCGGGCTGGCCTCGGCCCCGCCGAGCATGGACCGCTATACCTTCGCGGAGAAGCTCGAGTACCTCGCCCTGGTGTGGGGGACTGCCGTGATGGTGGCGACTGGGGTGATCCTGCTCTACCCGGTCCGCTGGACCGGCCTGTTCCCCGGTGAGGTGATCCTCGCGGCCAAGGCTGCCCACGGCGGCGAGGCGATCCTCGCGTTCCTGTCGATCCTCACCTGGCATGTGTACTTTGTCCACGTCCGCCACTGGAACAAGGCGATATTCACCGGCACGCTCGACGAGGAGGCGTACGCGGAGGAGCACGCGATCGAGCTCGATCGGATCCGCAACGGCGAGGTCGACGTGCCGGCACCGATCCGCCGATGGCGCGCCGTGGTTTTCGCGGCCGTGACGCTTCTCGTGGTCGCGGCGACAGTCGCGTTTGTATGGTGGCTGCGCGCAGTGCCAACGGTCGTGTCAAAGGTCAGCCCCTGGTAAGGGGTGGGCGAGCGTGGCACGAGTGTCAGGCTTGCGTCAGTGCGTGAAAAGCACTAGGATGATTCGACGCCCCGGCCATTCGGGGTGATAAGGAGGGTGCGATGAAGAGGACGTTCCTTGTAGGCGGCTTGGTGCTGGCAGTCGTTGCAATGTGGGCGGGGCTGGCTACCGCGGAACCGACCTACATCGGCGCCGAGAAATGCAAGATGTGCCACAAGCTGCAGTACGACTCCTGGGCCCAGACCAAACACGCCAAGGCGACAGAGGACGCGAAGAACGCCAAGGACAGGAAGTTCGAGGCGGCGTGCCTGACCTGCCACGCGACCAACAAGAGCGAGGCGATGGCGGGCGTGCAGTGCGAGGCCTGCCATGGGCCGGGCTCTGAGTACAAGAGCATTTCGATCATGAAGGACAAGGCGAAGGCGATTGCTGCTGGTCTCGTGATCCCCACCCAGGCGACCTGCAACGGCTGCCACGACGGCAAGGACCACCACAAGGAGATCAAGTTCGACCGGAACATCGTGCACGCGCACAAGAACGCGAGCTGAGCAATCCTCTCACCGAGCCATCATGCGGGCGACCCCACCGGGTCGCCCGCGTTTCTTTTGCGTTCGGCAGGGTGATTCATGCAGCGGCTACGCTGGCCGCGTTTCTGATCTGCTCCGGAGTCGGAGCCGGTGCGCTACCAGCTCACGTCGACACGGACCGGCGAGCCCGAGAAGCGCGAGACCAAGACGTGCCGGTTGCGTTTTCCGAACAGGTACAGATCCCGGGTCAGGCGGACGTCCTCGGTGCAGTACGTGTCGATGAGGTCGATGCGCCCCTGCTTCCACCATTCCAACGCCTGCAGCCCGTCGGCCGACTTACCCGCAGCCAGGGTAGCCTGGACGACCGAGTCGAGCTTGGGCCGGAAGCCGAGCTTGTCGTGGAGGTCGAACATGATGTCCAGGGTGGGGAGGTTTTCGAGCGGGGCGTCACGGTAACCCTTGAGGACCTCGTAGTCGAAGCCCAAGAGGTTGAACCCCACCACCAGCTCCGCACCGAGGAGAGTGTCGATCAGCTCGCCCGCCTGGGGCTCCATGTAGCTCGTGAAGCGGTCCGTCTCGAACGAGTAGACGACCCCGACCGACATCCCCAGCTGGCGCATCTGGGTACGACCGCCGACGTCCTGGAAGGATCGCTGCGTCTCGAGGTCGAAGACGAGCACCTTGCGCCCCGTCGGGGCGTCGCGTTCGCGGCTGTCTTCGAACAGGCTGAGCTGCCCGTCCCACTCGCCATGGTGGCCGTCGCGCTTCACGACAATCGCCCTCCCGCGGGTGCCGGAGTGTAACATGCGGAACATGGTGCGCGCGGAGATCCTGCCGCCCCGAACCCTGTCCCGGCGAGTCACCGAGCGGGGAGGGATCTTCCTGCCGTGGGTCGAGGTCTCGGCGCAGGTCGTCGTGCGAGTTGCGTCCTGGGGGCGCGAGGAAGCAGGTTGGGTCCACTGGGCCGTTCCTGTAGTCGACGGGAAGATCGTCATCGATCGGGTGAGGGCGTGCGATCCGGGCCTGCGGGCCGGCCGCCTGGGCGGCCCCGATGGGCTCGCGGTGGGTACTCGCGAGGAACCGTCGGAGAGCGAGATCCGCGAGGCGGCGGCTGCCCTCTGGTCGCGGTGCCGGCTTGAGGTCCATCGTCTCGGGGACTCCGGGCCGGTCTCGCGAATCGGCGAGCCGAGAGACGTCTTCCGCCGGCGCTGTCTCGCTCTGCTCCGCCCTTCACACGCGAGGGAGGTGAGTGCAGGGTCACGGGGCGCGGGCACGCTAGCGAGTCTGGCGGCCTCCATCGAGACCATCACTCCTGGCCCCGACGAGCTCGAGGTGCGGCGCCTCGAGGCACGCGTCGTGTGGTACCCACCTGGACAGGAGCCGTCCCTCGCGGTGGACAGGGTGACGGTCCCGTCTCCGCAACGGCAGCGAGCGGGGTCATGAGGGCCGAACGGAGGAAGTTCATTGCCGCGGTGGTGGCGACCTCCACGGCGGCGTCCCTGGCGATCGCCAAACTGGTGGTGAGCCTCCTGACCGGTTCACTCGCCGTCCTCGCCTCCGCGGTCGACTCGCTGATGGATGTCGCCTGCTCGGGCCTCAACGCGTACTTCCTGCGTCTGGCGGCCGACCCACCCGACCGCGAGCACGCGTATGGGCATGGTAAGGCCGAGGCGCTGTCCGGCGTGATCCAGGCGCTGATCATCGCCATGGGAGGCATCTGGCTGGTGGTGCGCAGCGTGATGCGCCTGATCTCTCTCGAGCCGGTCGCCAGGCCCGAAGCGGGCGTGGCGGTGAGCGCGATTGCCCTGGTCGTGTCACTCGGCCTGGTGATGTTCCTCCGCCGCGAGGCACGCGCGACCCGCTCGATCGGCCTCGAGGCCGATGCCTTCCACTATGTCACTGACATCGCGACCAACATCGTGGCGGGCGTCGCCCTGGTCGGTTACCGGATCTTCGGCTGGCAGCAGCTCGATCCGCTGGCCTCGCTCGCCATCGCGGTGTACATCATCTGGGCGGCGCTCGGCATCCTGCGCGCGGCCGCCGACGAGCTGCTCGACCGGGGACTGCCTCGCGACACGGAGGACGAGGTCAGGGCGATCATCTCCTCGCTGACGCCCGAGGTGCGTGGCTACAGAGCCTTCCGTTCCCGCCGGGCGGGAGGGACGCAGTTCCTCGAGTTCGTGCTGCTGGTCGACCGCGCAACGAGCTTCGAACGCTCACACGAGCTCGCCGAGCGCGCCGCGTCTCTGGTCAGGGAGCGGCACGGCGACGACACGCAGGTGATGGTGCACACCGATCCTGTGTGACGGGCCTTGGGGCATGAGGCTCGGGCCAGGCCCCGAGCCAGCGTGTGTCAAGCTTGCCGCTACAGGTCGTAGAGGCCCTCATCACGGCTGGGGGGACCGCCCGGCGTCGCCTCGTCGCCCTCGCCGCCCATCTCCGCCTCGAGCTGCGGCCCGAGCTCCTCCTCGAGCGCCTCCGGATCCTCGCCTCCCTCCATGCGGCGGAACATCTCGTCCATCGTCGCCGTGATGGGCTCCCCGGAGGCCTCTGCGAGGCGGCGCATCATCCTGGCCATCACGCGGGGATCCTCGGCATCCTTCTCGCCGAGCTCGCTCGCCATGCGCATCGCTTCCTGCTCGAGGCCGCCGAGTCCCTCCCCGCCCGCGCCTGCGGCCTGATCGCGTCCCCCTTCAGAGGCCGACTTGCGGGCGCCCGCGACGGCAAACGCCGAAGGCACGCGGCGAAGCTCCGAATTGCCGCAGCGGGGACAGACGGGATCCCGCGCGGGACGAACCGCGAGCGAGAGGAAGCTGTAGATCCGGTTGCACGCGGGGCACAGGTACTCGAAGATCGGCATCCCACCTCCGAATGGAAGAATTCTAGCGAACCCTCGGGTTGTCTGCGGCCGGCGACGAGAATTCCAATGAATCGTCGGATAAGTCCATATCTGTCCGAGTAATCTCTTCAATTATGGCGCTGTGGCTTCATGACAGCTATAAGAAGTCCTGAGTGGGCTGATGATTCTTCACGGGAGGTCTCCATGGCTGCCACTGACGTCGAGAGCGGAGTCGAGCGCTACGTTGCGAAAGCGGAGGAGGAGCTGCGCGCTCGCCGCGCGGCGCTGACACGGGCCCGGCACTCGAGGTTCGACACCATCGCGGTGCATGGCCTGTACACGGTCGAGGAGGCGATCGAGCGCAATCAGGGCGCGATCATCGAGCCGATCGTGATGGCGACCTCGCAGGGGTACCGGGACTCGGATGAGATGGAGGCGGCTCTTGCCTACCGGATCCCGACCTGGTGCTATGCGCGGATCGCGAACCCCTCCGTGTACTACCTGGAGTGGACGCTGGCACTCCTCGAGGGCTACGGCACCGGGATCGAGACGTCGTGCTGTGCCACGGCGTCCGGAATGGCGGCGATTACTTCGGCGATCGAGCCGTTTCTTATCCGGCGCCTGGGCCGCGAGCGGGAGCCGATCAACTTCGTCTCCTCCTGCCAGGTCTACGGCGGGACCTTTCAGCAGTTCTCGGTCCGGCAGAGGGACAAGGGGAACCAGGTCCGCTGGGTCCGTCACCCGGAGAGCATCGAGGAGTGGGAGACCGGCATCGACGAGAACACGCGCTTTCTTTACGGCGAGCTGCCGTCGAACCCCAACATCTCCTTTTTCGACGTCGCGGCGGTGGCCGCGGTGGCCCACCGGTACGGCATCCCCTTGATCGTCGACTCCACCGTGGCCACGCCGGCCCTGTTGCGGCCCCTGCAGCATGGAGCCGACATCGTGGTGCACTCCGTAACCAAGAGCATGACCGCGTCGGGATTCGGGATCGCCGGTGCGGTGATCGCGCGCCGGGACATCGTCACCAATGTCCCGAACCAGGAGATGAGGGAGGACTTCGCCACCTACATCAAGTTCCTCCCCAACCGCGACAACGGCCCCAGTATCTCGCCGTTCCAGGCGGTGCTGAGCCTCAACGACCTGCGCACCCTGCGCTCCCGAATGGACATGCTCTCACGCAGCACGCAGCTGGTCGCCGACTACCTCGTCGCACATCCCAAGATCGAGCGCGTCGACTACCTGGGCCTGCCCGGCCACCCTCTCCACGACCTCGCGCGCCGCTACATGTTCCTGGCCGATGCAGAGTACGACGAGCTGTACGGGCGGCCCGTCAACCGCTACGGGCATCTCCTCTCGTTCCGGGTCCGCGGCGGCGGCGAGCCGACTCGACGTTTCTTCGATGCGCTGCAGAGGATCTTCCGGGCCACGGACCTGGGGCGGATCAAGTCGGTCGCGACGATTCCGGCCATCTCGACCCACCAGCAGCAGGGCGAGGAAGGGCGCGCGCTGGCCGACATCCCGCCCAACCAGGTTCGCCTCTCGGTAGGCGCCGAACACCCCGACGACGTGATCGCCGACCTCGAGCAGGCCTTGAAGAAGGCGTGAGTCCACTCTTATGGCAAGAGGCTAAGCTATCAGGTGTCTGAAAGTCGCTCTCGCACGCGCTCGGCTCCACCTGTCGTCGTGTTCCTCAGCGCCCAAGCGCCGGGCCTCAAGCCTGTCTCCCCGGGTCTCGGGCCTTCTCGGCCCGCGCCTCGGCCTCGAGGCGCTCGAGATCGACCATCTCGTGGTTGACGAAGGCCATCGCCCCGGCGATCGCGCGGTGTCCCGCGCCTTCGGCGATCAGGCGGTGCATGGCCTGGCAGATCCGCCGGTACGAGGGGTGGCCTTGCGGGGCACTGCGTAGCTCGAGCATGTGCATCGCCTCGCGGGCGTTCATCTGAATGCAGAAGCGGATGCGGAAGGCCATCGGCACGGCGTATGGGGCGATGGACCCGAGCCCGCGAGAGTCGAGCTCAGCGTAGAGATCCGCACACCGTCGCATCGTCTCGTGCCACGCCGGTGCGAGGCCGGCGGCCTCGACGTCCTCCGGCACCGCGTAGCCGTGAGCGGTCGAGAGCGGCTGCCACTCGAGCGTCAGCATGCGGTGGCGCTGCAGGTCGCGGAACGCGCCATAGTCGCCCAGGACGTCGAAACGATAGGCCGTCCTCTCGAACGCGCGACCCGGCTTGTGGCGCCGGTTCCGGCGCACCCCGCAGTAGGCCGCCAGCACGGTGGCCCGCTGCTCGGAGGTCATGGCGCGGGCGCAGGCGACCAGCTGATCATCCGGCTCGCCCGAGGCCGTGTAGAGGGCGGCCGCGACGACCTTGACCTCGCCGTCGGGATCGAAGTCGGTAAGCGTGACCTCGGGACGGGTCCCGACGCCCGCAACAGGCAGCACCTGGTCGGCCACCGCCTCGACCGCGGCCCGCGTGGAGCGCAGGTACTCGCTCCACTCGCGACCCCGTTCCGGGCGGTCCACGCGGGTCATGAAGGCCGGAACGACCTTGCGCAGCTCCACGAGGATCGCATCCGCGAGGGCACGCGCCTCGGCCAGAGGGTTGGCCCGGAGCCGGATGACGAGCGCCTCATAAGCCTGCGCGCTGGCAAAGATCCCGAGGTTGGAGCGTGTCGCGGCCGGCAACAGGCCGCGCAGCAGGTCGAGCACGCGAGCCCGGACGGCGCGCGCGTGCGCCGATGCCGAGATCTCGGGGGGGCGAGGGTGGGCGCGCTCAAGGTGGGTGCGCAGCGGGTCCATTGCGGCCGCGTACGTCTCGAACGCGGAATCCAGCGTGTGCGAGAAGCGGTCCGCAAGGTGCGGGAAACCCGCGAGCTCCGGAGGGACGAGGTACCTCCAACGCCCGCCGGGCCGGTCAGTGTAGGGGATGTACCGCGTCGACTGTTCCAGGTAGGCCGCCACGCGTCCCCACTCCAGGAGCTTCGTGGCGACGTTCGAGACACCCTCGCAGGCGACGTGGACGGCAGCGAGCTGCGCCACGGAGTCATCGCCGTACTCGAGGAAGACCTTGTCGAAGAGCTGCGCCGAACGCCCTTCGCCGACCCTGCTCGCGGAGGCGCCAGCAACCTCGTCGAGGAACTCGTCGAGGAAGAGCCGGCGGAGGCTCTTGGGCGAGCGCGAGTAGCGGGCGAAAAGCGCCGCCTTGACGACCTCGGGAAGGTTGACAAGGGCGAACACGGGTCCGTCGAGGTTGGTGAAGTAGGGGCCCAGCAGGGCTCGTTCCTGCTCGGTGAACGCTTCGGCGGGCCACGAGGAGACCGTCATGCGCGCGTAGCGTAGCAGGCCGGCGCGGCGGACGGGCAGTGCTAGGATGCCCGGGAATGGCGGATCTGCCCGGTCTGATCGTCCTTGCCGACGGCGTCCAGGCGGCGTTCGCCGCAGGCGTCGTGGCCGAGCTGGAGCGCTCGGGTGTGCACTGGCGGGAGGGTGTGGGTGCGGGCCTCGGGGCGCAGGTCGCCGCGCTCGCGCTGCTCGGCGAGGCGGGGGAGGCCGAGCGCCGATGGCTGCGCCAGGCCGACCTGGGCTGCCCGCTCCTGCGCTCGCGGCTGGAGAACGGGCTCCGCCGTCACCCATCGGTCACTGGCCTGCTGATCCTCCCGGACCTCCTCACCATGTCCGGCTGGCTCGACCCGGAGGAGCTGGAGGAGTACCTCGCTCCCGAAGCGGCCGGGCTCCCGGTACGCCTGACGGCGCGGGGCGCTCGCCTGTGGGTCGCAGTCGAGGATCTCCGCGCGGCTGCCAGGAAGTGGGTCGAGATCAGCACCGGCGAGGCGCTTGCCGCGGCCGTGACGCTGCGCGCTGCCGCCTCGTTCACCGGAGGGTGGCCACCGGTCGAAGAGGAGCAGCCTGGGGGTGCGGTGCTGAGCGGGGGGGTCGGGGCCCTGCCGGCTCGCCTCCCGGAGTGGGAGGCCCGAGCCGGCTTCGCGGTGTGCGGCTTCCCGGTCCCGGCGGTGGCCCGCCCGGCCGCTCCAGCCAACCTGATCGAGATCCTCCAGAGGCGGGAGGAAACCGCGGCTGCCGAAGTCTGGAGCAGGGC
>JBLMXF010000084.1:0-2728 GCA_050257595.1 Acidobacteriota bacterium | reverse complement strand
GCAGCAGCATCGAGAACGACTACCTGGAGACCGCGTTGGTGGCCGACCTGCCGTTCCCGCCGGACACGCGCCGGTCGGCATGCTCGCGCGGAAAGCGGGTGGACGTATTGGCGAAGAGCGGCCAGCGCTAGCCTCGGTGCGGGGCTATGGTGTCCGGTGCGGGGAGGGATCGCAACGCGAGGAGATTCCATGGACGGCAACGGACGCAGGTGGACGCGATGGATGGCCGCGGTCCTGGGTGCCTCCGCCTTCTTTGCACTCGCCGGCATCGCGGCGGCTCGGCTGAGCAGCGAGTCCTCCAGCACCACGATCGCCCCGCAACAGAACGGCACCGTGACCGCGAAGTGCAGCTCGGGAAGCACGGCCGTCGCCGGCGGTTTCGCGGCTCCGGGCCTCGACCCGACCGCGGATACGGGACCGGCGATCCTGACCTACGCCTCCGCCCGGCCCGCCGACGGCAAATGGCAGGCCAGTGGCCACAACTTCAACCGCCCCGCCCCCCCTCCGGCCAAGGGGGTCCCCGGTGCCGGTCCGCTCGTCGCCTACGCCTACTGCGACAAGCACGATCCGTCGGTGTCCGTCCGCGGCGACTCGACCACCGTCGACGGCGGAGGGCACGCCAGCCTCGAGCCCACGTGCCCGCATGGAAGCGAGGCGGTCTCGGGCGGGTTCCAGTCCGACACGCCCGGGACTGATGGGCTCACGGACTACGCCTATGCGTCGAAGCGCGTCGGCGATCAGGCCTGGAAGATCGCCGTGCTGAATCCCGACATGAGCTCACACAAGGTGCGGGCATTCGCCTATTGCGAGAAGCGCCCGCCCAATCTCGTGTCGCAGAGCGCGTCGAAGAAGGTCTCCCTCGGCACGACTCCCACGATCAGCGCGAAGTGCCCCAAGGGGTCCAAGGCGTTCTCGGGCGGCTACCAGAGCACGTTGGCTCAATCCGGCACCGAGATCGACACCAGCCTGGCCTTCACCTCGAAGCGGAGCAGCGGTCAGAGCTGGAAGGTCTCGGCGATCGCGGTCTCGATCAACGGTCCGGCAGCGCCGCCGACGGAGAAGGCGATCGTCTACTGCGCCACGTAGGCCGCCGCTACAGGTCGGCCAGGACCTCGTCGGCGGCACGCTCGCCGGACTGCACCGCGCCGTCCATGTAGCCGCTCCACTCCGTGGCCGTCTCCGTGCCGGCCCAGTGGATCGGCCCGATCGGCGTGCGGATCGCGTTGCGGTAGCCGGTGAGCACGCCGGTCGGGAAGTAGCCGACGTAGCAGCCGCGGGTCCAGGGGTCCTCGGCCCAGCTCTTGTCGAAGTAGTCGGTGGCCTGCGTGCGTGCCTTGGGGCCGAAGTAGCGCGCCAGGCAGGCCAGGACCGCCTGGCGGCGCTCGGCCTGCGACTTGCGGGTGAGGTTTCGGGCCGCCTGCCCCTCGATGAAGCCGAGCATCACGCCCGGCTTGCCGTCCGGAGGCGAGTTGTCAAAGGTGACTTTGACCGGTCCCGTGTCGCTGGTCGCCATGCCGCTCAGGCCCTCGTCGCGCCAGAAGGGCCGGTCGTAGACGGCCATGCACTTGATCACCGAGCCCATCGGGACGCGCTGTGTCAGCTGATCACGCGGCGCCGGCAGGTGGGGCTCGTACGAGATCCGCCCGGCGAGCGTGGGCGGCACCGTCACGATCACGCGGCGCGCCTCCCACGTGCCCTTGGGCGTGTGCGCCTTCACCCCGCCTTTGCCCCGGACGATGCGCTCGACGGGCGCCTCCAGGACGACCCGGTCGCCGAGGCGCTTCGCGACCTCGATCGAGATCCTCTGCGAGCCACCGACGATCCGGCTGTCCTGGGCGCCGCCGGGGGTGTTGATGAGGTTCTCGAAGCTCCCGCCGGAGTGGATGTAGAACAGAACGTGGAGGAGCGAGAGGTCCCGGGGCTCGGCGGCGAACACGGCCTCGATGCCCAGATCGATGAGGTCGCGCGTCTCGTCGATCGTCGTGTTCGCCAGCTTCCAGGTCTCGAACGTCTGGCCGTCCCAGTCGTGGGCGCTGGACGCCTTCCAGGGCTCCTCGAGCGGCACCTGCGCAGCCATCTTGTCGAGGCTGTTGAGGGCCTTCGCGAGCTCCACCAGCGATGCCGGGTTCGCCGGCGGGATCGTCCCGGTGTAGAGCTGGTGCCGCAGCCCCGGTGGGTTCGCCTGCCGGTAGTAGACGTTCTTGCCGTCGATGTAGGTCTTGAAGGTCTTCAAACCGAGGTCCCTGGTCAGCTTCAGGACGCGATTCTGGGTCGGCCCCACCCACTGCCCGCCGATCTCGACGACCTCCCCGTGGCCGAGCTGGTGGTTGAGCGTGCGGCCCCCGACCCGGTCGCGGGCCTCGCGCACCGCGACCGACGCGCCGCCCCGCTTCAGCCTGCGGGCCGCGGACAGTCCGGCGAGCCCGGCGCCCACGACCACGACGTCCACCCGCTTGCGCCTCGCGGCGGCGGCCATCGATGGGCCGGCGACCTGCGAGACGGTGTACCCGGCCGCTCCGGCGGCCGCGGTGCCCACCCGCCGCCTTCTGGTGAGCCCTCCGGGCGGTTCGCCGCTCTCCGCCACGCACCGCCCAGTGTCGCCGAAGTGCGCCCGTCGGCGCAAGCGCGCCGGGCTACAGCAGCGCCTCGAGACCCACCGTGAACCTCTCCGGCAGGTCCGCGACCTTCCTGACGGCCAGCAGCACGCCCGGCATGAACGAGCGCCTGT
>JBLMXF010000083.1:0-53966 GCA_050257595.1 Acidobacteriota bacterium | reverse complement strand
AAAGAAGATGCCCGGGGTTGCCCCCGGGCATCGTGATCACGGCACAGGAGTGGATCAGTACTCGAGCTTGACGCCCAGCTCCAGCCGCCGCGGGTTCTGCCACGCGCTCGGCTGCCCGTAGGTTGCGAGGTCGTGGTTGCCGACCCGCGCCGTGGGCCGCTGGTTGTTCAGAGCGTTGAAGATGTTGGCGTAGATCGACGCGGTTACCGGGCCGAACTTGAACGGCTGCTCGACGTAGAGGTCGGCGTCGAAGTTGCTGCCGGCTTCCTTCGAGCCGCGTTGGGCGAGCGGGATCGACGTATAGGTCGCGCCCTCGTACGTGTACGGGGTGTAGACGTTGCCCGAGTTCCAGTAGGCCGTGACGCCGACGATGGTGCCTTGGAAAACCCCGGCGTGGAACGGCAGGGTGTAGGAGCCGTTGATCTTGAGGTTGTGCGGGGACTCGGTCTTGCCGTACCACAGGCCGTTCATCAGCTCGGGGGTGGTGAAGGTGAAGGCACCGACGTTACGCCAGTTGGTGCCCCAGCCCCTGGACCTGATCACATAGGTGTAGTTGGCGATGAACTGCAGGCCCTCGGGCCCGAAGCGCTTCTTGAGGTTGAACTGCAACGCCTGGTACTCCATGTACTTCTTGTCCCCAACCGAGGGGAAGGTGCTGGCGGTGTTGAAGTGCGGGTACTTGGCCGCGTTGGGCACGTTGGTGATGAAGTAGTACCCCGTCGCGTCCGGGTCGTACCAGTCGATCGCCTGGTCCTGCTGGCGCCACACGAAGGTCACGCCGCCGGCCATCTGGTTGTTGAACACGTGGTCGTAGCCGAGGGTGAACTCGTCGACGTAGGCGGGGCGCAGGTGAGGATCGATCTGGCTGCCGCCCGAACCGGTCGGGATGTCGGACACCATGTTCCAGCAGGATGCGGCGTAGTCCTGGGGCGGCATGTTTGGATCGACGGTGCAGCTGCCGTTCCAGTTGAACTGCTGCCGGTGATCCGTCGTGATCGCGAAGTAGTCGGCGATGTAGTTCGAGGCCAGCGAGTAGAAGCGGCCCAACGACCCGCGCAGGGAGTCGCCGTTGAGGTCGTAGGCGAACCCGAGACGGGGGGCGATTTCCTTGTCGAAGCCGAACTTCAGGAGCGACGTGCCCTTGTTGTTGAAGATCTCGGTGGACTCGGCGCGGATGCCCAGGTTGAGGGTCAGCTTGCCGAGCTTCCACTGGTCCTGCACGAAGAGCGCGTAGTAGTCCTGCTTCGACTCCTTCATGCCGGTCTGGTCGAGCCACTGGTACTGCCGGTAGGGGGCGCCGTTGCGGATCTGGTAGTAGCCAGCGCTGTTGAAGACGGTGCCGGCCTTCGGCTTGAGGCCGAGGTACTCAATGCCGGCCTTGAACTGGTGTGAGGAGTTGGCGCCGGCGTCGAGGAAGTAGGAGCCGGTGAGCAGCAGGCCGTCGCGGTCACGCTTCGACCGGTAGTCGTTGTACGGCGCGCCATAGTAGTAGTTGGCATTGATGTCCCGAATGTACGGGTTCACGTTGAAGCCGGGGGCATCGGGCGAGACGTTGAGCTCCTGCTTGTGGTATTGGGCCTTCGCCTCGAGGAAGAAGTTCTGCGAGAAGATGCCGGTCCACTGCAGCGAGCTGTTCTTGCCGCCCTGGAACTGGAGCAGCTCCGAGCTCGGGGCGTAGTGGGTCGTCGAGGTCTCGTTCCAGCCCCGGTTGAGCGGCCTCAGCGTGATCGGGTCCTCGTCGTAGAAGCCGACCACCGAGTGGTTGGGGTTGACCTGCCAGGTCAGCTTGCCCGAGAAGTAGTGGCCCTTGTACGAGGTCCGACCGTCGGTCTGGATCCCGGTGGCGACGTCCTGGAGGGTCGGGTAGTAGGAGAACCCACGCGAGTTGTCGCGCTTCTCGTAGGCGAGGTAGAACCACAGCGCGTCCTTGACGATCGGACCGCCGAAGGTGATCGACGGACGCTCCTCGTCGTTGCGCGAGCCGCCCTTCTTCTTATTGCCGGTTTCGGACTCGATGCCGTTGTTCGCCGACCAGTCGCCCTTCGACTTGATGTAGCGGACGGTGGCGGAGAAGTTGTTGCCGCCCGACTTGGTGACCAGGTTGACGATGCCGCCGGTGGCGCGGCCGTACTCGGCCTGGAAGCCCGCGGTCTGCAGCTGCGCTTCGGCGATGGTGTCCCAGTTGATCGCCGTGCCCCAGGTCTGGGTACGCGGGTCGGAGGTGTCGACGCCGTCGACGAGGTACTGGTTGCCGTCGTTGGAGCCGCCGTTGACCAGCGGGTTGTTGCCGGCGATGACGCCGGGGGCGATCTGCATCATGGTCTGGAAGTTGCGGTTGCTGGCCAGGGTGTCGACCAGCTGCCAGTCCACGTCGGTGTCGACCGTCGACTTCGTGGTGTCGACCTGGATCTTCTCGGCCGCCACGGTGATGGTCTCCGCGAACTTCGAGACAGTCATCTCGGCGTTGATCTTGGTCTCCTTGCCGAGGGAGACTCTGATGCCGGGGGTATCGACGGTGTTGAACCCCGAGAGCTCGAACTTGATGGTGTACCCATCGCCCGGAGGCACCGGGACCAGACGGTAGCGCCCGTCGGCATCGGTGACCGCCGTGCGGGTGCCCTGCATGGTCTCACCGCTCAGGGACACGGAAACGCCCGGCAGCGGCTGCTTGTTGTTGTCGAGAACCTGCCCGGACACCGAGCCGTACTGCTGCTGCGCGACGGCCGGGAAGGCGACTAGCGCGAGCGCCAGCGCAAGTAGAGTGAAACGCCTCATCCTCGTTCCTCCTTCGTCATTCGGCCCCGTCATGGGGCGGTAGTTGGATATGTCGCGGGGTCGACCCGGATTTTCCCGGCGTCGGGGCCTCCCACCCCGACCCAGCGAACACAAAAAAAAGCCACGCGGAAGCCTTTCTACCACTCTTGTATCCGAAGTGCAACGACCGTGCCGACTCTCGACGCGCCCCGAAACTCTTTCAGCAGGAGTTTATCCGGCCGAATGAACGCCTGTTCGGTTTATCGGATTATGTCAGGGGACGGTCATGGCCGAGGGATCCGACGGGGACGGGGAACCCGCTCGGACCGGGCCGAGCAGCCCGAGCCGCGAGGGGAGCAGATCACGGCGCCGTGGCGGTGCAGTCGCCGCCCTCGCTGAGGGCGGCGTAGAGGGCGGCCTCGGCCTCCTCGAGCAGCTCCTCCGTGGCCACGTGCCGGTTCGGGCGGAACTGGGCGACGCCGGCGGTGGTCGGCACGTGGGCGTGGCCGCCCGGGTTGCCGTCGGCCACACTCCGCCGCAGGCGCTCGAGGATCGCCATCGCGCCACGTTCCTCGGTGTCCGCGAGCAGCAGCGCGAAGGTCTCCCGGTCGTAGCGGGCGAGCAGGTCGATCTGGCGCAGCCCGCGGCGCATGAGCGGGACCGCGCGGGACGCGAGCTGATCGACCGCCGTGTCCTCGGCCCTGGCCCCCAGGCGGAGGAGAGCGACCGAGACCGGCGCCCGGGCGCGGCGCGAGCGCTCGAGCTCGAGCGACAGGCGGTCGACGAAGCGATCTCTGGGGATGAGACCGGTGGCGAGATCCAGCGGCTCGCCCCACCGCCGCTCCACCCAGCCGTACGCGAGCGTGAGGGAGCAGACGACCGCGAAAGGAACCAGACCGAGCGGCGCAAAGAGGTCGCCGACGCCCACCGCGAAGCGCCGGAGGACGCCGATGTCGACCAGGATGTCGAGGGCGACCGCCGCAATGAAGATCGCCGACGTGACCAGCAGGGCCAGCGCCCAGGGGCGGCGCCGCCGGACCTGGTGGGCCAGGGTACGAATCACGATGGCGCCGATGACCATGGCGCCCGCCTCGGCGAGGTGCACCCACAGGTAGAGGTCCCCCTCCTCGCGCCAGACCAGCGCGAACGCGGCGCCGAGCACGAACAGGGTCTGGATCGCCACGATGAGGAGCGGCAGAGGCTTGCGCGCGATGCGGTAGAAGGCCGGCGGAAACAGGGCCACGGCCGCCAGGAGCGCGACGACGTTGAGTCGGAAGGTGCCCCCATGGCCGATCAGCAGCGGCGGCCCCCAGTACGTGTAGGTGAGGAAGTACATGGCGACGGCGAGCAGGAACCCGGCGAAGTAGAGGTGCTCGCGGGCGTCGCGCTGGACGAGCAGCAGCACGATGTGGAGCGCGGCCAGGGTGGCGAGCAGCGTTGCGAGGCAGTAGGCGAGGAGGTCGCGGAGGAACTGGCGGCGCAGGATCGAGGAGAAGCTGTCGAGCCGCGGTGCCGGTCCGAGCAGACCGCCGAAGCGTGAGTCGTTGTAAACGTGGATGGCGAGCTCGTTGTACTCGCCGTAGCGGATCGCGTCACGAGGGAGCTGGTAGAAGCGGTGGGCGAGGGTGGCCTTGTCGAACGTCGGGGGGAACGAGCCCGTCCCGCCGACGCGCCGCCCGTTGAGGAACACCTCGTCGACGTCGCCGACCATGCCGAGGTCGAGGCCGAGGTCCTCGCCGGCCATCTGCGACGGGATGAAGATCGTCTGCCGGTACCACGCGTGTCCGTTGTACCCCGGGTAGCCGTGGCGCTCCCACGCCCCGGGGACCTGGATGGTCTGCCAATCGCGGCGCTCGCGGAAAGGGCTGGCCCAGGCAGGATCGTTGCCCAGCCGGAACAGCCACTCGCCCGCAAGCGACGTCGGGAGCTGGTCCACGACCACCGGGGGCGGCTGGTCCGCGGCCGCCGCGAGGGCGACGACCAAGGCCGCGAGCGCCGCCAGCTGGGCCCTCACCAGCCGCCTCCGCACGGGACCGGCACTGCCCCCGGATAGCTGCCCTGGAGTGCCTGGGCGACGTCGACTGCCCGCGACCTGCCGTGGAGCGAGGTGACCCGGACCCTGGTGAGCCCCCCGCCGGCCGGCGCTCGGCGCACTGTGTACCCCAGGCCCGCGAGCGCGCGCTCGGCCCGCGCGACGTTCTCGTCACGGCCAAACGCGCCCACCTGAACCTCCCAGCACGGCGCGTCGGGCATCCCGTCGCCCTCGCGCACCACCTCGAGCCGGACCCGGATGACGCCCGGGCCGATCGCGCCCAGCTTCGTGGCCGCGGCGCGCGAGAGGTCGAGGATGCGCCCCGCCACGAACGGGCCGCGATCGTTGATCAACACGGTCGCCTCGCGGCCGTCGTCGAGGTTGCGCACGCGCACGAGTGTACCGAAGGGGAGCGTGCGGTGGGCCGCGGTCATCTCGTTCATGTCGTAGATCGGGCCCGATGCGGTGTGCCGGCCATGGTAGGGCTCCCCGTACCACGAGGCGAGTCCCTCCTCGGTGTACCCCGGGGCGACCGTTGTCGCTGGCGCCCGGTAGGATCGCGCGGGCGGCCGGCTGCTCGCGCACCCGCCGGCCGTGAGCACTGCGAGGGCGATCGCGAGGGCGATCCCGGGTGCGGCACGCAACCCTCCGCCTCCGGCGAGCGACCCCTCCCATCCGGGACCCCGGACCCCGGACCCCGGACCCCGACCTTCAGGCGCATCGCCCATCACACCACCGGCTCTTCGCCAGCCGCGGCCGGAGGGTGGTTCTCCAGCCAGGGCTGGACCACGTCGACGAGGAACTCGTCGACCTGCTGCGGCGCGCGGCCGACATAGCGCTCCGGTCGCATCAGCTCGCCGAGCCCCGTGGCATCGAGCCCGAAGGTGGGATCGGCGGCGACGAGCTCGAGCAGCGGGTTCGGGAGTCCCTCGACCTTGACCGCGCGCGCCGCTTCACGGGAGAGGACGCGGAGCCGTTCGTGCAGCTTCTGCCGGTCGCCGCCGCGCGCGGCGGCCGCCAGGAGGATCTCCTCGCTCGCCATGAACGGGAGCTCCTCGAGCAGGTTGCGGCGCACGATGGCGGGGTAGACCTCGAGGCCGGCCGCCACCGACCGCCAGAGGAGGAGGAGCGCGTCGCTGGCGAGGTACGCCTCGGCGAGCGCGATGCGGCGGTTGGCGGAGTCGTCGAGGGTGCGCTCCAGCCACTGCGAGGCCGCGGTCCAGGCCGCGTTGGGCTCCAGCGAGATGACGAGACGGGCGAGCGCGCACATCCGCTCGGCGCGCATCGGATTGCGCTTGTAGGGCATCGCCGAGGAGCCGACCTGGGTCGCGGTGACGGGCTCGTCGAGCTCCTTCAATCCCGCGAGCAACCGCAGATCGGTGGCGAACTTGTAGGCCGACTGTGCTATCCCCGACAGGCTGGCGAGCAGGTAGAACTCCGGCTTGCGGGGCGACGTCTGACCGGTCACCGGGTACGTGCCGGGAAAACCCAGCGCGGCGGCGATGCGGCGGTCGAGCTCGCGGACCTTCTCGCCGCTGCCCAGGAGCTGGAGGAAGGAGGCCTGGGTGCCGGTGGTCCCCTTGGCCCCGCGCAGGTGGAGACGGTCGCGCTCGAAGGCGATCCGCTCGAGGTCGAGGAGCAGGTCGGCGAGCCACACGCAGGACCGCTTGCCGACCGTGGTCGGCTGGGCGGGCTGGAAGTGGGTGTGGCCCAGGCAGGGCAGGTCACGGTGCGCACGTGCGAACCGGGTGAGGGCCGCGACCACGCCGGAGGCGCGGCCCAGCACCAGGTCGGTCGCCTCGCGCAGGACGATGAGATCGGCGTTGTCTCCGACGTAGGCCGAGGTGGCACCGAGATGGAGCCAGGGGCCGGCGGCCGGAGCGACCTCGGCGAGGGCGCGGATATGGGCCATCACGTCGTGGCGGGTCTCGCGCTCGAGCTCGTCGGCCCGGGTCAGCTCCCGCTCCGTCGGTTCGAGGTGGGCCTCGAGCTCGGCGAGCGCCTCCGGCGGCACGGCCACGCCGAGATCGCGCTCGGCGCGCATCAGCTCGAGCCAGAGCCGGCGCCACAGCCCGAACTTCGTCGCCGGCGAGAACAGCTCCCGCATCGCTCGCGAGGCGTAGCGGGTGGTCAGGGGGTGGATGAACTCGCGCATGCCCGCATTCTGCCACGTGTGGCTCGATCGGCGCGTTGTCGCGCGCCGCGCCCGACTCATGGCTTTCAACAGCCGCTGGGTGCGAGTGCTCGCTTCCCTGCCGGGTAGGGTGTGGGCGACGCTGTCAACTGTGAGCTAATTCTCCTTGCCCCCGGGGTTGCGCCGCGGTGCTCGCCGGTACGCCCCCACGTGCCGGCGTCGCAGGCGCCTGCGCGTGCGACCGAGCAGGCCGGACCGGCGTGCGGACCCTCGCGGTTCCACGCCCTCCCGCCCACCCGTCCCACGTGGCCCGCGTCTCCACCCGCCGGTCCGGCCGCTCGGTGGCCCGCACCTTGCGGCGCGAGCGCGGCTCCACCCCAGGGGCGGAGAGCCGCCCGCCCTCCAGTCCACCACCCGCCCCCGCCCTGCCGCGATCTGGTGAGGTGGGGGACGGGAGGGAATCGTGCCCGCGGTCCGAGCGGCTGATAGATCCGCAGGCCGTGGGGAACCCGGCGCACGAGCCGCGTGCGACCGCGGGCAGCAAGGAAAGCAGCGCTCCACGGGGGCAAGAGGGAGCTCAGGCTGCAACGCTGGGGGAGACAGCTTTCAGCCGACGGTGATCACGAGACCCAGAGACCCCGCTCCTTCCTTGACTCACATGTGACCCGAGGGCACAATCGACCTTCCGTCGGGCACTCCCTGACGGGTCGGAGGAGACAGTGAGCAGCACCGGAAAGCGCCGGCCGGTGGCGGTCATCGCCTTCGGTGGCAACGCGCTCTTGCGCCCGCAGGACCACGGGACCCAGGAGGAGCAGTTCACCCTCGCCTGGAAGGCCACACGCTGGCTGGTCGAGATCATCCACCGCGGGTACGAGCTCGCCATCGTGCACGGGAACGGGCCGCAGGTGGGCAACATCATGATCCAGGTCGAGGAGGCGATCACCAAGATCCCGCCCCAGACCCTGGACGTGTGCGTCGCCCAGACTGAGGGCTCGATGGGGTTCATGCTGGAGAACCAGCTGCGCAACCGGCTCAACGAGGAGCAGCTCGCCAAGGAGGTGATCACCGTGCTCACCGAGGTCGAGGTGGCCCGCGACGATCCCGCCTTCGAGAACCCCTCCAAGCCGGTCGGCCCGTACTTCACCTCCTACCGGGCCAACCTGCTCATGCAGGAGCAGGGGTGGCAGATGGTCGAGGACGCCGGCCGCGGTTGGCGCAAGGTGGTCGCCTCGCCGCCGCCGAGGCGGATCCTCGACGTTGGGGCGGTGAGGCGGCTCATCGAGGGCGGGGCGGTCGTGGTGGCTGCCGGCGGTGGTGGGATCCCGGTCTACCAGGACGTCGGCGGCTACTTCCGCGGCGTCGAGGCGGTGATCGACAAGGACTACACCGCCGCGCTGCTCGCCCGGGAGCTCGACGCCGAGCTCTTCATCGTCCTCACCCAGGTCCCCCAGGTGGCGGAGAACTTCGGTCGTCCGAACCAGAGGTGGCTCTCGGAGCTGCCCGTCGCGCGGGCCAAGGAGATGCTCGAGCACAACCAGTTCCCGCCCGGCTCGATGGGGCCGAAGATCCGCTCCGCCATCGACTTCGTGGAGAACACCGGGAAGGAGGTGCTGATCACCGACGCGGAGCACCTCAAGGACGCGCTCGCCCGCAAGGCCGGCACCTTCATCACCCCCGACGGCGCCCGTGCCGCGGGCAGCAGGGAGGCGTGAATGCTCAGCAACCCCTGGCAGCGCCACAAGGACCTGATCTCCATCCACGACCTGACGGCGGACGAGGTCGAGGCGGTTTTCCAGCTCGCGGCCAACGTGAAGGCGCGGCCCGGCCGGTACCGCAGCGCCCTCAGCGGGCAGACGCTGGCGATGATCTTCGAGAAGTCGTCCACCCGGACACGGGTGTCGTTCGAGGTCGGGATGTACCAGCTTGGCGGGCTCGCCACCTTCCTGTCGAGCCGCGACATCCAGATCGGCCGCGGCGAGCCGATCTCCGACACCGCCCGCGTGCTCTCCCGCTACGTCAACGGCATCATGGCGCGCACCTTCGCGCACTCGACCGTCACCGACCTGGCCAAGCACGCCACCGTCCCGGTGATCAACGGGCTCACCGACCTGCTCCACCCCTGCCAGGCGCTCACCGACTACTTCACGGCACGCGAGAAGTTCGGCCACACCAAGGGGCTCACGCTGGCCTACATCGGCGATGGCAACAACATGTGCCACTCGCTGATGTTCGGCGGCCCGAAGGCGGGGATGAACGTGCGGGTCGCGACCCCCGAGGGCTACCGGCCCAACGCGGAGATCGTCGCCGCGGCGAGGGCCGACGCCGAGACGGCGGGCACCACCATCGAGGTCGTCACTCGCCCGGAGGACGCCGTCAAGGGCGCCCACGTGGTCTACACCGACGTGTTCGCCTCGATGGGGCAGGAGGCCGAGGCGCAGGTCCGGCTCGCCGCCTTCCGGGGCTACCAGGTGACGCCGGCGCTCATGGAGCTGGCCGACAGGGACGCCGTCTTCATGCACTGCCTGCCCGCCCACCGCGGCGAAGAGGTCGCCCCCGAGGTCGCGGACGGCCGCTGGTCGGTGATCTTCGACGAGGCCGAGAACCGCCTTCACGTGCAGAAGGCGATCATGCTCCTGCTGATGAACCGGTGACCCGGGGCCGGCGCGGCCGGGGATGCCGCTCTCCAGCGCTCGCCGGAACGTGCATCGCTCAGGTCGCCGACTTGAGGCGCTCGCGGAGCGCCGCGATGCTCGCCCGGACGTGATCGGCCCGCGGGTCCGAGGGATGCCCGGCCAGCCAGCTCTCCTTGCCGGCGAGGGCGTCGGCGAGGTCACCGCGGAGCACCTGGGCGTCGGAGATCTCGAGCGAGAGGTCGAGCTTGGCGCCGGCCAGCTTCTGTGCCTCCTGCAGCGCGGCGAGCGCCTGCTTGCCGAGCCCGAGCTCGAGGTACGCCTTGCCGAGCAGCGCGGCGGCCTGGGGTGCGGTGGGATCGGCGAGCGCGGCCTGCTCGAGCACCGGCGCGGCCTCGTGCGGGCGGCCGGTGTCGAGCAGGAGAGCGCCGAGATTGACATGTGAGGCGTAGTCGATGGGGTCGAGCGTCGTGGCCTGGCGGAGCTGGTCCTCGGCTCCCGCGAGGTCGCCGGCGAGGCGGAGCTGGACGCCGAGGTTGTTGTGGGCGGCGCAGTAGTCGGGGTCGATCGTGACGGCCTCGCGGAGCATCACGATCGCCTTCTCCCGCTCGCCCTTGCCGGCGAGGCCGAGGCCCTCCCGCATGACCTTGCGTGCTTTGATCCGCGACTTCGGTTCGATCGGCGCGCCCACCTTGCCGCGCGGGTCGGGCCGGAGGACCACGTCCAGGCGTTCGCGCTTGAAGATCGACAGGTGTTGGCTGGAGGAGCTGAGGTACCCATCGGCGTGGATCCGGACGTCCCAGAAGTCGCTGCGCTTGGGGAGCAGGATGCCGAAGAAGCCGTCGGTGTCGGTGATGTCGTAGTCGGTGCGGAAGTCGCTGTTGAGGAACACCTCGACGGTGGCCTGCGCGACCGGCTTGCCGGCCGGGTCGGTGACATAGCCATAGATCGCCGGGAGGCTGTCCGGAGCGCTGAAGAAGGCGGAGTGCGTGGAGGAGGACTCCTGACCCTGGGCCGCGACCGCCGCGACCAGCGCGAGCACGACGACGGCACCGACCGCTCGACCCGACCTCCTGCCCACCGGCACCGACCGGAGCGAGGGGCATTCCCCCCTGACCGTGCCGTGCGCCTTCGACCGACCCTGGATCTCGCGTTTCATGACTGCACCTCCTCGCGGCGTCCGACATCAGATGCGACGGTCGGAGCGCTCGGGCCCGCGACCAGGAGCGGGACGGGCGCGAACGCCCCGACGACTGTCATGGTCCTCCCCCCTGCAACCACTCCGGGCGCGACGGTATGCCCGTGATCTTCGCGACACACGCCAAGGTGGCGCGTGGGGCAGGTCGGGATGACCACCGCCGACGCTGGCAACGTGCTGCAGGGTGGCAGACCACTTGCTAACATGCAACCTCGTCCAGCGAGCGACGCCAGGCGGGTGCTGGGTCGTCGACGTGTGCCCGTTCGTGGCGCGACCGCTTCACGGAGGTGACGCGTGATCGAAGTGGAAGGACTGACGAAACGGTTCGTCGACCGTGACGCCGTTTCCAACGTGTCGTTCTTCGTGCCGGAGGGTGAGGTGCTCGGTTTCCTCGGGCCCAATGGCGCCGGCAAGACCACGACGATGCGGATGATCACCGGCTACCTGCCGGCGACGGCCGGATCGGTGAGGGTGGCCGGAGTCGATGTGGCGCGCGAGCCGCTCTCGGTGCGCGCCAAGATCGGCTACCTGCCCGAAAACGTCGCGCTCTACCCCGAGATGCGGGTCGAGGAGTACCTGCTCTTCCGTGCCGCCGTCGAGGGCGTGCCCCGCGCCGACGTCAGGCGCCGTCTCGCCGAGGTCTCCGACCGGTGCATGGTGGGCGACGTCCGCCGCCAGCTCATCGGCACCCTCTCGAAGGGCTACCGGCAGCGGGTGGGCCTGGCCGGGGCGCTCATCCACACGCCGCCGGTGCTCATCCTCGACGAGCCCACCGTGGGCCTCGACCCCCGCCAGATCGTCAAGATCCGCGAGCTGATCGCCGAGCTTGGGCGGGACCACACGGTGATCCTGTCCACGCACATCCTGCCCGAGGTCGAGCAGGTGTGCCGGCGGGTGCTGATCATCGACAGCGGCAAGATCGTGGCCGACGGCACACCGGAGGAGCTGCGCTCCGGCGTCTCCGGTGCCGGCGAGCTGCGCGTCGAGGTGGAAGCGCCCGAGGGCGAGGCCAGGGTCGCGTTCGAGCTGCTCCCTGGCGTCGCCGGCGTCCGTCCCGATGGTGGCAATCGGTACCGGCTCGCCGTCGAGGGCAACGCGGATCTGCGCCGGGCGGTGTTCGAGCTGGCCGTGGAGAAGCACTGGGTGCTCCTCGAGCTCACCCAGAGCATGCCGTCGCTGGAGGACGTCTTCCTCCGGCTGACCATGCACGACACCGCGGTCGCCGAGGATCCCGAGGAGGTGGCCCATGCGTAAGACGCTCGCGCTCGTGCGGCGGGAGCTGCTCGCGTACTTCTCCTCGCCACTCGCCTACGTGATCCTGACCGCGTTCCTGTTCGTGAACGGCTACGTCTTCTGGCTCATCGTGTCGTACCTCAACGACCCCCGCACCCAGCCGATGGCGGCGTTCAAGCTGCTGTTCGGCGGCACGATCTTCTTCTGGCTGATGCTCCTCTTCGTGCTCCCGGTGATCACCATGCGCCTGCTCGCCGAGGAGCGACGCACCGGCACGCTCGAGGTGTTGCTCACGTCGCCGGTGTCGGACGGCCAGGTGGTGATCTCGAAGTTTCTCGCGGCGCTGGTCTTCTACCTCTTCCTGTGGCTGCCCACGGTGGTCTACATCTTCCTCCTCTCGAAGTACTCCCGGGTGGACATCGGCCCGGTGCTCGCGGGCTACCTCGGCATCGCGCTGCTCGGCGTGCTCTTCCTGTCGATCGGCGTCCTCACCTCGGCCCTGACCCGCAACCAGATCATCGCGGCGGTGTTCGCCTTCGCGGTCCTGCTCGTCATCTTCTCGCTCGGCCTCGTGCAGAACATCGTCACCACGCCGTGGCTCAAGGATGCCCTCGGCTACATGAACCTGTGGGACCACATGGACGACTTCTCCAAGGGGATCGTGGACACGCGCCACGTCGTCTACCAGCTCAGCCTGGCCGGCTTCTTCCTCTTCCTCGCCACCAAGGCGCTGGAAGCCAGCAGGGGGAGGTGAGCGATGCGCAAGGAGAAGCTGCTGTCCACCTCGTCCAGCCTCGTCGCCATCGCCCTGGTTGCGGCGCTCGTCCTGATGGTCAACTGGCTCGGCTACCGCCACTACACGCGCGCCGACTGGACCAAGTCGAAGCTCTACTCGCTCTCCGAGAAGACGCTCAACGTGCTCAAGAGCGTGAAGGACGAGGTCAAGGTGATCGTCTTCATGACCCCCTCGACCCCGCTGTACAGCGAGACCCGGGAGTTGCTCACCCGCTACCAGGCCGCCAGCCCGAAGATCAACGTGGAGTTCATCGACCCCGACCGCGATCCGCTGCGGACCAAGACCCTGGCCCAGGAGTTCGGCGTCTCGGCCGCCAACACGGTGGTGTTCTCCTCGGGTGGCCGCAAGAAGTACGTCACCTCCGACCAGCTCGCCGACTACGACTACTCCGGCATGCAGATGGGGCAGGCGCCGAAGATGAAGGCGTTCAAGGGCGAGGAGCAGTTCACCTCGGCGATCCTCGGCGTGGTCAACCCGAAGGTGCCGAAGATCTACTTCACCACGGGCCATGGCGAACACGATCCCGACGCGGCCGGTCAGGACGGCTACGGCCAGTTCAAGGATGCCCTCAAGCGGGACAACCTCGACGTCGAGAAGACCTCGCTGCTGTCGGGCGCGGTGCCGGCGGACTGCGATCTCCTGGTGGCGGCTGGACCGACGGCCCCGTTCGCCGACAGCGAGAAGGCGGCCATCAAGAGCTATCTGGACAAGGGTGGCCGACTCCTCGTCATGCTCGATCCCGTGCTCGGCGACCGTAGCCGGCCCTCCGGGCTCGAGGAGCTGCTCACGGCCTACGGCATCCAGTACCACGACGACCTGGTCGTGGACCCGGCGCGCAAGCTCCCGTTCTTCGACCTCTCGGCGGTGTACGTCACCGACTTCCGCTCGCACCCCGTGGTGGACGGCCTCCAGGGGCTCGCCGTCCTCCTGCCGGTCGCCCGCTCGGTCGGCACCGTGACCACGCCCGGGGCGACCGACACCGTGCTGCTCACCACCTCCGATCAGGGATGGGGCGAGACCGACCTCGCCCTGTTGCTCAAGAGCGGCCAGGCCACCAAGGACGCCAAGGACACGCAGCCCCCCGTGCCTCTCGGAGTGGCCGCGGAGTCGTCGAAGGACAAGGAGAAGGGCTGGCGGATCGTCGCCTTCGGCAACTCAGCGTTCCTCACCGGGGCGCAAGTCGTCAACGCCGGCAACCTCAACCTCGGCCTCAACGCCGTCAACTGGCTGGCCAGGCGCGAGCAGGCGCTCGGCATCGCGCCGCGCGAGCCCGAGCAGGTCCAGCTCTTCCTCAACGCCAGCCAGATGCGCTCGATCGCGCTCATCTCGCTTCTGCTCATGCCCGCGGCCGCGATCGTCCTGGGCGTCGTCGTCTGGTTGCGGCGCCGCCGCTAGGAGGGGTCATGCGTCTGGGAAGGCTGATCGCACTCGCCGTCGTCGTCCTCGGCCTCGGGGCCTACATCTACTTCTACGAGCGGCACCAGCCCACCACCGAGGAGCGCGCCGAGCGCGCCGACAAGCTGCTGCCCGACTTCCAGCAGGACAAGGCCACCAGGATCGAGATCACCAACTCCCACGGCCGGTTCGAGCTGACCAAGGAGAAGAACGACTGGAAGCTGGTCAAGCCGATCACCGATGACGCCAACAGCGGCGCCGTCACCGGCCTGCTCTCCAACCTCGCGAACCTGAAGGCCGAGCGCACCCTCGCGGCCAAGGACGTCAAGCGCGCCGACTACGGGCTCGAAAAGCCGCAGCTCGTCGCGACGGTCGCCACCGAGGGAGGCAAGACCTACACGGTCAAGCTGGGCGGCGAGCTGCCCCTCGGCAACACGCGCGCCGCCGAGACCTCGGGCGATGATGTCTACATCGTTTCGAAGTGGATCGCCTCCGATCTCGACCGCGACCTCTCCGGCTGGCGCTCCACCGATCTCGTCCGGTTGCTCTCCCCCGACATCGCCTCGTTGACCGTTCGCGGACCCGAGGGCCGCGTCGCCCTGGCCCACGCCGGCGGGACGTGGACGATCACCGAGCCGTTCCCCGATCTTGCCGACCGCGACCGCGCGGAGGGCCTGGTCGGTGACCTCAACAGCGCGAAGATCAAGGAGTTCGTCGATACGCCGGGAGATCTCGCCGCACTCGGCCTGGCACCGTCCAAGCTCGACATCACGATCGTCCGCAAGGAGGGCGCGCCGCTCCAGCTCGCCTTCGGCGACGAGCGCGAGCAGAACAAGGTCAAGGAGCTGGCGTGCAAGCGCGGCGACCGGGTGTTCTGGGTCGAGGCGAACGCCGTCAGCCACGCCGAGACTGCACCCGAGGGGTGGCGGTCGAAGAAGCTGGTCGCCCTCGACACCTGGAACGCGGACCGCCTCGAGATCGACGAGGGCAAGGTGAAGGTCGCGCTCGAGCGCAAGGACGGCCTCTGGAAGGCGAACGGCGCGGAGGTGGACAGCGGTGCCGTCTCGCGCCGTCTCGAGGACCTCGCCGACCTCGAGATCACCTCGTTCGGGGTGCCGAGACCGGGTGGTCCGGAGCTCGGCAAGGTGACGGTGAAGGTCGAGAGCGGGTCGGACGTCCAGGCGACGTTCTACCCCGGCGCTGCCCCCACCGAGGCGGTGGCCTCCGTGCCCGGGCGCACCGGGCTGATGCTCGTCGACGGTGTCAAGGTCAGGCAGCTGCTGGCCGACCCGGCGGAGCTGGCGAAGCCGAAGCCGACCCCGACGCCGGTGCCGAAGAGCACGCCGGCCGAGAAGCCCGCGGCCACGCCGAGCAGCAAGACCACGCCGGAGGCCAGGAAGTAGGCCGAGTGGGGTCGCTCTGGCGAGGCGTGAGGTCCGGGGCGAGAGCCCCCTCATGCGCCGGTCATTCCGAGGAGCCCAGCGATGGGCGCTGCCGTGCCGTCGCGAGCGCCGGCTAGGCCGATTTCGGCTCCTCGCCGCGGAAGCCGAGCAGCCGGTCGAGGCTCCACGCCCCCGAACCGCGAGTGGCCATGAAGAGGTAGAGGAAGGCATAGACGACCGCCAGCTCGCCGCCGTTCTGGATCGGCAGGAGGGCGCGCCGGGCGTGGACCATGAAGTAGGCCACCGCCATCTCGCCGCTGGCGATGAAGGCGGCAACGCTCACGCGCAGGCCGAGGGCGATCGCCAGTCCGCCGAAGAACTCGACGACGCCGGCGGTCAGCATGAGTGGTGCGGTCATCGGTCCCTGGGCGCCGAACAGGCCGAACAGCTTCTGGGCGCCGTGGCAGGCGAAGAGCAAACCGGCGACGATCCGGAGAAGCGCGTAGGCGTGATCCTGGTAGGGCGCGAGCCAGCGGGTCATGGTTCCCTCCTCCACCAGCGTGTGAACGGGCTCCGACCCGGCAACCTTCCCCCATCCGGACTCGGGGCAGGCCGGCCACTGGCGCGGAAAGCGCCGGCTCCCGGGCGCGAGCGGTGCGTGGAGGGAGCCCTCACCGGTCGAGCGCGACCTCGGCCTCGATCTCGACCGGGATGCCGAACGGCAGCTCCGCCATCCCCACCGCCGAGCGCGCGTGCGGGCCCCGCTCGGGTCCGTAGAGCTCGACGATGAGGTCGGAAAAGCCGTTGATCACCGCGGGCTGCTGGTCGAAGCCGGGCGCCGAGTTGACCATCCCGAAGACGCGCAGCCACGCCGACACGCGATCGAGATCGCCGAGCGCGCGCTGGAGGCTGGCGAGGATCGAGAGCCCGGTCAGCCGCGCGGCGTGCCGCGCCTGCTCGACCGAGACCTCGCGCCCGACCTTGCCGAGCGGGCCGGCGAGCGAGCCGTCAACGTTCTGCGGCCCGTGACCCGACACATACGCCCGGTGACCGTGCACGCGCACCCACGGGAACGGCAGCACGACCCCGGGCGGCAGCCTCAGCGGCTCCGGGAGCACGAGGCCGAGCGCGTTCAGCTTCGTTTCGATCATCAGAGTCCGCCTTTCGCTCGACACGAGCAGGTCCTCACCCCGCAGGTCTCACGGCAGACGCGCGAGACGGAAGTCTAGAAACGGCGAGTTCCCGCCCGGACCGACGGGCGGATCAACGCGGTACGACTGTGTCAACGGGGCATATCCGTCCTTGGACACCGTGACGGTGAAGGCCTCCCCGGTGAGGATCTTGTCGATCTGGTAGTAGCCGTACTGGTTCGTCAGGGCCCGGGCGTCGTGGGCATAGCCGTCGAGGATATGGACCTCTGCCCCGGCGATCGCCTCGTCCATCGCCGCGTCCCTCACGTACCCGGCCAGCCAGTACAGCCATTGTGCCGGCCGGTCCGGCCCGACGAGAAACCAATCCGTGACCGCCGCTTCCCACTGCTCGTACCGCGCCGACACTCCGGCCTCTCCATGACTCGTCGGCATGAACAGCCCGGGCCTGACGAAGCCGCCGAGCGACGGGTCGGACACCTGCCACGTCGCTTCGGTCGTGACATCGCGGACCGATCCGCGACTGGGGACATCGTGGAGAGTCGCCGCGCAGGACACGCTGATCCCGGTCGGCATGCACACCATGGTGAGGCTCGGGTTGCGGCGGTCCGGCTCGGTCGGCAGGTCTTTGCACCCGCCGATCACGGCGAGACACGCCACAACGCCGAGGTGCACGCGCCGCATCAGTCAGTCCTCCCCTGATCATACCCTCGCGCGACTCCCCCCGGCATTGGCGAGGACGTCCCACGGATCAGGAGCGTTCGACATGACCGCGAAGCCATCGGAAGGCTCGAACGCCCCGACCACGAGGAGGGCAGTCGCTGCCGCGACGAGCCGGGCCCGGCCGACACGCCAGGCCGCGACCGTGGCCAGAAAGTGAAGGGCGAGTGAGGATGCTGACGTTGCCGGGATGGCTGGCGACGAGAGCGGTATGCGGGCCCTGGTACGCGCGCTTGAGGACAAACGCTGCGGTGGCGAGAAGGATGGCCACGACGGCCCGGCGCCTCGGCGGCTGGCCGGAGATGGCTGCATGCAGGCTAGCGTCGGCGCCGCGGCGGAGCGGCACGCCGGGCGAGTTGCACGACCTTCGCGTGGTCCGGTGATTCCCCGCGACACGCCTGCCGGGCAAGCTCGCCAACCGAAGAGCGCGCTGGATGCGCCGTTCAGGCGTCCCCGCGAGAGGGCGGGAGCGATTGGGCCGTCTGGATGATGTCTCGGGCGACGGCCGCCGAGTTCATGATGAAGGCGTGGAGTGCCGGGACTCCGACCACGGGCAATGCGCCGAGGGTGGTTTCCGAGACCCGCAGGATTCCGTCATTGGGCTCGTTGCCGAAGGGCGAGAGGCGACCACGGGGGCCCGCCGTCCCGGCGTAGATGCGGGTCGGCACGGCCGGGACGGGCAAGGCCGCCATGAATGCCGGGCTGGCGAGACGGTCTCCCATGTGCCGCGTGAGAGCGCGAAAGGCCGCATGGCGGTGGAAGAGCCTGGCGGCCTGGCACGCGCAGCACGGCGGGGCCAGGAAGAAGCACGCCGCGGGTGCGAGGGGCGACAGCGATGGAAGCGCGGCCCTGATGAGCACCGAGCCGAGCGAGTGACCGACGAGGATGAACGGTTCGGTGGAGGGGAGAGCCTGCACGCGCCGGACCAGGCGCCCAACGACGGCGTCGAAGCCGGAGAAGGTCGAGTAGCGGAAAAGCTGTGTGCCGATGGCGTGCGCGCGAAGGCGACGACGGAGCAGCCACATCGAAGCCGGGCCGCGACCCATGCCGTGGACGAGCAGGGCGTTCATCCGCGGTCACCGGAGCCCAGTCCTCGAGCGGTGCGTGCCCGACACCGGCGACGCGCTGCGAGTGTCGTGGAGCGTCTGCACGCCGCGAGGGCGCTCGTCGGCTTCGTCGTCTTGTTCGGCTGCGGGCGTGCGTGACTGGCGGGGGGCAGATTCACCGGCCCGGGGGTGGCTCCCACAGCTCGACCGTGTTGCCCTCTGGATCGATGACCCAGCCGAACGTGCCGTACCCGGACTGCTCGGTCTTCTCGAGGACATTGCAGCCCTCGGCGCGCAAGGCGTCGATGAGCGCGTGTAAGTCCGCCACCCGATAGTTGACCATGAACGACGACGAACCTGGAGCAAAGGGGTCGTCAGCGGCGTCAACGACGCTCCAGATGGTGGTGCCGGCCGTGGGATGGCCCGCGTCGTCTGTCCAGCGGAACGCTGCGCCCCCCACTCCTGGACGTCGATGCCCAGGTGCTTGTGGTACCAGGCGCGCAGTGAGGCAGGATCCTTGGCCGTGAAGAAGATCCCGCCGATGCCTGTGGCTCTCTCGGGTGTCACCATCGGAGCATATCCGAAGACGAAGGGCAGCGCACCGCGGCCTCGACATCATGAGTCACGGTGGGCCGAGGCTGGCCTCGGGCATGGTCGCACTGCAGCTCAGGGCACTTCTGCGTCGAGGAAGCGGGTCACGACCGGGTCGACGAGGTCCGGCCGCGTGAGCGGCGCCAGGTGCCCGCCGGCCGACAACTGTACGAAGGACCAGGCCGGGCACGAGCCGGAGAGAATCTCGACAATCTCCCGGATCGGCCGTCGAGTATCGACTGCGCTCACGACCAACGTCTTGGCCGTCACGCGGTTCCACTCGGCGACAGTCGTCTTCTCGTTCATGACCGCGTCCCACTCGTGGAAGTTCGGAGGTAGCGCAGCAGCAAAGGCTTGCCGACGCTTTTCCGGCATCGCCGCCCACGCCCCATCACCCGACCAGTAGTCGGCGAATCTCTCGGCGACCTTCGGCCAGTCGCCGAGGGAACCAAAGCACTTCACGTGGTCGCGCAGCGCGCAGGACTCCAGGAATGCCTCCATGCGGCCATGCTGCTCGAGGAGATAGAACGGATTGGGCTCGAGCAGCACGAGCTTGCCGATGCGGCCAGTGAGAAGAGCCGTGACCTTCATCGCCACGGAGGCGCCAAAGGAGTGGCCGACGAGGTGGACGGGACCTTCGACGTCCTCGCACAGCGCGAGCACGAGCTGGGCCTGGGCGTACAGTGACTGCGGGGACGCGCCGGTCCAGGGGGTGGTCTCGCCGTACCCGAACAGGTTGACCGCCAGGACCCGATAGCGGTCCTTGATGGCGTCGGCGAACGCTCGCCACTGCCGGTTGCCGCTCACGGAGCTATGGACCAGGACGACGCATTCGCCCGCACCGTCGTCGGTGTAGTCGACCCTCAGTGCCCCCTTCGTGCGGACCGGCAATTCGTCCTCCTCTGGAGCCTTTGCTGCATCGCGCCGCGGCAGCGACGACGTTGCCCGCCGCGCTGCGCCGGGGCGACGGTTGAACGGCGCGTCACTGGAACAACACGGTGAGGAAGCACGCTCTTCCAGCCGGCAGGGCACCCTGCCGGGTGGGCCTGCGGCACACGTCGGCAGGGTGGGGAAGACGCCCAAGGCGATGACCCCCGGGCTGGCCGGGCTCACCGGTTCCTCCCTTCGGCTCTGGCCCGCCCTCGACGGCACCTCGGTCGGGCACCCGGTTCGCGTGCGATGCAGCTAAGACCGCCCGGCGACGGGATTGGCGTGCCGTGCGATGAGCTGCCAGGACTCACCGCTCGCGGCCCAGACGTTGGTGAAGCGTCGTTGCAGTGGCGGGCCACCCGGTGTGTCGGTGACCACGTCACGGCCCATGACAACCACAGAGTCGCCGTGCCGGACTGCGTTTTCCATGTGCTCGTCGTAGGACGCGTGCTGGATCACCCCCCTCTGGAGGAGATCGAGGACCTGTTCTCGATCGAGGACGCGGTTCAGAGGTGAGTTGACCACCAGCCTGTCGGACCACAGCTGTCGTAGGCGACCGACATCACGGAGGAGGAACGCCAGTCGGCTCTGCTCCTGAAGCTCATCGATCTGCCGCTGCCACTCGGTCTGCGAGGAATCCGGGCTCTTGGAGAGGTTCATTCGTCCCCCCTTCGACGAGAAGATACCGAAGTGTCCTTCTCCGGGCAGTGCCGCAACGAGCACCACTGCCGCGCCGGCCGCCCAACGCGAATGAGGCGTGCGAGACATTGGGGAAATGCGGCAGAGATGGGATTCGCAGAACCCGACGTGCCGCGAGCCGCATCTCTATTGAAGCGCCTGCGAGGAGTCCTGCTCGCCGGCGTCACCGTCTGCACCATGACCTGGGTCTGTCGCGTGTGGCATTCGCCTCATCCTCGAAACACTCCCCAACCTCGAGACGTCGGTCTCGACCAAGACCGCACCTCAGATGAACTTCCCCGCATTCGTCCTCCTGCGCGCTGCGAGTGAGCCGTTGCGACACGCTGGGCAGACGATCGATGGGCGCGACAGAGACGGCACCGGAGTCCCGTCGTCTCGGACGGGCCGCAGGGAGCGGGACGGGCGCGCGAGCACGGCGGCGCAATCCCGGGCGCGACGAGACAGGCGACCGCCGGCGCTAAGCGATGAACGCCGCGCTCCAGGCGCGGTGCCGGACGACGACGAGGGCCGCCTCCCGGAATGACCGGAGGTTTCGTGACGGAGATGGATCAGGTGGGCAGAAGGGATCGGGGCCCCGGTCCTCTCGCACAGGGAGGGAGCGTGAGTCGGCACGCAAAGCGGACACGGCAGGGCGGGGACGTGAAATGAGGCGAGGGGCCGGGGCGGTTGCGAGCAGTGGCGGACGCGATCCGCCGGCTGATGGAGGCCCGACATGCCGATCCCGATCGACTTCGCCAAGCTCGCTCCGCAGGACATCCTCGACATCGCCGCCTTCATCGAGCACGAGGCCCAGGAGCGCTACGAGGTGTTCGCCGTGCATCTCGAGACCCAGGGCGACCGCGAGACCGCGCGGTTCTTCCGCACCATGGCGCAGCTCGAGGCCACCCATGGTGCTCAAGTCGAGGGGCGGCGGGTGGCTCGCTTTGCTGACCTTCCGGGCCACATCCGTGACGTGGTGGAGTGGGACGTCGAGGGGCCCCCGCTCGACCGCTCACAGGGCTCATTCACGGCCGAGGAGGCACTCGATCTCGCCCTCGCCTCCGAGGTGCGCGCCCGCGAGTTCTTCGCCGGGGCGCAGCAGTTCATGGTCGACCCACAGACCGCCGCGATGCTCGCCGAGCTTCACCGCGACGAGGTCGGCCACATCCGCATGCTCGAGGAACAGAAGGCGCGCCTGGTCGCCCCTCTCCGGGGCTGATCGCCCTCCGCGCCGTCATGAGGCGTGGCGCCTGGGGCGTCGGGCCGGAGATGCGGGGCGCGGGGAGGTGCCGCGAGGGTGCGCCTCTGCCCGCAACGGGCAGGGGACTGACGTTGCCTCCGTGCTGCCCTCCAGTCTCGGGTCTCGGGACTCAGACCACGCTGACATCGGCCGTGGAGCGTTGATGTGGCGGCAAGGCGAGAGGGCGCCGACGCAGTCCACGGTCAGCCGTGCAGCGTCGACTGCCTTCGTCTACTCCTCCTCAGGGGCCTGGATGCCGAGCCGGCGGATCATCTCGTTGAGCGTCGACGGGCGCACCCGCAGCATGTGGGCGGCGCGACGCTGCACGCCGCCGCAGCGCGTGAGCGAGGCCTCGATGAGGGCGCGCGTGTAGCGGTTCACCGCGTCGCGGAGGTCGAGCCCGTCGGCGGGGAGCTCGGCGCTGGGCGCCGGCTGGGGCGCGAGCACCTCGCCGGGGAGCAGGTCGATATCGATGGCGTCGGTCGGGCACAGCACGACGGCGCGCTCGACCGCGTTCTCGAGCTGGCGGACGTTGCCGGGCCAGTGGTACCCCATGAGGACATCGAGGGCGCGCGGCGTGAGAGTGAGGTTCGGCTTGCTGTTCTCCTGCCCGAAGCGGCGCAGGAAGTGGTTGGCGAGGGCAGGGATGTCCTCGCGGCGGGCGCGCAGGGGCGGCAGCTCGATGGTGATCACGTTGAGCCGGTAGTAGAGGTCCTCCCGGAAGGTCCCCTGACTGACCATGTCGGCGAGGTCGGCGTTGGTCGCCGCGATGATCCGCACGTCCACCTTGACGTTCTGCTCGCCGCCGACCGGGATGAACTCGCGCTCCTGGATCACCCGCAGCAGCTTGGCCTGCGTCTGGAGCGGGATGGTGCCGATCTCGTCGAGGAAGATGGTGCCGCTCTCGGCGACCTCGAAGAGCCCCCGGCGGGTGGCGATGGCACCTGTGAACGCTCCGCGCACGTGGCCGAAGAGCGTCGACTCGAGCAGATCGATGGGGACCGAGCCGGTGTTGACCACCACGAACGGTCCCTCGGAGCGGGGCGAGAGCTGGTGGACAGCGCGGGCGAGCAGCTCCTTGCCGGTGCCCGACTCGCCGGTGAGCAGGATGTTGGAGCGCGACGGCGCGGCGCGGCGCACCAGCTCGACGACCTGACCCATCACGGCGCTGCGCCAGATCAGGTTCTCCAGGCCCTCCAGGCGCTGCCGCAGGTCGCGGTTCTCGGTGCGCAGCCGGCGCTGCTCGAGGCCCTTGCGGACGGTGAGCACGACCTCCTGGTTCTTGAACGGCTTCGGGATGTAGTGGAAGGCCCCCTCGCGCATCGCCGCGATGGCGGTCTCGACCGAGGAGTAGGCGGTGATCACCACCACGACGATCTCGGGGTCCCGCGCCTTGAGCTCCCTGAGCACTTCGAGGCCGGGACGGTCGGGGAGCATGAGGTCGAGGAGGACGAGGTCGGCGTCCTGCTCCTCGGCCACCCGCAGTCCGTCGGCCGCGGTGGCGGCCTGGGAGACCTGGAACCCCTCGCGGCGGAGCAAGGTGGCAAGCACGTCCTGGAGGACGGGCTCGTCGTCGATGATGAGGATGTTCATGTCACGCTCCCAATCGATGGCAGCTCGATGCGCAGGATGGTGCCGGTGGGTCGGTTGGCTGCCACCCTGATCGAACCGCCGTGCGCGTGGACGATGTCGCGCGAGATGGCGAGGCCGAGGCCGGTGCCGCCGCGGCCCTGACGAGTGGTCACGAACGGCTCGAAGATCTTGTCGCCGAGCTCCTGTGAGATGCCCGGACCGGTGTCGGCGATCTCCAGCGCCAGCCCGCCCTCCTCCCCGACCACCCGCACCGTCACGCATCCCCCGGGGGGTGTCGCCTGCACGGCGTTGCGCACCAGGTTGTGAGTGACGAGCTCGAGCTGGACGCGGTTGCCGCTCACGGTGGTGTTGCCCTCGACCGAGATCTCGAGCCGCACGCCGGCGTTCTCGGCGTCGGCACGCACCTGGATGAACTCGTCGCGGACGACCTCCTCGAAGTTGACGAGCTGTCGCTCGATGCCCGTCGGGCGGGCCAGCTCGAGGAGGTTGGAGACGATCCGAGCGACCCGGAACGCCTGCTCCTCGAGCTTCTCGACCATGGGGGCGCGGGGATCGGCGGCCTTGGTGGTCTCGCGCAGGAGCTGGGCGTAGGAGGCGATCCCCGTGACGGGAGTGTTGACCTCATGGGCGAGACCGGCGGCCAGGCGCCCGAGCGCCGCGAGGCGCTCCTGTTCGGCGAGGCGCTGCTCCAGGCGGAGCTGCTCGGAGATGTCGTCGAGCGCGACGACCCGGCCGTCGAAGCGGCCCGGCTCGACCTCGAGCGCCGAGGTCGAGAGCAGCGCGGTCCGCACCGACTCCTCGGCGAGGAAGCGCACCTGGACGCCGGCGAGCCCGGCCGGGAGCCGTTCCTGCCACTCCGGGCGGAGGTCGAGGAGGGAGGAGAGACGGGTGCCGGCGAGCTGCTCGTGGCTGATCCGCAGGAGCGCGGCGGCCCGCTCGTTGGCGCGCAGGACGCGCCCCGACGCGTCGCAGATCAGGAGGGCCGCCGCCGAGAACTGGAAGATGCGCTCGAGGTAGTCCTCGAGGAGGCGATGCTCCTCGACCTGGCGGCGCAGGTCGGCGAGGAGCAGCGAGTTCTCCAGGGCGAGGGCCGCCTGCGCGGAGAGCGCCGCGACCAGCCGGCGCTCGCCGTGGCCGAGCGGGAGCTGGCCCTGCCGCCGCCCGCAGTAGACGACGCCGACCGTGCGGCCGTTGCGCTCGAGCGGGAAGCGGTTCCACAGCTCCTCCTCGCGCAGCACCCTCTCGCCCGACGTGGGGTACGTTCCCCTGACCTGGTCGGCGGTGAGCACCGGGAAACGGTCGTCGCGCGGCCAGGGGACGAGGCGGTCGCCCTGCTCCATGTAGGTGACCACCTTGTCGACGCCGAGCGCCTCCTGGAGGAGCTTGCCGAGCCTGACCAGGAGTGCCTCGGGGTCGTGGTGCCCGGCGGCTTCCTCAGCGAACGTGGTGAGCGCGCGCCTCGCCGTCAGGCGCTCGCGGTACTGCAGCTGCTCGAGCGCCTCGAGGAGCCAGCGGCGCGCGGGGATCGCCAGGAGGACGAGCAAGATCCCGCCCGCCAGCGCGACCAGGTTGCGGAGGTTGCCGAGGCGGAAGCCGACCTGGGTCACGGCGAAGTTGAGGAAGGCGAAGGACAGGCCGCCGAGCAGGACCACGGTGCCGGTCGCGACGACCTGGCGCGTGATGTCCTCGAGGTCCCACAGGCGGAACTCGAGGAGCGAGGACGCGACGCCCAGCGGCACCAGGGTGAGCGGCAGCAGGGAGAGCCAGGTGAGGATCTCGAGCTCCGCCCCCGCCCACTGGGGGATGAGCGACAGGAGTAGGTAGGGAGCAAAGCCGGCCACCGCGCCGAGTGCCACCCACTCGACCTGCCTTCGCCGAGTGGGATCGAGCCGGCTCGTCACGTACGAGCGGGCTCCCAGCGCCGCCGCGGCGACCACGCTCACGATGACGAGCAGGACGGTCGCGCCATCGAGCGCCTCCGGGACCAGGACGCCCCCCACGACCGGGCTGACCCACCCGACCGCGAGGCCGGTCCGGGCGGCCGCCACCACCAGCGAGGGGAGGAAGGCGAGCCACTGCCAGGTCCGCCCCAACGTGCGGCGGGGAAAGGTGGAGAAGAACATCACGAGCAGCGGGGGGAGGGCGAGACGGCCGAAGTCGCGGGCGAGCAGCAGCCACTGCCAGGTGGCGTCAGGCAGGCGTGGGAGGGGCACGACCACGGCGGCGAACAGCGCCTCGGCCAGGGCCAGGAAGCGTCCGGCGTTGCCGGTGGGATGGCCAAGGTAGACAAAGCCCGCGAGCCCGAGGGTGAACATCGCGGTGAAGGCGACGAGCAGGTAACGCACGTCCACCTGGGCGACCGGGGCGTAGTACGCGACCTCGTGCTTGGTCTCCCCGTGGGCGACGGAAAGGATGCTGACCGTGCGGCTGTACAGGGAGCGCTCGAGGTCCTGGACCCGCGTGGCGGGAACTCCCTCGACCGCCGTGATGGTGTCGCCGGGTGCGAGCCCGGCGCGGGCGGCGCCGCTGCGTGGGGCGACGCTCACCACCGCGATCCCGCGGTCGAGCTTGACCCACTGGAAGTCGAGCTTCTGGAACTCGCCGATCTTCCGGACCGCACCGACCAAGCCGGCCGTGACGGCGAGGACGCCCGCAAGGAGCAGGAGCAGGCTGCGGAGAGGATGGGCGTGCCGTTTCCGCCAATCCCGGCTCGGCAGCGGGATGCGCGTGGTGTCGCGAACGGGGAACTGGCCGCTTCGACTGTCCATCGGTTTGGATGATATACGAGAAACCGGACAGGTCAGTCTTTCCTGTCCGGTTGGTTGTCCGTCCTGTCCGTTGGCCGCGACGGGCGGCCCTCCCGGGCGCTACGGCGTCGCGCCGAGGTCGATGTCGCCCGAGGTAGTCCGGAGCTGGACCGCCACCGATTCCCCTCCCCCCGACGCGGAAAGCTCCAGGACCTTGTGGCTGCGGCCCCAGCTTCCCTCCCAGGTGGAGCGGATGTCGCCCGAGGTGGTGGACAGGCTTCCCACGGGAGTGAAGGCGGCCGGGATCCGGACGGTCACCTCGCCGGAGGTGGCCTTGATGTCGATCTGCCTGCCGGGCGACAGCGCTTTCCAGATCGCGCGGATGTCACCCGAGGACGAGTGAGCGGAGAGGTCGCCGGTGAGGTCGTGGAGGCGGATGTCTCCCGAGGAGCTGTCGGCGATCACCCGGGCCGCACCGCCGCGGAGCTCGATGTCGCCTGAGCTCGTGTCGGCCTCGAGCTTGGCGAGCCGGGGCGCGGAGACCTTGACGCCGCCGGACGAGGTGTTGACGACCAGCTCGCCGGCGCCGCCGTTCACCTCGACGTCCCCTGACGACGTGTGGATGCGGACCGCCCCATCGAGCTCGGCGTCGCCCGCGAGGGAGACATCCCCCGACGTCGTCCTGATCTCGAGGGCACAGCCGGGAGGCATGCTCACGCGCACGCGGCCTTCAGTGTGCAGGTAGCCGACGACCAGGAAGTGGTGCCGTCGGCTGGGGACGCTGACCTCGAGCCGACCCGGGGAGTCGTTGTAGGTTGGGGTGTGGCCCTCTATCCAGCCCTTGCTCGCGCCGGGCGAGCTCGAGCGCGACTCCAGGTCCACCTCGACGGCGATCTGCGCTCCGGGCGTGACCGTGACATCTGCATCGAGCGAGGAGAGCTCGAGGGTGACCAGCTTGCCGGGGGCCGCCTGGAAGGTGCGGGCGTCGTGGAAGGCGACCGGTTGTCCGGACACGCCACACGCGGCGGCGGACAGCAGGAGGAACACGGGAACCAGGGAGCGGCGCGTCATGACGGCCTCCTGCAAGTCTCTAACGAGGGCACACCCGGTTCGGTTCATCTTCGCGACGCTACGCCTGGATCGCTTCCAGCATCTTCACGGCAAGTCGGAGGTAGTCGGCATCCGTGATGATGCCCAGGAGGACGCCGGACTCGTCGATCACGGGCAGGCAGCCGAACTGGTTGTCGAGCATGATGCGGGCGGCCTCCCGGACCGACAGCTCCGGGGTGACCGCAACGGCGTCGTGCATGAGCTCCCGCACCGGGATCGAGGCGAGCAGTCGGTGTTGCTGCTCGGCGGTCGAACTGGAGAACACCGAGAGGGAAGCTGCCAGCAGGTCGCGGTGCGTGACGAGTCCGACCAGCTTGCCGTCCCTGACGACGGGGAGGTGGCGGATGCAGCCCCGGTCCATGCAGGTGCGGGCATCGGCGAGGGTGTCGTCCTCGGAGAGGGTGATCACCTCCGCGGTCATGAGGTCCCGAACCTTGAGCCGATGAGGCATGCCCCGAGTATACCCGCGTGGACTGCAGCCGACGGTCGACAGTTGACAGATCTCTCCCACTCCTCCGCCGAGCGACGAGGCGAGCCCACACACCCCATTCAGGGTCAAGGGTCGAGAGTGAACGGCAAGAACGGAGCCACGAAGAGCCAGGCGCCTGCGACGCCGGCATGCGGGGGCGTGCCGGCGAGCACCGCGGCGCAACCCCGGGGGCAAGAAGAAACAGCTCACAGCTGACAGCGTCCCCCGCTCCCCCACCCGACAATGAAACGTGCCACCCCGCCCGCGTCGGGGGTCGAAGGTCCGAGATGGACGCTCGGCCTGACCAGGAGCGGCAGGACAGGAATTGCTGGGCGGGAGGGGGCGGGCTGCGGCGTGCGGGGGGGGAAAGCCAGCCGAAATCGCCGGGATCGCGTCGCCGGGCGGGGAGTGCGCGAGACGTCGACGTTCGGCGATGGCCCGTCCGCCGGGTGGGTGGGTGGGGGGTATACTTCCAGCCGCCGCGCCGGGACGGGGAGTCGGGGCCGCGCGGATCCAGGAAGGAGAGAGCCATGCCAGCCATCGAGAGCACACCCGGATTCGTGAAAGCCGTCTACGAGCGCACCCGCACGCGGCTGGAGATCGTGCGGAAGCGGTTCGGCCGGCCGCTCACGCTGGCCGAGAAGATCCTGTTCGGCCACCTCGACGATCCCGAGCACGCCGAGCTCGATCCCGGCAAGGCCTACCTGGCGCTGCGCCCGGATCGGGTGGCGATGCAGGATGCCACCGCGCAGATGGCGCTGTTGCAGTTCATGCTCGCGGGAATGGACCACACCGCGGTCCCGACCACGGTCCACTGCGACCACCTGATCCTCGCCCGCTCGGGTGCCGCGGCCGACGTGGCGCGCGCCATCGAGACGAACAAGGAGGTGTACGAGTTCCTCCAGTCGTGCTCGGCCCGTTACGGGATCGGCTTCTGGAAGCCGGGGTCGGGGATCATCCACCAGGTCGTGTTGGAGAACTACGCCTTTCCGGGCGGGATGATGATCGGGACCGACTCGCACACCCCGAACGCCGGCGGCCTCGGGATGTTCGCCTCCGGGGTCGGTGGTGCCGACGCGGTCGACGTCATGTCCGGCTTCCCCTGGGAGGTGCTGCAGCCCAGGCTGATCGGCGTCAAGCTGACCGGCAGGCTCGGCGGCTGGACCGCACCCAAGGACGTCATCCTCAAGCTCCTCGACATCCTCACCGTGAAGGGCGGCACCAATGCCGTCGTGGAGTTCTTCGGTCCCGGATGCGCGTCGATCTCGTGCACGGGCAAGGCGACGGTGACCAACATGGGCGCCGAGCACGGTGCCACGACGTCGGTGTTCCCCTACGACGCGCGCATGGAGGTCTACCTGCGGGCGACCAAGCGGGGAGCGCTCGCGGACCTCGCGAACGCCAATCGCGATCTCCTCACCGCCGACCCCGAGGTCGAGGCGAGCCCTGAGAAGTTCTACCACCGGGTGGTCGAGATCGACCTCTCCGCCCTCGAGCCGCACCTCGTCGGGCCACACACCCCCGACCTCGCGCGGCCGCTCTCCAAGGTTCCCGCTGCGGTGGAGGAGAACAACTACCCGGCGAAGATCTCCGCCGCGCTCGTCGGCTCATGCACCAACTCGTCCTACGAGGACATCGTGCGGGCGGCGGCGGTGGCGAAAGAGGCGATGGGCTTCGGGATCAAGACGCAGGTCCCACTTCTCATCACCCCAGGGTCCGAGCAGGTCTATGCCACCATCGAGCGCGACGGGCTGCTCGGCGTGTTCAACGAGTTCGGCGCGACCGTGCTTGCCAACGCCTGCGGCCCGTGCATCGGCCAGTGGCAGCGCGACGACTTCCCCAAGGGGACGCCCAACACCATCGTCAACTCGTTCAACCGCAACTTCCCCGCCCGCAACGACGGCAACCCGGCCACGCTGAGCTTCATCGCGTCGCCGGAGGTGGTCGTCGCGTATGCGATCGCCGGCACCCTCGCGGTCAACCCGGCGGCCGACCCGATCCCGGTCGGCGGGCGCACGGTGAAGCTGTCGCCGCCGCCGCCGGCGCCCGAGGTCCCCGAGACCGGCTTCGTGTTCAAGGCCGATGGGTACCTGGCGCCGCCGGAGAAGCCTTCCAGCGTCACGGTCCAGGTCCGCGAAGGCTCCGACCGGCTCCAGGTGCTCGAGCCGTTCACGCCCTGGGACGGCAAGGACTACGTCGAGCTGCCGGTCGTCATGAAGGCGAAAGGGAAGTGCACCACCGACCACATCTCCCCGGCCGGCCCGTGGCTGAAGTTCCGCGGCCATCTCGACAACATCGCCAACAACATGTTTCTGGGTGCGGTCAACGCGTTCTCCGGCGAGGCCGGCAAGGGCCGGCACCCGCTGACCGGCGAGGTCATGGAGTTCACCAAGATCGCCCGCGACCTGAAGAGCCGGGGAATGCGCTGGGTGGCCGTCGGCGACGAGAACTACGGCGAAGGCAGCTCGCGCGAGCACGCCGCGATGGAGCCCCGTCACCTCGGCGGTGCGGCAGTGGTCGCCCGCTCCTTCGCGCGCATCCACGAGACCAACCTCAAGAAGCAGGGGCTGCTGCCGCTCCATCTCGTCGACCCCAAGGACTACGAGAAGGTCCGCGAGGGCGACCGGGTGTCGATCCTCGGCCTCGCGGAGCTCGCCCCCGGCAAGCCGGTCAAGGTGGTCTTCCACCACGCCGACGGCACCACCGACGAGGTGCAGTGCCGCCACACCTTCAACGAGGAGCAGATCGGGTGGTTCCGGGCGGGAAGCGCGCTGAACGTGTTGCGCCGCAAGGCTTAGCCTCCGGCCCCCGCCCGCGGCTTCAGGCGATGGTCCCGCAGGCCCGGTTCTCGCCGCCCGCCCCGCCCTCCGCGAGGGCAAGGCAGGGTCGGCGCTCACCGTGCTGCTGACGAAACACTGAATGCCCGGGACTGGCTGACGCGGGAGGGCGCACCGGGCGTGACCGGATCGAGCGGAGCGACCGGGCGGAAGGCGCTACGCCCATCGCGGCCGTCAGGCGTACCATCGTGAGGTGATGGTGCCGCAGGTGCGGCGGGGGGACGATTCCATGTTCGAAGGTGCATTTTCACCGATGCACTGGCTGCTCGTTCTGTTCATTGTCCTGCTCCTGTTTGGTCCCAAGAAACTTCCCGAGATCGGCAAGGGCCTCGGGACCGCGATCCGCGGCTTCAGGGACGCGCTCTCGGATGGTGAGCACGCCACCGAGCGCACACCGGTTCCGCCGGCCGCCGGGGAGCCGTCGCGCCCGCCGGGCCCTTCAGCGACCACGTAACGCCACCCATCGAGGTCGGTGGCGCACGACTCCGGGATGAACCGGCACCCGCCAAAGCGCCCGACTATGGCCCGTCTCTTCCCGGCAGGCGGTGGGCGGTGTCCTTTCGCTATGATGGGCGGAATCCCGGGCGAGCCGTCGCCCCGTCGGACGGCTCCCGGTCAGTCGGGGATTGACCCGCCATGAGTGGACCCGAGCTCGCGCTCTTCCTGATCGGAATCGTGCTGCTGATCGGCGGCGCGGAGGCGCTCGTGCGCGGGGCGGCGGGGCTGGCGGCGCGCCTCGGCATCCCGCCGCTGGTCGTCGGGCTCACCGTCGTCGCGTTCGGCACCTCGTCGCCGGAGATGACGGTCAGCGTGCTCTCCGCCGTTGGCGGCAGGGCAGATCTCGCGCTCGGCAACGTGGTGGGCTCGAACATCCTCAACGTGCTCTTCATCCTCGGCCTGTCCGCGGTGATCACGCCGCTGGTGGTCGCGCGGCAACTGGTGATCCTCGACGTGCCGCTGATGGTCGGCGTCTCGCTGCTGACCTGGGCGATGGCGGCCGACGGCCGGATCGGCCGCGCCGAGGGGGCGCTCCTGTTCGTGGGTGCGATCGCCTACACCTGGTTCCTCGTCCGCATGACGCTCCACGAACGGCCGGGCGCGGTCGCTGGTGCCGAGCCGACAGGGCCGCGAGACCCGCTCGCGGTGCAGATCGTCCTGATCGTCGCGGGGCTCGGCCTGCTGGTCCTGGGCTCGCGCTGGCTGGTCGGGGGCGCCGTCGCGTTCGCCCGCGTCCTCGGACTCTCGGAACTGGCGATCGGCCTCACCGTCGTCGCCGCCGGCACCTCGCTGCCAGAGATCGCCTCCTCGGTGGTGGCGGCGCTCCGCGGCCAGCGTGACATCGCGGTCGGCAACGTCGTCGGGTCCAATCTGTTCAACCTGCTCGCCGTGCTCGGGGCCAGCGCCCTGGTCGCCCCCGGCGGGGTCGACGTGTCGGCCGCGGCGCTGCGCTTCGACCTGCCGGTGATGGTTGCGGTGGCTATCGCCTGCCTGCCGATCTTCTTCACCGGTCACCGGATCGCACGTTGGGAAGGGGCGCTGTTCCTTGCCTACTACGCCGCCTATACGGGGTTCCTCGTCCTCGACGCGCAGGGCCACTTGGCGGCGGACAGGCTTGGCAGGCTCGTGCTCCTCTACGCTGTCCCGCTGACCGCCCTGACGCTCTTGGTTCTTGCCGTCCGAGCTTTTCGCGCCGGCCGCCGGTAGCGCGGCCGTACTTGCCGTCAGGCGGGCCGGTCCCCCCGGGGTGCGCGCCGCGCGGCGAGGGAGAGGACCGCCCAGCCGAGCATGCCGGCGAGCAGCGAGGCAGCAAGAATGCCGACTTTGGCGGCGGCGAGCAGGCCGGCGGACGAGAACGCGAGGGCGGCGATGAAGAGCGCCATCGTGAAGCCGATCCCGCCCAGACAGGAGACGCCTACGAGCTGTGCCCAGGTCGTCCCCGCGGGCCGCTCGGCCACACCGGTCCGGACCGCCAGCCAGGCCGCCCCGGCGATGCCGAGCGGCTTGCCCGCGACCAGCCCGAGCGTCACCCCGGCGGCCACACCCCAGTCGGCGAGCGGCTCGCCGCCGCCGACGACACGGACTCCGGCATTGGCGAACGCGAAGAGCGGCATGATCGCGAACGACACCCAGGGGTGGAGCGCGTGCTCGAGCCGCTGCAGAGGCGAAGCGGCGGACTCGATCGCGTGGCGGAGGGTCGAGAGCACCGCCAGCTGGTCTGGGCTCGAGAAACCGACACGAGCGGCCGGTTCAGCAGCGGCGAACTCGTCGGTCCTCGCCCGCGCCTCGGCCAGGAACGTGTCCCGGTCGAGGCGGACCCGCGCCGGTACCGTCAGGGCGACCAGCACGCCCGCGACGGTGGCGTGCACCCCCGAGGCGAGGAAGCACAGCCAGACGCCGACGCCGCCGAGAGCGTAGACGGCCGGCGAGCGCATCCCGAGACGGTTCCCCACCAGCAGACCCGCGAGCAGGAGCGCCGCCAGAGCGAGGTTCCCCCAGCGCAGCGTGTCGGTGTAGAAGACGGCGATCACCAGCACGGCACCAAGGTCGTCGACGATGGCGAGCGCGGTCACGAACACCTTGAGCGTCACCGGAACCTTCGTGCCCAACAGCGCCATCACACCGATCGCGAAGGCGATGTCGGTCGCCATCGGCACGCCCCAGCCGCGCATCGCCTCGCCGGCCGGGCTTACCGTCGCGTAGAGCGCCGCCGGCAACACCATGCCGCCGAGCGCCCCGGCGATCGGCAGCATCGCCTGGCGCGGCCGCGAGAGCTCGCCGGCGACGATCTCCCGCTTGATCTCGAGGCCGACGACGAAGAAGAACACCGCCATCAGGCCGTCGTTGATCCAGAAGTGGGCGTCCTTGGTCAGCGACCAGCCTGCGACGGCGAGTCCGAGCTCGGCGTGCCAGGCCGCCTGGTAGGCGTGCCACCACGGCGAGTTCGCCCACGCCAGAGCAGCGATCGCGCTCCCCAGCAGCAGCAGGCCGCCGGAGGCCTGAGTGGCCGCGAACTCACGAAACGGCCGCAGCAGCCGGTCCATGGGGCTCTCAGCTGGTATCGCCGACATCGACGCCATCTCCACTCTCGGGCACTTTCATCATAGCGTTTTGCGACCGGCCTCGAGCTCGGCGACGATCGCGGTGGCTACGGTTTGCGCATTGTGGTTTGCGGCCCGCCACACCGTCGGGCGCAGCGCCGCCCAGCGCTGGACGACGGCCGCGAGCAGCTCCTCGCGGATGACCAGCAGCAATGGAACACCGGTGGCACGCAGCGCGTCGAGCTGGGCGGCGTAGCCGTTGCCGGTGAGCTCCCACGGCCCGACCTCGTCAATGGCCACGAGGTCTGCCCGCGAGCTCGCCGCGTCGTCGAGAGCGCGGCGGGCGAACGCGAGGGCCTCGGGATCGACGCGGAACGGTCCGATCGCCGGCCATCCGGCGGGGCCGTCGCGGCGGGCGAGGGGACGGCGCTCGCCGGTCGCCAGGTCGACGGCGTCGAAGCTCCAGCGCTCCCCGTCGCGCATCTCGCCCGGCGCCCAGATCCCGCGCACCGCGATGCCGGAGGCGCGCAGGCGGTCGACGGTCTGCTTGAGCAGCGTGCTCTTGCCCGCGCCGCGCGGGCCGGTAACGACATGGAGCATCGGCGGGCCGGCGGCGCGGGCGGTGGCCTGCGCGAGCCACTGGTCGAGATGGGGCAGCAGTGACGCCATCGCCCTGCGCGGGCGGCGCACGATCTCGCGCGCGGGCGGCAACGCCGCGATCACCTCGGGGAGGGTGGCGAAGGCCACTTCGAGCGCGGCAAGGAAGCGGCCGCCGCCGCGGCGCCCGACCAGCGCGACCAGACGCGGGTTGGCGAGCTCGCACGAAAGGCCGGCGAAGCAGACGGTGACGAACAGCGCGCGCACCGCCATGGCGAGCCCGACGGCGAGGCCTGCGAACGGGTCCTCGCGCGAGCCGAGCACCAGCCCCGCCGCTGCGGCCATCACGACCAGCGAGACCCAGAAGAGTGGCCGCGCCAGGCGACGGACAGCGCCGCGGTAGCGCCACACGCAGAGGGCGGCGAACGCCGCGACCAGCGCGGCGGCGAGCGGCAGCGGCAGTCGGCCGAGGCCGACGAGACCGACCGGCAGCGCGGTCACGAGGGCGGTGAGAGCGAGGAGCGAATGGCTCGTCGGTCCACTCTCGGCGGCGCGGCGCAGGCCGGGAACCGCCGCGAGAACGGGGCCGACCGTGCTCTCGCGCGCCGTCGCACCGGCGCTCCAGCCGGCGAGGGCGGCGGCGCTCCCGGCGGCGACGTTGAGGGCGGCGAGCGCGGTGAGCGGGCCCCAGACGCCGAGCGGCAGGTCGCCGACCGCCCTTTCGGCGGCGGTCACGATGCCGGCGTAGAGACGGGCGATGTTGGCGCCGTAGGTGAGCAGCAGGCCACCGACCTGGTGGAGGAACGTCCACGACATGGCGAGGGCGCCGCCGAGGGCGTAGCCGATGCGGCGACGGCCGAGCAGTCGAACACCGGCCTCGAGCGCCACGCCCTCCATGACGATCGCCAGCATCGGCCCGAGCAGGACCGCGCTCGGCGACACCGACTTCATCGCCGCCGCGATCAGGCCAGACCGCCAGAACAGGCCGTGCTGCGGCCACAGCCGGTGGGCGGCAACGAGCATGGCGACCGCCGCCGCGGTCAGCAGGTGGCCGCGCAGGGGCACGCGCAGGTTGTGCAGGAAACTGCCGAGGACGATCTCCACCGCGGCCCACAGGCTGCCGAGGACAGCGGCCCGCAGCCAGAGTGACTCGACGCTGGCGGCCGGTCCCGCGCCGCTCATCCGCCCCCGTCCGGTCGATCATGCTGGGCCGCGTCTGCGTCGCGGAGCGCCGCTTCTCCCTTGGAAAGATCCTCCAGATGGACATCACCGTCCGCGAGGGCACCCGCCTCGGGGAGTCCGGAACGCGGGAGCGGAGGGGCCAGCGGCAGCAGGAGCGGGATGCTGCGGCAGTAGGCTTCGTGGCGCTCGCCGAAGCGCAGCCGCAGGTTGTGATCCTCGCGCCGGGCACGCTCGATGGTGAGCCGGACGGCGGGGATGAGGAGGACCACGGCGGGGAGCGAGCGCAGCACGACGATCACGCCGACGAGCAGGAGGAGCACCGCCAGGAGGTAGGGGTGACGGACCCACCGGTAGGGGCCGGTCGTGACCAGCCGCCGCGGCCTCCCGAGGGTGCGCACCGCAGAGAGCGCGAGGAGGATGCCGGGGATCAGGAAGATCGCGCCCACCCCTGCGGAGACGGGCGTGCGCCCCCCGGCCCACCAGGGACGCTCGGAGAGGAACTCCGGCCACGGGATCAAGGAGGGCGTCAGCCACGCCGCAAGAGCGCAGCCGACCACGGTGAGCGTCCAGCCGACCTTGATCTCGTCGACCGGGACACCGGCATCGATCGCCGCGAGCCTGGGGCCGGCCGGGTCCCTGCGGAGCATGGCGGCTACGCCGTTGCGGAGGCTGGGCGCAAGGCGCGATAGCGAGCGAGCCCGGCGAGGAAGACCTTCATCGCCCGCTCGAGCTTTCCCGCTTCGAGCACGTAGGCCATCCGGACCTCGTCCTTGCCGGCGCCAGGCGTCGCGTAGAAGCCTCCGGCCGGTGCGACCATGACCGTCTCGCCGTCCAGCCGATGCTCGCGCAGGAGCCAGGCGGCGAAGGCGTCGGAGTCGTCGACGCCAGCCATCTTCACGATCATGTAGAAGGCCCCCCGTGGCCGGCGCAGGAGGATGTCCGGATCCTGCGTGAGCACCTCGACCATGACGTCGCGCCGGTGCTGGTACTCCGCCCGCACCTTCTCGAAGTAGCTCTCGTCGAGGCGGTACGCCGCGATCGCGCCGAGCTGCTCGAGGGTCGGTGGGCACAGACGGGCCTGCCCGAACTTGAGGATCGCGGACATCACCTCCCGATTGCGGGAGATCGCAGCCCCGATGCGGGCGCCGCAGGCCGAGAAGCGCTTCGAGATCGAGTCGACGACGATGACACGGTCGCGCACGTCGGGGAGCTCGAGCACGGAGCGGTGGCGACGGCCGTCGTAGGTGAACTCCTTGTAGACCTCGTCGGCGATGAGGAAGAGGTCGTGCCGCCGTGCGAAGGCAGCCAGGCGCTCGAGTTCCTCCCAGGAGAGCACGGTGCCGGTCGGGTTGTTGGGCGAGCACACCAGCGCGGCGCGGGTCCGTGGTGTGATCGCCGCGTCCAGGGTGGCGTCGTCGGGCAGGTGAAAGCCATCCTCGGCGCGGGTGCGGACCGGCACCACGCGAAGGTTGGCCATCGCCGCGTAACCGTTGTAGTTGGTGTAGAACGGTTCGGGGATGATGATCTCGTCCCCGTCGTCGGCGACGACGTTGAAGGCGAACAGGATCGCCTCCGAGCCGCCGTTGGTGATGAGGACCTCAGCGGGAGTGAGGGAGATCTCGAAGCGCGCGAAGTACTCGCACATCGCCTCGCGCAGCTCGGGGAGGCCGTCTGACGGACCGTACGCGAGCACCGAGTCCTGGAAACCGGCGACCGCACGGAGGAACTCCGGCGGCGTGGCGACGTCGGGCTGGCCGATGTTCAGGTTGTAGATGTGCACGCCCCGCCGGCGGGCATCGTCGGCGAGCGGGGCCAGCTTCCGGATCGGCGACTCCTGGATGGCGGCGGCGCGCTGGGAGATCTTCATCCCACCTCCCTGGAGCGTCGAGGGTAGCCATCCATAGGGCAAAACACAAGCGGCGTCGCAGTAAGCGAGGTTGTCAAATCCCGCGACCGCCCGTAGACTTGTGCTAGACCTCGTTGAGACCGAGGGCACACTTGCGTGGGCATGGCATGCCCCGGCATGGGGACACCGTGCACCGCGTCGTCCGGATGGGTGAGCGGTTTCTGCGCGCGGAGGTGACGCATGGCTGGTCAGACCCTTCTCGACCTCTTCCGGAACGACGTCGCGGTTCCCCGGGACGCGCACTACACGCACTACGTCCCGGGCGGATCGCGGGCGTTCTCCACCGGCGAGTTCCTGGCGACGACCGCGGCGCTGGCGGACTCCCTGGCGGCGCTCGGCGTCAGGAAGGGCGCCCGCGTCGCGCTCATCTCCGACAACCGGCCCGAGTGGCACATGGTCGACCTCGCCGTGCTCGACCTCGGCGCCGCCGACGTCCCCCTCTACCCGACCTCCACGCCGGCCCAGGTCGCCTACCAGCTGCGCGACTCGGGCGCCGTCGCGGTGGTGGCCGAGAACCTCGAGCAGGTGCAGAAGGTGCTCCAGGTTCGAGGCGAGTGCCCAGAGTTGAGGCACGTCATCCAGATCGAAGGCGACTGCCCCGCCGGGGTCACGCCGCTCACCAAGCTGACCGCGGTCGCGGACGAGGCGGCGGCCGACCGGTTCTGGCAGCGCGCCGCCGCGATCGACGAGAACGACCTCGCGACCATCGTCTACACCTCCGGCACGACCGGCGAGCCGAAGGGGGCGATGCTCTCGCACCGGAACTTCGTCACGAATGTCGAGGCGATCCTCCGTGTCACCCCGCAGACGGGCAACGATCTCGCCCTCGAGTTCCTCCCCCTCTGCCACGTCTTCGAGCGGTGCGCCGGCTATGCCTACATGGCGCGCGGATGGGCCAAGGCCTACTGTGCCACGCTGGCGGTGGGCGAGCTGATCGCGTCGATCCGGCCGACGTTCTTCTGCGCCGCCCCGCGGGTGTTCGAGAAGGTGTACGAGAAGATCCAGGCCAAGGTGGCCGGCGCCCCGCCGGTCCGCCGCAAGCTGTTCGGCTGGGCGGTGGAGACCGGGCGGACCGTCGCCACTCGCCGCCTGGAGCGCAAGCCGGTCGGCGGGATGCTGGCCGCGAGGCACGCCCTGGCGGATCATCTCGTGCTGTCCAAGGTGCGCCAGGCGCTCGGCGGACGGATCAACTCGTGCATCTCGGGAGCCGCACCGCTCCCGCGGTTCGTCAACGAGTTCTTCCACGCCATCGGTGTCCCGATCCAGGAAGGGTACGGACTGACCGAGACCTCGCCGGGGATTTGCGTCAACGGGGTGGGTCCGGGCAACAACCGGCTGGGCACGGTCGGTCGGCCGCTGTTCAACGTCGAGGTCAGGATCGCGGCGGACGGCGAGCTGCTCGCCAAAGGGCCGAGCGTCTTCTCCGGCTACTGGAACAAGCCGGCGCAGACCGCGGAGGTGTTCGATGCGGACGGTTTCTTCCACACCGGCGACATCGCCACCATGGACGCCGACGGCTTCGTCACCATCACCGACCGCAAGAAGGACCTGATCGTGACCGCCGGCGGGAAGAACGTGGCGCCTCAGCCGATCGAGAACCGCCTCAAGGAATCGCCCTACATCGACGGCGCCCTGTTGATCGGCGACCGGCGCCCCTACATCGTCGCCCTGCTGTCGCCCAGCGTCGAGACCCTCGAGGTGTGGGCCAAGGGCCAGGGGATCGCCTTCGGAAGCACCGCAGACCTGCTCGCCCGGGCCGAGGTCGGCCGCCTGTTCGAACTCGCCGTGGCGCAGGTCAATGATGGCCTGGCCCGCTACGAGCAGATCAAGAAGTTTCACGTTCTGCCGCGGCCGCTGACGGTGGCGAACGGAGACCTGACGCCGACGCTCAAGATCAAGCGCCGGGTGGTGGAGAAGGAGTTCGGGGCGCTCATCGACGGCATGTACGCGGCCCACGGCGCCGACTGAGCCGGAGACGACGCCTCCCTGGTCGGCTCGCGGGCGACACGATGATCGTCGCTCGCCGCCCCTCCCGGGCGCCGTGGGCCCTCAGCGGCGTGCGATGCGGAAGATGAACCCGCGCCCCTGCCCGCCCTGGGTGGCGAGGCCGATCCAGAGCACGGCCAGCGCCTCGAGGTGCGCCGCGTTGCGCAGCGGTCCGACGGCAATCGGTGCGAAGCCCGAGCGGGACGCGATCGCGCCGACGATCTCCAGGGCCCCGCCGTCATCCCCGGCGAGGTAGACCTCGGCGGGTAGGCCCGCCACCGAGGGGTCGAGATGGATCTCAGCGCCGAAGGTGTTGAACCCCTTGACAACCTTCACGCCGGGTAGCGCCGCCGCCAGCGCCGCCGCCACCGATCCCTCGGGCGGAGGCGCGAGCACCGGGCCGTCCTGCCACACCACCGGGTTCGTGCAGTCGACGAGGACCTTGCCGGTGAGGTCGCCCGCCTCCCTGGCGGCATCCCGGGCACTCGCCGCGGGAACCGTCAGGAAGACGACGTCGGCAGCCGCCGCCGCGTCTCTCACCGGCGCCGCTTGCGCCCAGCCGTGGCACCGCTTGAGGACGTCGGTCACGTCGGCGCTCGGCCGCACGCCCAGTCGCACGGCGTAGCCCGCGCGCGTGAAGGTCTGGGCGAGCGCACCTCCCACCCGCCCGACACCGAGAATTGCGATCGTCTGGTCCATTCCTCGCCTCCTTTCGACTCGAGCGCCTCGAGGCTGGCCTGGCCGATGCAGCGCACGCCGCGCGGGGCACCTCAGCCATCGACAAGGCTACACTCACAGGCCATGGAATGGCGCCTGATCCTCGATTCGCCCGCGACCGGCGCCTGGAACATGGCGGTCGACGAGGCGCTCAGCGAGGCGGTGGACGGTGGCTGCTCACCGCCGACGCTCCGCCTCTTCCGCTGGCAGCCGCCCTGCCTCTCGCTGGGATTCGCCCAGCCGTCGGAGGCGGCCGACTGGAGCTTCTGTGCCGCCCACGGGATCGACGTCGTCCGCCGGCCGACCGGCGGTCGCGCAGTGCTCCACCATCTCGAGCTGACCTACTCAGTTTCCGCGCCCCTCGGCCACGCGCCGTTCGGCCGCGACCTCCAGGCGGCCTACCAGGCGATCTGCCGGGCGCTCGTCGTCGGCCTGGGCCGGCTCGGTGTCGCCGCCGGGCTGTCGGGCTCGCCCGGGGATGGCATGATCCGACCGACCCGGCCGGTGCCGTGCTTCGTCGGACCCGCGGCCGGGGAGGTCGTGGCGCAGGGGCGCAAGCTCGTGGGATCGGCGATGCGGCGGGTCGGACGCGCGATCCTCCAGCACGGCTCGATCCTCGAGGACTGGGACGGCGCGCTTCAGGCCGGCAGCCTCGGCCTGTCCGACGACACCGGCCTGCGCCCCTCGGTGATCACCCTGCGCGACCTGCTCGGGGATGTCCCGGGTCGGGACACCCTCGAAGGCGCGCTGGTCGCGGGTTTCGAGGAGCTGTTCGGTGTGACCTGCGTGGCGGGACGACTCGCCGACCACGAGCATGTCCGCGCCGAGACGCTGGCGCGCGAGCGGTACGGTCACGAGCGCTGGACGGTACACCGGGAGCGCGGGCCGAGCGTCCTCGGCTGACTGCGGTCCCGGCCAGGAACGGGGAAGTCGCAGACAGCGCCGGGCGCGGTGTCGTCGCCGTCCCGGCCCGGACGGCGCGCGATGCGGTGGTCCTCGCGGCGCTGCCCCGCACGCCGGTGTGGCCCGCGGGGGTGGGTCGGTGAACGGCGAAAGCACCCCGCCGCGTTCGGGTCAGCTCGTGGTCTCCTCCGGGGGCGTTGCCGCCGGCGCGGACGGGCTCCGGCGGACCACGAGGGCGAGCAGAGCGAGCGCTACGCCCACGCCGGCGAGTGAGACCACCAGCGAGCCCTCTACCCAGGGGTCGCGGAACGACAGCGTGACGGTGTGGTCGCCGGGCGGGACGACGATGCCAGTCAGGCTGATGTCGGCGCGAAACAGGGTGGCCGCGCGGCCATCTACGCGCGCGCGCCATCCTGGATGCCAGGTCTGATTGATCGCCAGCACAGAAGCCTGGGGCCCAGCCGCCGCGACGCCGAGATCGACCCGCCGTGGGTGACGGGCGAGAACCCGCACCACACAGGGTCCCGGAGACGACGGGAACGGCTCGCGGACGCCGGCGTCGATCACGGCCGTCGACGCCGCGCGTTCACCGAGGCCGACCACGGCGGTCTCCCACTCCCGGGCGTCGCGGACCCTGACGACGCGCTCGAGGCAGGTGGCCAACCCGCTGGTGTGGGGAAGGAGCGTGAGCGTGACCGGCGGTTCCGGGGCAGGAGGGCTCGAAGATTCGGCGTTGACGGGCAGTGTGCATCGGGCCACGGCGCCGATCCCCCGGCGGACGAGCAGCGGTTCGAGCGTGCCCGGGTGGCGGAGGACCATGTGCACAGCATGCTCCGTGGCCTCGTTGGTCCACGCGAGCTCGGTGAGATCGAAGTCGAGCTCGAAGGCGAGCGGGATCCCCCACTGGGCCGGCTCCAACGGCTCGGCGATGTCCCGCCTCGTCGAGCACGGAGGCTGCCAGGCCGCGAGATGGAACAGGCGGGGCGGGTGGTCGGAGGCCACCAGGGGGGCGAGGAAACCGGGTGGCTGCGTGACCTTCGCCGCTGGCGCGCTGGGGAGGAGACCGCGGGTGGCGGCGAACAGGTCGGCGGCTGTCAGCAGGATCAGCCCGGCGGCCAGCGCTCGCGGGCGCCGGCCGAGCAGGAGGACAAGAGCAAGGCAGGCGAGCGCCACCAGGAGCTGACGGAGCAGGCCGGCCGGGAGTGCGGTAGCGAAGACTTGAGTGAGGTTGGCGGGCACTGCCAGGCGCGTCCAGTACGACGGCTCCCTGATCGTGCTCACCGCCGCGACGCCTCCGGCTGCGGCGGCGAAGGTCACGGCGGCACCCGCGAACAGCCACACGGTCCACCGTCTGGTGCGCCGGTCTCCGGCGAGCAGCCTGTCGAGGGCGAGGCTCGCGAGCACGACGCCACACAAGGCGGGTATGAGGAGCCATTTCTCCGGGAAGCGGACGCGCAGCAGGGCCGGCACGAGCTCGCGCAGGACGAACCACCCCGGCATGTGCACGCCGAGCGCCAGTGCCAGACCGACGGCGCCCGCGGCACCCCAGGGAAGAGACATCCGTGGGCTGACACGAAGCGCCACGAGGGCGAGCACGGCGGCGGCCAGACCGGCGTAGAACGAGTACACGAGGGGAAACACCTTCTCGCCGTACCACCCCTGGCCCCAGTAGAGATCGGCGTGGCGGGGATCCACCGGTCCAAGGAGCTCCGGAAGCAGCGGTTCGAGCACTCTCGGTGGCGCAAGCGACCAGACCTCGAGCTCGTCTGCCGCGAGACCAGAGGAGCGTGGGGAGAGCGACGCGAGATGAGCGGCGGGAAGCAGCACCGCGGCCGCCATGAAGATCCCGAGCGCCAGACCAGCCGCGAGCTTGGTCCCCCGCTCGCGGAGCGCGGCCGCCGTCCGCCACGTCGCGGCCTCGGGCGTGGAGAACAGCACCACGGCGCACGCGGCCAGCGCCAGCGGGACGCATGCCAGCAGAGCCGATGGCTCGCCCCCGAGTCCGGTGAGCGCGACCGCAACAGCGAGGCCGAGGGCGTTGCCCCAGCTTGGCCGCCGCCCGGTGCGGACGAGGCACGCCAGGAGCGCGGGGATGAACGCGACGGTTCGTGAGAGCGGGACGAGGTCGGCGGTCGAGAGCATGAAGCCGCCGAACGCCCAGACACAGGCGCCGAACAGCGCCGCTGCGGGTCGCACGGAGAGGGTCCGGAGCAGGAGCAGCATCGAGGCAAGCGCGACCAGCCGGGGGAGAATGACCTGCGCGGCGAGCGCGGGCTCGAAGGGGAGGACGGCGAGCAGCCACGCGAAAGGCTGGAACGGCGACGTCATCGGACGGTCCGCGAAGGGCTGACCCTCCGCGAGGTAAGGGTTCCACTCCGGCAGGCCCGGCGTCTCGTGCCAGAGCCGGGCCTGCAACGACATCATCGGCCTGTCGTAGGCGGTGAAGTCGCGGGCGAAGAACGTCTCGTGCCGGAACAGCACGCCCCAGAACAGGGCGGCGGTCCAGACCAGCACGAGCAGGACGGCCGCCGTCGGCATCATCAGCGCCGGGCCGAAGGAAACCCGCGGCCGACTCCCCGAGCCGCCGTTGCTCCCGGATGCGATGTTCACGGTGGATGTGCGCACGCGCGACCGCTCTCGAGCGGAGTATAGCCTCGGCTCCCGCGTGGTCCGCGGCGCCGGGAGACGGGCTCCCGAGCGCCGCGGGATCGGGTAGAGTACGTGTCGCGATGGACGCACGACTCAGACGGCGAACCATGGTCGGGCGCGGGCCGAGGACGGCCGCGCTACTCTTCGGCCTCGCCGTGGGCGCGGTGGCCTGTACCGCGACGGCGCCGGCTTCTCGGCCCGCGGCGGAGCCTCCGCCCGTGGTCAGCGAGGCCACCGTTGCCCAGCCGGCCGCGTCGCCACCGCCACCGACAGCGACAGTCACGGGCAGCTCCCTCAACGTTCGGGAGCAACCGACGACGAACGCTCCGGTCGTGGCGAGGGCCAGGCGAGGCGAACGCCTGCCGATCCTCGCCGAGCAGGGCACCTGGTTGCGGGTGCGGCTGGCCGACGGCCGCGAGGGGTGGGTGAGCTCCCGCTATGTGCGGCGGAGAGCTCCGTGCCCCGACGACAAGGTCACGGCGGAGATCATCGAGGCGCCGCCGTTGTCGTTCGCGGACACGGGCGGCCACGGCACCGTCAAGATCGAGGCCGAGGTCGACCCGAGTGGGAAGGTCGTCACGACCCGGGTGGTCGAGAACACCGCCGGAGACGCCGCCGCAGCGCTGGCCGAGAGCGAGCTCGCGCGCATGCGCTTTTCCCCTCCGGTGAAGCACTGCCGTCCGGTCCGCTTCATCTACATCTACACCCGCACCTTCTGACCGCCCACCCATCGAGTCGACGGCTGAACGTCAAGCGTCGAAAGGCAGGCTGACGGCCACACGTCCCAGGCTCAGGGTGCCGGCGCTCCATCGCCTCACCTGTTGAGGTTCACCTGCGGCCCTCGCGCCCGCTCGGTCCGGGATCCCGCGGCGGGTTCAGCGCGCGTCCAGCGGTGCCGCGGCCCGCAGCGGGGCGAGCAGTTCCTGCAGATCGGCAGGGAGCGGGGCCTCGAACGTCATCGGCTCACCGGTGGCGGGATGCGTTATCGACAGCCGCCACGCGTGGAGCGCCTGACGCGGGAAGTCGCGACAGCGCGCCGCGAGCTCTTGGTTCCCGAGGTTGCGCCACTGCCGCCCGGCGTAGAGGGGATCACCGACCAGGGCATGGCCGACATGGGCCATGTGGACCCGGACCTGGTGGGTGCGGCCCGTGACCAGACGGCACTCGAGCAGCGTCACCCCGTCGAAGCGCTCGCGCACCTGCCAGAGCGTGCGGGCGGCCCGCCCCCCCTCAACCACCGCCATCCTCTTCCGCTCGGACGGATGCCGGGCGATCGGAGCGTCCACGATTCCCTCGTCGGCCTTCGGCGAGCCAAAGACGACCGCGAGGTAACGCTTGTCGGTCGTGCGCCAGCGGAAGGAGAGCGACAACGCCCGATGGGCGAGGTCCGTCTTGGCGGCGATCAGCACGCCCGAGGTGTCCTTGTCGAGACGGTGGACGATCCCCGGGCGCTCGACGCCACCCACGCCCGAGAGATCCCGGCAGTGGGCGAGCAGGGCGTTGACCAGCGTGCCGTCGGGGTTCCCGGCGGCGGGATGGATGACCAGTCCGGGCGGCTTGTTGACGACGATGATGTGGGCATCCTCGAACAGGACGTCGAGCGGGATCTCCTGCGGGACCACGTCGGAGGCAGTCGGGGGAGGGGGCGCGACCACGATGACGTCACCGACGGCAACGAGCTGGGCCGCCTTCGACGGCCGGCCGTTGCGGGTGACATGGCCTCCCTCGATCCAACGGGCGACCTGGGAGCGTGACCACCCGTGGCCGCTCCCGGCCAGGAAGCGATCCAGCCGCAGCCCAACGGCCTCCTCGGTGACGCCCAGCTCGATGAGCTCGTCCGGCTCGCTCATGCGTGTGTGGGTCGCCGCCAGTGGGGCATCTGCCGTACTCAGCTCCGGCCCGCTGCAGGTCGCGGTCCCCGGTCCCCGGCCCCCGCCTTCTTCCTCGCCCACACGATGATCCCGACTCCAACCGGCACCATCACGGCCGCGATCGCCTGGCTGGTCGATAGCGCACCACCGAAGACGAAGCCGCGGTCGGCGTCGCCGCGGAAGAACTCGATGATGAAGCGGGCGATCCCGTAGCTGATCAGGTAGGCACCGAGGACCGAGCCGCGCGGGAGCTTGCGGCGGAAGAGCCACGCCAGGAACACATAGTTGAGGAGGTTGAAGGCCGCCTCGTAGAGCTCGGTGGGGTGGATCGGCACGCCCAGCGGGGTGCCGCTGATCTCGTGGGCGAGCGGGTTCGTGAAGGTCACCGCCCATGGCTCGGAGCACGCCCGGCCGTAGCAGCACCCGGCCGAGAAGCAGCCCAGGCGGCCGAAGAAGTGGCCGAGCGCGACGGAGGGTGCCAGGGTGTCGCTGGTGGCAAAGAACGGCAGCCGGTAGCGGCGCATCAGCACCGCCGCGGCTGTGAGGGCACCGATCAGCCCGCCGTAGAAGACGCCTCCGGCGCGCAGCACACCGAGCAGGCCCGACAGCGAGGTCAGGTAGGAGGGGTCGGTAATGACCAGCAGCACCTTGGCACCGACCAGGCCCCACAGCACCACCCAGGCGGCGAGGTCGAGGATACGGTCGCCGGCGAGGCCGATCAGCGGCGCGCGCCGGCTCGCCAGGAAGATACCCAGGGCGATCCCGATGAAGAGGAGGACGCCGTAGGTCGGGACCTGGTAGAAACCGAGGTCAATCAGAACGGGGTGCATGTTCGCGCCTCGCAGGACGGAGGAGCTCGGCCAGGACGATGCCGATGGCCCCCACGGTGATCGCAGAGTCGGCGAGGTTGAACGCCCACCAGTGACGTTCGTGTCCGCCGATCCGCAGGTAGAAGTCGAGGAAGTCCACCACCTCGCCGCGCATCACCCGGTCGATGAGGTTGCCGACCGCGCCACCCAGGACGAGGGCGAGGCCCGCGCCGGTGACGGCGTCCGTGCCGCTGCGGGCGAGCTGGCGCGCGAGGAGCAGCACGACCAGGGCGACCACGGCTAGCAGGACGATCTGGACGACCGGACCCGAGGAACCAAGGAAGCCGAACGCGATGCCGCGGTTGCGGGTGTGGACCAGGCTGAACAGTCCCGGGATGACGACCCGCTCGGCGCCCAGCGGGAACGACGACACAACGAGCGCCTTGGTGAGCTGATCGAGGAGCGCCACCACAGCCGCGAGAGCGAGGCTGCCGCGGAAGCTCATGCGCCCTTCTCCCTCTCGAGCTTGAGCACAACCGCCAGGCAGCGCGGGCACAGGTCGGGATGGCGGGGGTCGAGCGGCGGTTCAGCGCACACCTGCCAGCAGCGCGGGCAGGTGGTCCCCGCGGCCCGGCGCACGGTGAACGAGAGCTGCGGGTAGGCGAGGGAGGTCGGCCACGCCTCGTCGGACTCCTCCGAATCCACGACCTGCGAGACGATGCACAGCTCCTCGAGCGTGGCGCCGGTCGCGAGGAGGTCCTCACGAAGGGCTGCGCGGTCGCCCCGGAGCAGCAGCGCCGCCTCCAACGACTTGCCGAACGAGCCGCTCTGCCGGTGGATCTCGAGCTGCTTGTTGACCTCGTCGCGCAGCTCGAGGAGGCGGGCGAAACGGGCGTCGGCCTCGACGTCGTCGGGGATGTCGGTGATGCGCTCGAACGTCTCGAGGTGGACGGAGCCGCTGCTGCCCGGGAGGTGTTCCCACGCCTCGTCGGCGGTGAAGGTCAGGACCGGGGCGGCGACAGTGGCGAGCATGCGCGCGAGCCGCCAGAGCACGGTCTGCGCGGAGCGTCGCTCCGCCGCGTTCGGGTGTGAGCAGTACAGCCGATCCTTGAGGATGTCGAGGTAGACCGCCGACAGGTCGACCGCGCAGAAGTTGTTGAGGGCGTGATACACGAGGTGGAACTCGTAGCCCTCGTAGGCCCGCTCGACCCGGGCGGCGAGCTGCCTGCCGCGGCGCAGGAAGTACGCGTCGACCGGGCGCAGCTGCTCGGCCGGCACGGCGTCGGTCACGGGATCGAAGCCGCCCAGGTTGGAGAGCAGGAAGCGCAGGGTGTTGCGCACCTTGCGGTAGGCGTCCGCGGTGCGGGTCATGATTTCCTTGGAGATCGGCATGTCGTCGCGGAAATCGACCGCCGCGACCCAGAGGCGCACCACGTCAGCCCCGTACTCCTTGATGAGGTCCTGGGGCGAGAGCACGTTACCGACCGACTTGGACATCTTCCGCCCCTCGATGTCGAGAATGTGGCCGTGGGTAACCACCGCGCGGTATGGGGCGGCGTCGTGAGTGACCACGCCCACGAGCAGCGAGGACTGGAACCAGCCGCGGTACTGGTCGTGCCCTTCGAGGTAGAGGTCGGCGGGCCAGCGCAGGCCAGGGAAACGGCCGTTGTCGCAGACGGCAAGGTGCGAGGCGCCGGAGTCGAACCACACGTCGAGGATGTCGCTCTCTTTCTGCCAGGCGGTGCCGCCGCAGTGGGGGCAGGCCAACCCGGCCGGCACGAACTCCTCGACCGGCCTGGCATACCAGGCGTCGGCGCCCTCTCGTGCGAACGCCTCCTCGACCCGGGCGAAGAAGCTCCGCGTGGCGTCGAGGTCGGAACCATCCGGCCACACCGCGCGGCAGGAGGGGTTGGCGCAGAGCAGCACGGTGATCGGCGAGCCCCAGCGGCGCTGCCGCGAGACGCACCACTCGAAGCGGTTCTCGACCATCCCGGCGATCCGCGCCTGCCCCCATGGGGGCACCCAGGAGACCGTGGCGATCTCGGCGAGCGCGCGCTGCCGAAGGTCGATGCGCGCATGCGGCGCGGCGTCGGCCGTGAGGGCGATGAAGTACTGCTCGGTGGCGCGGAAGATCACCGGATTCTTGCACCGCCAGCAGTGGGGGTACTCATGCTCGCCGTCGCCGTGGGCGAGCAGCGCGCCGGAGGCCTCGAGCTCGGCTGTCACCCGCGGGTTGGCGTCGAAGACGTGGACCCCCTGCAGATCGGGCACCTCGTCGGTGTAGCGCCCGCCGTCGTCGAGGGGTGAGACGATCGGAATCCCCTCGAGCTTGCCGGTGCGGAAGTCGTCCTCCCCATGGCCCGGCGCCGTGTGCACCAGTCCCGTGCCGGCGTCCAGGGTGACGTACTCCCCTGGCACGATGCGGAAGACGTCACTGTCCGAAGGTATGCGCGCCCGCCAGCCGGTGGCCAGCGGATGACGGTAGCGGAGTCCGAGGAGAGCGGCGCCCTTCGCAGAGCCCACCGCATGCCCCGTGATCCCGGCGGAGCTCAGGAAAGCGGGAAGGAGCGCCGCTGCGACCACGAGCGCGCCGCGCTCGCTCTCGACCAGAACGTAGTCCGCGTCCGGGTGGACCGCGATGGCCAGGTTGGAGGGGATGGTCCAGGGGGTCGTGGTCCAGATGGCAAACGCGACCGGCGCGCCTCCGTCGAGGCCGAAGGCTCGTCGTACCGCGGCCGGATCGGCGGCGGGAAACGCCACGGTGATCTCGGGATCGCGCCGGGCCGCGTACTCGAGCTCGGCCTCGGCAAGCGCCGTCCGGCAGTGCCAGCACCAGCGGATCGACTTGCGCTCCCGGTACAGCAACCCCTTCTCGACCACCCCGCCGAGCGCGGCGGCGATGTCGGCCTCGTAGCGGAAAGACATGGTGAGGTATGGGTCCGACCAGGTGCCGAGCACGCCTAGGCGGCGAAACTCGTCGCGCTGAACCGCAACGAACTTGGCGGCGTAGTCGCGGCAGGCGGCGCGGATCTCGAGGTCGGTCATCCGCGCCTTCCTGGGGCCCAGCTCGCGGTCTACCTTCTGTTCGATCGGCAGGCCGTGGCAGTCCCAGCCGGGAACGTAAGGGGCGTCGAAGCCCATCATCGAGCGCGAGCGGACCACGAAGTCCTTGAGGACCTTGTTGAGGGCGTGACCCATGTGAATGTGTCCGTTGGCGTACGGCGGGCCGTCGTGAAGCACGAAGCGGGGCCGGCCGGCGCGTGCCGTCCGGATTTCCTCGTAGAGGTCCGCCGCCTCCCACCGCGCGAGCCTCTCCGGCTCGCGGCGCGCGGCGTCCGCCCGCATGGGGAACGCCGTTGTTGGGAGGTTCAGTGTCTCCTTGTACATGCATGACCTCGCGTGATCGGGTGCCGCGAAACGACCGGCACCTGAACCTCTCACCCTACGCAGCGGCACGTCCGCCGTCAAGCCGGGGCGAGCCGGGCGACCTCGTCGAGCACCTGCTGGAGGGAGAACGGCTTGGTGATGTAGGCCGCGGCGCCGAGCTCACTGCCGCGGCGGACGTCGGCGGGGAAGGAGTGCGCCGTGAGAAAGACGATCGGAATGCGGCAGAAGCGGACGTCATCACGGAGCTGGCGCGCGAGCTGGAAACCGGTGGTCGGGGTGGCCAGCGTCACGTCGAGGATCAGGCAGTGAACGGGGATGCTCTCGAGCAGGCGCACCGCCTCCTCGCTCGAGGCCGCCTCGAGGGCGACGTACCCCGCCCGCCGCAGCTTGAAGGCCAGGATGCGGAGAATGTACGGCTCGTCATCCACGATCAGGACGCGACGAACGGCCACACCGCGAGTATAGAGGCTTGGGGCCTGAAGCTTGAAAGGAGACGAGCCAATCCTCGCGGTCCCGGCCGGACCGGCAGCAGCGGACGCCGGCCTGACTTTCGCCGAGCCTCAGGCCTCGAGGACCACGACGGCGATCGCCATCCCTCCGGCGTGCGTGATCGAGAGGTGGCTGCGGGAGACGCCCAGCCGCGCGGCTCTGTGTGCCGCGGCGCCGTCCAGATCGAGGACCGGTCCACCGAGGTCAGTGCGACCGACGGTGACGGTGCGCCAGCCCACGCCCTCGCCCCATCCGGTGCCGAGCGCCTTGAATGCGGCTTCCTTTGCCGCCAGCAGTCCGGCCACGTGCTCCGCATCGCCGGGACGGACCAGCTCCCCGGGACTGAAGCAACGGGCACGGAAGCGTTCGCCGTGCGTGGTGAGCATCCGAGCGACGCGCTCCACGGCCACGACGTCGAGGCCGACACCGATGATCATGTGCGCGCGGCGCCGGCCGTCAAGTAGGTCGCGGCGACCGGGAAGTGAAGGGCGCCGAAGCCGGAAAGCGCTCCGCGCAGCACCGGCGAGTCGACGATGGCGAGGAGCCAGAAGGGCGCGCCCGGCACGACCTGTTGGGCCCAGAACCGGCTCCACGGGGCAAGGATGAAGAACCAGCCGGCGGCGCACAGGTAGAGCACCACCAGGAGAACCCACGCCGTCCGTAACGCTCCCGGTGCGGTCACGACCGGATTGTAGACTACACCCTGGGATGAGCTGGAAGGGAAGGACGCGGACCAGGATCGACGTGCGCGTGGCAAGGTGAAGTGAAACGGAGGCCGTCAGAGGAGGAGCGGGATGCCGGAATACGCCGAGATCACTATCACGGTCAAGAACGGAGTCATCTCCTGTCAACCAGATCCGGGACAGTGTTACTGGGCGACTGGTCCCGCGGACGTGCGCTGGACCACACAGAGCTCGCCGAGCGGAGCGACGCTGGTCGAGGTGATGTGGAAGGCCAAGAGTCCGTTCTCAGGGCAGAGTCAGTCGGGAGGCTCGCTCGGGCCCATCACGACGAGCGGCAACCTGCAGGTTGCCGGCGAGTTCGGATACACGGTGAGGTTCATCGACAGCCAGGGGAGAGTCGTGCTTCAGGTCGACCCCACGATCCGCAACAACGACCGGCCGTGAGGCCCCGGGCGCTCAGCGGGGCGTAGCCTCACGACCCGCGAACAGGGCAGCGAACGCCGGCTTGCCGCGCATGGCCGCGAACTCCGGTCCCGAGAACCAGACCGGCACTGCACCACGCTCCAAGGCGCGCCCGGTCCAGGCCAGGGCCGAGCTCTCGTCGCCGGCGACCGACGCGACCAGGGCCGCGACGAACAGCGCATAGGGGTCGTCGGGCTGCTCGCGGAGGACCGCGCCGGCGGCCAGTATCGCCTCGGGCCCGCGCCCGAGATGTGCCAGGCAGATGGCGCGCGTCTCGGTGATCGTCGGGTCGTCCTGCCCGGCGCCGAGCAAGCGATCACACATGGCGAGAGCCTGAGCGTAGTGTTGGCGGGCGGCACGCTCATCTCCCGACCAGAGGTATGCGTCGCCGAGGTTGCAGCGCGAGATCGGATCTTCGGGGTCGGCCGCGGTCGCCCGTTGGTAGACGGAGATCGCGTCCTTCATCTTGTGCTGGTAGAACAGGGCGGTCCCCAGGTTGGCGAGATCGATGCCGGAGCCGAACTCCTCGACGAGTCGCCGGTAGATCGGCTCGGCGCCCGCGTAGTTGCCGACCTGCAGCTCGATCTGACCGAGCTTGGAGAGAGCGAAGACGTCCTGCGGCGAGCGCTTCAGGACGACCTGCAGGGCGTCTCGCGCCGCCGCGGCGTCGCCGGCGTCGAGGCGTTCCTTGGCGAGATCGAAGTAGTAGATCTGCCATGGTTGGAGCGAGATCGCGCGGCGGAGCGCCCGCTTTGCCTCGTCGTGGCGACCTGCATCGCCGAGTGCGATGCCGAGAACGTCCCAGGCCGCCGGATCCCCGGGCCTTTCCCTGGTCAGCGCCTTCGCCGCGCCGACGGCACGTTCGTGCGCACCGATCGACGTCAGGAAGCGGACCTCGGCGATCGCCACCCGAGGATCGTGGGGAGCGAGCTCACGGGCCCGTTCGAGGAGCTCCTCGCAGCGCGACCGGTGGATCGCGTCGTGGCTCGTCGTGTACAGGTAGCGCTCGATGCGGACCAGGGCGAGCAGGGCATCGACGAATCGAGGGGCCGCAGCGATCGCCCTGGTGAGGAGCGCTCTCTCCTCCTCGAGACCGCGCGACACCCCCCCGCCGTCGAGCCTGGCCACCGCCTCGAGGTAGCTCTTCAGGGCCTCGGCGTTGATCTCGCGCGTCGCCGCCGTGCCCGATGTGCGGAAGCCCCGGTACGCGTCCTCGAGGGCCGTGGTGATGCGATCCTCGAGGAGCAGCAGGTCGTCGGTGCCGACCTCGAGCTCTCGGCTCCAGGTGACCCGTCCGGTTGCACCGTCGATGCGGGCCAGGGAGATGCGCGCCGGCGACCCCGGTTTCGACTGGGTCATCGATGCCTGGACGAGTTCCTTGACGCCGAGGTCGGTGGCGATCTCGACGGACCTCCTGTCGGGAGTCGCGACTGCCGCAACGTCGCGGCCGGAGACCATGGCGATCCCGTCGAGATGGGCGAGTCTGGTCGTGATTGCGTCGAGGACGGCCTGAGAGGCCAGACCCGTCGAGACGCTCGCGGACTGGGTCGCGACCGGCAGCACCCCGACCGTGAGGAGTGGTGGCGACGCGAGCCAGCCGAACCACGTGGCCCCGGCGACCAGTGCGGCCGTGACCACTGCGCCTGCCGCGAGACCATGCCAGTGTCGCCGGGCTGCGCGGACCAGCGCGGTGAGGTGGCCGGCGGCTGGGAGAGTGCGCGTGAGCGCGGATCTCTGCGAGAGCGGGAGCAACGCAGCGGCGACCTCGGCGGCCGATTGGAAACGCTCCTCGCGACGCCGAGCCAGGCATCGCTCGATGATCTCGCACAACTCGGCCGGTACGGTGGGCGCGATCCGGCCGACGGGCTGGTGCTCGGCCCGCGAGACCATGACCATCGTCTCCATCGGTGTCGTTCCCGAGAACGCGGGCGTTCCCACGACCGTTTCGTAGAGCAGGGAGCCGAGCGAGAAGATATCGCTCCGGTGATCGAGCGGCCTGCCGAGGGCCTGCTCGGGTGACATCGCCTTCGAGGTCCCCACGACCACGCCGTCGCTGGTGAGGGAATCGTCGCCGCAGGCCCCCGCCCCCGTCCGTTTGGCCAGGCCGAAATCGAGCACCTTCACGTGCCCGGAGGGCGTCAGCATGACGTTCTCGGGCTTGATGTCGCGGTGAATGATGCCGTGCCTGTGCGCCTCGGCCAGGGCGAGGGCGATCTCGCCACCGATCCGGGCCGCTTCCCCGGGCTGGAGCGGACCGGCGGTGAGGGCCTCGGCCAGGGAACGGCCCTCGACGAACTCCATGACGACGAAGTCCTCGTCTCCATCGCTGGCGATCTCGTAGACATGGGCGATCGAGGGGTGAGAAAGAGCCGCGACGGCCAGCGCCTCCCGGCGCAGCCGCTCCCGGCGCTCGGGAGTGGCGTGCTGGGCGAGCAGACCCTTGATCGCCACGCGGCGGCGGAGCTGGTCGTCGAAGCCCTCATAGACCGCCCCCATCCCGCCGCTTCCGATCGGGCGGACGATCCTGAACCGGCCGACGGTCCGCTCCTCCATCGAATTGCGATTCTACAGGCTGTCCTGCGAGCGCGCCGAGACTCCGGTGCCGGTGGCCAGCGCCTGGCGAG
>JBLMXF010000082.1:0-3820 GCA_050257595.1 Acidobacteriota bacterium | reverse complement strand
GCAGCCTCGGCTCCAAGCTCGGCGGCGGCGACGCGGACGTCTCCGTGGGGCCCGACCACACGGTCTTCGTCGCCGACCTCGAGGTGGCGGCGAACGCCCTCTGCCGCTCGCACGACCGCGGCAAGACCTTCGACGCGAAATGCGACACGGGGATTGCGACCAACCAGACGGGCGTCGAGTCCGACCGCGAGTGGGTGAGCCCGAGCCCGACCAACCCGGACCTCGTGTATTTCAGCTACCACGACTTCAGCAGCGAGACGCCTCTCGTCTACCGCTCGACGAGCGGCGGGGACCCGGGCAGCTTCGTTCCGTGCGGTCCCGTCCTGGCTCCTGGGAGCGCCGCCGAGGCCAACTACGTGCCGGGCGGGACCAATCAGGGCAAACCGTCGATCGGAACCGGGGGGGACCTCTACGTGCCGATTCTCGAGCCGACCAATCCCGCGACGCTCGAGAGCCCGTACAACAACTTCTACATGGGCATCGCCCGCCACGGCTGCCGTCCGGGGAGCCCGTTCAAGGACGTCACCGTGTTCAGCGACCCGATTGCAAACCTCGCGAACATCTTCCCGTACGTCACCGCCCGCGGGAGCACCGTGTACGCGGCGTTCACCGGGATCTCCGGCACCCGGCATCCGAAGGTTCGGCTTCTACCGCACGCGCACGACATCGAACCCGGACAGCAAGCGCAATCTCTGGAGCTATGAGGTGGCCGCCAGCCGGGACTTCGGCCGCGATTTCACCTACGGGCGGCTCACGAACGGCCCGATCCACTACGGCGAGATCTGCACGACGGGCATTCTGTGCACGAGCGGGCGCAACCTGCTCGACTTCAGCTCGGTGGGCGTCGATCCGAGGACCGGCTGCATCATGGCGGTCTTCGCCGGCGACCCCTATGACACGCCGAAGAACGGCAAGACGGACGAGGCGGCGCCGTACGTCTCGCGCCAGAAGGCCGGCTGCTTCCACTAGCGCTCGGTGCGTAGGGTGCGGGTGTGGCCGGCCCGCTCCTGATCGTCGACGCACCGTCGCTGCTTTACCGCGCCTTCTACGCGCTCCCCAAGTCGATCACCGACGGCGAGGGCCGATCGGTGAACGCCCTCCTCGGGACGACCAACCTGCTCCTGCGCGAGGTCGAGGGACATGATCCCCGCGCCGTGGTCCTGTGCTTCGGGCCGGACGCGGCGCGGTATCGCGTTGAGTTGTATGAGCCGTACCACGCCGAGCGCCCGCCGGTTCCCGACGAGCTTGCGCCCCAGTTCGCAGACGCGCCCCACTTCTTCCAGGCCTTCGGCTGGACCTCGGCGATCAGCGACGATCTCGAGGCCGACGACGTCATGGGATCGCTGGCGAAGCTCGAGGAGAAGGCCGGGGGCGAGGCGCTGCTGATGACCGGCGACCGAGACCTCTTCCAGTGCGTCACCGACAAGGTGAAGGTGCTCTACGTCAAGACGGGCTCTCGGGGCTCCGAGCTGGTCGACGCCGCCGAGGTCGAGCGGCGATACGGCATCGGGCCCGAGCTGGTCCCGGACTTCATCGCGTTGCGCGGGGATCCGTCCGATGGCATTCCGGGCGCCAGGGGGGTCGGCGAGAAGACCGCCGCGGAGCTGTTGCGCCGGCGGGGCTCGCTCGAGGCGGCGATCGAGAACGCGGTCCGGGAGCGACCGCCCCGCCTGTCTGGCGCGCTCCTCAACCAGGCGGACGATCTCCGCATGTTCAAGGACCTCGCCACGCTCCGCACCGCGAAGGTGAAGCGCCCCCGGGACCGCAAGCTCGACCTGGCCGGCGGTGCCGCGGCCGCCAGGGGACGCGGGATGAATCGCCTCGCCGAGCGCCTCGAGAAGGCCGCCACCCTCTAGTCTCGGGTCTGTGAGCGAGGAGTCCAAACAGCCGGAGGACGTGATCGAGCACGGCTTCAGGGAGGGCGATCCGGTCTGGGTGGAGGACGGCGAGGGCAGGCGCCATCCGGGCACCTTCGTCGGCGAGAACGAGGCGAGCGGATGGTTCGGCGGTGGCCCCAGCGCCTACGTGGTCCACCCGGAAGCCCATCAGGCCGAGGTCGTCTCGATCTTCCGCATCACGCCACGCGAGGAGTGATGGCTGACCGGCTCGAGCTGGCGCGTGACGCCTATCGGGCCTACGAGGCGAACGACCGCGATCTGATCGAGAGCCTGCTGGCCGAGGACCTCACGTTCTACAGCCCGCCGGACCCGGGCATCGACCGTGAGCAGTACTTCGAGCGCTGCTGGCCGAACGCGGGGCACATCCGGGCGTTCGACTTCAAGCGGCTGACGGAGTCAGGCGACGAGGTCGTCGTCACCTACGAATGCACCCGCACCGACGGCCGCCGCTTTCGCAACACCGAGGTCCTCACCTTCGAGGGCGACCAGATAAGCCGCGTCGAGGTCTACTTCGGCTGGGACCTCGAGTGAGGGCCCTACGTACTGTGCGCTCCCTCACGACGCGTGCGTGGTGACGGATCTCGCCCCGCGACAGACCTTGGCTCCCAGCTGGACGGAAGCGGTCTTCGCGTAGTAGTCGCCCGCCGCCACCTTGCCGGGCGGATTCACCTTCCAGCTGCCGTTCGCGCTGCTTCGGTCGGAGCCGACCGCGGAGTCCTTGCCGCTCTGCTGCCTGTAGACGGTGACCTTGCGGCCGGTGACGCAGGCGTGGTGCTTCGAGCCGACGTCACCGGCGAATGCACCGGAGCCACGTGAGTAGCTGATCGAGATCGTCGTGTCGTATGTCTTGGCCGCCAACGCGGCGCCGCCAGAGCTCGCGGCGATCAGGGCGGTCGCGGCCGCCAGCGAACAGATGCGCTTCATGGCTCCTCCTCGAGAGTCGATGGCGGCTGGAACCTAGGAGGCGGAGGTCCAACGACCGGAAAGGGCCGGGGAAAGACTCGGCAAAGCCGCTCGATCAGCCGCGCCCCTCCGCCGCGGGACGGGCGGTGACCGGGCCGCCGAACGCTCTGGCCAGCACGATCGACAGGTCGTAGAGGAGCAGCAGCGGCACCAGCTCGATCAGCATCGTCACCGGATCGGTGCCCGGCAGCGCCATCGGACGATCGCCAGGATCAGTGATCGAGGGCCGCCTGCGCGACCGACGGCGCGGTCGCAATCGCGGCAGCACCCGTCGCCACGCCTGCGGATGCGAGCAGCTTCCGCCGACTCAGGTTCTCCATGTCGACTATTTCGATGAACCGCGCGCCGCCGCATACCGGGCTGTTCTCCTCCGGCCGCAAGCGGCGCAACCGATGCCGACCACTACGGGCCGGAGTCGGATCCCGATCACCACCGATTAGTTTCTGGAGCCGCGGTGATCCAAACCAGTGCGATCTCCGAACTCCACCCGGAATGGATTTCTCGGCCCTCTTCACCCCATTCGAGCAAGCCGACGCCTGGCTTCAGGGACTGCTGTCAGGCGCTCCGTTCCTCGTCGCGATGGTCATCGCGCTCGCCCTCGGGCTGCGCCACGCATCCGATCCGGACCACCTCGTGGCCGTGAGCTCGCTGGTGGCGGCCGATGGCGGCGAGACCAGGGCGGCGGCCCGGCTCGGCGGCTGGTGGGGAGTCGGTCACGCGGGCGCTCTGATCGCGATCGGCCTACCCCTGATCTTCTTGAAGTCCGAGCTGCCGGCCTGGCTCGAGCAGGGCGCCGAGCGCGCTGTCGGGGTGATCATCCTGCTGCTCGCTCTGCGCGTCGTCGCCATGTGGATCCGCGGTGACTTCCGCGCTGGGAGCCACCACCACCCGGCACCGGAGGGGAACGTCCATCGACACCTCCACCACGCGGCCGAGCGCGACCACCCGCACCGCGCTCG
>JBLMXF010000081.1:0-42724 GCA_050257595.1 Acidobacteriota bacterium | reverse complement strand
GGCCCACCCGGGCCGTCATGGTGGCGCACGCGCTGTCACCCACGCTCGGCGAGGCGGTGCGGCCGGCGTCGCTTTCCGAGACGATCGTCGGGCGACTCCATAGGGCGGCGACGGGCCCGATCATCGCGGACGACCTCGAGATGGGCGCGCTGGTCGGCCACGGCTTCCTCGGAGAGCGGGCGGCCGCGGCGCTGCGGGCCGGGTGCGACCAGGTGCTCGTGTGCAACGCGCTCGGCGAGCGCGCAGCGGTGGCGGCCCATGTGGAGGCGTGGGCGGCTCGCGACCCCGGCCTGGCCGCGGCGCTCCGCGACGGGGCGGCCCGCGTCGCGGGGTTCGGAGGCGGTCCGCAGCGCCTCGTGGAGTGGCACGAGGTCGTCGAGTCGGTTGCGCGGGCGCGCGGGCTCGCGGGGGAAGGGCCGTGAGCCGGGCGGTCGTGCTCCTCTCCGGGGGCATGGATTCCGCGACGGCGGCGGCGTGGGCAACGGCGGCCGGGCTCGCAACCGCCGCGCTGTCGGTCGACTACGGGCAGCGCCACCGTCACGAGCTGACAGCGGCGTCGCGAGTGGCTGCGTCACTCGGCATCGGCGACCACCGCGTAGTCCGCGTCGACCTGCGGGCGATCGGCGGATCGGCGCTCACCGACGACATCGAGGTGCCGCGCGATCGCGCGACGATCGGCGGGGACGTGCCGGTGACCTATGTGCCCGCCCGCAACACGGTGTTCCTCGCGCTGCTGACAGCGTTCGCCGAGGTGGTCGGCGCCACGGAGCTGGTGATCGGCGCCAACGTCCAGGACTACTCGGGGTACCCCGACTGCCGGCCCGAGTTCCTGCGCGCCTTCACTGAGGTCGCCCGCCTCGGCACCCGCGCCGGGCTCGACGGCACCAGGCTCACGGTCCGGGCGCCTCTCCTCCACCTCAGCAAGGCCGGGATCGTGCGGCTCGGGCACGCCCTCGGGCTCGACTTCGCCCTCACGCTGTCGTGCTACGACCCTCCTGCCCCGTTCGTACACTGCGGCCGTTGCGACGCCTGCCGCCTGCGGCGCACGGGTTTTGCGGAGGCGGCGCTTCCCGACCCCAGCGCCTACGCCGGACAGAGACCGGTGACCTGACCCGGGTCCGTCGCGACGCCGGGACGGGGGCCGGCACGCGAGGGATGTTGGGTCGGCACGTCCCATGCATGGTCCTCCTCGGGGCCTGTGATGCAGCCGACGGACGACAGCCACACCGGGTGCCTGGAGTGCGCACGTTTCCTCGACGACCCCCGTGCGCTCGAGAGGTGTTTCCCGGGTCTCCGGGCACTCTCGTCCGCGTTCGGCGCGAGCCGCGGGCGGGCCGGCATCTGCACGGCCGAGGGGCGATTCATGGACCCGCAGGCGGCATGCGCGGGCTTCGTGCCCCGGATCCCCGGCGAACCGCACCTGCCCGGTTACGTGGGAGTGACGGGGTGGGGGAAGGCGCCCCGGGGGCGCGTGGTAGCCCGGCCAGAGCCTGAACCCGCTCGGCCGCTGTTACGGGACGGTGACGAGGTCCCGAAACGATGCCCGTAGGCGGTCCCGTTGATCCCGCCCTGCGGGTCGACCCCGCGCCCTGGTTGGGCGACGGCGGAGCGGCACCGCACCGCCGTCGGCTCGCGGTCCTCGCCGACGAGATCCTCCGTCGTTGCCGCGGCGAGGGGCCGGCCAACTGTGTCGCGCGCTGCCCGCTGCACGTCGATGCTCGGGGGTTCGTCCAGCTCACCGGGCGGGGAGAGTTCCGGGCGGCGTTGCGGCTCGTGCGGGAGCACCTGCCGTTTCCCGCGATCCTCGGCCACCTATGCGCGCACCCCTGCGAGCTGCACTGCAAGCGCATCGACGAGGACGGCGCGGTGCGGATCCGCGACCTCGAGCGTTTCCTCGCCGAGAGCGAAGCCGGCCCGCCGGAGCATGTACTCGACCGCGCCCGCGCCACCGGATGCCGCGTCGCCGTGGTCGGTTCGGGCCCGGCGGGCCTGCTCGCCGCGCACGATCTGGCGCGCCGGGGCCACACCGTCACGCTGGTGGAGCGGGACCGCGAGATGGGCGGCTGCCTGGTGGCAAAGATCCCGTCGTGGCGGCTGCCGCGGCGCGTGGTCGAGCGGGATCTGTCGATCATCCCGGCCCTCGGCGTGACGGTCCGCACCGGCGTCGCCGTCGGGACCGGCGTTACGCTCGACGAGCTCCGCGGCGAGCACGACGCGGTGGTCGTCGCCGTCGGCCGCGAGGGTGCCGCGACCTGGGCCGGTAGCCTCCAGGTCGGCCGCCTCGGCGCGGGGCCATGTGCGAGGATCGCCGTCGATCCCATGACCGGCGAGACCGCCGAGCCCGGCGTGTTCGCTGCCGGCGATGCGGTGAGCGGGCTGGGAGCGGTGATCGACGCGCTCGCCTCCGGCCGGCGCGCGGCCGAGTCGGCGCATCGCTTCCTCGTCGGCGGCGACCTGCGGGGCGAGCGCGAGCCGCTGCAGCCTGGTGGCCTGCTCTGGACGCTCGCCGTCACGGAGGCCGAGCGGAAGGCACGGGAGCGCACGCCCGCCCTGCTCCAGCCGTTCGCGTCAGGTCTCGTCACGGCGCAGGCGGTGGCGGAGGCGCGTCGCTGCCTCGACTGCCACTGCGACCTGTGCGTGGAGGAGTGCGACTTCCTCGCCGCCAACGGCGCCTCGCCGAAGGAGCTCGCGCGTCGGGTGACGGCGGGGCTGACCGAAGCCCGCACCGCGGCCTACTCGTGCAACCTCTGCTCGCTGTGCGGCCGTGTCTGTCCGGAGTCGCTGGACACGGGGGAGATGCTGCTCGAGGCGCGGCGGGAGCTTGTGCGTCGAGGTGACGGGCCGCTCCCGCAGCATCACGCGGCGATCTCCACGTTCCGGGCCGGGGTGTCGACGGCCTTCGCTCTGGTCATGCCCGAGCCCGGCAGGCAGCGCAGCAGGCGCCTGTTCTTCACCGGTTGTGCACTGCCAGCGAGCTCTCCGCGCGGCGTCCTGGCGGTGTACGACGCGCTCCGCCGCCTCTACCCCGGGACCGGTGTGCTCATGTACTGCTGTGGCGCCCCGGTGGAGCTCCTCGGCATGGAGGAGGAGGCCGCGGGGGCGCGCGCGGGGATCATCAGGTTGATGGAGGACGTCGGAGCCGACGAGCTGATCGCGGCCTGCCCGGGCTGTCTCGACATCCTCGCCAAGGGCGTCGAGCAGGTGCGTGTGAGCAGCGTGTGGGAGCTGCTGGCTGACGGATGGGAACTCCCTCATCGGCGTGCCGGCGCGACGGTCGCCGTCCACGACTCGTGCCGGGTGCGCGACCGCGGGGCGATGCACGACGCGATCCGCACCCTCCTCGCCAGGGCCGGAGCATCCGTCGAGGTAACCGGTCGCCGGGGCGACCTCACGCGCTGCTGCGGGTCGGGCGGGATGGTCGCCGAGGTGGCTTCCGGCCTTGCCGGACGGATCGCACAGCGATGTGCCGACGAGTCGCCGCTTCCGCTCGTCACCGCGTGCGCCGACTGCCGGGCAGCGCTGGCCAGCCGGGGCAAGGACACGCTCCACCTCGTCGATTTCCTCCTCGCCGACGACTGGCGCGCCGCGGCCTCGCGCCCCCCGGCAGGCGCCGTGGCCCGCTACGCGAACCGCTTGAGGACGAAGTTCGCCCTGCGGCGGCTGCGTCCGCTGGCCAGGCAGTGAAGGTGTCGAGATGAGCAAGGATATCGTCACCATCCGCGTCGACGGCCTGGAGGGCGAGGCGGAGCGGGGACGCCCGCTGCTCGCGGTGCTGCGCGAGTGGGGGATCGAGGTGCCGACGTTGTGCCACGACGACCGCCTTCTCCCCTACGGCGGTTGCCGCCTATGCCTGGTCGCTCGCCGGGACGGCGCCGGAGCCCTGGTCCCAGCGTGCTCGACCGCCGTCGAGCACGGCATGGTGATCGACACCGACGCGCCGGAGGTGATCGCGGCCCGGCGCCGCCAGCTCCAGCTCCTCCTGCTCGACCACCCCATGGAGTGCCCGGTGTGCGTGCGCCGTGGCGAGTGTCGCCTGCAGGACCTGGTTCTGCGTTACGGGGTGCCCGATGCGCAGCTCCCGTTCCTCCGTCAGCCGAAGCCTCGCGACGAGCGCTCGCCGTTGATCGTGCGCGACCCGGAGAAGTGCATCCTGTGCTGCCGCTGTGTGCGTCTGTGCGACGAGGTCCAGGGCGTCGCAGCGCTCGGTGTCGTCGAGCGCGGTCTCTCCGCTCGGATCGCGACCAGCCTCGACGGCCCTCTGGATTGCGAGTTCTGCGGCCAGTGCGTCGACGCCTGCCCGGCGGGTGCGCTTGTCGCTCGGCCGTTCACCTCGGAAGTCCCGCCATGGCAGCGGACGGTCACCCTGACGACCTGCTCGTTCTGCAGTTGCGGGTGCGAGCTCACCGTCGAGAGCCACGAAGGCAGGCTCCAGCAGGTCCGGGCGTCCCTGGATGCACGGCCCAACGCCGGCAAGCTCTGCGCCAAGGGACGCTTCGGATGGGACCTCCTGGGCAGCGACGAGCGCCTCACGCAGCCGCTCGTCCGCCGCGAGGGCCGCCTCCACCCGGCGAGCTGGAAGGAGGCGCTGAGCGCGACCACCGCGGCGCTCCACGCCGCGCGTGATCGGGGGGACGCGATCGTGGGTCTTGGCAGCACCCGGTTGACCCTGGAAGATGCCTACCTGTTCCAGCGCCTGCTGCGCTCTGTCCTGGGGACGCCACACGTGGACTGCGGCCCCGGGCGCGGTGTGAGGGCGCTCGTCGAAGGAGTTCTGCCGGTTCTCGGGGTGCCGCGGTCGACGGCCTCGTTCGCCGACCTGGCGGCAAGCGACGTGGTGATGGTCCTGCGTGCGGATCCCACCAGGACACACCCACTCGTCAAGACGGAGCTCATCGCCGCCGTCCGGCGCCGGGGCCAGCGGCTGATCCTCGCGCAGGCACTGTCCGGCGAGCTCGGACCGCTGGCGGAGCACGATCTGGCGATCGCGCCCGGATCCGAGGTCGCGCTGCTCTACGGCCTCGCGCGGCAGCTCGCGGGGGACCCGCGGCTGGCCGCAGAGGCGCACGCAGTCGAGGGCTTCGACGCCTGGCGCGAAGGCCTCGCCAGCTACACCACGGAGGCCGTCGCCGCCGCCACCGGCGTGACCGCCGAGACGCTCGCGAAGGTCGTCGAGACCCTGCGCGACGCCCGCGCGCTGGTGGTCGTGGTGGTCACCGGCCACGGCATCCCCGGCGACGAGGTGGCGGTGGCGAGAGCCGCGAGCGAGCTGCTCGTCCTGCTCGGGAGGTCCGGCCAGGCGGGGTCCGGCATCCTGGTCCTGGGCGAGAAGGCCGACGCGCAGGGTGTGGTCGAGGCGGGGATGCACCCGGCGCTGCTGCCCGGTGGTCGCAGCGCCGGGGACCCGGAGGCGCGCGCCCTCTGCTCCTCGTTGTGGGGGATGCCGGTCCCGGCCGGCCCGGGATGGTCCGCTCGCGAGGCGCTGCCGCGCTCGGCCGCCGGGGAGGTGGGCGTTCTGTACCTCGTCGGTCGTGACCCGGTCGATGTCTGGCCGCAGGCCTTCGCGGCCCGTGCCGCGGTCGCCGGGGCCTCGTTCGTGATTGTGCAGGATGCCTTCCTCACCGAGACCGCGCGTGCCGCCGACGTCGTCCTCCCGGTCGCGATTCTCCTCGAACGCGAGGGGAGCCTGGTGAATGCCGAGGGTGTCCGCCGGCCGTTGCGCCGGGCGGTCAGGCCGCCGGCCGCGGTGCCGCTCGACGGCGAGCTCTTCGGGGAGATCGCGGCCCGTCTCGGTGCGCGCCTGCCGCACGGCGAGGCGCTCGAGCGGGAGCTCGCCTCGCTGCTTGCCGGGCCGGCGCCGGAACGTCCGCGCTTCGGTGTCCCCCCGGCGCCGAGCGCGCCGGTGAGCGGCACCGGGCTGCTCCTCGACGCGGCGCCCCACCTCTTCCACTCCGGATCGACGACGCGTCACAGTGCGAGTCTGAACGAAGTTGCCCCGGTGGTCTCGGTGGCCATCGCCGCCGCGGACGCCCGGCGCCTCGGAGTGGTGGAGGGGGAGACCGTCAGCCTGGTGAACGGTGACCGCGAGATTCTCCTGCGCGCGCATGTCGATCGCCGGGTCCGGGCAGGTCAGGTCGTGGCCCTGTGGAATTCGACCAGCGACGGAGGGGGCGCGCTGGCTCCCGACGACGACGCGCCGACCTATGTCGAGGTGAGGAGATCGCGGTGACGCAACGGGACCTCCAGGGCGGCGCGGTCAGCCTTCCGACCGGTGTCGATCGGAACGACGACGGCGCGGCCCCGCGACCGGGCGACGAGCGCGAGGATCGCGCGCGGGTCGCAGTCGACGACTTTCCCCTCGACCCCCGTCCCAGCCGGGACCGGCTGATGCCTTTGCTCTGCCTCGTCGACGAGATCGCCGGCTGCGTGCCAGAGTCGATCCAGGAGAGGATCGCCGGTCGTCTCGGCCTCTCGACGGTTCAGGTGCAGAGCGTGGTGAGCTTCTACCCCGCTTTCCGTTCGTCTCCCCCGGGTCGGTTCCGCCTCCAGATCTGCGCCGGCACGATGTGCGGGGCGTCGCCGGCAACCTGGCTCCTCGACGCGGTCACCGAGATCACCGGCCTCGGGATGGGCGAGGTCAGTGACGACGGGGCGTTCAGCCTCGAGCTCCGCCCCTGCCTCGGTGCCTGTGCCGTGGCGCCCGCCCTCGGGGTGAACGGGCGGCTCCACGGACGCATGACGCCCGGCCTGGTCCGGGGGCTCCTCCGCGAGCTGCGCGCCCGCGACCGCGGTGATCGCCCGCGGGGACGCAATGCCTAGCCGTCGCCCGTCGCGCGGGCGGCCTCCCGGCGACCCACCGGCGGAACGGCTGGCCGAGGTCAGACGGCGGCTCGGCGCCGCGGTCGGCGCGAGGCTCGGCGGTCCTCGTGTCGTGTCACGTCCGCACCGGCGGGAGGTGCTGGTCTGCGGCGGGGCGGGGTGCACCGCGTGCGACGCCGTCGGGACGGCGGAGCGCTTCGAGCGCGCCGTGGCCGATGCAGGCCTGAGCGACACCGTTGGCATCGCGAGGGTCGGCTGCATGGGTCTGTGCAGCGCCGGGCCGCTCGTCCTGGTCAGCCCGGACGGGACCTGCTACTGCGGGGTCACGGCGGAGGCGGTGGACCGGATCGTGGCGGAGCACCTGGTCGCCGATCGTCCCGTTGAGTCCTGCGAGCTGACCTGGACGGATGGAAACGGCCACCAGTCGCGCGGGCGCGAGGTGCCGTTCTTCGCACGGCAGCACAGAGTCGTCCTGCGCAACTGTGGCGTCATCGACCCGCGCGCCATCGAGGAGTACATCGCCCTCGACGGCTATCTCGCCCTGGAGAGGGCGGTGGGCGGGCGCGACGGCCAGTCGATCGTGAGCGTCCTGCAGGAGTCGGGCCTTCGGGGTCGCGACGGTGGCGCGGCCCCGGTCGGGTGGAGGTGGGCGGCCGTCGCCGCGGCGCCGGGCGCGTCGAAGTACGTGGTCTGCCGCGCCGATCCCGGGGACTCGGGAGGGATGGCCGACGCCACCGTGCTCGCCGGCGACCCGCACGCAGTGGTCGAAGGGATGGTCCTGGCCGGTCGGGCCGTGGGGGCAAAGCAGGGCTTCATCGCCGTGCGCGCCGGCGACGCGCTCGTCCTCGAACGGCTTGCCGACGCGCTCGCCGAGGCACGGCGATTCGGTGTGCTGGGGAACGGGATCCTGGGATCAGACTTGTGCTTCGAGATTGAGATCCGGGCGGGCCCGGGCGCCGCTGTGTGCGGCGGGGACTCCGCCCTGCTGCGCGCCCTCGAGGGCGCTCGCCCGGTGCCCGCGCCGCCCGGCACCGGTCGCGACGGCTTGTTCGGGAGGCCGACGGTGATCGAGAACGCCGAGACGCTGGCCGCGGTCCCGGTCATCGTGCGCAAGGGCGCCCCCTGGTTCGCGGGGATCGGTACCCCGCCTGCGCGGGGCACCCGGGTGCTCGTCCTCACCGGGGCGATCCGCAACGCGGGTGTCGTCGAGGTGCCGTGCGGGATCCCGCTGCGCACCGTCGTCGAGGAGATCGGTGGAGGCGCCTCGGCGGCACGTGCCCTCAAGGCGGTACTCGTCGGCGGCCCCTCGGGAGGGTGCGTGAGCGCGGCGGCGGTCGACATCCCCGTCGACCACGGTCCTCTCGGCGAGTGGGGGGCGCGCGTCGATCCGGGCACCGTGACTGTCCTCGACGAGGGTGCGTGCATCGTCAACGTCGTCCGCGCCGGGCTGGCGTTCGTGGTGGCCGAGTCGTGCGGCAAATGCCCGCCATGCCGGGTCGGGACGCGCGTCATGCTCAACCTGCTTGACCGGATCGCGCAGGGCGATGCCTCCGTTACGGAGCTCGAGACACTGGAGATCCTCGGCGAGCACATCCGGCGCACCTCGCTGTGCCGTCTGGGCCGCACCGCACCCGAGCCGGTGCTGTCGACGCTGCGCCACTTCCGGGCCGAGTATCTCGCCCATCTCGACGAGCACGGGTGCCCCCTCCACCAGTGTGCGGCGGCACGCGGAGGGCCGGCCGCTGGCAGTTTCCGGATCGGTCGGGCAGGCGCGAACGCTGCCGGCCCGCCAGCCGGCGAGTGACGGCTCACGCGGTCGGACGCCGCAGGGCGTCCTGGGCTGGCCGCCGCGGGCCGGCTGTTACGAGGGTGTGACGCCAGCCCGGTCCGCAGCCGGACCGAGGGTCCACAAGTCTCTCGGTGAGAGTGTCTTGTGGGTACGCGGGGGTTGGCACAAACCTTTCATGCTGTACGCTGGCGGACAGTCCGTGCAGTCGAGAGGGGAGGTCGAGCGATGGAACTGGTGCCGATCTGGGGCTACCTGGCGCTGGCGGGGTTCGTCCTGGGATGCCTCTACAAGGCGATCCGTTACGCCACCATGCCGGTGCACGTGCGCTGGGAGCTCTACCCGGTGGCGCACGAGAAGGGCAAGACCGCGTACGGCGGCTCCTACTTCGAGGAGCTCGACTGGTGGACCAAGCCCCGGCATGTCTCCAAGCTCGGGGAGGTGAAGACGATCGCCGAGGAGGTGCTCACCCTCAAGGCCGTGCACGAGAACAACCGGCCGCTCTGGCTCCCCTCCTTGCTCTTCCACTACGGGCTTTACCTCCTCTTCGCGCTCGGCGGCGTGCTGCTGGTCGGCGCAGTCCCGGGAGTCAGGGAGCTGCCGGGACTGTGGCGTCTGGCCGGCGGCAGGGCGCTCGCGCTGTGGGGAGCGGTCGCGCTGGCGCTGGCCACCGTCGGCTGTATGCTCCTGCTCGCGCGGCGGCTCGGCAACGCCTCGCTGCGGCGCGCCTCGACCCCCGCGGACTTCCTCCACCTCTGGCTCCTGCTGGCGGTCTTCCTGTCGTCGTGGGGCAGCTGGTTGTGGGCCGACCGCAGCTATGCGGTCGCGGCGGGCTTCCTCTCCGGGCTGGTCACGCTTCGGCCCGTGAGCCAGTTGCCGGGCTGGTTCGCCGTTCAGGTCGCGCTGCTCGGCGTGTTCCTCGCCTACCTGCCCTGGAGCCACATGACGCACTTCTTCGCCAAGTACTTCACCTGGCACTCGGTGCGCTGGGACGACGCGCCCAATCTCGCCGGCAAGTACGACCGACGGATGGCGAAGCTGCTGATGCGGCCGATCTCCTGGTCCGCGCCTCACATCGGTGCGGATGGCCGCAAGACCTGGGCCGACGTCGCCACCAAGGGGGGAGAGTCCTGACATGGATGCCGAGCCTCTGATCCCGAGTGTCAAAGACATTTCCAGGAACGCCGAGACCCTGTCGCCGCTCGACCTCAAGCGACTGCTCCCGCTGCCGCCGCCGTACGACAAGGACGATCCGGCGGCGCTGTGGAAGGAGGTCTCGCCGCAGCGCAGGCAGGAGATCGACGCGTCCGCCGACGGCGTGTCCGCGCTCGGGCTCAAGCGCCCGGCCGATCCGGCCGAGGAGAGGCGGCTCCTCGACGGGTTGGTCGCGGGGCTGAAGAAGCTGACCAGCCGGGACGACAACTGGGCCTTCCTGCAACAGCTCGAGCTCACCCTCGATCACTGCACGCACTGCCAAACCTGCGCCCAGGCGTGCCCGATGTTCACCACCAGCGGCGAGAACGAGCTCTACCGGCCGAGCTATCGTGCCGACGTCCTGCGCCGGCTGTTGGCGCGCTATGGCAACGGCGGCAACCCCTTCAAGGCGGCGCTCACCGGGTCGATCGAGCTCAACTGGAACACCTTCGCCCGTCTCGCCGAGCTCTCCTACCGCTGCACGATCTGCCGCCGCTGCATGCAGGCGTGCCCCGTGGGTGTCGACAACGGACTGATCACCCACGAGCTGCGCAAGCTGTACAGCCAGGAGCTCGGCATCTCGTCGTCGGAGTGCCACACCAGCGGCTCTGTCCTCCAGCTCAAGGTGGGCTCGTCGACAGGCATGACCCCCGCCGTGGTCAAGGACAACATCGACTTCATCGACGAGGAGATGAGCGAGAAGGTCGGCTTCAAGGTGGAGACCCCGTGGGACAAGGAAGGTGCCGACGTTCTGCTCATGCACAACGCGGGCGAGATCCTGTCGTGGCCCGAGAACCCGGGCGCCTTCGCGGTCATCATGCAGAAGGCCGGTATCTCCTGGACGCTCTCTTCCGAGGCCGTCGCTTACGACGCCATCAACTACGGGCTGTGGTACGACGACGTCCAGTTCTCGCGCGTCGCCCTCAAGCACGCGGAGATTGCCAAGAAGCTCAAGGTCAAGAAGATCGTGATCGGCGAGTGCGGTCACGCGCACAAGGCCCTCACGGTGGTGGCCGACCGCATCCTGCTCGGCGATTCCAACATCCCGCGGGAGAGCGCCCTCACCTTCCTCGAGGGCATCATGAACTCCGGGGTGATCACGTTCGACCCGTCGCGCAACGACTTTCCGGTCACCCTCCACGACCCGTGCAACATCACCCGGGCGATGGGCATCATCGAGCCTCAGCGCCGGATCCTGCGGAAGATCGCGCCGCGCTTCCGCGAGATGACGCCCCACGGCGTGAACAACTACTGCTGCGGCGGCGGCTCGGGTTTCGCCATCATGTCGGGCAACAACTTCGCCAACTGGCGGATGCTGGTCTCCGGACGAATCAAGGTCAAGCAGATCCTCGACGCCTTCGCGGGCGAGCTCGACCCCTCGATCCCGAAATACCTGTGCACCCCCTGCTCGAACTGCAAGGGGCAGTTCCGCGAGCTGATCCGCAGCTACGACATGTGGGAGCGCAGCCGGATCCTGTACGGCGGCCTGGTCGAATTGATGGTCAACGCGATGACCGACGTGCCGCCGGGTTTCCTGGAGTGGGAGTTCCACTGATCCGCTGCGTCCGGCCATCCCCGCGACCGCCCGGACCGCCGGGCGGTCGCTGTCTCCAGGCTCACATCGTCGCGCGCGCGGTGCTCGCCCGCGGCGAGCCGCTCCGGGCCCTGCGCCGCGCTCCCGACGCCCCGGCTCGCGAACCGGGAAGGCTCAGGAACGCAGGGTCGGGACCCTTGTTACCCTCGGGTAACGGACCTCATGGAGACACCTTTACCCCCCTCTCGCTCGGCTGACAACTTACTGCCGCCAGCCTACTTCCGTCCGTGCGACCGGCACGTGAAGACTGGCACAAGGGTTGCAGCCCGGAGGTGGGCGTCATACGCGGACGATCCTGAGGAGCGGCATGACGGGGAAGGGCATCGAGAGGCTCTGGACCACCGAGGACTGGTGGTCCGTATGGTTCGGGCTGGGCATCGTCGTGCTTGCGCTCGGCAGCTTCGCCGCGGGCACGAGCATCAGCGGCTGGGCCGTGGTGCCTGGCAAGTGGGTGCGTCTCGACGCGGCACTCGCGGGGCTGGCGAGCCAGACGTTCGGCTACGTGGCCATCTTCCTGCTCCTCGGCGTCGTGTTCAGCGTGTCAATGGCGATCATGGGGCAGCCGCTCAAGGAGTTCGTCCCCGGTTTCGTGATCCTCTTTCTCGGCTCCTTGGCGATCTTCGTGCTCGCCGGCTGGAGGGTCATGGAGGAGTTCAACGTCGAGGCGCCGCTGCTCGCCCTCATCGTCGGCCTCGTGATCTCGAACCTGATCAAGGTACCGGAGTGGTTCCGGACCTCGCTGCGGACCGAGTACTACATCAAGACCGGCATCGTCCTGCTCGGCGCGACGCTGCCCCTCACCCTGATCTACTCCGCTGGCCCGATCGCGTTCGTGCAGGCGACGATCGTCTCGGTCTGCACCTGGGTGACGATCTACTTCGCGGCTACCCGGCTGTTCAAGCTCGAGCCGCAGTTCGGTGCCGTCCTGGGTGCGGCGGGAGCCGTGTGCGGGGTCTCCGCCTCGATCGCCGTCGGCGGCGCGGTGAAGGCCAAGAAGGACCACATCTCGATCGCCATCGCGGTGGTCACGATATGGGCCATCGTGATGATCTTCACGCTCACCTTCCTGCTCAAGCAGCTCGTCCCGGGGACGATCGCCCCCGGTGTGGGCGGCGCCTGGGTGGGGACCTCGGAGTTCGCCGATGCCGCGGGGTTCGCGGTCGTCGCGGAGCTCGCCACCCGCTTCGGGGACTCGCCGATCAACGCCTTCACGCTGATGAAGGTGATCGGCCGCGACATCTGGATCGGGATCTGGTGCCTGATCCTCGCCGTGGTCTCGGTCGTCTTCTGGGAGAAGAAGGACGCGACGCAGAGGGCGGTCAGCGCCGGGATCATCTGGGAGCGGTTCCCGAAGTTCGTGATCGGTTTCCTCGCGGCCTCCGTGATCATGAGCGTGGTTGCCACCAGGGTGCCGGCCAACCACGTGGGTCAGGCGAAGTGGGAGGGGAAGTTCAAGGACGTCGCCTACGGCGCGGACTTCACGGGCTTCCAGGCCCCCGCCGCCGTCGCTGGCCGTCTGACGGTCGACCCGCGCTCCCGCAGTCTGGAGTTCAGGGGCAAGATGTCGCACGAGCAGCTCGGCGCGCTGAAGGCGGTGGCGACCAGCCAGGACCAGGTGTGGGCGCTCAATCAGCTCCAGCTCGCCTCCGACTGGTTCGAGAGCGTCCTCCAGCCCAAGGTCATCAAGCCGATCAAGCAGCTCCGCTCGTGGGCTTTCGTGCTCTGCTTCCTGTGTATCGGCCTGTCGACCCGCTTCGCCGAGCTGGCCACCTTCGGCATGAAGCCGTTCTGGGCCTTCACGATCGGGGTGCTGGTCAACGTGCCCCTCGGGTTCTTTCTGTCCACGGTGGTTTTCGTGGATTTCTGGTCAAAGATCTAGGGCGTCGAAAGGAGCAGCCATGAGCGAGAAGAAGAGGGAAACCCCGCTACTCGACGAGCTCGAGAAAGGGCCTTGGCCGAGCTTCGTGAAGGAGCTCAAGAAGAGCGCCGAAAGCCCGGTCATCCAGGACCTCCTGGGTCAGCTCGAGCGCTCGTACGAGGAGCACATCGGCCACTGGAAGCACGGCGGCATCGTTGGCGTCATGGGGTACGGGGGCGGGGTGATCGGCCGCTACTCGGACCTCGGCGACGAGTTCCCCAACATCGCCCACTTCCACACCATGCGCATCAACCACCCCTCGGGCTGGTTCTACACCTCCGATGTTCTGCGGAAGATCTGCGACATCTGGGAGAAGCACGGTTCCGGCCTGACCAACATGCACGGCTCGACCGGTGACGTCATCCTGCTCGGGACGACCACGCCGGAGCTCGAGCCCACGTTTGCAGCCCTCACCGAGCTCGGCTTCGACCTCGGCGGGTCCGGCTCCGACATGCGGACGCCGAGCTGCTGCGTCGGGCCGGGCCGCTGCGAGTGGGCGTGCTACGACACGTTGGGCGCGTGTTACGACTTCACCCAGAACTACCAGGACGAGCTCCACCGCCCCGCCTTCCCGTACAAGTACAAGCTCAAGTTCGCCGGCTGCCCCAACGACTGCGTCGCGTCGGTCGCCCGCTCTGACATGTCGTTCATCGGGACGTGGCGGGACGACATCAAGGTCGACCAGAAGGCGGTTGGAGAGTACGCGGCCAAAGGCGTGGACATCCAGAAGGAAGTCTGCGACATGTGCCCGACCCGCTGCATGAGCTGGGACGGCAAGACCCTGGGGATCGACAACAGCAACTGCGTGAAGTGCATGCACTGCATCAACGTACTCTCGAAGGCGCTCCGTCCGGGCGACGACCGGGGCGCCACGATCCTGATCGGCGCCAAGGCGCCGATCGTGGGCGGCGCGCTGCTGTCGTCGGTCTTCGTGCCGTTCATCAAGATGGAGCCCCCCTACGACGACATCAAGGAGCTGATCGGCGCGATCTGGGACCTGTGGGCCGAGCACGGCAAGAACCGCGAGCGCGTCGGAGAATTCATCCAGCGCGTCGGGCTGGGCAACTTCCTCGAGCAGATCGGCCTCGAGCCGGTGCCCGAGATGATCGCGGCGCCGCGCTCCAACCCCTACATCTTCTTCGGCGACGAGGTCGCCGGCGGCAGCGAAGCCTGATCCGGGGAAAGTGAAGGAGGACGACATGAGTGCTGCCAAGCGTGTAACCGACATCGGCCCACCCCACTACGAGAAGTTCCTTCCCCCCGTGATCAAGAAGAACTACGGCAAGTGGGCGTACCACGAGATCCTCAAGCAGGGCGTGATGGTCCATGTCGCCGAGTCGGGCGACAAGCTCTACACCGTGCGGGCGGCCACGCCCCGCCTGCTCAACATCGCGAGCATCCGATCGTTCGCCGACCTTGCCGACAAGTACTGCGGCGGGCACCTGCGTTTCACCAGCCGGAACAACGTCGAGTTCCTGACCACGGAGGAGAAGAACATCGAGCCGCTCATCGCCGACCTCACCAAGCTCGGCTACGCGGTGGGCGGCATGGGCAACGCGATCTCCAACGTCGTCCACACCCAGGGGTGGGTGCACTGCCACTCCGCCGCGACCGACGCCTCCGGCGTGGTCAAGTCGGTGATGGACGAGCTCTACCCGCACTTCGTCAACATGGACCTCCCCGCCAAGCTGCGCATCGCCTTCGCCTGTTGCCTCAACATGTGCGGCGCGGTGCACTGCTCGGACATCGCCATCCTCGGCGTCCACACCCGCGCACCCAAGATCGACCACGCCAACCTGCCGAAGATGTGCGAGATCCCCAGCGTCGTGGCGTCCTGCCCGACCGGCGCGATCCGGCCGTCCACCGTCGATGGGCATCAGTCGGTGGAGATCATCGAGGAGCAGTGCATGTACTGCGGCAACTGCTTCACGGTGTGTCCGGCGTTGAAGATCAACAACGCGCAGTCCGACGGTATCTCGATCTGGGTCGGCGGCAAGGTGTCCAACGCCCGCAGCGAGCCCAAGTTCTCCAAGCTCGCGGTCCCGTATCTACCCAACAACCCGCCACGCTGGCCGGAGGTGGTCAGTTGGGTCAAGAAGCTCGTGACCATCTACGCCGCGAACGCGCGCAGGCACGAGCGCATGGGTGAATGGATCGAGCGCATTGGCTGGCCACGCTTCTTCGAGCTCACCGAGATTCCGTTCACCAAGTACCACATCGACGATTTCAGGCATGCCGGAGAGACGTTCAAGCGCTCCGCACAGCTCCGGCACGGCTAGGAGGGCATCATGGTCAGCACCGAGCAGGTCGCTGAGGCGATGTTCCAACTGGTGAAGGAGACCCACGGCAAGAAGAGCCTCAAGGCCATGGACCTCACCAAGGCGATGATCGAGAAGTTCGGCGCGGCGGAATGCGACAAGGACCTGTGCAAGCACGCCATCCGCCAGCTGATGGACTCCGGTCGTTGCGTGTACTCGTACTTCGGCGGCAGCTACATCACGTTGCCGCCTGAGCAAGCCTGACGAGGAAGACAGCGCCCCCGGAGCGGACGTGCTCCGGGGGCCGCTGAGCAGGGGGGATTCTATGACGCAGACCAAGAAGACCTCTGTCGACACGACGATCGAGTACCTCCAGAAGTGGCAGGACGTCGAGAACAAGAGCATCGCTCAGACAACCGAGATCATTCAGAAGACGAAGAATTCCCTGGTCAAGCTGTTCATGGAGATCATCCGGCACGACTCGATCATGCATCACCGGGTGCAGCAGTTCATGATCGACAGCCTGACGACCAGGCCGGTGACTCTCACGCCCGAGGAGCTGGGCGAGATCTGGTCCCTGGTCGAGGAGCACATCAGGATGGAGAAGGAGACCGGCGCCCTCGGGGAAGACCTGAAGAAGAGCTGCACGCTCTTCGTCCAGAGGGAGCTCCTGGCCTACCTCATCACCGACGAGGAGAAGCACGACAAGATCCTCGCGCAGCTCGAACGGTTCAAGAACAAGATCTACCCGTACGCGTAGTCACGCGTCGCGAGGGAAAAGGGGACGGAAAGCATGGGACTCCTCAAGCAGCCGGCCAAGAAACCTCCGCTACGTCTCGGTGGGAGTGGGGCGACGCAGGTGTCGTCGCTGCGCCCGCAGCAGGTCGAGAAGACCGCCCCGTGCATCCACCACTGCCCGAGCGGCAACGACATCCGCGGGTGGCTCACCACCGTTGCTCTGCGCGAGAAGCTCGGGTACGGGCTCGAGGAGGCGTGGACCAAAGCGTGGTATCTCGAGGTCGAGACGAACCCCTTCCCAGCGGTCATGGGCAGGGTGTGTCCCCATCCCTGCGAGGCCAACTGCAACCGCGAGAAGAAGGACGGGGCGGTGGCCATCAACTCGGTCGAGCGCACCATCGGCGACTGGGGCATCTCGCACCAGTTGCCTCTTCCGAAGCTCGACGAGGGCGGGCCGTTCGACGAGAAGATCGCCGTGATCGGCGCCGGGCCCTCCGGCCTGTCGTGCGCATACCAGCTCGCCCGACGGGGCTACCCGGTGGTGGTGTTCGAGAGCCTTCCCAAGCCGGGTGGCATGTTGCGCTACGGCATCCCGGCCTACCGCCTGCCGCGCGCGGTGCTGGACGCCGAGATCCAGAAGATCGCCGATCTGGGCGTCGACATCCGCTGCGGGACCACGATCGGGAAGGACGTCAGCTTCGAGGCGCTGGGCAAGGACTTCGCCGCCGTCTTCGTGGCGGTGGGCGCCCACCGCGGGAAGAACCTCGGCGTTCCGGGCGAGGACGGCCCCGGGATCTGGACCGGCACCGACTTCCTCAACCACGTCAACTCCGGGAAGCGCGTGGAAGTCGGCGGCAACGTGGTCGTGGTCGGCGGGGGCGACACCGCGATCGACGCGGCGCGTGTCTCAAAGCGCGTGACCATGGACTCCGCGGCGCTGTCGCGGCGCATGGGTGCCGAGGTGACGATCCTGTACCGGCGCACGCGGACGGAGATGCCGGCGATCGAGAGAGAGATCGAGGAGGCGCTGGAGGAGGGGATCAAGCTCGAGTACCTCGCCGCCCCGAAGGAGATCCTCCGCGATGCCGAGGGGAAGGTGAGGGCGATGATCGTCCAGCGCATGGAGCTCGGCGAGCCTGACGAGTCGGGGCGCCGCCGGCCGGTCCCCATCGCGGGCGACGTCTACGAGCTCGCCGTCGACACCGTCATCACCGCGGTGAGTCAACAACCCGACCTCCTGACCCTGGGCTCCGAGGCTCTCGGGAAGAGCTGGCTGCGGTCGGACCAGTGGGGGCGCACGGGCGTAGAGAGGGTGTGGACCGGCGGCGACAACCTCAACCTCGGCATCGCCACGACGGCGATCGGTCAGGGGCGCAAGGCGGCAGAGTGCATCCACGCGGAGCTCCGGGGCGGTGAGCCGAAGGCTCCTCCGGCGCTCCCGGTGGTCGGGCCCGAGAAGATCAAGATGGACCACTACGAGGCCAAGACGCGGGCGGAGCGGAACGTGATCCCGCCGGAGGTGCGTCTCGCCCATCCGATGGACGAGATCGACCTCGGTATCACGGCCGAACAGGCGGTCGCGGAGGTGGCGCGCTGCTTCTCGTGCGGCAAGTGCTTCGCGTGCGAGAAGTGCTGGATGTTCTGCCAAGCCGGTTGCTTCGTGAAGGTGCCCGATCCCGCGCTGGGCCACTACTACAAGGTGAAGCTCGAGCTGTGTGACGGGTGCAAGAAGTGCGCAGAGGAGTGCCCCTGCGGCTTCCTCGACATGGTCTGAGGCGCGGGGAGAGCGCGTGACAGTGCGGCTACCAGCGCGCCTGGTCGTGGCGGGCTTGAGCGGCGACTCCGGGAAGACGCTGATCGCCGTCGGGCTGACACGTGCCCTCGTGCGCCGTGGCCTGCGTGTCGCGCCGTTCAAGAAAGGGCCGGATTACATCGACGCGGCCTGGCTGGCGGCGGCCGCCCGGGTACCGGCCCGCAACCTCGACAGCTACATGATGCCGGCCGATGCCATCCTGGCGTCGCTGGCCGCCGCCGGCGCGAGCGCGGACGTCGCCCTGATCGAGGGCAACCGCGGGCTCTTCGATGGCCTCGACGCCCGGGGCAGTCACTCAACGGCGCAACTGGCCAAGCTGATTTCGGCTCCCGTAGTGCTCGTCGTCGACGCCACCAAGACCACGGCCACCCTGGCGGCCCAGGTTCTCGGCTGTCAGGCCATGGACCCGGCGCTCCAACTCGTAGGCGTCGTGCTCAACCGGGTGGGCAACGCGCGCCAGGAGTCGGTGGCGCGCGAGGCGGTCGTCTCGACGACGGGGCTCCCGGTACTGGGCGCGCTCCCCCGGATGGAGGCGCTCGACCTGCCCAGCCGGCACCTCGGCCTCGTCACGGTGGCCGAGCATCCGAGAGCGGAGGCGATGTGCGAGCACGCGGGCGACGTCGCGGAGAGGTACCTCGACGTCGGCGCCTTCGCATACCTCGCGCGCAGGGCAGAGGTAGTCGAGGTCACCGGGGTTTCCGCCGCTGTCCCTGCCGCACGGCGCACCCGCGTCGGTGTGGCTCGCGACGCTGCCTTCTCCTTCTACTACCCGGACAACCTGAGCGCGCTCGAGCGGGCCGGTGCCGAGCTCGTCGGGCTCTCGCCTTTGGCCGACGAAGCGCTGCCGGAGATCGACGCCCTGGTCGTCGGTGGAGGGTTCCCGGAGGTCCATGCCGCCCGGCTGGCTGCCAACGCGGTCTTCCGGGCGTCCCTCGCGGCGCGGATCGCCGACGGGTTACCGGTCTGGGCGGAGTGCGGCGGCCTCATGTACCTGGCCGAGCGGCTGGTGGTCGAGGGGACGGCACACGCCATGGTGGGCGCGCTCCCGATCACCATCGAGCAGACCCGCCGTCCGCAGGGCCACGGCTACGTCGCGGCGCGGGTGGACGGGGAGAACCCGTTCCTCGGCCAGGGGACCAGCCTGCGGGGCCATGAGTTCCACTACTCCCGGGTGGTCGAGGGCTTCGACGCCGTGCGGACCGTGATGGCGCTCGAGCGCGGGGTCGGCGTGGGTGAGCGGCGCGACGGGATCCAGTTCCGCTCCGTCGTGGCGAGCTACACGCACCTCCATGCGCTGGGCGTACCGACCTGGGCGCCGGCCCTGGTCAATGTCGCCTGCGGAGGCGGTTCGTGAACGTCAGGGAGAGCGTGACCGAAGCGGTCCGCCTGCGCCGTCTCGACGAGCTCGAGGAGATCCTCGTCCGCGACCGGCGCGCGGTCCGGATTCTCGTCGGTCTGACCTACCATGCAGATGGCGCGATTCGGTCCGGTGCGGCCGACGGCCTCGCACTCGCCGCGCGGCACCACCCGAAGCTGATCCAGGAGGTCGTGCGGAGGCTGGTCTGGGCGATGAACGATGAGTCGGGAACCCACGCGGTGACCGCTCCCGACGTCGTCGTCCAGCTGGCGCGAACGGTGCCCGACCTGCTCGTGCCCTTCGTCGCCGACCTGCTGCGGCTGACCGGCGACCCCTCCCTGCGGGAGAAGCTGGTGGAGGCAGTCCGGCTGGTCGCGGCCGCGAGCCCCCGGGGGGTCACGAGCACCATGAGCGACGGCCTGCGGTCGTGCGGACGGGCAGGCGGGAGAGGGAGCGATGGCCGACAACGATCCGCGTGAACGTGTAACGACGCGCCAGGAAGCCGTCGAGGCGCATCCCGACTCGGCGGCCGCGCACACCAACCTGGGCACCGCCCTGCTGCAGCTCGGCCGCTACCCCGACGCCGAGGCGGCGTTTCGCCGCGCCCTCGACCTCGACCCGTCGCGCGCCGAGGCGCTCGTGAACCTGGGCGGGATTCTGCTCGCGCGTTGGGACTTTCGCGGCTGCATCGAGGCCAACCGGAAGGCGGCGGCGGTCCGTCCCGACTTTCTGGTGGCGCACTTCAACCAGGGCCTCGGCCACCTCTACCTGGGCGAGGCCGAGGCGATGGCGGCCTGTTTCCGGAGAGTGCTCGAGCTCGACCCCGGTCACCCCGCCGGGAACTACTACATGGCGGTGGCGCTCCTCGCGCTCGGCGAGCCCGAAGAGAGCCAGGCCCGTGCGGACCGGTCGGCGGCGTTGGGGTACGCCCCGCAGCCGGAGTTCTTGAAGGCACTCGAGAAAGCCCGTGGCGGGGCAGTTCCCGTCATGGAGATCGGTTGACAGCGGGGGCCGCGAGGCGCCCCGGAAAGGCAAGGGAGGACACGCAATGGCGACATTCACTCAGGGCAGCGTTTCGATCCAGGTCGACGAGGACGGCTTCATGGAAGCTCCGGAGGTCTGGAACCAAGAGGTAGCTGCAGCGCTGGCGACGACCGAGGGTGTCACGACGCTGACCGACGAGCACTGGAAGCTGGTCAACTACCTGCGCAACTACTATCTCCAGTTCGGTGTCGCGCCGATGATCCGCAAGCTGTGCAAGGAAACCGGCTACGACCTCAAGAAAGTGTACGAGCTGTTCCCCTCCGGTCCCGCAAAGGGTGCGTGCAAGGTGGCGGGCCTGCCCAAGCCCACGGGCTGCGTCTAGCAGCGCTTGCGACGGCCGCCCGACGGAAGTCGGGCGGTCTGGTTCGCCGGTCGAGAAGGCCCCGCGCGCCCGGCTCGTGAGCCCGAGAAGTACCGCGTGACGGCCGGCGCACCCGTCGGGGGAGCCCCTCCCGCCGAGCGGCCGCGATCGCTTTCGCGAGGCGCGCCACCACGGGGCGTTCGTGTTGCTCATCAAGCGCGGGAACGCCGCTTCCTGAACACCTTCCCCATGCTGTTGACCACGTGCCGAGCACGCCTCCGACTGCGGTCGCGGGCCGAGCCGAGCCGCAGCTCCGCGCGAGTTCGCGCCGCGACGATCGCGGTCCGGGTGGACGGTTCGTCGTCCGCCAGAGGCGTTACCGCGTCGTAACGGTGATCGCTCGGCGCTCGCGGGCCCCGTTCTGAAGTGACGATGGCCAAAGAGCTTGGACTGCCGCCGTCGCGACGGCGAATGGCACAGCGGTTGCAAGTTCACCCGCGGCACAAGCCTGTGCCGGCGTGCGCGGAGGGGGCTGAGGCCGGCGATGACCGTCAATGAACTGCTGCGGGAGCGACGAGGGGCGGTGATCGAGCGCTGGGGCGATGCGATCCTCGCCACCTACCCGGCCGACGGCGCACGCTTCTTCAAGCGTGAGCGCGATCCGTTCCACAACCCGGTCGGCTCGACGATCGTCAAGGCCATCGGGCCGGTCTACGACTGGGTCCTGGGTGCGGTCGGTGAGGACGAGCTGGCCTCGTCGCTCGACGCCATCGTCCGAATCCGCTCGGTGCAGAGCTTTACGCCGGGGCAGGCCGTCGGCTTCGTGTTCGCGCTCAAGGCGATCATCACCGAGGAGGTCGCCCCGGGCGCGCAGGAGGCCGAGCACCGCGAGTTGTCGAACCTCTTCATGCGGATCGACCAGCTCGCGTTGCGCGCCTTCGACGTCTACGCCGCCTGCCGCCAGCGGGTCGCTGACGTCCGCATCAACGAGGTGAAGGCTCGGACGTACTCGCTGCTCCGCCGTGCCGGCGCGGTCGATGCGGGTGATGACCCAGATGCCGATCGTGGCCCGGATGGAGCACCCGTGGAAGGAGGACGTGAGGCATGAGACTCCTGGTCGCGCTGATCGTGGTTGGTGGGCTCGCCCTCGTGGGGTGGGTGGGAGGAGGCTCGGCGGGTCTCGCGGCCGTGTTTGCCATCGCGGTGCCCTACGCGGCGATCGCCATCTTCACCGTCGGTCTGGTCGCCCGGGTGCTCCGCTGGGCGCGGTCGACGGTCCCGTTCCGGATCCCCACGAGCTGCGGGCAGCAGCGCTCGCTCGCGTGGATCAGACGCTCTCGCTTCGACAACCCCTTCACCGGGTGGGAGGCGTTCGGCCGCATGTTCCTCGAGGTCGTGACCTTCCGATCGCTGTTCCGCAACAGTCGGGCCGAGCTCAAGGAGGGCGGCAACCTGGTCTACGGCTCCGACAAGGTGCTGTGGGCGGGCGCGCTCGCGTTTCACTACTCGTTCCTGGTCATCTTTCTGCGCCACTACCGCTTCTTCGTCGAGCCGGTGCCCACGGTCGTGGCCTGGATGCAGGGCTTGGACGGCTTCTTCCAGGTCGGGGTTCCGGTCATCTACCTGACCGACGCGGTGGTCTTGGCCGCCCTCGGCTACCTGCTCCTCCGCCGGCTGGCCAACCCGCAGCTGCGCTACCTCTCGCTCGCGGCCGACTACTTCCCGCTCGTCCTGCTGCTCGGGATCGCCGGCTCGGGGATCCTGCTCCGCTACGTGTTCAAGACCGACACCGTCGCGGTCAAGGAGCTGGCACTCGGCCTCGTCACCTTCCATCCCGGCGTGCCCCCTGGTCTCACCCCGTTGTTCTACGTTCATCTCCTTCTCGTCTGCACGCTGTTCGCCTACTTCCCGTTCAGCAAGCTCTCGCACATGGCGGGAGTCTTCCTCAGCCCGACCCGGAACCTGGCCAACAACAACCGCGCCGTGCGTCACATCAATCCCTGGAATCCGCCCATCATCGGACACACCTATGCCGAGTGGGAGGAGGAGTTTCACGACAAGATCAAGGCCGCCGGTCTGCCGCTGGAGCGGGAGTGAACTATGGAGCACAAGAGCCCGGAACAGCTCGTCCAGATCGACTACCAGCCGCCCGAGAAGGAGTGGTTCGACCCGCGCCTCGACTTCGAGGCACGGCGCGGCACCTGGTCGTATCCGGCCAAGGGAAAGAACCTCGCGTACATGGGATTCCCGAACCCGCGCGAGTGGTCGCCGACCGACAGCGACTGGAAGCTCCCCGAAAACTGGCAGCAGATCATCCACGACGGGCTCAAGGAGCGGCTCGAGAAGTACCGCTCTCTTCGACTGTTCATGGACATCTGTGCGCGGTGCGGGGCGTGCGCCGACAAGTGCCACTTCTACCTCGGCTCGGGGGACCCGAAGAACATGCCGGTCCTGCGCGCCGAGCTGCTGCGCTCGGTCTACCGCAGGGACTTCACCACCGCGGGGAAGATCCTCGGCTCCGTCGCCGGCGGGCGGGAGCTCACCGTCGACGTGCTCAAGGAGTGGTTCTACTACTTCTACCAGTGCACCGAGTGCCGTCGCTGCTCGGTGTTCTGCCCGTACGGGATCGACACCGCCGAGATCACCATGCTCGCACGTGAGCTCCTCAACCTGGTCGGTCTGAACATCAACTGGGTGATGGAGCCGGTCGCCAACTGCCAGCGCACCGGCAACCACCTCGGCATCGAACCGCACACCTTCAAGGACAACATCGAGTTTCTGATGGACGAGCTGTACGACGTGACCGGTGTGAGGTGCGAGCCGTCCATCAACCGCAAGGGCGCCCAGATCCTCTTCGTGATCCCGTCGGCCGATTACTTCGCCGACCCCGGCATCTACACCTTCATGGGCTACATGCTCCTGTTCAAGTACCTCGACCTCGACATCACGCTCTCAGCCTACGCCTCGGAGGGCGGCAACTTCGGGCTCTTTACGTCCCACGACACCATCAAGAAGCTCAACTACAAGATCTACCACGAGGCCCGGCGTCTCGGCGTGAAGTGGATCATCGGCGGCGAGTGCGGCCACATGTGGCGCGTCCTCCACCAGTACATGGACACCATGAACGGGCCGGCCGACTTCCTCGAGGTCCCGGTCAGCCCGGTCACGGGCACGCGCTTCGACAACGCCGCGTCGAGCCGGATCATCCACATCTGCGAGTTCACCGCGGACCTCATCAAGCACGGGAAGCTCAAGCTCGACCCCGCCCGCAACGACCACCGCCGCGTCACCTTCCACGACTCGTGCAACCCGGCACGGGCGCTGGGTCTTCTCGAGGAACCCCGCTACATCCTGCGCAACGTGTGCAGGCACTTCTTCGAGATGCCGGAGAACACGATTCGTGAACAGACCTTCTGCTGCGCAGGCGGGGCCGGCCTGGGCAACGACGAGAACATCGAGATGCGGCTGCGTGGTGGACTGCCGCGCGCCAACGCCGTCCGCTTCGTCCACGAGCGGCATCGGGTCAACACGCTCTCCTGCATCTGCGCGATCGACCGCGCGACCCTGACGGGGCTGATGGAGTACTGGGTGCCCGAGGTCACCGTATCGGGCGTCCACGAGCTGGTCGCCAACGCGCTCGTGATGCCAGGCGAGAAGGCACGAACCGTCGACCTCCGTGGCGACCCACTGGCGGGCGTGGAGGACCGCAACCATGCGTGACAGGGGGAAGATCATCACTGGCCTGGCGATCTTCGTCGGAGTCGCACTCCTGCCGTTCTGGAGCAACGTGAGCCGTGCGGTGGTCAAGCCGGAGCCGAAGATCGTCACCAAGGAGAAGGCGTGCATCCTGCCCACGCAGGAGATGCGCGACTCGCACATGGAGCTCCTCAACCGGTGGCGGAACACGGTCGTGAGGGACGGAGAGAGAACCTACGTCGCCGCCGACGGCAAGACGATCCGCATGAGCCTCAGCGCCACCTGCATGAGCTGCCATCCCAACAAGAAGGAGTTCTGCGACCGCTGCCACAACTACCTGGCGGTCAGCCCCTACTGCTGGGAGTGCCACGTCGAGCCGAAGGAGAAGACCTGATGGACAAGCAGCGCAGGCGTTTTCTGAAGGTGGCCGGTTTCACGGTCATCGGGCTTGCCGGTGCCGGGCCGCTGCGCAGGCTGGTCGGTGCGACCGAGAGTGCCGCCGCGCCGAGCCGGGACCCGCGCGCCAAGCGATGGGCGATGGTGGTCGATCCCCGGCGGTGCCTGGAGAAGGAAGGATGCACGGCGTGCGTGGAGGTGTGTGACCGCGCCCATAACGTCCCGCGTATCCCGAACCACCAGCACGAAGTGAGGTGGATCTGGAAGGAGCCTTTCGCCGACGCTTTTCTCGAGCAGGAGGACCAGCTCGTCGACGAGGCGCTGACCGCCAAGCCTCTCCTCGTCTTCTGCAACCACTGCGACAACCCACCCTGTGTCCGGGTGTGCCCGACCCAGGCGACCTGGCGCCGGGACGACGGCATCGTGATGATGGACTGGCATCGCTGCATCGGCTGCCGGTACTGCATGGCCGGCTGTCCTTACGGCTCCCGCAGCTTCAACTGGGAGGACCCGCGCCCGTACATTGCCGAGACCAACCCGGACTTCCCGACCAGATGCAAGGGCGTGGTGGAGAAGTGCACCTTCTGCGACGAGCGCGTCGACCAGGGGAAGGTGCCGGCCTGTGTCGCGGCGTGCCCCGAGAAGGCGTTGACTTTCGGCGACCTGAACGATCCCAACTCCGAGGTGCGTCGGCTGATCCGGGCCCGGTACGCGCTGCGGCGCAAGCCGGAGCTGGGGACGCGCCCCTCCGTCTTCTACCTGGTGTGAGGGTGCCATGCTTGAGAAAGCACTGACCGGAAATCGCCACTACTGGAGCTGGTTGGGTCTGCTGGGCGGGCTGATCTTGCTCGGCTTCATCGCCTACATGCGGCAGTACGCCAGCGGGCTCGGGATCACGGGCCTCTCGCGTAACGTCACGTGGGGCCTGTACATCGCGCAGTTCACCTTTCTCGTCGGCGTCGCCGCCTCGGCGGTGATGGTCGTCCTGCCGTACTACCTGCACAACTACAAGCTGTTCGGCAAGCTGACCATCCTCGGCGAGTTTCTCGCCATCGCCGCAGTGACGATGTGCATGCTCTTCATCTTCGTCGACATGGGCCAGCCGACACGCGTCCTCAACGTGATGCTCTACCCCACGCCGCACTCGCTGATGTTCTGGGACATGGTTTCCCTGTCCGGCTACCTCGTGCTCAACGTCGTGATCTCCCACGTCACCCTCGACGCCGAGCGGAAGGGGATCGCGCCCCCGCACTGGATCAAGCCGATCATCATCCTGTCGATCCCCTGGGCGGTGTCGATCCACACGGTCACCGCCTTCCTCTACTCGGGGTTGGCTGCGCGCCCGTTCTGGATGACCGCGATCCTGGCGCCGCGGTTCCTCGCATCGGCGTTCTCCGCCGGCCCGGCGCTGCTCATCCTGTTCTGCCTGATCCTCCGACGGCTGACCCGTTTCGACGCCGGGAAGGAGCCGATCCAGAAGCTCGCCCTGATCGTGACCTACGCGATGTCCGTCAACGTGTTCTTCGTCCTGATGGAGCTCTTCACCGCGCTGTACAGCAACATCCCCGAAGACGTCGAGCACTTCAAGTTCCTTTTCCTCGGCCTTGAGGGGAACCACACACTGGTCCCGTGGATGTGGACGTCGGCGCTGCTCTCGGTCCTGGCCCTGGTGCTGCTCATCAACCCGAAGACCCGACACAACGAGAGAGTGCTCGCGGTCGCCTGCGTTGCGGTCTTCGTCGGGCTGTGGATCGAGAAGGGCCTCGGTCTGATCATCGCGGGGTTCGTGCCCTCCCCGCTCGGGACCGTCTCGCCCTACACGCCGAGTCTCCCCGAGGTCGGCATCGCGCTGGGCATCTACGCCCTCGGCCTCCTGCTGATCACGCTCTTCTACAAGATTGCTCTCTCGGTCAGGGGCGAGGTGCCGGCATGAGCGCCGGCCGTCCGGACCCGGGTGGGGGCTGAGGCGGTGTGTCCGGCGACGGGCCGCCACGTCGTCGTGGTCGGCGCCTCGGCGGCCGGCCTGCGGTGCGCCGCACGTCTCGCGCGTCTCGAATCGGGGACGACGATCACCGTCGTCGAGGCCAGGGAGCGCTACTCCTTCGCCGCGTGCGGGCTCCCCTACGTTCTCTCTGGCGACATCGACGATCTCGACGCGCTGCGCAGGACGGCCGACGGGACCCTGCGCGACGGGGCCTACTTCAGGGCCGTGAAGGGGCTTCTCGTCCGCGCCGGATGGCGGGCCGAGAGGATCGATGCGGCCGCTCACCGGGTCGAGCTGATCTCGCCTGCCGGAGAGAAGACGGCGCTGGAGTGGGACGAGCTCGTGCTCGCGACCGGTGCCCGGCCCCGCCGGCTTCCCGGTCAGCCGGACCACCCGCGAGTGCGCTCGTTCCACACGACCGATGATGTTCCTCCGCTGGTGCAAGGACTGACCGGAGGCGCCCTGTCTCACGTCGCCGTCATCGGCGCCGGGCTGGTCGGGTGCGAGCTCGCCGAGGCCTTCCGCACCTTGTGGGGCGCTGAGGTCACCCTGATCGAGGCGGCGAGGAGCCCGTTGCCCGGGGTGTGCGACACGGAGGTGGGTCGGCTAGTCGAGCGTGCTCTGGTGGCGGCCGGCGTCGATGTGCGTGCCGGCGCGGGCGTCTCGGCTCTCGAGGTCGGTGCGCGGTCGGTTGCGGTGACGACCACGCAGGGTCGGACCGAGGCGGACCTCGCGGTGATCGCGGTCGGGGTCGAGCCGGTGGTCGAGCTCGCCCGGCAGGCTGGTGTGCGGCTCGGTGCGACCGGTGCGATCGCGGTGGACGACAGGCTCGCGAGCTCCGTGCCCCACATCTGGGCCGCCGGTGACTGCGTGGAGGTCGTCCATGCCGTGACCGGTGAAGCGGTCCATCTCCCGCTCGGATCCCTGGCCAACCGGCAGGGGCGCACGCTCGCCAACGTCCTCGCTGGGCGGGACGATCGCTTCCCGCCGGTGGCCGGTGCGGTGGCCGTCAAGGTGTGTGACCTCAACGTCGCGGCGGTAGGGCTGACCAGGGCGCAGGCGACCGCGCGAGGGATGGCGGCCCGATCGGTGTGGACGACCAGCCACGACCGCGCCCACTACTGGCCGGAAGCGCGCGAGATCGCGCTTCACCTCGTCTACGAGGCGGGCTCCGAGCGGGTGCTCGGCGTTCAGGCGGTGGGAGCCGGTGAAGTGGCGAAGCGGATCGATGTCGCCGCCAACCTTATCGCTCGTGGCGCCACCCTGCACGACCTCGTCAATCTCGAGCACGCCTATGCCCCACCGTACGCCCCGGCGCTCGACCCCCTGGCGGTCGCCGCCAGTGTCGCCGAGAACCAGGAGGACGGGATCGTCGCGGCGACCCCGGGTGAAGCACTGCCGGAGGGGAGCATTCTCGACGTGCGTCATGAGGACGAGCGGGACCGGCGGCCGATCGCTGCCGCGGATGTGGTATTCGCTCCGCTCGAGACGCTGCGCGGAGCCTCGCAGACCGGGGGTCGGCGCGAGTGGCTCGTGGTGTGCGAGCGGGGGACGCGCTCCGCCGAGGCCGTCCGCCTTCTGGCCGGCAGGGGCACTGCGGCCCGTTATCTGGGGGGCGGCCTGCGCTGGTGGGAGGTGGGAGGTCGGGGAGGGCAGGGGTGAGCGGCGCACCCGCCGTTATCCAGGTCGGTCTCGACCACCGATGTGCGCCGCTCGCGCTGCTCGAGGCCCTGCGGCTCAAAGCCCTCGACGCCCGGGTGGGAACGGGTCTGTGGACCCGATGCAGCGGCGTGGTGAGCCTGGCGACCTGTCACCGGCTCGAGCTCTACCTGGAGGGTGTCGACTCCGACACGGCGCGGGAGATGCTCGGCTGCTGGCTCGGCCTCGACGCTGCCGCGACCGCCGGCGTCTCGCACCGCTCCTGCCTGCGTGTCGGGGGCGAGGCGGGCCGTCATCTCCTGCGCGTCGCCGCTGGGCTCGAGTCCGCCGTCCTCGGCGAGGACCAGATCCTCGGCCAGGTGCGGCAGGCCTACCGGCAAGCGTGCGTGACAGGTGGGGCCGGACCGTTGCTCCATCGACTCTTCCACGCCGCGTTCCGGGCGGGACGCCGCGTCCGGACCGAGACCTCGCTGGGCCGCGGTGGTCGCTCGCTGGCGGGCGCGGCGGTCTCGTTCGCGGCGCGGTCACTCGACGGCCTGGCGGGGCGGGATGCCCTGGTGGTGGGAGCCGGGGAGATGGGCTCCCTCGCCGCTCAGAGGCTTCGCGACCGGGGCGTTCGTCGGCTGCTGGTGTGCAGTCGGAAATTCGACCGCGCCGTCGCTCTCGCGAGCACCGTCGGGGCCGAAGCGCTGCCCTGGGAGTGGCGACTGAGCGCAATGGCCGAGGTGGACGTGGTCGTGTGCGCCACCGGTGCGCCGGGTACCGTGATCCCGGCCCGGTCGGCGGCGGTCGCGGCGGCGACCGGATCACGGATCGGCCCGCTGGTCGTCGTCGACCTCGCGGTACCGAGGGACGTGGAGGCGCCGGCGGAGCCGGTCCCCGGACTGGTACTTGCGGATATCGCGGTCTTGACGCAGGATTTGCAGGCTGACGCAGTACACCGGGCCGAGGCGGTGGGCGCGGCCACGGCAATCGTCGAGGAGGAACTCGCGGAGTGGCTCACCTGGGCGCTGACGCGGCCGAGCGGAGGGCGTGAGAGGGTGGCAGGTCGCGGGTCGCTTGCCGGGTGAAACCCGGCGCACGCGGCGCGCAGGTGTGAGGAAGAACGGGGGCGGGGAATGTTTCCGGTCATGCTGGCTGTGCACGGCCGAAGCTGCCTGGTGGTGGGCGGTGGAGGTATTGCGCTCCGAAAGGTTGAGAACCTGCTCGTCGAGGGAGCCAGCGTCACGGTGGTGGCGGCCTCCGTGAGTGACCCGATCGCCGAGCTCGCCGCGCAGGGGAGGATCCATCTCGAATGCCGCGCCTATCGGCCCGGTGAGGCGGCCGACTACGCCCTGGTGTTCGCGGCGACCGACGACCGCGACGTGAATCGTCAGGTCTTTGCCGACGGGGACGCCAACAGGGTGTGGGTCAACATCGCCGACGATCCCGACCTGTGCTCGTTCCACCTCCCGGCCAGGGTCCAGCGTGGCTCGCTGCAGATCGCCATCGCCTCGTCCGGCGCGGCGCCGTTCGCCACCCGCCGCTTGCGCCAGCTTCTCGAGCGGCAACTCGGGGCGGAGTGGGCCGAGTGGCTCGCCGCAGCGGCGCGTTTCCGCGAGACGGTGCGCCACGCCGGGCTGTCCGCCGCGGACCAGGAGCGGCTGTACGACCGGTTCTTCGAGGCCAGCGTCGACCCCGAGCGCCTGTGCGCGCGCGTGCCGACGGCGGCGGAGGTCGACGAATGGCTCGCCGGGCAGGGAGGAACGGCTGGAGCGCCGGCTCCCGCGAGGGACGCCGCCGCGCCGTGCGCGCGCAACGGCCGCACCGGCCTGGTCTCGCTGGTCGGGGCAGGGCCCGGCGACCCCGGGATGCTCACCCTGCGCGGCCGGGCCCGCCTGATCGCCGCCGACGCCGTCGTCTACGACCGCCTGGCGGCCCCGGCGCTGCCCTGCGACCTCCGGCCCGACGTCGAGCTCCATCCGGTCGGCAAGGAGGCCGGCCACCACCCCGTTCCCCAGGAAGAGATCAACGCGCTCCTGGTCAGGCTGGGCGTGGAGGGCAAGCGGGTCGTGCGGCTCAAGGGCGGGGACCCGTACGTCTTCGGGCGGGGCGGGGAGGAGGCGGAGGCGCTCCGCGAGGCCGGCGTGGCGTTCGAGGTGGTCCCGGGAGTCACCTCCGGCATCGCCGTACCCGCGTGCGCCGGGATACCCGTAACCCATCGCCGCGAAGCCGTGCGGGTGACGTTGCTGACCGCCCACGAGTCGGCCAAGGACAACGGTTCGCAGGTGAGGTGGGATCTGCTCGCCGCCGATCCCGGTGCGACCCTGGTGGGGTACATGGGAGTCACGAGCCTGCCCGGAGTGGTCGACAAGCTGCTGGCCGCCGGCATGGACCGAGAGACGCCGGCCGCCGTGATCCAACAGGGCACCACGTCGGCCCAGCGCACGGTACGCGCGCCGCTGTTCCGCCTGCCCCAGGCGGTCACGGAGAGCGGCGTGCAGCCACCAGCGCTGTTCGTGATCGGTCCCACCGCCCGTCACGCGGAGCAACTTGACTGGCGCGCCGTATGTGCGCTCCGCGGCGAGCGGGTGGTGGTCGTAGCGCCTGCGGGTCGCCTCGCCGAGGCCCTGGAGCTGGAAGGGGCGGAGGTCGTCGTGGTCCCGCTGCCGGTGCGGGCACCGGCCCGCGTGGTGGTGGCGGCGCTCCCCGTGACGGCGTGCATCCTGCGGAGCGCCACCGAGGTCGATGCGCTGGACGGCGAGCGCGACAGGCCGGGTTGGAGCCGGGACGTGGTGGCGTGGTGCGTCGGCCCGCACGCTGCCCGGCGGGCCCGCAAGCGCGGCTGGCCGCGGGTCGAGGAGGTGGAGGAGGACGCCACCTGTGAGGCGATCGCGGCGGCGATGAGTCGGGGGAGGGGCCGTGCCGTTCTGGCGTAGCGTGTTTGCCGGCGGCATCGCGGTCGTCCTGCTGGCGGCGGCACCCGCAGCCGGTGAGCCGGGCGGTACCGTCCACCGCTTCGGCGTCGTCAACTTCTACAACCCCCGGCTGATGTACCTCAAGTACCAGCCCCTGGTCGACTACCTGGTCGAACAAACAGGTCTCGAGTGGGAGCTGGTCCTGTCGTCGTCCTACGAGCAGACCGTCGTGGATCTGTGCGCCGGGAGGCTCGACGTCGCATACCTGGGGCCGTACACCTACGCGCGGGCTCACGAGCTGTGCGGCGCCCAGCCAGTGGTGCAGCTCCGGACCAATGGCAAGCTCACCTACCAGGGCGTGATCATGGTCCGCACCGGGAGCCGGATCCGCGGCATCCCCGACCTCAAGGGCACGCGCATGGGGTTCGGAGCGCCGCTCTCGACATCGTCGCATCTGGTGGTGAGGGGCATGCTGGCCCGGGCCGGACTCCAGCCGGGCCGCGACGTGGCCTGCCGGTACTTCCTACACCACGATCGGGCCGCGCGGGCCGTGCTTCTCGGCGAGGTCGAGGCGTGCGCGGTCCGTGACATCGTCGGGGAGAAGTTCATCCAGCGTGGCCTTCGTGTGCTGGCGGCGTCCGACCCGATCTCGAACTTTCCGTTGGTGATCAGCCCGGGCCGCGAGCCCCAGCTCCGGGGACTTCTCGTCGATGCGCTCGTGGCCGTGCCGGGTCGCGATCCCAAGGTGAAGGCGGAGATTGCCGGCTGGGACGAGGAGCTGGCCGGAGGGTTCTCTCCGTGCAGCGACGCCGACTTCGAGAGCGTGCGGGTGCTCGCGCGTCAGGTCTTCGGCCCGTTGGCACTCACGGCGCCGGAGAGCACCTTCGAGTGCTCCGGCGGGAGGCCGTGACATGCTCCGTCTCGGCCTCCGCACGAAGTTCTTCCTGTACTCCAACACGCTGATCGTCGTCACCATGGGGCTGGTCGGGGTTCTCGCGGTGCTCCACGAGCGGCAGACTCGCTATGACGCCATCGTGAGCCGCGGTCGCAGCGTGACCGAGGCGCTGGCGATCCCGATCACCGATGCGCTGATGTACGAAGAGCTGGGCCTGGTCAGCGAGACCGGCCTGATCGACAACTACATCACCGAGATGATCGACCGGAACCGCGACCTGCTGCGCTACGTCGTGGTCGCGGACCCGCACGGGATCGTCACGCACACGAACCGGTGGGAGCTGGCGGGCGAACGCTTCACGCGGGCACTCGGCAGGGATGCGATCGGCAAGCCGTCCGAGGTGGAGATCCGTGAGGCGCCATGGGGAGAGCGCATCCTCGAGGTGCGTACCCCTCTCAACATCTCGACCAAGTTCTGGGGTACCGTCGCAGTGGGATTCTCGCTCGCTCCCATCGAAGGCGAGGTGAGGACGATCGCCAACCGCGTGGCACTTGTCGCGGTCCTCCTCATGCTCGGCAACTCGATGATGACGGCGGTCTACGTCGAGACCTTGATCCGCCCGATCCTCAACCTCTACCAGACCATGAAGCGGGCGGGCAGGGGCGACTACCGCGCCCGTGCCGACGTCCGGCGCGGTGACGAGGTCGGGGAGCTCGCCAACGCGTTCAACCGGATGATGGACGAGCTCGAGGAAACCAGGGAGAAGGAGAAGGTACGGCAGGCCCAGCTGGCGCACACCGAGAAGATGGCGGCGGTCGGAACGCTCGCGGCCGGCGTCGCGCACGAGGTCAACAACCCGCTCGCCGGCATCCTCACCTGCATCGAGACGATCGAGGCCAACCCGGAAGACGCCGACCTGCGCAACCGCTACCTGGCGCTGGTCAGCGACGGCATCCGGAGGATCGAGCACACGGTGGCGAACCTGCTCAACTTCTCCCGGCCACGGGCCCCACAGCCGGAGCCCACGTCGCTGAACCACAGCCTCCACCACGTGGCCGAGCTGGTCGAGTACCAGCTGCGCAAGAACAACGTCGAGATCCGGTTCGACCTCGACGAGGAGGAGCCGGTGGTGCTGGCGGACCACTTCCAGATGGAGCAGGTGCTGCTCAACCTCGTCCTCAACTCGATTCAGGCGATGCCCTCGGGAGGCACGCTGACGCTGCGGACGCGGACGCTGGCGGAGAAGGTGGTCGCGGAGGTGACCGACAGCGGCGCGGGGATCCCGGTCGCGATCCGCGACCGGATCTTCGACCCGTTCTTCACCACACGCGACGTCGGCGAAGGTACGGGTCTCGGGCTTTCGGTCAGCTACAACATCGTGGCTGCCCATGGCGGTAGCATCGACGTCGAAACCGAGGTAGGCAAGGGTTCGACCTTCCGGGTCACCTTGCCGGTTCGGCAGACGAGCTCGGGTGAAGGGGGAACTGCATGACGATCTGCGGCCGTAGACTCCTGATCGTCGAGGACGAGCCCATCCTGCGCATCACGATCGCCGATGCGCTGCGCAAGGAGGGCTGGGACGTCGACGTCGCGGAGGACGGGGAGAAGGCGCTCAGGCTCTTCGATCAGCATTACCACGAGGTGGTCCTCACCGACCTCCTGATGCCGCGGATGGACGGCATGGAGCTGTTGCGGAAGGTGAAGGGCATGCAGCCCGACACGACCGTGGTCATCATCACCGCACATGGCACCGTCGAGACGGCCGTGGAGGCGATGAGGCAAGGCGCGGCGGACTTCATCTCCAAGCCGTTCTCGATGGTCCAGCTCCTCCTTCGGCTCAACAACGTGTGCTCCTATCGACTGCTGCGGGAGCAGAACATCCGGCTCCAGGAGCAGCTCGAGCAACGCTTCTCGTTCGGCAACCTGATCGGGAAGAGCAAGAGGATGCGGGAGGTCTTCGAGCTGATCCGGGTCGTGGCCGACTCGGATGCGAACGTCCTCGTCCAGGGTGAGAGCGGCACCGGCAAGGAGCTGGTCGCGTCGGCGATCCACTACAACTCGCCGCGCCGCGCCAAGTCCTACATCCGGGTGAGCTGCGCGTCCTTGCCGGAGTCGCTCATCGAGTCCGAGCTCTTCGGCTACGAGAAAGGGGCGTTCACCGGGGCGAACGAGCGGCACATCGGACGGTTCGAGGCGGCACAGGGCGGCACGCTCTTCCTCGACGAGATCGGGGAGCTCCCCCTCTCGTTCCAGGTCAAGCTCCTCCGTGCGCTCGAGGAGAGACAGATCGAGAGGCTCGGTTCCCACAAACCGATCAACGTCGACGTTCGGATCGTCTCCGCGTCGCTGCGTCCCCTCGAGGAGGACATTGCATCGAGTCGATTTCGGGAAGACCTCTTCTTCCGCATCAACACGGTCACGATCCACCTGCCACCGCTGCGCGAGCGGCACGAGGACGTCCCGGTCCTGGCGCAGGTGTTCCTCGACGAGTTCGCCCAGGAACGCGCCAAGATCATCGAGGGTTTCACGGACCAGGTCCTCGAGGCGTTCGAGTCCTACCCATGGCCGGGCAACGTCCGCGAGCTCCGCAACGTGGTCGAGAGGGCAGTGCTGTTCTGCCGCGGCTCGCGGATCACGATCGAAGAGCTCCCCGCCGCGATGCGGGGGAGCGCTGGAGCGCCCCGGCAGGCGTCCTCCCAGCCGGTGATGACGCTCCAGCAGGCCGTCGAGCGAGCGGAGGTCGAGGCGATCAGGTCCGCCCTGGGGGCGACGCAGGGGCGGCGCAGCGAGGCCGCCGCCCGCCTGGGCGTAAGTCGCAAGACGCTGTGGGAGAAGATCAAGCACTACAACATCGCCGGGGACGAGTGACCGCAGCGAGCGCGGTCGCGAGGATTTCCGGCTCTGAGCCGAGGGGGCTCTCGGCGGCCATCCTGATCGCTCGTTACCCGCCGGTGACGCCGCGTCCCGAACACCTTCCACGTTTCCACGTCAACTCGTGGCCAGTCTTGACCTTCGCGAGTTGAGAGAGTGGGCACGGGCCTTGCTTCATGGTGGGCCGATGGACGGGACGCGAACGACCCCCGTCAGCCGATGAGCTCGGCTGCCACCGAGAAGGTGCCCCGGATGACGCGGCTGTCGTCATGGCTCGTCGTCCTGGTCGGAGCAACCGTCGTGATGGCAGGAGGGTCGGTGTGGGCCGGCGGCGAGGGCATTCCCGCGAAAGACCCTCACGCGGTCACGGCCGAGTACCGGAACGGATTTCGGCTCGCGAGCGGGGACGGCAAGTTCGCGCTGCGCCTTTCGGCCGGATTCCAGTATCGCTACTCCTATCTCCGGTACGACCACGACATCAAGGGGAACGAGAACGACTACTCGAACTTCTACCTGCGTCGTGCCCGCCTCTACCTGGACGGCACGGCCTTCGACCCCCGCTTCACGTATCTCCTCCACGTGCAGCTCGAGCCAGGCTCGGCGGTCAACCTTCTCGACGGCTACGTGCAGTACGAGATCGACCCGATGTTCAGAATCCTCGCCGGTCGCAACAAGATCGCGTATGGCCTGGAGTTCCTCAACTCGGGGTTCGGGCTCAACTTCATCGACCGCTCGATCATGTACGGGGAGACCGACATCAACTCAGGAGGCGGCACCTCCCGGTGGCCGGGGGGGAACGCGAGCTTTCCCTCAGCGGGTGAGAACCCCAACACCGGCTTTTCGACGGGCGGTCTGTCTCTCTACCGCTCGCAGGGGCTCCAGCTCGCCGGGCAGACGGCGTTCACATCGGCAGGCGCCTTCGAGTACCAGGTCGGTGTTTGGAACGGCCGTGACACGAGGGGTAGCAGCAACACCGGCAGCAAGCTGCTCTACAGCGCTCGGGTCGGCTACTACCCACTCGGCGCGGTGGGCTGGCAGGTCGCGGGGGATCAGAGCTACACGGAGAGTTTCAGGTTCGGCGTGGTCGCGTCGTACTACTCACAGAACTCCCTCCACAACAAGGACGCCTCCGGTGCGACCGTGCCCACCTACACCGCCGAGGACCGCGGGCACAACGTGGCGATGCTCGCCCGCTTCAAGGGGTTCTCCGCCGACGTCGAGTGGGGTACGGAAGCGTACGACCTCGGCCGGCGGCTCGTTGGTCGGACGAGATTCGACCGCGGGGCCTGGCGGGTGAGTCTGGGCTACTTCGTAGTTCGCGGTCGCGTCGAGGTGGTCGCCCGTCACGCCGAAGTCGAACGCCTGAAGGACCCGACCGCCGATGCCGTGACCAACTCCGGATTGGGTTTCGTGCAGGTGTGGAACGGGACCGAGTTCGTGGCTGCCATCGAAGAGCGGCTGAGTGAAACGACGGCTGGCGTCAATATCTACTTCGGCGCGCACCAGCACAAGCTGTTCTTCGACGTCTCCACGCTCACGCGAGGGTTCGCCCCCTACCACGGGTACACCCCCGGCGAGCAGAAGGACACGAGGTTCCGATCGATGATCCAGGTCAAGGTTTAGCCCCCCCTGGGGCCCGGGAGCCGTTCTCCCGGGCTCCTCTTCATCCCACTCCTTTCAGGGCCCGCGATCCTGGGGCTCTCCGCCACGCCAGAGCGTGGCGCCTTTTTTTTCGGTCGACCGGCTGGAGGACCCAAGCCGAGAGTCGGAAGCAACGCCCGACAGCCGTCAGCTGGCGGTTCTTCCCGCCGCTCCAGCCGGCAGACTCACCCGCCCGGTTGACTCATACGAACGTCGTCCGGCCACCGAGCCTCGAGGCCCAGGCCGGGAGGGCGGCAGCATCACCGGCGCCCGATACGATGCTCGATCTCGTCGTGGGGGAGCCGCAGGACGATCGGCCGGCCGTGGGGGCAGCGGTGTCGCTCCCGGGTCCGGGAGAGGTCGAGCAGCAGCTGCTCGGCCTCGGCCCGCGACAGGAGGCGGTTCTTCTTGATTGCGGCCCGGCAGGCCAGCGAGGCAGCGGCACGCTCCCGCACGGTGTCGCCGGGTGAGCTCTCGGCGGCCAGGTCCCGGAGCAGCCCCTCGACCAGCGACGCCGGCTCCGGTCTTCCGAGGGCGGCCGGGATGCCGATGACCCGGATGGTGTGGCCCGAGACCGGCTCCACCTCGAGGCCGAGGGAGGCCAGCTCCGGAGCAGAGCCCTCGGCGAGGATGGCGAGCTGAGGTGGGAGCTCGACGAGCTCCGGGATCAGCAGATGCTGCACCGCGACCGGGCCGGTCTTGTCCAGCACACGTTCGACGAGGACGCGCTCGTGAGCCACGTGCTGATCGACGAGGAGGAGGCCCGACTCGTCCTCGAGGACCAGGTACGTCTGCCGGTACTGCCCGATGTAGCGGCCGAGCGGGGTCGAGATGCGGCTGGTGGTTTCGCGGTCGCCGGCATAGCCGGGCGCGGCCTCGCGGGCCATGGGGCCGCCCGTCGGGATGACCTCGTCCTGCCGGGGATGGCCGGTCTGACTGCCCCAGGGGAGAAACGGCGGGGGTAGGGAAGAGGGGACTGTCACGACCCGGCGGACAGTGACCGGGCCGCCGAGGGCAACGACGCCCTCGGCCAGCGCCACGGTGATCGCGGACATGACTGCGCCGGGCTCGGCGAAGCGCACCTCGGCCTTGGCCGGGTGCACGTTGACGTCGACGGTCTCAGAGGACACGTTGATCGCGAGATAGAGGTCGGCCTCGATCATCCCGCCGGGGCCGCGCAGCGCTCGGTTGGCCGCCGCCGACAGGAGGCGATCGCGGACCGCACGCCCGTTCACCGTGACGACGGTCTCCCTGACACCACGCGTGGGAACGAGGAAGCCGGCGACCGTTGCCGAAGGCGTGGCCCGGCGGACCGGCACCGCGGTGGACGCCCGGTCGGCGCCGAGGAGGTCGACGAGTCGACGTCCGGCGTCGGGGACGCCGGGGAGCTCGAGCAGCGTGCGGTGGCCGTGGTCGAGACGGAAGGTCACGTCGGGCCGGGCGAAGGCGAGAGCGGTGAGCGAAGCTACCGCGTGGCGGAGCTCGGTCGGCTCGCTGCGGAGGAACTTCCGGCGGGCGGGCAGCCGTTCGAAGAGATCCCGCACGCTGACGGTGGTTCCCCGCGGCCGGCTGCACGGGCCGCGTCCGACGAGCTCGCCAAAGGCGACGTCGAGGCGCGTTCCTTCTCCGTCGGCCGCAGCAGTCTCCAGGGACAGGAGAGAGACGGCACCGATCGAGGGCAAAGCCTCGCCGCGGAAGCCGAGCGTGGCGATCACAGCGAGGTCGTCCGCCGATGCGATCTTCGACGTGGCGTGGCGGCGCAGGGCGAGCTCGGCATCCGCTGCCTCCATGCCCGAGCCGTCGTCCGCCACCTCGACCAGCTCGCGCCCGCCTCGAACGAGAAGGACCCGAACGCTCCGCGCGCCGGCGTCGAGGGAATTCTCCACCAGTTCCTTTACGACCGATGCAGGACGCTCCACGACCTCTCCGGCGGCGATCTTGTTGATGAGGTCGTCGGATAGTTGGTGGATGCGCGGCACGGCACGAAGGTACACGACCGGGGGCGCGCCGAGAAGTGGCGGGCCACGATTGCTTAGAATGTCTCGCGGAGGAGCCCGTGGACTTCGAGCTTTCCGACCAGCAGAGAATGATCCGCGACATGGCGCGGGATTTTGCGACCGAGCGCGTGCGCCCCGGAGCGGCGGGGCGCGACGAGAGTGGCGAGTTCCCGGCAGCGATCTTCAAGGAGATGGGTGAACTCGGACTGCTCGGGATGCTGGTTCCGGAGCACTACGGCGGTGCCGGGGCGGACGCGCTGTCGTACGTGCTTGCGCTCGAGGAGGTGGCGCGGGCCGACGCGGCCGTCGCGGTCGGGATGTCGGTGACCAACTCGGTGTGCCAGTGGCCGATCACGCGGTTCGGGAGCGACGAGCTGCGGGCACGGGTGTTGCCGCCGCTGGCGCGAGGCGAGGTCCTCGGGGGCATCATGCTCACCGAGCCGGCCGCGGGCTCGGACCTGGCATCGCTGCGGACCACGTACCGGCGGGACGGCGACAGCTTCCTGCTCACCGGAAGCAAGGCCTGGATCACCAACGCGGGTATCGCGAGGACCTTCGTCGTGCTGGCGACCAGGGACAGGTCGCTCGGCCAGGCGGGAATCTCGGCGTTCGTGCTGGACGCGGAGCAGGACGGCGTCCTCGTCCATCCCCCGGAGAGAAAGATGGGCCTCCGCTCGTCCCGGACCAGCATGGTCACGCTGGAGGACGCCGTCGTTCCCGCGGCCAACCTGCTCGGTGAGGAGGGGCGAGGCATGAAGGTGGCCCTGGCAACCCTCGATCACTCCCGGCTCGGCATCGCCGCGCAGGCACTCGGTGTCGCGCAGGCCGCCCTCGACGAGTCGCTCCGGTACGCGAAGGAACGCGAGCAGTTCGGTCGGCCGCTCCTCGAGCATCAGGCGATCGCCTTCCGACTCGCCGACATGGATGTCGAACTCGAGGCGGCGCGCTGGCTGACCTATCGGGCGGCCTGGTTGTCCGAGCAGGGCGGCCGCTACTCGCGGACGAGTGCGGAGGCCAAGCTGCTCGCCAGCGAGACCGCCAACCGGATCGCGGCGGCGGCCGTGCAGATCCACGGGGGGTACGGGTACTCGAGGGAGTACGTCGTCGAGCGCCTCTACCGGGATGCCCGTGTGACCACGATCTACGAAGGCACCAGCGAAGTGCAGCGCATGGTCATCGCCCGGGTCCTGAGAGACCTGGAGTCCACCGCCCCGGCGTGAGGGACGCCGGCAAGACAGGAGAAAGGCGCCGGCGGTGCCGGCGCCGCGAACATTGGCTGGAATCGATACCGCGCGAGCGGGGCGTGACTGACCTACCTGTCCTCGACCTTGATCGAGATCGACCTCGGCTTGGCCTCCTCGCGCTTGGGCAGGGTGAGGTGGAGTACACCGTTGCGGAAGGCAGCCTGGATCTTCTCGGGGTTGACGTTGGTGGGCAGTGTGAACGAGCGTTCGAACGCCCCGTATGCCCTCTCCACACGGTGGTAGGTCTGCCCTTCGGTCGCCTTCTCGAAGCTGCGTGACCCTTTCAGCGTGAGCACCCCATTCTCCACGGAGAGTTGGACATCCTTGGCCTCGATGCCAGGCAGCTCCGCCTGGATCTCGAGCGCGTCCTTGGTCTCCCGGACATCCACGGCCGGCAGCCAGCTGCCGGAAATGGAGTCGCCCTCGGTCTGGCGGCCGCGCCCCCACACGTCGTCGAAGAGACGGTTCATGCGGTCCTGAAGTGTGGTCATCTCGCGGAACGGGTCAAAGCGGACGATCGGCATGGCTGAAGCCTCCTTTCATGAGCCCGCTGCTTCCGGCTCGACGGTGAATATAGGGCATGAGCGTAAGTTTGTCAAGTATGGTACTCGGTGAAGTTCATGATCTGAGTGATTAGAAGTAAGATCAGTCTATTGGGCCTGCACCCACGGTGTGAAAGAATGTTCCTCGAAGTCCTTGGCTTGGAGCAGGCATGACAACTCTTGTGCTGGCTTTGGCGCTTCAGCTCGCGAGCGCTCCGGCACCGCTGGCGATTCGCGCCGACGTCGAGCCGTTGGGACGAGGACCCACCGGCACGGTGGTCGGCATCGCCATTCAGATCGCCCCGGAGGACAGACAACGGGCAGGGGCCCGCGTGCGGGTGTCCGTCTCGCTCGTCCGCGGCGAGAACGTCATGGACTACGGTGATGCCGTGGTCACCCTCGCCACCGATGGCAGCGCCATCCTCTACCGTGACTGGCCGATCGGCGATGCGACGGTCCGGGTGGCGGTGGAGTCCCTCGACGGTCGGGAGCGGGGTGGGTGGTCGGGCAAGGTGGCGATCCCGCCGATGCAGCACGCGTTCGAGGTGCCGGCCGGGTCCGCAGCCGATGCAGCGGCGCTCTCGCCGCCTCCGCCGGGAGGGGGGGTGCGGTTCCGGCCACCGTCGCGCAGCGGCGGCCTGGGCGCGCTGGAGCTCGAGGTCGATGCCCCGACCGACACCTCACGGGTGGTCTTCTCTCAGGACGACGCCGAGCTCCTGACCCGGCAGAGGCCGCCCTGGACGGTCGCGGTCAATCTCGGCGAGGTGGCCCGACGGACGACCGTGCGCGCCTCCGCGTATCGGGCGGACGGCACATTTATCGGCGAGGACGCGCTCGTGCTCAACGGCGCCTCGGGCAAACTCCCGGTCGAGATCCTGGTCGGTCCCAAGCCCGTGGTCGGGGGAGGAGAGCGGGTGGTCACGGTCGCCGTGACGGGCACCTCGTTGTCGGAGGTCACGCTCAGGGCCGACGACCGCATCCTCGCGCGGTGGGAGGACTGCCCGTGCGTCGTCTCGCTCGCCGCCTCCGCCCTGCAGGGCGTGAAGGTCCTCTCGGCCGAGGCGCTCGACCGCCGCGGTGTCCGCGGAGATGCGGTCCAGTTGCTCGGCGAGGCGGGGTTCGTGCAGGCCATTCGGGTCGAGCAGGTCGAACTCCCCGTAGTGGTGCTCGACGCCCGTGGCCGGCCGGTCGGCGACCTGCCGCGCGACGCCTTCCGCGTCCTCGAAGACGGCCGGGAGGTCAGCGTGCAGTCGTTCGGGACGACCGCCGATCTGCCCCTCTCGCTCGGCGTGGCGGTCGACACATCCGGCTCGATGAAGGAGGCGTTCCCCGAAGTCCAAAGAGCCGTCGGGGGGTTCCTGGCCAACCTGGTCCGCCCCGGTGACACCCTCTTCCTGCTCACCTTCGCCTGGGATCCGAAGGTCATCGTTGGCTGGACCTCAGATCGGCGGCTGGTCGGCGACGCATTGGCGGGGATCGAGCCGGACGGCGGCACCTCGCTGCACGACGCGGTGATCCGCACTCTCGAGCAGTTCCGCGGTCGCCGCGGTCGGACCGCAATCGTCCTCCTCACCGACGGTGACGACACCACGTCGCGCACTGGCTGGGATGTCGCTCTGCGCTACGCACGCACGGCACGCACGCCGATCTTCCCGATCGGATTCCGGATCTCGAAGCTCGACTTCTTCGTCCGGGACCGCCTCAAGGAGCTCGCATCGGCGACCGGCGGCGAGGCGTTCTTCCCAGGGGCGAACGACTCGCTGGCCAGGGTCTACGAAAGAATCTCGGACCAACTGCGAGCCCAGTACCTCCTCTCCTATCAGTCGCCCTCGACGAAGCCGGCCAAGGACTTCCGCACGGTGAAGGTGATCGTCAAGGGAGACGGACTGACTGCGCGGACTCTGGCCGGCTACTTCCCGAGCCTGTGAGGCGGGATGCGGAGTTGTCAACTCACCCGTGCCCCGGGGGCCGTGCAGCTGCGGCATCTGGCTCGGGGCCGATATACACGGCGCTCCCTCGCGACGGCAAGACGACTCGAAACTGGCGGGGGCGGGTCCGTAAGGGGCGGCTCGGACGCAACCCA
>JBLMXF010000080.1:0-2700 GCA_050257595.1 Acidobacteriota bacterium | reverse complement strand
ATGGTCAGCCGGGAGCGCACCGAGATGCCCTGCTCCTCGAGCGTGCGGATCTCGTCCGCGAGGCCGACGGGGTCGAGCACGACGCCGGGGCCGATCACGCAGCGGCACCCCGGCTGCACGATCCCGGACGGGATCAGGTGGAGCGCGAAGTGGCGGTCCGCGAAACGGACCGTGTGGCCGGCGTTGTTGCCCCCGTTGAAGCGCACGACATGCGCGAATGCCGGGCAGAGCAGGTCGACGACCTTGCCTTTACCCTCGTCTCCCCACTGCCCACCGATCACGACCACGTTTGCCATGCATTCTCCAACGGCGCGACGAAGCCAGGAGCGGAATACTTAGCAGAGATTCCGCCGGAGCTCAAGGATACCCTGCTGAGGCGCGGGGCTCGAGGCCTGACGCCTGGGGCGTGACGGTCGAGGAAGGGGAAGGTCGCGAAGGGCGCGGCCCAGGTCCCAGGCCTGAAAGGCGAGGGCCGAACGCGTACAATTCGAGACGGAGGTGGCTCATGGGTCGTTTCACGGTGACCTGTCCCCACTGTCACGCCCTGCTCGAGCTGGACGGCGAGACCCAGTTGGTCGTCTCGTCGACGCCGGCCGAGAAGCCCAAGAGCACCACCTCGTTGGAGGACCGCCTGCAGGCCATGGCCAAGGAGAAGGAGGACGCGCGCAGCAAGATGGCCGAGGCGTTCCGGACCGAGCAGGCCGGTGCCACGATTCGGGAGGAGAAGTTCCGCAAGCTCCTCGAGAAGGCCAAGGACGAGCCGGTCGAAAAGCCGGTGCGCGACATCGACCTCGACTAGGCGACTGGCGTGTCCCGGTCCTCCGCGTTGTCGGCCAGCTCCACGATGGTGGCGCCCCAGCCGCCCAGCTCCGCGGATGCCTCGTACGCCCGCGCGACCAGCGGGCAGCGGGCGAGGAAGTCCTGGACGCGGGCCTTCTGCACGCCGCGCCCGCGCCCGTGGATCACGCGGACGACGCGCAGGCCCGCGCGGTGCGCCTCCCTGAGGTACTCCTCGACCACGGAGAGGACGTCCCGGGGCGCGAAGGCGTGGAGATCGAGAGCGTCCGAGATGGGGAGCTCGACCGGTCCCGGCTCACCCTCGTCCATTGCTCCGGCCCCCCGACTTGCGCGGCCTCAGCAGCCACACGCCCAGGCACCCCTCGAGGAGCAGGAACACACGCAGCGCCTGCTCGGCGTCCGAGCCGGGGACCGCCACGAGCAGGATGCCCATGGCGAGGGCGACGAACGCCATCGCGAGGGTCGCCCAGGGGATCGTGTCGGGCGGGATCAGCGGGCTGCGGGGACCCCAGATGAGGAAGGCGGCCATCGCCAAGGCCAGGAACAGCAGCACGATGGGAGAGAGGAAGACGAACACGTGACTACCTTAACGTCTCGGGGTTCGGGGGACAAGACGACGGCGGCGGCGCCGGAGGCGAGGTGAACGCCCTCAAGGTCTCCGTGGTCGTCCCGGTCTACAACGAGGCGGGCACCGTCGCCGTCCTGCTCGACCGGGTCGCGCGGGCCGCCTACCCGGAGGAGGTCGGCGAGGTCGAGATCGTGGTCGTCGACGACTGCTCGCGCGACCCCACCCCGGACGTGCTCCGCGCCTACCGGCCGCCCGACGACGCGACCCGGCCGTGCCGCCTGGAGGTCCACCGCCACGAGGTGAACCGCGGCAAGGCGGCCGCGCTGCGGACGGGGTTCGGGGTGGCGAGCGGCGATGTCCTCATCGTCCAGGACGCCGACCTCGAGTACGACCCTTCCGACTACCGCACGCTGCTTGGCCCGATCGTGGCCGGGCAGGCCGACGTGGTGTTCGGCAGCCGCTTCCTCACCGGCCCTCACCGCGTGCTGTTCTTCTGGCACTACCTCGGCAACAAGCTGCTGACCACGCTGTCCAACGTGTTCACCGATCTCAACCTCACCGACATGGAGACCTGCTACAAGGTGTTCACGCGCGAGGTCAAGAACAGGCTCAAGCTGACCAGCGACCGCTTCGGCTTCGAGCCCGAGTTCACGGCGCGGGTGTCGCGTCTCGGGGTGCGGATCTACGAGGTGCCGATCTCCTATCACGGGCGGACCTACGCCGAGGGCAAGAAGATCGGCTGGAAGGACGGCTTCGAGGCGGTGTGGTGCATCTTCAAGTACAACCTGTGGACGCGGTAGGGGAGTCGACCGGTCCCGCGGTCGGGCGCGCCGGGAGGTGACGGTGGGCGCAGGGAGTGAGGCGGCTCGCGGAACGGCTGCACGGGCGGTGGCCGGCCCCAACCGGCTCGCGATCGCCCAGGTCGTCGTCGCCAACGCGATCCCGGTCGTCGGCGTGTGGTTCCTGGGCTGGCAGCCGCTGGCGCCGATCTTCTTCTACTGGCTCGACGGCCTGCTCGCAATCTGGGGCCTCGGTGTGGTCGCGCTGGTCGTGACCGCCCGCGAGGAGCCGGGGATGCTGGGACGGCCCGGTACCAGACGTGTCCTGCTGTGGATCGCCGTGACCGCCCTGGTCTGGCTGGTCCTCGCCGTGCCGTCGGGGATCACCGCCGCCATGGTCTTCGGGTCACTGCACAGAGGCGTCGGCGACGTCTTGCGCGCCGTCTTCGCGAGCCTCGGAGCCTGGTTCTCGCTGGCGCTCGCCGTCGCGACGCACGCGGGACAGACGATCGGCGAGCTGCGCTGGCGTCCGGAACTGACCCTCAGGGAGAGCGG
>JBLMXF010000079.1:0-18286 GCA_050257595.1 Acidobacteriota bacterium | reverse complement strand
GCCGCGTCCGTCGATGGTGGGCACCGAGATGGTCTCCTCCTCGCCGACGTCGGCGAGCAGGAGGGTCGCGGCCTCGAGCTTGGCCTTCTCGGCTCCCGCAGTCGTGGTCTGAAAGCGGTGGACGACGTCGTCGTTGACCTTGTTGCCGCCGAGCGGGAAGCACCCTGCGGCCAGCAACCGGTCGGCGGCGAAGGCCGCGTAGGTCGTGTTGCCGTAGCCGATGTCGATCAGGACCGCTCCCAGCCGCCGCTCGTCCGGGGTCATGGTGGCGAGGGCCGCCGCCACCGGAGAGAAGAGAAACTCCTCCACAACCAGGCCGGCCGCGTTGATGGCCTTCTCCAGGGTGCGGACGTGGCTCTCCTGACAGGCGAGGACGTAGGCATCGACGGCGAGCTGGCGCCCGAGCATCTCCTGGGGATCGACGATCCCGTCCTGGTCGTCGAGGGCGTAGGAGTGCGTGATCACGTTGAGGACCGTGTGTCCCGGAGGCAACGGCTGCCGTTGTGCGGCCGCATGGAGCTGCTCGAGATCCTTGGACGTCACCTCGCGTTCGCGCGGGCCGAGATTGATGGCCGCCCGTGTCATCCGCCCCGAGATGAACGTCCCGGCGACGGAGGCAAACACGCGCTCCACCGGGACCTTGGCCATGAACTCCGCCTCCTCGACGGCGGCCTTGATCGCGCTTACCACCGGTTTCATCTGGACCACCTGGCCGGAGCGCATGCCGGCGGAGGGAGCCACGCCGACGCCGCGGACGACCACCAAATCGTGATCGTCGAGCTCGGCGATCAGGACCATGACCCTGTGGTTCCCGACGTCGAGAGCGGCGAGCAGGCGAGTTGGCTGTGCCATCACGAGCTTGCCTCTCCGGTGGGAGCCGGGGCGGGGGTCACCGCCACCCGTGTGCCCAGGCGGACGTCGATCTTCACCGGCTCGGGACGGCGGTCGGCGAGCCAGGCGGCCAGCACGCGCCGGGCCGTGGTGAGAAGCGCTGGGTCGGCCGGGTCGGTGAGGATCAGGCAGTGCGTATCAGCGAAGGCGAGCTCGACGTCCTGGGGACCGACCCGCACGACCCGGAGCAGGTGCGCGCCCCACACCTCCTCCCACGCGGCGACGCGGGCCAGGACGTGCTCGCGCTCGACCGGGTAGGGGCCGAAGCCTGCAAGCTCGAGCCCTGCAACATTCGGTTCGGCCGGGCCGAGGAGCTCACCCGCCGCGTCGACCAGGGTCCGCCGCGACCCGTCGACGGCGACGGCGACCGGGGTCCGCTCGGTCACCGTGCAGGTGACGATGCCGTCGAGCGAGATCCTCACGCGGGCGTCCTTGACCCACGGCACGGTCTGGACGAGCTCGCGCAGCGCCTCGGGACGGGCCGCCACGGTGGGCGTGCCGAGGGCGGAGCGCAGGGCGAGCTCGACCTCGCGAGCCGGGAAGCGGCTGGCGCCGACAACGCGGATGTCGCGGACCTGAAGTGCACCGGCCAGAGTCGCCGTGAGCGCGAGCAGCGCCAGGAACGGCAGCGCCCGCAGCAGGACCCGCCAATGCGGGCGGCGGCGGATGCGCAGCCCGCTCACGGCTGGCCTCCGGCGAGCCATGTCTCGCCCAGGTGGACGATGTTGCCGGCCCCCAGGGTGAGCAGGACGTCCCCGGGCCGCAGCAGCCGGACAAGCTGTTCGAGTGCGTCGCGGAACGACTGCGCCATCACGACGTGGCGATGCCCAGAGCTGCGCGCCGCTGCCAACACGAGCTCGTGCGTGACGCCCGCGATTGCCTGCTCGCGGGCGGGATAGATCGGCAGGACGACGGCGACGTCTGCGCCGAGGAGCACCTCGCCGAACTCGCGTGCGAAGGCCTGCGTCCGGGAGAACAGGTGAGGCTGGAAGACGGCAACCAGGCGGGACTCGGGGAAGGCCTGTCGCGCCGCCTGGAGCGTCGCCGCCACCTCGGTCGGGTGATGGGCATAGTCGTCGACCAGCGTGACCCCGTCGCGCTCCCCCTTGCGCTCGAATCGCCGTGCGACACCCGTGAAGGCGGACACGGCATCGCACGCACTCGCGAACGGCGCACCGATCTCCAGGGAGGCGGTGACGGCGGCGAGGGCGTTGGCGAGGTTGTGCCGGCCGGAGAGCGGCACCCTCAGCTCGCCCAGCTCGGCCCCGTGCCACACGACCCGACAGCGACTCCCGGTCGGGAGAAGCTCCGAGCCGCGAGCGTGGAGGTCCGCCTGCGGGGAGAAGCCGTAGGTCAACACCCGCCGGGAGAGCCGGGGCAGGAGACGCCGCACGCCGGGGTCGTCGAGGCAGCCGATGGTGGCGCCGTAGAAGGGGACCCGGTTGGCGAAGGTGACGAAGGCATCCTCCATCGCCTCGACGCTGCCATAGGTGTCGAGATGCTCGGCCTCGATGGTGGTGAGGACGGCCAGCACGGGGCTGAGCGCGAGGAACGAACGGTCGTATTCGTCGGCCTCGCAGACCAGGTATTCGGAGTGTCCGAGGCGCGCGTGGGCGCCGAGGAAGTTGACCCGGCCACCTACGACCACGGTCGGGTCGAGCCCGGCGCGGGTGAGGATGAAGCCAGTCAGCGAGGTGGTGGTCGTCTTGCCATGGGTCCCGGCGACCGCGATCGACCACTTGAGGCGGGAGATCTCGCCCAGCATCTCGGCACGCCGGATCACCGGGATGGTCTGGCTGCGCGCCGCCTCGACCTCCGGGTTGGCCGGGGCGACCGCGGACGACACCACCACGACCTGGGTCCCGACCAGATGGCCGGGATCGTGGCCGATGGCGACCGGGATGCCCAGCGACTCGAGCCGTGCAGTGGTCTCCGAGGCGGTCAGGTCGCACCCCGAAACCTGCAGACCCTCGCCGTGGAGCAGCTCGGCGAGGCCGCACATGCCGGCTCCGCCGATGCCTATGAAGTGGAGGTGGCGGACGTGCCCGAAGTTCATCGCGAGGCTCCCGTGTAGGCGTGGGCGCTCGCGGCGTCCCGGGCTGACTCCGCTGGCGCACCGGCCCGCTCGAGGACCAGGCCGGCGACGGCACGGGTGGCGTCCTGACGGGCAAGACCGGCGCCCGCCCGTCCGCTTGCGATGAGCCTCTCGGGATCCGCCAGGAGACGGGCGAGGACCGCTGCCACGGTTTCCGGGCGGGCCTCCCGCTCCTCGAGGACACGCGCCGCACCGGCCTCGGCAAGGAGCCTGGCGTTGTGGACCTGATGGTCGTGCGCGGCAGCCCCGAAGGGGATGAGAAGGGCGGCCCTGCGCGCTGCCGCCAGCTCGGTCACCGTGAGCGCGCCGGCCCTTGCGACCACCAGCGTGCACGTCGCGAGCGCATCGGCGGGCCGCTCGAGGAATGGCTCGACGGTCGCGTTGACGCCGACTGTCGCGTAACGGTCCCGAACCTCGGCCTCCCAGCGCACCCCGGACTGATGGACGATCTGCGGCAGTATGTGCTCCCGGGCAAGGACACGGAAGGCCTCGGGCAACAGCCGGTTGAGGAACGCCGAGCCTTGGCTCCCGCCCAGGACGAGAACGGTGACGGGACCGTGGGGCGGGGGTGGGACGGCGAAGAACTCCTCGCGGATCGGGTTTCCGGTCCACGTAGCGGGCAGGGAGGGAAACTCGGCCACGGCGCGCTCGAAGCCGCAGGCGATCGCCACCGACCAGGGGGCGAGCAGACGGTTGGTCGCCCCCGGCAGCGAGTTCTGCTCCTGGATCACGAGCGGGACGCCGAGCAGTGCCGCGGCGAGCGAGCCGGGCACCGAGGCGTAGCCGCCGACCGCGAGCACGGCCGAGACCTCGTGCCGGAGCAGATGGACGGCGGCAAGCGCGGTGGCCGGCACGACACGGAGAGCGGCGCCGGCCTTGGCGGTCGGCGACCGCCCGATCGCACCGGTCACGGGGAGCGCCCGGAGGGGGAAGCCGGCGGCCGGAACTCTCGTCATCTCGATCCCGCGTGTGGCCCCAAGCCACGAGACCGTGGCACCGGCGCGGCGCAGCTCGGCGGCCACGGCCAAGCCGGGGAAGAGGTGGCCTCCAGTGCCACCGCCCGAGATGACCACGTGGGTCACGTGCCCTCCTTCGCGATGTTGAGGAGGAGACCGATGGCGGCGAAGGTGAGCACCACGTCGGAGCCCCCCGCCGAGATGAGCGGGAGGGGGAGGCCCTTCGCGGGCAGGAGGTTGAGACAGACCGAGGCGTTGAGGAGCGCCTGGACCGCCAGCGTCGTGGTCAGCCCGGCCGCGACGAGTGCGTGCGAGAGGCGGCTGGCGTGAGCGACGGCGCGCAACCCCCGCGCGACGATGACGCCGAGAACGAGCAGGATCAGTGTCGTACCGATGAACCCCAACTCCTCGCCGGCGATGGCGAAGATGAAGTCGGTGTGTGGTTGCGGGAGGTAGAACAGCTTCTGCACGCTCTCGCCTGGTCCCTGACCCAGGAAGCCTCCCCGCCCGAGGGCGATGAGCGACTGGTGGACCTGGTAGGAGATGCTGCCGAAGAACGAGCGCATGCGCTCGACGCGGTAGGGCTTGAGCGCGATGGCGACCACGAATACCGGGATGCCAGCCGCGGCGGCGAGCAGCATCGGCCGCCACGGCACACCGGCCACGACGAGCACCGCCGCGGCCGCGACGGTGAGGAGCACCGCTGAACCAAAGTCCGGTTCGGCAAGGACGAGGCCAACAGTGACCGCGATGATGGCGGCCGCCAGGGCGAAGGTGTGGCGTGGATCTGCGCGTCGCTCACGGTGCCGGCTGATCAGCGCGGCGAGCGCAAGCGGCAGGGTGACCTTGGCGATCGCCGAGGGCTGGACGGAGATCCCGGGGAGCTGGAGCCACCGGTGGGTGCTGGCGACCGTCGGTTGCAGAAAAGCGAGCAGCAGCGCGGCCCACGTCCCCGCCAGCCCGGTCATCGCCACCCTCCACCCGGTCAACCACTCGAGCGGCACGAAAGTGGCGGCCAGCATCGCGGCGCAGCCGAGCACCACCGCGACCAGCTGCCGGAGCGCGAACTCCCCCTGCGGGAGGTGGTACGACTCGCGTGCGAGCGGCCCCGAGGCGGACGCCACCATGACCACCCCGAACGCGGCGGTGACCAGTGTCGCGCCGACGAGCCAGCGGTCGATCTGCTTGACCCTGGGCATCAGGCCACCCCCGCCGCCACTTGGGCGAGGCGGGCGAACTCGTCGCCACGGTGAGCGTAGTCGCGGAACTGATCGAACGACGCGCACGCCGGCGACAGGAGCACGGTATCGCCGCGCCGGGCCAGGCGCGCCGCCCGGGCGACCGCCTCGTCGAGGGTGCCACAGCTCTCGACCGGCACGGCTCCGGTGATCGCCCGGGCGATCGCTTCCGCCGCCTCGCCGATCAGGTACGCGCGAGCGACCCGTCCGCGCAGCGCCTGCCGCAGCGCCCGGAAGTCCTGTCCCTTTCCCTGACCGCCGAGGATCAGGTGCACGGTGCCGGGCGGGTAGCCGGCGAGGCCTGCCGCGGTCGCGCCGATGTTGGTCCCCTTGGAGTCGTCCACCCAGCGCACCCCGTGCCGCTCGGCGACCACCTGGTGGCGGTGGGGCAGGCCACGGAAGCCCACCAGCCCCTGGGCGATGGCGCCGCGCGCCGCCCCCATCCGCGCGGCGGCGAGCGCGGCGGCGAGGGCGTTGGCGACGTTGTGGTCGCCGAGGAGAGGGAGCGCCGAGCGAGCCAGCAGCGGTGCCCCGTCGAGGACGAGGACATCGTCTGCGAGGTGGGCAGCTGCTCCCCGGTCCACGAGGGAGAACCGCTCCAGCCGCGATGGGGCGGCAATGCCGGCGAGTGCAACGTCATCGGCGTTGACGATCGCCACGTCGCCGGCCTGCTGGCGGGCGAACAGGCGGACCTTGGCGTCCCGGTACGCGGCCAGGCTGACGTGACGGTCGAGGTGATCGGCGGAGAGGTTGAGCAGGACGCCGACGCTCGGCCGCAGCGTTGTGCACCCCTCGAGCTGGAACGAGGAGAGCTCCCAGACGAGCGCGTCGAACCCGCCCTCGCGAGCGTGAGCGCTGGCCGGGTGCCCGATGTTGCCGCCCACTCCGGTGCGGAGACCGGCGATGCGGAGGATCTGGCCGGTTAGGGCGGTCACGGTGGTCTTGCCGTTGGAGCCCGTCACGCCGACCAGCGGGGTCCCGGCAAGTGCCCGAAACGCGAGCTCGACCTCGGCAATCACCTCGACGCCTCTCGAGCGCGCGGCCGTGAGCAGCGGGAGTTCCCAGGGCACGCCAGGCGAGACCACGACCAGAGCCGTGCCCTCGAGCAGCGTGTCCGGATGGCTGCCGAGGACCCGCGCTACCCCGGCCGGGAGCTCGGCGAGGCGTGCCGTCACCGCGGCCTCGTCGAGCCGGTCGTTGACGGTTACCAGCCAGCCCTGGGCGAGCAGGAGGCTGGCCGCCGCCACGCCGGAGGCGCCCAGGCCGATCACCAACGCGCGGGAGGGGGAGCTCTCGTTCATCGCAGTTTGAGGGTTGCCAGGCCCATCAGCGCGAACATCACGGCGACGATCCAGAACCTCACCACGACCTGGGTCTCGGCCCAACCCGACAGCTCGAAGTGGTGATGGAGAGGCGACATCCGAAAGATCCGCTTGCCCCGCGACTTGAAGCTCGCCACCTGGAGGATGACCGAGGCCGCCTCGACGACGAAGAGACCGCCGACGATCACCAGCAGGAGCTCCTGCTTGCAGATCGCGGCGGCACACCCGATCGAGGCGCCCAGCGCGAGAGAACCCACGTCGCCCATGAAGACCTGTGCGGGGTGACAGTTGAACCACAGGAAGGCGAGCGAGGCTCCGACCATCGCCGCGAGGAACACCGCGACCTCGCCAGCGCCCGCCACGGAGGGGATCTGGAGGTAGCGCGCGATCCGCGCGTGCCCGGCCAGGTAGAGGAAGATCGTGTAGGTGGTCGAGGCGATCAAGACGGAGCCGATGGCGAGGCCGTCGAGGCCGTCCGTGAGGTTGACACCGTTGGAAGTGGCGACGAGGAGGACCGCGACGAAGGGGACGTAGAACCAGCCGAGGTCGAGGACCACGTTCTTGAAGAAGGGGAGGGAAAGTACACTCGCCAGCGGGGTGTTCCCGGCGACCAGCCGGATCGCCGCGGCGGCGATGACACCGGCGACCAGCTGGAGGCCGAACTTCTCCTTGGCCAGCAGGCCCAGATTCCTGCCGCGTCGGACCTTGAGGTAGTCGTCGAGGAAACCGATCGCTCCGAAGGCGATGGTGGTGGCGGTGATGACCCACACCAGCGGCTCGGTGAGGTCGCCCCAGAGCAGGACGGGCACGACGATGGCGGCGAGGATCAGGACCCCGCCCATGGTCGGAGTCCCGGCCTTGGCCTGGTGCGAGGCCGGGCCCTCTTCCCGGATCGCCTGTCCGATCTGCATCCGGCGCAGGGTGCGGATCAGCACCGGTCCGAGCAGGAGGCCGGTGACGATCGCCGTCAGGATCGCGAGCGTCGCGCGGAAGGTGATGTAGCGAAAGACGTTGAGCGGACTCCACAGCTCATGCGCGCGCCACAGGAGCCAGTACAGCATCAGCTCTTCCTCCCGGCGCGGAGCGTGTCGGCGAGACGGTCCAGGGCGATCGCCCGTGAACCCTTGACGAGGATGACGTCGCCCGGGCGGAGCAGGCTGCCGAGCAGGTCCAGGGCGGCGGCGGCGTCCGGTACGTGGTAGGCCCTGGCGCTCTCGACGGCGGCGGCGAGCGCGCCCGCGGCGGGGCCGCCGACCGCCACCACAAGGTCCGCGGCGCGACCAGCGAGGGCCCCAACCTCGCGGTGGAAGGCCAATGTCCGCTCACCGAGTTCGAGCATCTCTCCCAGCACTGCGACCCGATGGCCGGGCGTCGCGGCGAGCAGCTCGAGCATCTGCCTCACGGCCACCGGCGAGGCGTTGTAGGAGTCGTCGACGAGCGTCGCTCCCGAGGCGAGCGGGAACACCTCGCCGCGATGGCGGGAGGGCCGGGCCAGTGCCGCGCACGGAGCGATCTCTCCGGCGGGCACCCCGAGCGCGAGTGCGCAGGCGGCCGCGGCGAGCAGGTTGGTCGCCTGGTGACGCCCGGCGATTTCCCAATCGACGGGGATGTCGAGCCCGGGCCCGGCGAGCCGGAAGCGCGCACCCAGCAGGCCGCGTCCCTCGTAGCCCTCGAGCCGCAGCGCGGCTCCCTCGGGCGTGCCGTAGCGCACGACGCGTCCCGGGAAGCGGTCCGCGAGTGCGTTCACCAGCGGATCATCGGCGTTGACGACGAGGGTGCCGTCACGGCGCAAGTAAGGGATCAGCTCGGCCTTGGCCTCGGCGATCGCCTCCACGCTGGGGAAGTACTCGAGGTGGACCGGGGCGATGACGGTGTAGAGGAGCGCGTCGGGCTGGGCGACCCGCCCGAGCCGGTCGAGCTCCCCCGCGTGGCTCATCCCGAGCTCCGCCACGAACCACTCCAGACCGTCGGGTTGACTGCACAGCTCGGCGGGGAAGCCGGCCTGGGAGTTGCGGCTCCCGCGGGTCGCGCCGACCCGGAAGCTCCTGGCCAGCAGGGCGGCGAGGATCTCCTTGGTCGTGGTCTTGGCTACCGAGCCGGTGACGGCGGCGACCCGGAAGCCGGCCGCCACCCGCTCGACGGCGGCGATCGCCTGGAGCGCCGCGACGGGGTCGGGCACGACCACCTGCGAGAGTTCGTGAGCGATGCGGCGGCCGACCAGGGCCGCAGCGGCGCCCCGCGCCGCGGCCTCGGCGAGGAAGTCGTGGCCATCGACCCTCTCGCCCGGGATCGCCACGAACAGGTCGCCGGGCCGGACCGCCCGAGAGTCGATCGCGACACCGGTGACCATGGTGTCGGCGCCGGAAAGCGGTGCGGAGAGGCGGCGGGCGAGCTCGGCCGCGGTGCGCCTCACGGAGACCTCCGTCGGCGGGCCAGCTCGCGCACCACCTCGCGATCGTCGAAAGGCACCGTGCGGTCCGCGAAGACCTGCTCGGTCTCGTGGCCCTTCCCAGCCACCAGAACGAGCGAGCGCTCGTCGGCCATCGAGAGCGCCGCGGCGATCGCCTCGCGGCGGTCCGCGATCGCCAGCGCGCGAGGGTTTCCCGAGCCGCGGACGCCGGTCATGATCTGGGCGATGATCGCGTCCGGATCCTCGCTGCGGGGGTTGTCAGAGGTGACGATCGGCACGTCGGCGAGCCGGCCAACCACCTCGCCCATCGGCCCGCGTTTGCCGGGGTCGCGGTCGCCGCCGCAGCCGAACACCACGATGAGGCGGCGTCCGCTCACCTCGCGCAGCGAGGCGAGGACCTGCTCCAGGGCGTCGGGGGTGTGTGCGTAGTCGACGAAGACGGGGCAGGCGGCGAGGGCGTCGACCGGCTCGAGGCGACCTGGGAGGGGCGCCGCGCTCTCCAGGCCGGCGACCGTCGCGGCGAGCGGCCAGCCTGCTGCCGTGGCGACCGCGGCCGCGGCCAGCGCGTTGCGCAGGTTGTGGCGACCGACGAGGGGGAGAGCGACGGGGGCGGCCCCGGCCGGCGTGCGGAGGATGCAGCGGCATCCCGTGTGCGACAGCACGATCTCTTCGGCGGTCACGTCGGTTCCCGACGCCAGCCCGAACGAGAGGTCGCCGGGTCGCCGCTGGGCCAGCAGGCGCGCCATGAAGGGATCGTCGGCTCCGATCACCCGTCTCCCGGGAGGCCGGCTGCGGAGCATCCCGGTCAGCGAGGCTTTTGTGGCGAAATAGTCCTCGAGGTCGTGGTGGAAGTCGAGGTGGTCACGGGTCAGATTGGTCCATGCGACGATGTCGAACTCGAGGCCGGCGACGCGCTCGAGCGAGATGGCGTGAGACGACACCTCCATCACCGCCATGGAGCCGCCGGTTTCGAGCAGCTCCCGCAGCAGCGGCGCGAGGTCGGTCGCCTCGGGGGTGGTGCGCACTGCCCTCTCGCTGCGGTTGGGCAACGAATAGGAGAGCGTGCCGAACACCCCTGGGCGTTCCCCCGCGGCCACCGCGATGCGGCCGACGAGGTCGGTCACGGTGCTCTTCCCGTTGGTTCCCGTCACCCCGATCATCGTGAGCCGTTGCTGCGGGGCACCGGCCAGCGCCCACGCCGCCAGCGCGGTCGATCTGCGCGGGTGGGGCGAGACCAGGCAGGGCAGAACTCCAGCCGGGTCGTGATCGGTCAGAACCGCCACCGCGCCGGCGGCGACAGCCTGCTCGATGAACTCGATTCCATGATGCTTCCGACCGGGCAGGGCGGCGAAGACGAAGCCTGGCTGGACGCTCGCCGAGCGGTGGGTGATCCCGGTGACCGCGAGCTTGCCCGGTCCCCGAAGCGTGGCCCCGCAGGCCCTGCTCAGTTCGGCGAGGGTCACGTGTGCGTTCCCTCCTCGGGCGGCAGGCCCATCAGGGTGACCAGGCGGTTGGCGATCCGGCCGAAGGTGGGCGCCGCGACGTCGGCCGCCCAGAACGTCTTCTCCGGTCGGTCGACACACACGACGATCACGAGCCTCGGGTGGTCGCGGGGCAGGAAGCCGGCAAACCACGCCGCGTGCCTGCCGGCGCCGTAGCCTCCGTTGACTGCCTTCTGCGCGGTGCCTGTCTTGCCCGCCGCCTCGTAGCCCTCGACACGGGCCGACTTGCCGGTACCCTCGTCGACGACGGCCTGGAGCATCCCGGCGATCTCGTGCGTGATCTCCGGCGATACCACCCGCTCCCCCGGCCGAGGCTGGGCGGGCGTGACCACATGTCCGTCGCTCCCGTCCACGGTCTCCAAGACCAGGCGGGGGTGGACCAGCACACCGCCGTTGGCGAGGACCGCGTAGGCCTGGGCGAGCTGGATGGCGGAGACCGAGATCTCCTGCCCGATCGCGAGACCGGCGCGAGACAGCGCGGACCAGCGCGCCGGTCCGCGGTAGAGTCCACCCGTCTCGGCCGGCTGCTCGATGCCGGTCGGTTTGCCGAAGCCGAAGGCCCTGATCGAGGCGTCGAGCTGCGCCGGCTCGAGCCGCATGGCGATACGGATGGCGCCGGCGTTGGACGACTGCGCGATCACCTCGCGGACCGGAAGAAGACCGTAGCGTGCGTGGTCGTGGATGAAGAAACCGGCGATCTGCACCCCGCCGCCGGAGCAGTCGATCATCTCGTACGGACCGATCGCATGGTTCTTCAGCGCCGAGGCGATCACGATGGGCTTGAAGGTGGACCCGGGCTCGATGGCATCCTCGACGGCGCGGTTGCGTCGCGCGCTGGCCACGACGTCCCCGGGCCGTGCCGGATCGTAGGAGGGGAGTGAGGCGAGAGCGAGCACCTCTCCGCTCCAGGGGTCCATGACCACCACGGAGGCGCCATGGCCCCCGATGGTCTCCATGGTCCGCTCGAGCTCGTCCTCGACGATCATCTGGACCCGGCTGTCCAGGCTGAGCCGAAGCGTGAGCCCCGGCCGTCCTGCCTTCTGCAGCGAGAGCTCCACGGCCGTGCCGACGCTCTTGCCGTCGCGGATCCGGTGGTAGAGGCTGGGCACGCCTTGCAGCGTGCTGTCGAAGAGCGCCTCGAGGCCGGCTTGGCCGATGCCCTCGGCGTTGACGAAACCGACCACCGGCGCGGCCAGGGTCCCGTTCGGGTAGACGCGCCGCTCGGTGCGCTCGGTCCAGAGGCCGTCGTGGCGGAGACGAGCCACGGCGGCGGCAACCTCCGGGTCGAGGTCCTTGGCGACGTAGAGGAAACCTGACGAGGAACGAAAACGATCGAGGATCTGCGCGGCCGGAAGACCGGCCAGGGGCGCGAGGGCACGGGCGACGGCGGGCCACTGGCCGGATGGGATCCGGCGCGGGTTGGCGCACAGTGAGACTCGCTCGAGAGAGCCCGCGAGCACGCGGCCGTCTCGTGTGACGATCTCACCGCGCGGCTCCTGGACCCGGATCGTCCCCTCCTGTTGCTCCATGGCCTCGGCGGCCCACTGGCCGTGCTCGATGAGCTGAACATCGGCGAGGCGCAGCCACACGACAGCCGCCCACACAGCGAGCGCGGCGACGATGAGCCGCAGCCGGCCGGTGGGGAGCATCACCGGTCCTTCCTGGGGCGAGGCCCCTGCGCGGGACCTGGAGTGGGCACCGGAGCAGGAACCAGCCGACCGTCCGGTGTCAGGTAGGCGACGCGATCACGGGGGATGGTGGCGAGGCCCAGATCGCCGAGCTCCCGGACCAGAGCGGTCGGTGACGTGAGTGTCTCGCGCTCGAGCAGGAGCTGGCGGCGCTCGCGCTCGAGAGCGTCGACCGCCTGCTGGACGGCGGCGATCTCGTAGCGTAGCCGCACGGTCTCTTGCCGCGGACCCACGAGCGCACCGAGGGTCACGCTCACCGCAGCCGCCCCAATCCCGCAGCGCGAGAGCCAGGTGTGCCAGCTGCGGTCGAGGGGCCGGTGGAGGAACAGGTTACGAGGCCGGTAACCGACCACTCTCACGGCCGCCTCCGGCGCGCGATGCGCAGGCGTGCGGAGCGGGCCCGCGGGTTCTCGGAGATCTCCTGGTCGCCCGGCCTGAGCGGTCGTGAGGTAAGGATCTCGAGGAGTTCCTCCGGCTCGCAGCGACAGATCATCGTGCCGGGCGGACAGATGCAGCGTCCGGCCAGCCGGCGCAGGGCCTGCTTGACCAGGCGATCCTCGAGGGAGTGGAAGGCGATTGCCACCAACCGTCCCTCGGGCGCCAGGCGATGAGCGGCCGCGTCGAGTGCGGGGGGGATTCCTTCGAGTTCGCTGTTGGTGGCAATCCGGAGCGCCTGAAAGGTGCGCGTGGCGGGGTCGACTCGACCCCTGGACCCGCCCAGAACCGAGCGGACGAGGCGATGCAGCTGCCCGGTGGAGCGGATGGGCTCCCGCTGGCGGGCACGCACGATCGCCCGGGCCAGCCGGCGGGCCCTGGGCTCCTCGCCGAACTCGCTGAGTACCCGCACAAGCTCCTCCTCGCTCGCGCCTGCCAGCACCTCCCCCGCGGTCACGCCGGTGCCCGAGAAGCGCATGTCGAGGGGAGCGTCGTGGCGAAACGAGAAGCCGCGAGAGGGAGTGTCGAGCTGGAGCGACGACACCCCGAAGTCGAAGAGCACGCCGTCGACCGGGCCGACGCCGATCGACTCGAGGGTCTCGACCAGCTCCCGGTATGAGCCGTGCACGACGCGGGCCCGTGGGGCGAACCGGGCGAGTCGTTCCCGGGCGACCGCGACGGCCGTCGGGTCGACATCGAAACCAACGAGGCGGAGAGTCGGCTCCGCCTCGAGCAGCGCCTCGGCGTGTCCGCCGACGCCCACGGTGGCGTCCACGATGACGCCGTCCCGGCGGGGGGCGAGGCCCTCCACGACCTGCTGCACCATGACGGGCCGATGGCTCGGGGTCGACATCGGCCCATCAACCCTCCATCGCGGCGAGGGCGGAGAGCTCCTCGGACGTGAAGGCCTTGGCGAGCTCGGCCTGCGCCCGCTCGCGACTGACCACCGCGAGGAAGCGGCCGCGACCGGAGACGACGACCTCTCCGTTGATGCCGATCACGTCGCGCAGGAGCGCTGGCACGAGAACCCTGCCCTGGGCATCGATCTCGTCGTCCTGGCCGTAGTTGGCATGTTCGAGCCAGCGCTGCACCAGCGGGTCCATCGAGGGGCGGGCGAGGAAGTGCTCCTCGAGATCCTCCCACACCGACAGGGGGTAGACGCGCAGCTCGTTGGGCGCGATGGAAGTCACGAAGACCTCCCGGCCGTACCACTCCTCCACCTGGCCCTTCAGCCGGGCGGGCAGCTTCAGGCGACCCTTGTCGTCAATGGTGGCCTGGAAACTGCCCCGAAACGTCTGCATCGTTCCCCCGAGTCGCCCGCGTGTGCGGGGAGTGGGCCACGTCGGTCCACTTCGCTCCACTTTTGTCCACTGACATGATGAAGCGGGCCATCGGGTGTGTCAAGGCCTAGCCAGGACACATGGAGGGGCTGAACGGGAGGCGCGCAGGACCGCCGGAGCGGGGTGCAGAACGGAGCTCCGGCCCCGCTCCGCCGGTCACCTGGGTGGGTTGCCGCACGTCTAGTTCGCTGCTGTGAAGTACTCGGGGTGGACCTCGACCACGTACCGTTTCTTGAGGCTCTGGACGATCTCGCTGAAGTGCGCGCGGTAGCGGTCCTCCGACTCCCTCTGGCGAAGCGTGTCGACGACCTCGGAGAACGGCTTGTAGCTCGGTGGGATGCGCTCGCGGAGTCGGACCACGTGAATCCCGGCCGGGCTGCTGAACGGCGTCGAGATCTCGCCCGGCTTCATTGTTGTGACAACGTCGCGAACTTCCTTGCGCAGGTCGCTGTCCTGGAGTACTCCGAGGTCGCCGCCACTGCCCTGGCCCGCGGCGACTTCCTGGTTGACGAGGGTGAGGAAGTCCTGTCCTCCGCGGGCTGCCGCGACGAGGCGCTGGGCCTCGGCCATCTTGGCCTCCTCATCGCTCTGGTCGGCGGCGACAGGGAACACGATGTGCTCGAGGTGTACCCGCTCCGGGATACGGTACTCGTCCTTGTCGCGGTCATAGCGCTTCCGCAGCTCCTCTTCGGTGATGGGGAGGTTCCCGACCTCGCGGCGGAGCAGGCTGTTGATCGCCAGGGTGTCGCGCAGCCTCCGCTTGAGCTGGTCGAGCGTGAGGCCCATCGTGCGGAGCATCTGCGTGAATGTCGCGTCGTCCTGGACGTGATTCTGCTCGCGCAGCCCCTTGATGGCGTTCTCGACCTCCTCGTCGCTGACCTCGACCTTCAGCTCGGCGGCCCGTTCGAGCAGGCATTGCTCGTCGGCTGCTTCCTTGACCATCTCGGGGTACTGGTCCGGCGTCACCGGGTGCCCGCTCTCGGCGGCCCGCTCGTGCAGCCGCTCGCGCATGTCGGAGGTGGTGAGGATGCGGTCGTTCACTCTCACGACGATGCCCTCGACGAGCGTCGGGTGGGGTTGGGCCACGGCGAGGGGGGCGGTGAGAAGTGTGGCAAGTACGGTGGCTGGGATTCTCATTGTTTCTCCTCGAACGGGTTATGGCAAGGGAAGGGGGCCGCCTCGCAGAAGATCTCGACGCCGACCTTGGCGGCGAGCTGCTGCAGGCAGGCACGCCGTACGCTTTCCGCCGCACGCGCAGCCAGCTCCGCGCGCACGCGCTGGCGGGCCGCCGGGTCGGGCGTGCCGGCGGTGGAACGCTGCACGACCTGGAAGACGTGCCAGCCGGCGTTGCTGGCGACCGGCTCGCTGGTCTGACCGGGTGCCAGACCGAAGACCACAGCTTCGAACTCCGGTGGCAGCTGGCCCTTCTCCACCCAGCCGATGAGGCCGCCGTCCGCGGCGTTGGAGGCGCGCGAGAGCTCCCGGGAGAGCGCCACGAAGTCCTCTCCGCGGCGGATCCGCTCCCGCACCTGGCGGGCGGCCGCTTCGTCGGGGAGGATGAGCTGACGGAGCAGGAGGCGTTCGCCGGTCACGGGTGGCAGGTGCCGCGCCAGGTAGCTGTCGACCTCGCGGTCGCCGGGAACCGGAGGCTTCGGGCACAGCGTCGCGAGGAGCTCGCGAACGCGAGCATTACGGGCCGCCGACGGCAGATCCCGGTCGTCCGGGTCGGGCGACGCCGCCAGCACGACCTCCTCCTCCAGCCGGTCCTGGAACAGCGCGGCGACGACCGCCGGAGCGGCCGCGCCGATCGGCCTCCCGGTCTGTGTCATGACAGACTCCGCGAGGTCACTCAACGTGAGGGAGCGGCCAGCGATGACGGCGAGCGGACGAGGACCGCGCCGACACGCCGACAGGGAGGCCAGTCCGACAAGCAGAAGGGCGAGGCAAGGTGCCGCGCGCACGCACTGGATTCTAGTACGCATGGCGTCTCGGACGCGGCGCGATGGCCCGGCAGACGGCGATCTCCCCAGCACCGCTTCCTGTCTCATTTCGGAGGGTGGGGAGGGCCGAGATACTTGGCGAGGAAGTGCCACACCTCGAGCCGTGCCTCCCGGGCCGCGGGGATGTCCATGCGATCGAAGGAGTGCCCGCCGGGAGCGTCTTGGTAGATCTTGTACTCGAACGTCTTGTTGGCGGCCTTGAGCGCCTGGATCAGGTGCTCGACCTCGATCACGTTGACGTCCTCGTCGTTGGTGTTCGTGTGGATGAGCAGCGGGATCGCGAGCTTCGAGACGTTCCACACCGGCGAGCGCCGCTTGTACTCCTCGATGTCCTGCCGAACCGTCTTGCCGATATGGTAGTCGGCGCTGTACAGGTCGAGGTAGTCCTTGTCGTGGTAGCCCATGCGCATGACCAGGTCGGAGACCGGCATCCCGGCGAACACGCAGGCGTACTCCTTGGGATGCGCGAACGCCTCCATGAGAACGATCAGGCCTCCGTGGCTCCAGCCGACGAGACCTACCCTGTTCGGATCGACGAAGTCGAAGTTGGTGAGCGCCCACTCCTTGGCCGCATGGACGTCGTCGATCTCGCGACCGCCGTAGTCGATGAGCTTGTAGAAGCCTTCGCCGTAGCCAGTCGAACCTCGGTAGTCGGGAGCGACGACCACGTAGCCCTGCGCCATCAGCTCACGGATGATATGGGCGTGGTAGGTCGTGAAGTCGGCGTGCACGCCCCCGTGGGGGAGGATCAGCATCGGCAATCTGGCTCCGGCGGGCCGGTTCTTGGGGACGAAGGTGTAGGTGTAAAACCTCACCGGGTTGGTCGCGCCGGGCGCCGTCGGGTTTCTCGGGCTCACGTCGGGCGGACCGGCAATGCGCCACTTGTCGACCTCGGCGACATCCGAAAGCCGAATGAACCACGCCACGTCGTCGATCGCCTTGGCGAGCTCGTCGACCCGGTGTCCGAGGGCCTCCTGGGTCTGCTGGAGCTCCCGGACCTGCGTGAGGAGCTCATCCGATGAAGGGGCCGGCTGGGCCAGCGCGGGCGTCCCCAGCAAGCCCAGGCAGACGACGGCCCCCATCCACTCGAGCGTCCGTGCACCGAGCATCTTCGTGACCTCCCTCAGGGGCAATGGCCCCCCCACACCCTACCTCGCTCAGCGGGTCCGCGCGAGAGGTGGCGTGGGCGCCGAGGCGGTCGCGGCGTCAACCCGTCAGGACTTTCCGGGCGGGAGCGGGATGGGAGCCGGCTGGTACTTGGGACGCATCTCCGGAGGGATCGGGTTGGCGAACAGCTTGCTCGCCTCGGTGTCGGCAAGGAGCTTGAACTCGACGTGATCGATGCGCGAGTGACTCTTCTCCCTGCCCAGCTCGTCCAACCCGATGACCCGCTGAAGGCCACGCAGCCAGATCCCGCCGACTCTGACCGGCTCTCCCCACAGGAACCGCATGCCATCGGCGGTCACCCCCTTGCCGAGGTCCGTGAAGGGGCTGTCGGCCCGGCGGATCTGGTAGTCGTCCCGATCCACGTCGATCGTCCAGTTGGTGGCGATCTGGGGGGTGTGGAAGAAGCTGCGCGAGAAGACGACGGAGAGCCGCCAAACCGGCTTGCCGTTGAGGACGGCCGGTTTCACGTCGGTCACGGCGACGCCGTCCCAGGTGAGGGAAAACGGCAGAAGGAGCGGAAACAGGTCGCTGGTGAGCAAGCGCTTGACCATCCTGGGTGTCCCGCCGCGGGTGTCGGCGTGGCCGTCGATCAGCGCCCACCCTCCCGATCCGTCGTCGCCGGCGACGACCTTGTGTTGCGGGTCTTCGAGCCTCCCGGGGATCGGGCCGGGCGTCTTGACGAACAGCCCGCTCTTGGTGTCGAGGGTGTGCCCGTCCTGGGTGACCTCTTCGCGCTTCACCGCGATTTGAAGGATGCCGAGCCGGTCGAATGCCTCGAGCCCCCCGGCAGCCGCGCAGAGCTGCTGGACCACGTCCTGGGGCGTCGGTGCCGCCGAGGCTCCGCCCTGGGCGAAGGCCTGGCCGGCCACGAGGATGGCAGTGGCGAGGACCAACCGGGTTGCGACTGAACGACGTGTCATGAGATCTCCTTGTGAGCCATTCTGGCACGAACCCCCTGTCATGTCAGGCTCGCCGGCCGGAACGCCACGGCCTGGCGAGAACTTCTCACTGCCGCGCAGGGGGGAACCGCTGAACGCATCGAGTGTACGCACTAAGCGAGAAGCGTGCCAACAGACGACCCACGGTGCACAAGCGTCCGCGTCCGACCGCTCGTCCCCCTCGCCTCGCCCGCTCGTCTTCACGCTCTCTCGCACACGATCATCCCGAGCAAGCGAGGCAGGCGCGGCCCGCGCGGCCGCCTGGTAAGGCGCCTCGAGCGCCTGCATCCTCGCGGCTCTGTCT
>JBLMXF010000078.1:0-27285 GCA_050257595.1 Acidobacteriota bacterium | reverse complement strand
GTGAGGAAGGAGTCCGGCACGCGCCACCCGGAGATCGGGAAGTTGGCGACCGCTCGCGCGGTCTGGGCGCCGTAGAGGGCGTCCGCCGGCACCTCCATCGTCCCCAGGGTGTCGCGCTCGGTCCGAGTTCTTGCGCCTCGCTTCGCCATCACGGCCTCCCGTTCTCGCCAACCGCGCCGCGGCCTGTCGGCTTCCCGCGCGGGCTCGCCGCCCGACGCGTCCTCCTGTCCGACACGATCAGAACGGCGATGATCGACCAGCCAATCACCGCGAGGACCACGCCGGCCATGAAGCTGGCCGGCCGGTAGACCAGCTCGACCCGGTGACGGCCGGCAGGAACGGCGATGCGGATGGGTTGGCCGGGGCTCTCGTCGAGGCGCGTGCTGATACCGTCCACGCGCGCGGACCAGCCCGGAAAGAACGGGTTGGCGACGCGCAGGACGCTCGCGGTGCCGGCCTCGCACTCGAACTCCCAGCGGGTCGGTGTCCTCACCGCGATCCGGACGGAGCCGCTCCCCTCCATCACCGCTCTCGGCTGCACCCTCAGGTTGCGCAGCACGCGGCCGTCCGGTCCGTCATAGACGGTTTCCAGGTCGAGCCCAAGACCACGGTTCAACGTGGCCGCGTCATAAGGCAACTGCGGATGGACCAACAGGTACTTGACGTTCCACAGGTCGAGCGCCTGTCCTCCGGGCGCGAGATCCCAGGGCTCCAAGACATCGCTGACGGTGTTCGTGGCGGTGAAGTGTCCCATCGACTCGCGCTGCCTCCGCCAGGCGCGCGGCGCCAGGGCGTCGTACCCGCGGACGTCGTCCAGGCCGTAGGCCGTCGCGGAGTCGGGCGGCAGGAAGGTGTGGAGCGGCAGGATGCGAAAGACATCGCGATCGCCCCGCAGCACGTCGAGCAACGGTGTCGTGCGAGTGATGTCGCTCGGGCGGGCGCTCGAATGGACGCCGCGCGCGGCCACCAACAGTTCGGCCGCTGCAGCCAGCGGGACCAGCCAGAGCAGGTGACGCAGGCGAGGCTCCGGACCGCGTTGCTGGATACGGGCGGCGACCGCGTCGAAAGTGAAGGCTGCAAGCAGCCCAAGGGCAAGAGGCGCGAGCAGCAGGGCCCGGCTCCAGTGTACGGGCGTTGTGGCCGCCAGGGCGCGGGCGATCGGACCGTCATACGCCACCATCCAGATCACCGCGAGAACCGACAGCCAGAAACGAATCGCTCGGGTTGTCCGGGCGAGAGCGACGGCAGCCACGGCGAGCGCCAGCCCCACTACCGATACCGTGGCGGCGGTCTCGATCGCCGACCCGACGCGGGCGTGGGGTAGGACCAGGCGGACCAGCGCCTGGAGGGGGAGCACGAACGGCGTGCGGCCGAGCCCCGCCCCCGCGGCGCTCGCGTGCAGGTACCCGGCGAAGGGAAATACGACAGGAGCAGCGAGGGAGAGCCCAAGAGCCGCCCCGCCCGCCGCCCGGGCGATCCGCGCCCTGGCTCGGGTGAGGAAGAGCAGCCACGCCAACGCCAGAATCGCGACCATCGCCGCGGTTTCGGGGTGCCCGCCGACGATCACCAGCGCCGAACTCAGGGCCAATCCGACAACGTCGCGCCGCGTGCCGTTCGCCGCCAGACGCTCGACGAACAGCAGCACCAGCGGGGCTCCCGCCAGTGTGAGTGTCTGGGGGTGTTCCAGCCATGCGATGAAAGGCCCCGACAGGGCGACCATCACCGCACCGAGCGTCGATGCCACGGGCGAGCGCCGCTGCCCGCGAAGCCACAGGAACGTACCCACTCCGATCACCGCGATGCGAGCCAGCAACGAGAGGTTCCAGCCGTGCGCGACTCCGAGCAGCAGGACCGGTGTGAGCAGAGGAGAAGCCAGGGCGGACTGCGAGTTGCCCAGCAGCGGAACACCGCCGTCCTGATGGGGGTTCCACAGCGGCAACCTGCCGGCCGCCAGCTCGGTACGGGCGAACTGGAGCCACGGCACGAACTGCCAGACCGGGTCGGAGAGCGTCTGTGCCTCCAACGGTCGGCTCGGCGGGTAAGGCGCCCACGGCCATACCCGCGACTTGACGTTCTCCGACAGCAGGGGGCCGCGGTCCATGCCGAGCACGAACCAGACCACGAGCGAGGCAACGACCAGGCCGCCCACCACGGCCACCTGCTCGTGGAGACGGCTGCTCACGGGCCCGGGATCACTCGGCCGCCTCGCCGCCACTTCTACCCTTCGCCTTGCCCGCGGGATAGAGCAGCGACGCGAGCGTGGCGACGAGCAGGATCGTGCCGACCGCGGCGAGCGACGCCAGGGTCGGGATCTCGACCGCCTCGCTGACCAGCATCTTGGCGCCAATCAGGACCAGGACGAGGGCCAGGGCAGGCTTGAGAAAGCGCAGCGACCCGATGGCGTCGGCGAGGAACGAGTAGAGCGCCCGCAGGCCGATGACGGCGAAAATGTTGGAGGAGTAGACGACGAACACGTCGCGGCTCACCGCCAGCACCGCGGGAACGGAGTCGACGGCGAACATGAGGTCCGTGCTCTCGATCGCGATCAGCACCAGGGCGAGAGGAGTAAACCGCCAGCCCTCCTCGACGCGGACCACGAACTGCTGCCCATGGTAGGTCCTGACGATGGGCAGGACCCGGCTCGCCCAGCGCACCAGGACGTTGCGGTCGGGATGGACCTCCTCGCCTCCCCCGAGGCCGAGCTTGGCTCCGGTGGCCACGAGTATGGCTCCCAGGATGTACACGAGCCAGTGGAAGCGGTTCAGGAGCGCGACGCCGGATACGATGAACACGCCCCGCATGACGATCGCGCCCATGATCCCCCAGAAGAGGACGCGGTGCTGGTACTCCCGCGCGACCCCGAAGTAGGTGAACAGGGCAAGGAAGACGAACAGGTTGTCGACCGACAGCGACTCCTCGATGAGGTACGCCGTCAGGTACGCGAATGCGGCCTCGTGGCCGCGCGTATAGCCGACGAACAGCGAGAACAGGAGGCCTGCCGAGACGAACAGCGCCGCCCACAGTGCAGACTGTCGGACGCTGAGCTTCTCGGCCCGGCGGTGGAAGAGCAGCAGGTCGGCGCCGAGCAGCGTCGCCACCACGACTCCGAACACGAACCACGGCCACAGCTCGGCCTCGAGGCGCGCCATCCTGTAATGCTAGCCCAAACACCCTGCTGCCCACACCGCGAGCAGGGCTTCGCCCGGCGGGCGCCGATGCGGCTTCCGTTCGGCCACACCCTAGAGTGCGGGCTCGAGAAAGACCGCGTTCGCGAGCAGCAGCATGGTGCCGTGGGTGAACCCGCGGATCGCCGGGTCCTCGGCGAAGGCGACCACCTTGCCGCGCCCGTGGGGCTCGACCATCAGGTACGCCTTTCTGGGCAGTTGCTCGCGCGAGGCCTTGAGCATGAAGCCGGCCTCGCGGAGCCGGTCCGCCGTGGCGTAGACGCCGACGTTGACGCCCTTGTCGAGCTTGAGCGGGGAGAAGATGAGGCCCGAGTCCACCAGCACGTCGACGTGGCCGGAGGGGAAGCCGGCGGCGAGGATATCCTCGGTGTCGAGATCGACGAGGGCGATGGCGCCAGGCACGTCCGGCGGGCTTTCCTTCCCGGGCACGATGAAGCGGTCGTAGTCGAAGGGTCCGGCGGGAGCGCTCGGGCCGGCGGCCTTACCGTCCTTGGCGGCCGGTTCGTCGCCGGCCTCCGACGGTCCTCCGAGCCTCTCTGGTCGGGTGGAAAGGAGGCCCACCTTCTCGCTGCCCAGATACTCGGCGCCCCCACCCACGGCGATGACGACGCCGCCCTCGCTGACCCAGGCCGAAAGCCGGCGCGCCGTCTCCTCGCCGAGCTGGGCGGCGTAGTCCCGCCCACTGCCCCGGCTGTCCGGAATCACAAGCACGTCGAAATCGGCGAGGTCGGCTCGCCCCAGGCTGGCGACCCGGACCGGCGTGACGGGATAGCCGAGGAAGCGCTCGATGGCGTACCTCAGGTGTCCGGCCCCGGTCGGGGATACCGGGGCGTCCCACAGCAAACCGATGCGCGGCGCCTTGACCCGGCGCACGCTGCTGGAGCCGAGGTCGATCCCCTCGTCGGCGAAGCCCGTGTCGACGCCGACGCATTGGACCCCGAAGCGGCGGGCGACGACGTCGAGGCGCTCGCGCAGCTCGTCACCGTTGCCGACTCGGCGTATCACCAGGGCTCCGCGCTCGAAGCGCCGCCCCTGGATCGCGAACGGCTTGCCTGCAACGTCGACGGCGACCCCACGGCGCAGCAGCGCCGCCAGCGCCCGCGCCGAGGACAGGCCGGTCCAGGGCAGCAGGAACGCGACCCTGCCCTCCCCGCTCACGCCGCCCGTCGTGGCCTGGCCAGGCGTGATACGGCTGAGCGTGCTCGCCGCCGGCAGAGCGGCGATCGTCCGCGCAGGGACGTCCCACAGGAGCGGCAGCGACCACGCGGTGATGTCGTAGATCTCGTCGTGCTGCCGCTTGGCGTACCGCCGTTCCTGCTCCTTCTCGAACGCCGCACCCATCGGCGTGTCTCGCTCCAACAACGCCTCGGCGAGGCGGCCCAACGGCTGCGCCAACGGGATCACGACGCTCCCGGCGTGAGCGCCGGCGGCGGCGGCGTTCAGCCGATAGACCTCGATGCCCTGGCGGGCCAGGAGGTCACCGAGCGCAGCTGCGCGCTCGGGATCCGCGCCGGGCTCGAGCAGCCAGGCGCGGGCGCTTCCCTTCTCGCCGTCCTCGAGAGCCGTGCGGCGGTACTCGAACCACGACCGCACGAACCGCTCGCGGTCTCGGCTCACGGTCAGGGTCGCGGTGAACGAGGTCACCAGGTGATGCTGCACGGCCTCGGCGTACGTGAGGACGCCGCCGTCGCGCAGCTTCATCACCCGGCCTCGGCTCGACGCCTGCTCGTAGGTCATCCCCAACGCACCCGAGAAGTACGGCCACGACTCGCCGTAGCCGGGGTAGAACGCATCGAACAGCTCACGCGTCCAGTACCGCCACCCGTGGGCATCGAAGGCGGCCGCGTTGGCCCGGCCGACGAGGTCCCACAGAGCCGCCTGCTCCTTGCTCACTCCCGGGTGGAGCGGCGCCGCCGGCGGCGCGAAGTAGTAGCCCATGTCGGCGCCCATCTCGTGGAGGTCCATCACGACGCACGGGTGCCAGCGCAGCATCGCCGCCACCCGGCCGGCGGTCTCCGGGTGAGTGAGCGCGAACCAGTCGCGGTTGAGGTCGAAGAGGTCGTGCGAGAAGCGCCCGCCCGGCCACGGCTGGACGTGCTCCGCGCTGGCCGGCTCGGGATCGGGGTCCGGACCCCGCGCCTGCCTTGTCCCGGCAACGAAACGCGCGCGGCCGTCGGGGTTCTGGGCCGGGTCGATGATGACCACGGTGCGCTCGAGGATGTCGCGGATCTCGGCTGAGTCGCCGGCGGCGAGCAGGTAGGCCAGCGCCAGTCCGGCGTCACCGCCCGAGGTCTCGTCGCCATGGACCGAGCAGGCCACCCAGACGACCGCCGGAACGGTCCCCGCCAGGCGCCGGGCCTCTGCGGCGGGGATCGCTCGCGGGTCGGCAAAACGGTCGAGATCCCCGCGGATGCCGTCGAGCCGGTCGATGTTGGCCGCCGAGGAAACGATCAACAGCTCGAGGGGTCGCCCTTCGAGGGAGCGGGCGTACTCGACCAGCCTGACCTTTTCCGGGACCGACTCTGCGAGGAGGCGGGCATACGAGGCGATCTGCTCCGGATCGGTGACGTCCTCGCCCCAGCTCCAGCCGGTGACCTTGGTGATTGCCGGGACCCGGGGATCGAGCTTCGCCGGCGGGAGGATGTCGAAGAACGACGCTCCCCGCACAACACCAGCGCCCAGAATGACGACGAGAATCGCGATGACGGCCACCCGTTGTCTCATTCCACCCCTCCCCGACGGCCGCCCATTCTAGGGCCTCCCGATCGCCCCCCGGACGCTGCCCGCCCGGAGCGCGGCTCGAAGGTCCCGACGCGACGAGGTCGGGGAATTCCGCCCAGGCCTCTTGACATATCCTCGTTGTGCCTCATAGACTTGCGAGAAGGCGTCTCTTTCGCGTGACATCTGGTCAGTTGAATGCAGCGGTACAGCGTTGAAAGGAGAACGAGAGACATGCGTCAGGCGCTACGGATCTTCGTGCTGTTGGCGTTCGCGGCGGCCCCCGGTTGGGCCGGCCTCGAGTTCACGGTGGTCACCAAGGTCGAAGGCGGTCGCGGCTCCGAGATGGGCAACATGGTGATGAACGCCCAGGCCGAGGGTGACCAGGCCCGCATGGACTTCGTCGAAACCAAAAACCCGATCTTCGAGAAGGGCTCGTACATGTTGGTGAACGCTAAGGGCGAGATGACGATCGTCAACCCGGAAAAGAAGACGTACTCGAAGGTCGATCTCGCCGCGATGATGGAGGGGTTGGGCGGCGCGATGGACGCGATGGCCAAGGCCGGGTTCAAGATGGAGTTCAAGGACCCGAAGGTCGAGAAGACGCTCGAGGAGCCGGGGGGCGAGATCCTCGGCTACCCGACCACGCACTACCGCTGGCACACCAGTTACACGATGGTGATGCACATGCCGGTCATGGGTGACAGGAAGACTCCCGTCGACTCGGTGGAAGACGTCTGGACCACCACCGCGATCGGACTGCCGCCCCAGACGGTCAAGGCGTTCGCGGGCATGGGCGAGGGCGGCCAGATGGGCGCCGAACTCAAGAAGCTCATCGATGCCGCCAAGGTGAAGATGACCGGCTTCCAGCTCAAGCGCGTCACGGTTTCCAGCCATCAGGGCGGCAGGGGTGAGGGCCAGACGACAACGACGACGGAGGTCACGAAGCTCCAGAAGGCGGACATCCCCGCCTCGCGCTTCGTGGTCCCGGCCGGGTACACCGAGACCGACATGATGCAGCCGCAGCGCGGTCCGGCGATGCCCAACCTCGACGAGCACTGACGTCCCTGGTCGCAGCCCCGGGGGGGGGAGGGCTTACCCATGAGGTCGAAGGTCTCTCTTGCGGCTGTCGCCGTGGTAGGTCTGAGCTTGTCGGGGGCGAGCGGCGGCCAGCCCACTCCCGATCCGCTCGCCCAACTTCTGACGGATGGCGCCCTCGCCAAGACCCGCAACCCGGTGCCGGCCGCCTTCCTCCTCAACGAGGGTGGCTCTCACCTGACTGCGGAGCAGCGTGACATCGCCCTCGGCCAACTTCGGGAGGCGCTCCACGTCCAGACCAGCCTGATCCGCGTCATGATGCAGGGCGCCACCGGCATGATGAACTCCGACGAGATGAAGAAGCAGATGGAGGACGCCAAGAAAAACAGTGGTACCTCCGGCTTCCTCAAGAGCATGCTGGGCATGCCGCCGCGGCAGCCGCCACCGAGTTCGGGAGAGCGGCTGGCACAGGAGGCGAAGCAGGCCATGATCGACCCGTGGGTGCGCGGCATCGAGGCGGCGCGCGCCCTGGACCAGGCCGGCGATTCGCGAGGCGCCGCCGCCTTCTATGTGAACTGCTTCCAGATGCTGCAGGCGGACTGGGTCCCCTCGGCCTGCCTCGACGGCCTGCTCGACCTCGGCCCGCGCAAGGCCGGCCTCGTCCTCAATTGGATGCTCGACAACGCGGACACGATCTCGATCAGTGCCCCGGGAGCCTTCGGTGCGCCACCGCCACCGAAGAGCAGCAAAGCTCCCCCCGACCGGGGGGCACAGCAGCTGCGGCAGTTCGCCCTCGAGGGCCTCGGGATCCTGGTGGGAACCGGCCGCCTCGAGCCCGACGCTCGCGAGTCGGCGGTGAGCAAGCTTCTCGCCTATGCCAGCGGGAAGGAGAACGAGCCCTTCAACCTCGGCGCCGCTCTCGGCCTGGGGCGCTCGCGCGACCCGAGGGCGGCTGAGGCGCTGCGCTCCCTTGCGAAGGACTCGCGAACCGACGTCAGGGAGGCCGCCTGGCGCGGCCTCGCGGTCGCGTTCCACGACGACGCGGCGATCAAGAAGCTGCGCTCCCAGCTCGGGGCCCGCGACCTCGAGGCCCAGCTGCGCGCGGCCCAGGCGCTCTTCGAGATTGGCGACGAGACGGCGTTGCACTGGGCCGTGGAGACGATCGGGCATCGGCGCACCAGCGATGCGAGGCAGCCCGATATCCGACCTGAGGTCGTCCGCAGGTTGGTCGAGCTGGGAGGAGCGCCGGCGCGACACACGCTGGAACAGGCCCTCGCGGCCGGCACCGGCAACGACTGGCTTGAGGCATGGGTGAGAGTCGGTTTGCTCGAACTGGGCGACGCCAGCCAGATGCCCGCCGTCGAGGCCGCCGTCGCCAAGGAAGACTGGGCGCTGGACCCGCGCGGGTTTCGGTCTGTCTGGCGTGCGATCAAGCCTCTTCTGCTGGCAGCTGCGCAGACCGTGGTCAGTGGCGGGATGGCTGCGCCGAGCGCCTTCAACCAGGCCCGTCAGGCGGTGCAGCTGATCGGGAACTTCGCGTCCGGCGAGCGCGGCCGCTTCCTGGCGAATGCCGACGCGCGGCGGGCCGCCATCGCCCAGCTCCGCTGGCAGACGGCGGATGCTCTCGGCCTCGCTCACCCCCCGGGTGCCGAGAAGCTGCTCGTCCGCCTGCTCGACGACCCGGCCGCGCCGGTACGCCTTTCTGCCGCTCGCGCCCTGGCGTCTCTCGAGTCGCCCGAAGCGATCGCCGGCGTGGAAACCGCCTTCGGCAGGGACTACGGGGATGAGGACGGTGAGTCCCGCACCGCCGAGGTGCGGGCGGCACTGCTGCGAGCGGCGGTGATCCGCTTCCCCAGGGACCAAGCCACGCGCACACTGCTCCTCACTGCAGCGAGCGACCCGGACCCCGGCGTGCGCTTCATCGCACTGACGGCCCTGCGACCCGCGGCGTAAACTCAGGGAGAGGGGTTGCGCGCTATCCCCACCCGTGTGAGCGACGTGGCTCGGTCTCGAAGGGGCGGTGCCGGCGTCGGAGAACCGTCGAGGACATGCAGGCGGTCGGAAGGATCCTACTCGTCCTGGCAGCCGTGATGGGCGTGGCCGGGGTGGTCTTGATGGTCGCGGGCAAGCTCGACCTGGGCTCGCTGCCGGGCGACCTCGTCTGGCGGCGCGGGCGGGTGACGATCTTCTTCCCGCTCGCCACCTCGCTCGCACTCTCTCTCCTGCTGACGCTCGTCGCGTGGCTGCTGTCCCGGCGCTAGACAGGACGGCCGCCGACTATGGCCCGCCGGGAAGAGCACGGTCGGAGTCAGACGCTGACGACCTGTCTCACCTCGGGCACGCGCAGCTTCAGACGCTCCTCGACGAAGCCGACGAGCGTCATGGTCGCCATCGGGCACCCTCCACAGGCGCCGAGCAGGCGGACCCGGACCACCCCCTCGTCGACGCCCACCAGCTCCACGTCGCCGCCGTCCATCTGGAGTGCCGGCCGGACTTCGCCGAGCGCCGCCTCCACCCGTTCCGTCACACCGCTCGTCTGCTCGCCCATCATCCGCCTGCAACCTCCTCCCAGCCCATTCTATTCTCTGTCGCCCATCCCCGGAGGCATTTGGGCGGCTCCGTGCTCTGGTAAGGTGGCAGACAGGAGGCCAGGTAGGCTCCGTGAACCCGCGAAGCCCGGGTTGCGTTGGATAGAGCGATGACGGACGAGGGTCTGGAGCGCATCGTGGAGCGCTGCAGGGCCGGCGAGGAGCCAGCCTGGGAGGAGCTTGTGGACGCCACAGCCAACGACATCTTCCGCCTGGCGGTGACGTTCACCCGCCATCGCGCGGAGGCGGAGGACCTCACCCAGGAGGTCTTCCTGCGGCTGTGGCAGAACTTGCACCGCTACGAGGCGGGCTCCTCGTTCCGGGCCTGGGCCTACCGGGTGGCCCGCAACCTGTTCGTGGACGCCTACCGGCGGGCCCGCAACGAGCGGCGCGCCACCTGGGTCGACCCCGAGTTCCTCAACAGCCTGCCGGGCAGCGACGACCCGCATACCGGGGCCGTCCGTCGCGAGCGTCTCGAGCTCGCCCGCGCCGCCCTCGCCAGGCTCCCCGAGGAGCTGTCGCAGCTCATCCTCCTCCGCGACTTCGCCGACTGGAGCTACGAGGAGCTCGCTCAGGAGCTCCAGCTGCCGCTCGGAACCGTGAAGTCGAGGCTCAACCGGGCACGGCGCGAGATGGCGGCGGTGGTTGCCACTCGGCTTACCCCGCAGGCGGTTGCGGCGCCGCTGGGAGCAGGCCCATGAACCCGTGCGACGACCTCCTGCGACACGTCGAGGAGCACGGGGGCGGCCCCCTGCCTCCATCGCTTGCCGAGCACGCCGAGACCTGTCCAGCGTGTCGTGAGGCGCTCGCCCGACTCGACGGCCTGACGCGGGCGTCCGGGGTGATGGACCGTGTCAGGGCGCCGGCGACACTGCTCGCGGCTCTCAAGTCAATGTCCCGGCTTGCGCCCGCCTGCGAGCGTGCGCAAGAGCTGTTGTGCGCTGCGCTCGACGGCCAAATCGAGGGCGAGGGCCGCCAGGAGCTCCTCGCTCACCTCCACACCTGTAGCCCCTGCCAGGCGACCTGGGGGGCGTTCGCGACCCTCCGTGAGGTGGGGACCCAGGCGGTGGCGGGACAGGCGCTGCGCGCCCGCCTCTCGCTCCACCCCCGGCGCAACGTGACGGTGCGGAGCAGGCGGAAGAGACTGTTCGACCTCCGCCTGGCCACGGCTGCCGCCTACATCGTGGCGGCAGCCAGCATCGTGCTGGTGAGCAACCCGGTCACACTGGCACGGGCGAGCAACAACGGGCTGGAGACTGCGCGTCTGTACACGAAAGCGGCGGTCGAGAACCGAGTGGCGAGCCTGACCCGGCGCGGGCGCGAGGCGCTGGTGTCTGCCGAGGGTTGGCTCAAGTCCGAAGCACTCGATGTCTGGCGACAGGCACGCGGCCTGTTCGGCTCGCCTGCCGCGAACCAACCGTCCGGGAACCGCGTTGTACCGGGTGGAGACGGAGGAAAGCAATGACCCCCAATGACCTCTTGATGGAGCACCCGGCGCCAGCACCACCACCGCCCACGCCGGCGCCCAGTCCGGCAGCCGAACCCGCCACGACGCTGCCCGCGCGGCGCTACTCGCCGGGATTGGCTGGTTTCCTGTCCGCGTTCCCCGGGTTGGGACATCTCTACCTCGGCCTCTACCAGCGCGGAGCGGCGATCTTCCTCTGCTTCGCCGCGGCGATCTGGCTGGGGGACCATGCGGATGTCGGGATTCTGGCCGCCTTCGTGTGGTTCTTCGCCGTCTTCGACGCCTACCGCCAGGCGCAGAACATCAACTCGGGCTGCTGCCCGGAGCCGCTCGTCGGCGTGGCGCAGCCACGGCCCGGCAGCCGGCGCAGTTATCTCGGCTTCGGGGTGTTTCTCACCGTGCTGGGTATCCTCATCCTCTACAACCAGTTCTACCCGATCGACCTCTCCTTCCTGCAGACGTGGTGGCCCCTGATCCTCGTGATCGCCGGCGTGTGGCTGCTGGTCAAGCATTTCATCGAGCAGAAGCGGCGGGAGAACAACGTGGAGCAGCACCTCTCCGAGTAGCCAGCCTATCCAGGCTGGCGAGACGGCGCCCCGGGCCCGGGGCGCCGCGTCTTGTCCGCCCGCGGCTCTCCCGAGCCGGTGGCCGCGGCTGCAAGGCTCGATCGTGCTCCCGCCCTCAGCTCACCCCAGCCAGGCGTCGGCAGTCGGTCATCACGCGATCGATGGCGACCCGGGCGCGATCACGGCCGGCGCGGAACACCTGCTCCACATAGCCGGGGTCCCCCGCCAGCTCGTCGCGCCGCCGGCGGGAGTCCCGGAAGGTGTCGAGGATCGCTCCGAGCAGCCGCTTCTTGAGGTCGCCATAGCCGGTCCCGCCCTCAGTGAACATCCGCTTGGTCGCGGGCCACTGATCGGGCGGCGTGAGGAGCTTGAGCAGGGTGTAGAGGGTGTTGCCGCGGGTTGGCTTCGGCTCGCTCACGGGGGTGGAGTCCGTGACGATCGACATGACCCGCTTACGAAGCTCCGCCTCGGGAGCGAAGATGTCGAGGGTGTTCCCGTACGACTTCGACATCTTCTGCCCATCGATGCCGGGCACCACCGCCACCTCGGGCAGGATCAGCTCGGCCGGCACCTTGAGGACTTCCTCGCCGTATGCCTGGTTGAAGGCGCCGGCGATGTCCCTGGTCATCTCGAGGTGCTGCTTCTGGTCCTTGCCGACGGGAACACGGTCCGCCCTCACGATCAGAATGTCGGCAGCCATCAGCACCGGGTAGGCGAACAGCCCGTGGTTGGGGACGATCCCCTTCGCGACCTTGTCCTTGTACGAGTGGCCACGCTGGAGAAGCCCCATCGGTGTGACCGTCGAGAGCATCCAAGCCAGCTCCGCCACCTCGCCGACGTCTGACTGGCGGTAGAGCGCCGAACGGACGGGATCGAGGCCAAGGGCGATGAAGTCCGTCGCGACCTGGCGCGACAGCTCGCGCAGCGTCGGCCCATCGTGGATCGTTGTCATGGCGTGCAGGTCGGCGATGAAGTAGTAGCACTCGTTCACCTCGTCGTCCTGCAGCGCGACGAACTGGCGGATCGCGCCGAAGTAGTTCCCGATGTGGAGCTTCCCGGATGGTTGCACGCCCGAGAGAATGCGCATCACACCTCCCCGCAGCGCGGTATGGTATGCGAGTCGAAAGGCGAAAGTCCAAGATCGAGTAGGAGCCCGCTCCCGTCTCGCTCGGCTCGGGCCCCGGGCCTTGAAAGGAAAGGGGAGAACGGGCGGGTCAGCCCAGACACGAACGGCGCACCACCTGTTGGCATCTCCCTCAAGCCTGAGGCCCCAGGCCAGCGTCGCGGCTACCGGAGGGAGAGACGGCGGTCGATCGTCGCTTCGCCCGGGTGGCGGGAGTTTGAGATCACGGCGCTGCCGCCGCGTTCGACCAGCAGCACGGGCTGACGGGTGTGCGTCGGCTTCCCGAAGCCTCCCGACAGCACGCCCCCCGAGCCCCCGGCCCGGCCGCCGTAGGCACCCAGAATGCTCTGGACGTAGTTGCGGGTCTCCCGGTAGGGCGGGATGCCACCGTGCCGCTCCACCGCCTCCGGGCCCGCGTTGTACGCGGCCAGCGCATAGGTCACGTTGGATCCGAAGCGCTCGAGCAGGTCCTTGAGGTAACGCACGCCTCCGCGGATGTTCTGCTCGGGATCGAAGGTGTTGCGCACCCCATAGAGGCTCGCAGTGTCGGGCATGAGCTGCATCACACCCTGCGCTCCCTTGGGAGAGACCGCCGAGGGGTTGTAGCCGGACTCCATCCTGATCACGAGGTCGACGAGGGTCGGGTCGACGCCGAACGACTTTGCGGTCTCCTGGACCCGGGGCCAGAGTTCGTCGCGACGGAGCAACGACCCGCGCGGGACCCTGGCGGCGGACGAGCCTGGAATGTTGACGATCTTCCGCGTGCCGTCAGGCTGGGTGAGGACGAAGACGCCGGCCTCGGCCGTGCCGGCCGCCAGTGCCGCGAGGGCCACCGCGACAGCCCGCACCAGCCTGCTCACCCGACCAACTCCGCGACGACCGACGCGACCATCCTGAGTGCCTCTCCCAGCTTCCTCGGTTCCTTGCCGCCGGCCTGCGCCAGCGTTGCCTTACCGCCTCCGCGCCCACCGACCACAGGTGCCAGCCGTTTCACCACTTCTCCGGCCCCGATCCGCCCGGCGAGGTCATCGGTGACCGCCACCAACAGGGTCGCCGCGTCGCGGCCGGCCATGCCGAGTACCACAATTCCTGACTTTAGCTTACCACGGAGCGTGTCGGCCAGGGTCCTGAGCTCGGCCGGGGCCATTTCCGGCGCCTCCCGGATCAGGACCTTGATGCCCTTGACGTCCTGCACCTCAAGCTCCTCGCCCCCGCCTGCGGCCAACTTCAGCTTCAGCCGCTTGACCTCCTGCTCGAGCTCGCGGCCGCGCCGCTCCTCGCCCTCGAGGAACTCCAGGAGGCGCTCGGGGGGGACGTTGGTCCGCGCCGACGTCCTGCGCAGGAGGGCGTGATAGCTCTGGAACAACTCCAGGGCGCCGCGGCCGGTCACCGCCTCGATCCGCCGCACTCCGGCGGAGATCCCGCGCTCGGCGACGATCTTGCAGACACCGATATCGCCGGTCCGGCGGACGTGACACCCCCCGCACAACTCGCGGGAAACCGCCCCGTCGGCGACCGAGATCACCCGGACGACCTCGCCGTACTTCTCGCCGAACAGCGCCATGGCGCCGGCCGCCCGGGCCTCGGCGAGCGTCATCGAGGACTCCGTGACCTCGTAGTTGGCCCGAATCTCCTGGTTGACCAGCGCCTCGATCGCCTCGATCTGTTCCGGGAGAATGGGGTGCGCCCACGAGAAGTCGAAGCGGAGCCGATCCGGCTCGACCAGCGAGCCCGCCTGCTGGGCGCTCGGTCCGAGCACGCGGTGCAACGCGGCGTGCAGGAGATGGGTGGCCGTGTGGTTGGCCTGTGTGTCGAGGCGCCGACTGCGGTGAACCTCGGCCCGGACCCTGGCGCCGCGACGCAGGCTTCCCTCCTCGATCGACACGCGGTGCACGATGAGGCCCGGGACCGGCCTCTGGGTGTCGATGATCCGCGCCCTCCCCCCCTTCCAGGTCAGGGTGCCCTGGTCGCCGATCTGGCCACCCGACTCGGCGTAGAACGGCGTGCGGTCGAGCACGACCTCACCCTCTCCCGAGAGCACGTCGACCTCGCCGTTCGGCCCGAGCACGGCCACGGTCCTGGCGCCATCGAGGGCGAGTTCGGAGTAGCCGCTGAACTCGGTGGCGACTCCGCGCTCGGCCAGCACCTCGTACTCCTCACGGAAACGGGAGAGGAGCTCCCCCTTCCAGCTCTCCTGGCCACGCGCCCGGGCCGCCGCAAGCTGTTCCTCGAAGCCGCTGCGGTCGAGCCCCAACCCCTCCTCCTGGGCGAACTCCTCGAGGATGTCCACCGGGATGCCGTGCGTCTCGTAAAAGCGGAATGCAACGTCGCCGGGAAGCGTGGTCGCACCATCGCGCTTGAGGCGTTGCAGCTCTCGTCCGATCAGGTCGGTCCCCACGTTGAGCGTCCGCGAGAAGCGCTCCTCCTCCCCCCGCAACATCGGCTCGACCACCTGCCACCGCTCGCGCAGCTCGGGGTAAACCGCACCCATCACGTCGAGGACGGCGGGCACCACTTCGACGAGGAAGATGCCGTCGAAGCCGAGGGAGCGGCCGTAGCGCAGCGCCCGCCGGATGATCCGGCGCAGCACGTAACCACGTCCCTCGTTGGAGGGCACCACCCCGTCCACGAGCAGGAAGGCCGCCGCCCGAGCGTGGTCGGCGATCACCCGGAACGCCGGTCCGAACTCGCTGTCGCGCTCGTAGCGGCGCTCGGCGAGTTCCGCCACGCGGGCGAGGATCGGCGTGAAAAGATCCGTGTCGTAGTTGCTCGGAACACCTTGCATCACGGCCGCGATGCGCTCGAGCCCGGCACCGGTGTCCACGCAGGGTCGCGGCAGCGGGTGGAGATGACCGGCGGCGTCGCGCTCGTACTGCATGAAGACCAGGTTCCAGATCTCGACCGTGTCGTCGCCCGGACCGTTGACCAGCTCGGCGCGGTTCCCGTCCAAAACGTCGCCCTGGTAGTAGTGGATCTCGCTGCACGGCCCGCATGGGCCGGTCTCTCCCATCGCCCAGAAGTTCTCCTTCTCACCGAAACGGAGGATCCGCCCGGGGGAGGCGCCGACACCCTGCCAGAGCCGGGCTGCCTCCTCGTCATCGGTGTAGACGGTGACCCACAACCGCTCCTGCGGCAGCCCATAGACGTTGGTGATCAGGTCCCAGGCGAAACGGATGGCCTCCGACTTGAAGTAGTCGCCGAAGGAGAAGTTGCCGAGCATCTCGAAGAAGGTGTGGTGCCGCCTCGTGTAGCCGACGTTGTCGAGGTCGTTGTGCTTGCCCCCGGCGCGCACGCACTTCTGGCAGGAGGTCGCGCGCGAGTAGTCGCGTTGCTCCCGACCCAGGAAGAGATCCTTGAACTGGTTCATCCCGGCGTTGGTGAACAGGAGCGTGGCGTCCCCGGCGGGGATCAACGACGACGAGGGCACGACGCGGTGGCCCTGCCCGGCGAAGTAGTCAAGAAAGATCTTGCGGATCTCCTGGCTCGAAGCACTCTTCCTGCTCACCCGTCTCTCCCCCGCCGCCGGACAGAACGGCCCTCACCAGGGCTGCCCCGAAGCCGCGCGCGAGCAGATACCGTACCACTTTCCGCCGCTCCTCCGGAAGCTCCCGCCAGTGCGGGCTTCGCCGCGCCGCCCGGGCGAGCGCCGCGCACAGCGCCGCCCGTTCTTCCGCCTCACCGAGCGTCGCCATCGCTGCCGACAGCTCCTCGGCACCGAGCCCGCGCCGCCGCAGCGAGGCGGCCACCCCCCGCCGGCCATACCCCCGCCGGATCACGTCACGAGCGACGGCCCGGGCGAGCGCCTCCTCGTCGACCAGGCCGACCTTCTCCAGTCGCGCCACCTCGGCGCGGACCACGGCGGGTTCGAAGCCCCGCCGCAGGAGACGGTCGGTCAGCTCGCGGGCGGAGTAGGCCCGGCGCGACAGCAGCCGCAACGCGACCTCGTGGGCCGCCGCGGGTCCGGCCGCGCCCGTCCCCTGCCCGTCACCGGATCTCGGTCGCTCGTGCATGGTCAGAGGCAGTCTAGCCCGGACCCGCGCCCCGGGCTTCGGGTGCCAGCGCGGAGCCCCGCATCCGCCGGCCCCGTCCCTTTCAACGAGCCGTGAGATGGCAGGACAAGGCCCCCGGGTACCGCGCCGGCCGTCGACGCATTCTGCCGCCGCGCGGCCTGCCCGGGCCGCCTAAGCTCCGGATCCCTCGCGGCCGCCGAACTCGAACGGGCTCGCCGGCGAGAACAGGTCTTGCTCCACGCTGCTTTCCAGGGTGGCCTCCATCTCCTCGCGGGACACGTCGGAGGTCGACTGGATGCCCTGTACGCGCAGCCGCAGCTCGTCCGGGTTGCTGGCACGACGAATGGCTTCCTCGAGCGTGATCAGGCCCGACTTGTAGAGGGAGTAGAGCGACTGGTCGAAGGTCTGCATCCCGTACTGGGATGTGCCCTGGGCGATCGCGTCGCGGATCAGCTTGGTCTTCTCCTTCTGCTCGATGCAGTCCCGGATATAGGCCGTGGCCACGAGGACCTCCACGGCGGGGACCCGGCCCAAGCCATCTGCGCGGGGCAGCAGCCGCATCGAGATCACCGCCTTGAGGACGGCGGCGAGTTGAATCCTGATCTGCTTCTGCTGGTGGGGCGGAAAGACCGCGATGATGCGGTTGATGGTCTCGGTGGCGTCCAGGGTGTGCAGCGTGGAGAGGACGAGGTGACCGGTCTCGGCGGCCAGCAGCGCGGTCTCGATGGTCTCGAAGTCGCGCATCTCGCCGACCAGGATCACGTCGGGATCCTGGCGGAGGGCGGCACGCATGGCCACCCCGAAGGCGCGGGTGTCGACCTCCACCTCACGCTGGTTGATGATCGACTTCTTGTCGCGGTGGAGGAACTCGATGGGGTCCTCGATGGTGACGACGTGGCAGTTCCTCCGCGTGTTGATGTGGTCGATCATGGCCGCGAGAGAGGTCGACTTGCCCGACCCGGTGGTCCCCGTGACCAGGACGAGCCCCCGCTCCTCCTCGGAGATCCTCTCCAGCACCGGCGGCAGCAGGAGGTCCCGGATGGTCAGGATACGGGCCGGGATGAGCCGGAGCACGAGCCCCACCGAGCCCCGCTGCTGGAAGATGTTGCACCGAAAACGGCCCAGCCCCGGCACCGAGTAGGCGATGTCGATCTCGAGAAACTGCTTGAACTTCTCCTTCTGCTGGGAGGACATCATGGAGAACGCCATGGCGATGGTGTCCTCCTGCATCAGGCGCTTGAACTCCACCATCGGCACCAGCGTCCCGTCGACCCGGATGAGAGGGTGGGCGCCGACCTTGAGATGGACGTCGGATGCCTTGCGCTCCGTGGCCGCCTTCAGGATGTCGTTGATGTGCATTGCATCACCCCCTGTTCCCGGCTCGTATCCGGGATCGGCGAGCCGACCCCGGGACCGACCCGGAAGCTGGCAGAGCGCGCAACTCGGACCGACGCCCCATGTCCTGCTCGCCCTCGCGCCGTGCCTTTGTTCATACCTTAGACCCTGCCGGAAACCGTGTCAAAGGAGGTCCCGTCCCCCTCCTTCGCCAGCTTGAGCAACGACCGCAGGGCTTCCCTGTCCGTGCTCTTGGCTAGGGCCTCGTCGAGATCGATCGTTCCACCCTTGACCAGCTCGGCCAGCGAGTCGTTCATCTGGCGCATCCCCAGTCTCTTGGCGGTCTGCATGATCGACGGGATCTGAAAGGTCTTCCCCTCGCGGATCAGGTTGGCCACGGCGGGCACCCCGAGCAGGATCTCGTACGCCGCGACCCGGCCCCCGCCCACCCGCTTGAGCAGGATCTGGGCGATCACGCCCTTGAGCGACTCGGAGAGCATGACCCGGATCTGCTCCTGGCGGTCGGCCGGGAACTGGTCGATCAGGCGGTCGACCGTGGACACGGCGGTGGTCGTGTGGAGGGTGGCCAGGACGAGGTGGCCGGTCTCGGCGGTCTCGATGGCGATCGCCATCGTCTCGAGGTCCCGCAGCTCACCGACCAGAACGATGTCGGGATCCTCTCGCAGGGCCGCGCGCAGCGCCCGCTTGAACGACTCGGTGTGGCTGCCGACCTCACGCTGGTTCACCAGCGATCGTTTGTTGGGGTGCACGAACTCGATGGGATCCTCGATGGTGATGATGTGCTCGGCGCGCCTCTCGTTCATGCGGTCGAGCATGGCGGCCAATGTGGTCGACTTACCCGAACCCGTCGGCCCGGTCACCAGGATCAGACCCTGGTTGAGCGCGCACAGGCTCTTGACGCACTCCGGCAGGCCGAGCTCGTCGAGGGAGCGGATCTCGGTGGGAATCTGCCGAAACACCGCACCGATGCCGTGCCGGTCGTGGAAGAGGTTGACGCGGAAACGCGCCACGTCGGGGATCTCGTAGGCGAAGTCGGTGTCGCGCTCCTCGCGGAACTCGCGACGGTTGGCGGCCGGGGCCACCTCCTGGCACATCAGCAGGATGTGCTCCGAGGACAGCGGCAGCGCGCCGTCCGGGAAGGTGGCCATGTCACCGTGCAGCCTGATCATCGGCGGGCAGGTGGCGGTCAGGTGGAGGTCGCTGCCACCCAGCTCGACGAGCTTGACGAGCAGGCGGTCGAGCGGCCGCTCCATGCTGGCAGGGGGTCTCCTGGCAGGCGAGGTGGCCCTGCCCGCACTGTGGGCGGGCGACGGCTCCGACGGCCCTGTCAGCTCGGGCGCCACGGCGACGGGAGCCGCAGGACCGGCCGCGGTCGCGCCGTCTCCCGCCCCCGGCCCGAGGCCGATGGCGAGCTGCACGACGCCGCCCGTGTGGCGGGCGCGCACCCACAGGCGCTCCTCGCCGATCGTGACCGTCTCGCGGATCTCCTGGCCGAGCTGGAAGGCGAGCCAGCGGTCGTGTGCGATCACGCCCTCGAGCCACGTCTCCAGCTCCTCCACGGCGAGCACGGCCTTCCCGGCCTGGAGGCGTTCCGCGCCGCGCACGAGCACGGCCGGACGATCAGAGGTGAGCTCGAGCCGCTCACCCGAGCGCTGGCGGGCGGCATGGATCAGTCGCTCGACTGCCGAGTCACCGTTCACCTCACCATGTTAGCCTTGCCGACCCGCCCGGGCCAGTGAATGCGCCGCCCCTGCCCGGCGTTCCTTCGACTGGAGGTGAACGTGGCGCTCTCCCGAACCCTGGCGATCCTCGTCATCCTGACCGGCTGCTCGGCGGCGCTGCCGCCCGACCACGCCGGCAAGGCAACCGTCGCACCGACTGCGGCGGTCGCGTCGTTCCCGATCTCCCGTCCCGCCGATCCGCGCGAACGGCACCTCGCGAACCTCCGCCAGCTCACCGACGGGGGCGAGAACGCCGAGGCCTACTTCTCCTTCGACGGCCGCCGACTGATCTTCCAGTCCACACGTCCCCCGTTCGCGTGCGACCAGATCTTCACCGTGGACCTGTCGGGGCGAGGCCCGCGCCTGCTCTCGACCGGGCGCGGACGCTGCACGTGCAGCTACTTCTTCCCCGACGGACGCCATTACCTCTACGCCTCCACGCATTTGGCCGGCGACGCCTGCCCACCCCGGCCCGATATGTCCAGCGGGTACACCTGGGCGCTCTACAGCGACTACGACATCTTCGTGGCGTCGCTCGACGACCCCACCCCCCACCGGCTCACCGCCACTCCGGGCTACGACGCCGAAGCTACGATCTCTCCCCGCGGCGATCGCATCGTCTTCACCTCGATGCGCGACGGCGACCTCGAGATCTACACCATGAAGCTCGACGGCAGCGACGTGCGCCGCGTCACGCACGAGATCGGCTACGACGGCGGCGCGTTCTTCTCTCCGGACGGCAGCAGGATCGTCTGGCGGGCGTCGCGCCCGAAGCCCGGGCCCGAGCTCGACGAGTACCGGGCGCTCCTCAGCCAGGGGCTGATCCGGCCCCACGCCCTGGACCTCTACGTCGCCAACGCAGACGGCAGCGATGTCCACCGCCTCACCGACAACGGCGCCGCCAACTTCGCGCCCTACTTCCATCCGTCCGGTCGGAAGGTCATCTTCGCGTCGAACATGGGCGACCCCACCGAGCGCAACTTCGACCTCTACTTGATCAACGTCGACGGCACCGAGCTGGAGCGGGTCACCTACTTCGACGCCTTCGACGGGTTCCCCATGTGGGCGCCGGACCGGAAGACGTTCGTCTTCTGCTCGAACCGGTTCGACTCGCAGCCCCACGAGACTAACGTCTTCCTCGCCGACTGGGTGGAGTGACACCAGGTTCCGGAGACGGCCGCCGGGCGCGTGTAAGCCTGCGGAAGGCTAAGATAGAGGCCGTTGGCCCCTGAGGCGAACGCGCGGCCCGTCGCCGCGCCGTCTTGGCCCCTTGGAACCGGGAGAGTTCAGCCATGCCAAGCTTCGGCTACGAGATCGCCGTGATTCTCCTGCTCGTGTTGGCGAACGGCGTCTTCGCCATGTCGGAGATCGCCGTGCTGTCGTCGCGCAAGGTGCGGCTGCTCCAGCGTGCGCAGGCGGGCGATGCCGGCGCCGCCGTCGCCCTCCGCCTGGCCGAGTCCCCCACCGACTTCCTGTCCACGGTCCAGGTTGGCATCACGCTCGTCGGCACGCTGGCCGGCGCATTCGGCGGCGCCACGCTGGCCGACCCGCTGGCCGCCTGGCTGGCGCGCTTCCCCCTGCTCGCCCCGTACCGGCACCTCGTGGCCCTGGCCCTCGTCGTGGCCGGCATCGCCTTTCTCTCCCTCGTCCTCGGCGAGCTCGCTCCCAAGCGCCTGGCACTGTTCAACCCGGAGACGCTGGCCGCTGCCGTCGCACGGCCGATGCGGCTGCTGTCGGTCGCGGCGACCCCCCTGGTGAGGCTGCTCTCCGGCTCGACCAACCTCGTGCTGCGCCTTTTCCGTCTCAAGCCCACCCAGGATCCTCCGGTCACCGAGGAAGAGATCAAGCTCCTCCTGGCCATCGGAACGCAGGCCGGGATGTTCGAGGCCAGCGAACGCGAGATGGTCGAGCGGGTGTTCCGGCTCGCCGACCGCCGCGTCGCCGCTCTGATGACGCCGCGCACCAAGATTGCGTGGTTGGAGGTCGGCGATCCGCCCGGGGTGATGCTCGAGAAGGTGCGTACGACCCCTTTCGCGCGCCTCGTCGTGGCCGAGGGCTCGCTCGACAACTGGCTCGGCTTCGTCCGCGTCCGCGACGTGCTCGTCCACCTGCTGGGAGGCGAGCCGCTCGACCTCCGCGCCTGGCTCCGGCAGCCCCACCTCGTCCCGGAGGGCGCTCGGGCGATGACGTTGCTCGAACGCTTCAAGACGTCCGGGATCCACCTCGCCCTGGTGATCGACGAGTACGGGGGCGTGGAAGGACTGGTCACCCTCAACGACGTGCTGGAGGCGGTCGTGGGCGACATCTCGACGGGAGGCGAGGCCGCCGAGACCGACGCGGTGCAGAGGGAAGACGGCTCGTGGCTGGTCAGCGGCACCACCCCGATCGAGGATTTCAAGGAGCTTCTCGGGACCGTCAAGCTTCCCGGTGAGGATCGTGGCGAGTTCCGTACCCTGGGCGGTTTCGTGATGCGCCGGCTCGCCCGCGTCCCCCGCGAGGGCGACCACTTCCACTGGGGCGGGCTTCGTTTCGAGGTGGTCGACATGGATGGCAATCTGATCGACAAGGTCCTCGTCGCCAAGACGCCTGACGAGGAGGGCCCGGCCGACCAGTGAGCGCACCCCCGGCCGCTCCCCCTGCAACCCTGTCGCGCCCACCGCGTACGATTCCGGGATGGATCTCGCCGAAGGGGCCCGAACGGCCCTTCCGTCGTCGTCTGCAGCGGGTCTCGCCGGTGCCGGTCCCGCACTGGCGCGAGTGCCTCTGCCCCCGTGCGTGGATCCGCAGCAGCCCGAAGGTCGGCGCGCCTCATCAACCAACTCTCACGCCGAACGAACACGCGACCGCGGCCCGGGAGAAATGCCCGGCGCCGCCCACAGGAGGGAAAGGAGACCTCATGAAACGCACGCTCCTCGCAACGCTCTGGCTGGCGCCGCTCGTCGTGACCGCGACCGCCTCGGCGCAGATCAGCGCCCGCATGCTCCGCTACCCGGACGTCTCGGCGACCCAGATCGCCTTCGTGTACGCCGGCGACGTCTGGCTGGTCCCCAAGACCGGCGGCACGGCGCAACGCCTGTCGACGCCTCCGGGCGAGGAGAACTTCCCGCGCTTCTCCCCTGACGGCTCGCTGATCGCCTACAGCGCCGACTACGACGGCAACCAGGACATCTACGTGGTGCCATCTGTTGGCGGCGTCCCGAAGAGGATCACCCACGACCCGGCGCCCGACCGCATGCTCGCGTGGTACCCGGACGGCGCCTCGCTCCTCTTCGCATCGAGCATGGAGAGCGGCAAGGACCGCTTCAACCAGCTCTACCGGGTCGGCAAGGACGGCGGGCTTCCGGAGAAGCTGCCGGTGCCGTACGGCGAGTTCGGCATGATCTCTCCCGACGGCACGACGCTGGCCTACATGCCGATCTCGCGCGACTTCCGCACCTGGAAGCGCTACCGGGGCGGGATGGCGCCCGACATCTGGTTGTTCAACCTGACGACGCACGCCGCCCGCAACATCACGAACAACCCGGCCAACGACGCCCAGCCCATGTGGCACGGCGAGACGATCTACTTCCTCTCCGACCGCGACTCCAACATGCGGGCCAACATCTGGGCCTACGACCTCAAGACGGGGGCGACGCGGGAGGTCACGCACTTCACGGACTTCGACGTCCACTTCCCCTCCCTCGGTCCCTCCGAGATCGTCTTCGAGAACGGCGACCGGCTCTACCTCCTCGACCTCGCCACCGAGAAGACCCACGAGGTGAAGATCGAGGTCGTCACCGACCGGGCGACCCTCAAGCCGCGCGAGGTCGACGCGACCAAACTGATCAAGGGCGTCTCCGTCTCCCCCAGCGGCAAGCGGGCCGTCTTCGAGGCGCGCGGGGAGCTCTTCTCGGTACCTGCCGAGCACGGACCGGTGTTCGACATCTCGCGCACCTCGGGAGCCGCCGAACGGTTCCCGTCGCTGTCCCCGGACGGCAAGAGCGTGGCGTATTTCTCCGACGCCAGCGGCGAGTACGAGCTCTACGTCAGGTCGGCCGACGGCACCGGCGAGGCACGCAAGGTCACCAGCCTCGGGCCGGGATTCCGTTACCGCCCGTTCTGGTCGCCCGACAGCACCAGGGTCGCCTTCGTCGACAACACCATGAGGATCAACCTCTGCGACATCGGCACCGGCAAGGTGACGACCATCGACCGCGGGTTGTACTGGTTCGAGGACAGCCTCGAGGCCTTCACGCCGAGCTGGTCGGCGGACAGCCGCTGGCTCGCCTACGCCCGCGACCTTGACACCAGGGGCGACGCCATCTTCCTCTTCGACACCAAGGCCGGGACCGCGCGCCAGGTCACCGCCGGCTTCTACCCGACCACGGCGCCGACCTTCGATCCCGCCGGGAAGTACCTCTACGTCCTGACCGATCGGAGCTTCAAGCCGTCCTACAGCGACCTCGACAACTCGTGGATCTACGCCAACACCGGCCAGGTCGCCGCGATCCCCCTGCGCGTGGACGTCCCCTCGCCGCTGGCCCCGCGCAACGACGTGGAGAACGGCGGCGAGAAGAACGGCGACGAGAAGCAGGCCGACGCCAAGAAGGACGAGGCGGCGAAGAATGACAAGAAGGGCGGCAAGTCCGCCGAGAAGCCCGCCGCCAAGGACGAGGCCAAGGAACCGCCCAAGCCGGTGGACATCGACCTCGCCGGCTTCGAGGAGAGGCTCGTCGTGCTCCCGCCCGAGGCGGGGAACTATCGGGGCCTGGCGGCCGTCAAGGGCAAGGTGATCTACCGCCGCCTCCCGCGCACCGGCTCCGATGACAAGAAGAGCCCCGTCGTCTACTACGACCTCGAGGAGCGCGAGGAGAAGACGGTGGTGGGCGACGCCGACGGCTTCCAGGTCACGGCGGATGGCAAGAAGCTGCTCGTGTGGAAGAAGGGCTCCTACGCCATCGTCGACGTCAAGCCCGACCAGAAGATGGAGAAGACCCTCCCGACCTCGGACCTCGCCATGACGCTCGACCCGCCCGCCGAGTGGCACCAGATCTTCAACGACGTCTGGCGGTTCTACCGCGACTACTTCTACGACCCGCATCTTCACGGCGAGGACTGGGCGGCGATGCGCGAGCGCTACGGCAAGCTGCTCGACGACGCGGTCACGCGCTGGGACGTCAACTACGTGATCGGGGAGATGATCGCCGAGGTCAACTCGTCGCACACCTATCGCGGCGGCGGCGACACCGAGAAGGAGCTCGAACGCCCGGTCGGCCTGCTCGGGGCGGACTTCACCCTCGACGGCGGCGCGTACCGCTTCAAGAGGATCCTCGCCGGCGCGCCGTGGGATAGCGAGGCTCGCTCGCCGCTGCGGGAGCCCGGCGTCAACGTCAAGGAGGGAGACTACCTGCTCGCGGTCAACCACGTCCCACTGGATGTCACTCAGGACCCCTGGGCGGCCTTCCAAGGCCTGGCCGACACGGCGGTCATGCTGACGGTCAACTCGAAGCCCACGCTGACCGGGGCGCGCGACGTCCTGGTCAAGACGCTGGCCAGCGAGTACCGGCTGCGCAACCTGGCGTGGATCGACGGGATGCGCCGGCACGTCGAGCAGGCCACCGGCGGCAGGGTCGGCTACATCTACGTCCCCGACACCGGCGTCAACGGCCAGACCGAGCTGGTCCGCCAGTTCGTCGGCCAGTTCGATAAGCAGGGGCTGATCATCGACGAGCGGTTCAACTCCGGAGGTCAGATCCCCGACCGCTTCGTCGAGTTGCTCAACCGTCCTCTCTACAACTACTGGGCCGTCCGTGACGGCCGCGACTGGCAGTGGCCGCCGGTCAGCAACATCGGCCCCAAGGCGATGCTGATCAACGGCTGGAGCGGCTCCGGCGGGGACGCCTTCCCGTTCTACTTCCGCAAGGCCGGCCTCGGCCCGCTGATCGGCATGCGGACCTGGGGAGGCCTGATCGGCATCTCCGGCGTTCCCGGCCTGATCGACGGCGGCGGTGTCACGGTCCCCACCTTCGGCATCTACTCCACCGACGGCAGGTGGATCATCGAGGGCCACGGCGTCGACCCCGACATCGAGGTGGTCGACGACCCGGCCAAGATGGTCGCAGGCGGTGACCCGCAGCTCGACAAGGCCATCGAGGTGGTCATGCAGCAGCTCGCGCAACACCCACCGACACGGCCCCCGCGGCCGCCGTACCCGGACCGCGCCGGCCACTGAGATCGGTCGTCTCTGAGTCGACGGCGCCCGCTCCCGCGGGCGCCGTCTTCCTTTCCTCCCACCCAGTTGGCCACGCGCGCCACGGTGGACGCGGACGCAGCTCGACATGGCGGAATGGCCGCCCGACAGCCGCTGTTGGCACGGCCGGTGGGATTCCGGCATTCCGGTGCGGGAGGTGCGCAAGACGACGCGAGCGATCCCGATCCGGTCCCACCCGACCCGGAGGCCGACGTGACCCGGCAGCGGTTCCCGAACCGGCTCGCCGACGAGCCCAGCCCCTACCTTCAGCAGCACGCCCGCAACCCGGTGGACTGGTACCCGTGGGGCGAGGAGGCGCAGGCGCGGGCCCGCACGAGCCAGCGGCCGCTGTTCGTCTCGATCGGGTACTCCGCCTGTCACTGGTGTCACGTGATGGAGCGGGAGTCGTTCGAGGATCCCACCGTCGCCGGCTTCCTGGCCGAGCACTTCGTCGCCGTCAAGGTCGATCGGGAGGAGCGTCCCGACGTCGACGCGGTCTACATGGACGCCGTCCAGGCCCTGACCGGGCGGGGCGGCTGGCCGCTCACCGTCTTCCTCACGCCTGAGCTCGAGCCGTTCTTCGGCGGGACGTACTTTCCCCCCCAGAGGCGTTACGGGATGCCCTCGTTCCTCGAAGTGCTGCAGGCGGTGGCCGAGGCGTGGGAGCACCGGCCCGACGAGGTGCGGTCGCAGGCCGCGCAGCTCGCCGCGCACCTGCGCAAGGCTGTCCCGGCCGCCGGCGATGCCCGGCCGGACATCGCCCGTGCCGCGCGCCTGGCGCTGGCCGAGCTCGAGCGGACGCATGACCCGCGCTGGGGCGGGTTCGGCTCGGCTCCCAAGTTCCCCACCGCGTCGCGTCTCTTCTTCCTTCTCGACCGGGCGGCGGAGGGTCACGGCCAGGCGCGCGCGATGCTCGTCCGCACCCTCGACGGCATGGCCGGTGGCGGGATGTGGGACTGGCTAGGGGGCGGCTTCCACCGGTACTCGGTGGACGAGCGCTGGCTGATCCCGCACTTCGAGAAGATGCTCTACGACAACGCCCTGCTCGCCCGGGCCTACGGGGCGGCCGGCACCGTGTTGGGGCGACCCGACTGGCTCGTGGTGGCCCGGCGAACGGCCGACTACATGATCGGCGAGATGCAGGGAGATGAGGGCGGCTTTCTCTCCTCCAGCGACGCCGACAGCGAGGGCGAGGAGGGCCGGTTCTTCACCTGGACCGCCGACGAGGTGGGCGACGCGCTTCCCGCCGGCGAGGCCGAGGCGCTGATCCGGCTGTGCGGGCTCGA
>JBLMXF010000077.1:0-72333 GCA_050257595.1 Acidobacteriota bacterium | reverse complement strand
CGAGCTCCCGGTAGGCCGCGGTGACGGTTGCGCGGTTGACGCCGAGCTCGACGGCCAGTGCCCGGGCCGAGGGAACCGTGGAGCCTCCCTCGCCGCCGAGATGATCGGCCAGCGTCTCGGCCAGGCGCAGGTAGCGGGGGCGGGACGAGCGACCGCGCAGGACTCCGCGCGCGGCGGTGAGCAGGGGCCTCTCCACGGCGCCAGTCTAGGACCGGCCTGAGCCATTCGTCAAAAATGGCTCGGCCATTACCGCAGCGGCCCGGAGAGGGTCACACCAGCGCGGTCACGAGCTCTGCTCGTCGAGCGGCGTGACGACCACGAACATCACGCTGTCGTCCCTGACGATGCGGACCAGCACCTCACCGGCCGCACCCGCGGCGAGCCGCTCGAAGTCGGCGACGCTCGTCACCGGCCGTCTGTCGATGTCGATGATCACGTCGCCGGGCTGCAGTCCCTCCTGACCGGCCGGGCTCGCCGGGTCCAGACTGCTGATCACGACACCCTTGAGGTCCGCGGGCAACCCGAGCTGGTCACGGAGCCGTGGAGTGAGCGCCTGCACGGTGATCCCACGCAGCGTCCCCGCTCGCACCGCGCGCCGCCGGACCCCGGCGCTCGCCCGCGTCGGCTGTGCCTCGAGAGTGACATCGATCGTGATCGGTGAGCCGTCGCGCAGGATGCCGACCGAGATCTTCTCGCCGGGCGGGCGCGACGCCACCTGGAAGTCGAGAGCATCCTTGGAGTCGATCGGTTTGCCATCCAGCGTGCGGATGACGTCGCCGGCCTGCAGCCCGGCTCGGGCCGCCGGCGATCCGGACGCGACGGCCTTGACCACCGCCCCCGCGACGTCGGGGACCTTGAGCTTCCGAGCCATCGTCTCGCTCAGGTCGGTCGCTGCGGCCCCCAGGTAGCCGCGCTCCACCTTGCCCGTCTTGATCAGGCTGTCCATCACGCGTTTGACCACGTTCGAGGGAATCGCGAAGCCCACCCCGTTGGAGCCGCCCTCGCCGTCCGGACCGGTGTTCGCGGAGAGGATCGCGGTGTTTATGCCGACGATCTGGCCCCGGACGTTGACCAGGGCGCCTCCGGAGTTGCCCGGGTTGATCGCCGCGTCGGTCTGGATGAAGTCCTCGTAGCTCTCGATGCCGAGGCCGGAGCGCCCGACCGCGCTGACGATCCCGCGCGTGACCGTGAAGCTGAGCCCGAAGGGGTTCCCGAACGCCATCACGACTTCGCCCGGCTGCACGGTCGACGAGTCGCCCCAGCCGATCGCGGGGAGGCCGCTGGCTGCGAGCTTGAGGACGGCGACATCGGTCTGGGGGTCCGCGCCCACGACCTTGCCCTTGAAGGTCCGGCGGTCGGGGAGCATGACCGTGATCTCGTTCGCGTGCGCGATGACGTGGTTGTTGGTGACCACATAGCCGTCGGGCGACACGATCACCCCGCTGCCCAGCGCGTGCTCCCGCTGCTCACGGGGGATCTCGTAGGGGTGGAACATGTCGCCGAAGAACTGCCGAAAGAAAGGATCGTTGAAGAACGGCGACTCTTCGATCTTGATCACCTGCGTGGTCTGAATGTTCACGATCGCAGGCGTGACGCTCTGGGCGATCCTCACGAAGCCCCGGTTCATCTTCTCGAGAAGGTCGATGTCGCTCCCCTCGAGCGCCTTGCCCTGCGCCAGTGCGACGCCGTGCCGCGAGCCCCCGACGAGCAGGGCGGACGCCGCGAGCGACGCCAGCGCGCCGGCCGCGACGGCGACTCGGCGCCTACCCCACACGCGACGGGGAGTCGATGTTGTCTCGCTCATGATTCACCTCCGTGTTTCTCACCGGGTGGCGGGGTGCGGGGGAGCCGCGGCCTGCCGGTGGATCATCCCGCGGCGGGGCCCTGCGTCGAAGGGAGGCACCCCGCACCCGATCGGCGTCAGGGTCGGCGCCTCAGGTCGCCGCCTGACATCCGCGTTCACCGCCGTCAGTGCACGTCTCTGACGGCGCGATAATCGGCCAGGAAGCGCTGCAGACCGATGTCGGTGAGCGGGTGGTGGAAGAGCTGCTCGATGATCTTGAACGGCACGGTGGCGACGTCGGCCCCGGCCAGCGCGGCCTCCACGACGTGCTGCGGGTGGCGGACGGAGGCGACCAGCACCTGGGTGGGAAACTCGTAGGCGTCGTAGATCTGGACGATCTCCCGGATGACCTGCATGCCGTCGTGGCCGATGTCGTCGAGCCGGCCCACGAACGGGCTGACGTAGGTCGCGCCCGCCTTGGCGACCAGCAGCGCCTGCGCCGGCGAGAAGCACAGCGTCAGGTTGGTGGGGATCCCCTCTTCGGCGAAGCGGGCACACACCTTGACGCCCTCGCGGGTGATCGGGAGCTTGATCACCACGTTGTCCGCGATGCTCGCCAGGTCGCGCCCCTCCTTCTCCATGCCGTCGGCGTCGGTGGCGATCACCTCCGCCGACACCGGACCGGAGACGATCCCGCAGATTTCCGCGACCAGATCCCGGTAGGAGCGGCCCTCCTTGGCGACCAGTGAGGGGTTGGTGGTGACCCCGTCGAGGATGCCCCAGGCCGCAGCCTCGGTGATCTCGGTGACGTTGGCCGTGTCGATGAACAGCTTCACGCTCTGCCTCCCGGCCCCGTGTGGGGCGTCGCTACGGCGACCAAGTGTAGCGTCCGTGCCGGCCCGGAACCCGGGCGATCAGCTCTCCTCGCCTGCCTCGAACATCTCCTCCTGGCCGTTCTCCTCCGGCTCGACCAGCACCGCGACGCCGACCACGTGGTCGTCGCCCTCGAGGTTCATCAGCTTGACCCCCTGGGTGGCGCGGCCGATGCGGCGCACCTCGACCGCGGGCGTGCGGATCAACATCCCCTGCGCGGTCACCACCATGAGGTCCTCGCCGCCGGTCACGTAGCGCATGCCGGCGACGTTGCCGGTCCGCGAGGTCACCCGCATCAGCGTGACGCCGTTGCCCCCCCGCCCCTGAACGCGGAACTCCGCCAGCGGGGTGCGCTTGCCGAAGCCACGCTCGGCGACCACCAGGATGTCGCCCTGGTCGTCGGCCGGGAAGGTCGCGAGCACCTCGACGAAGTCGTCGCCCTTGAGGTGGATGCCGCGAACGCCGGCGGCTGCCCTGCCCATCGGTCGGACATCCGACTCGTGGAAGCGGATCGCCATCCCCTTGTGGGTCCCCAGGAAGACGTGGCTGTCACCGTCGGTGAGCCGCACGGCGAGGAGGTCGTCGCCCTCCTCGAGGGCGACCGCGATGATGCCTGTCGAGCGGGGGTTCGCATAGGCCGAGAGCTCGGTCTTCTTGACCTTCCCCTTGGTCGTCGCGAACAGCAGGTAGCGTTGCGGATCGAACTCCTTGACCGCCATCAGGGCCGCGACCTTCTCGTCCTGGCCGACTGGAAGCAGGTTGACGATCGCCTTGCCGCGCGCGGACGGGCTCGCTTCCGGGACCTCGTGGACCTTCAGCCAGTACACCTTGCCGGCCGAGGTGAAGACCAGCAGCACGTCGTGGGTCGAGGCCACGAACAGGAGCTCGACCGGGTCCTCGTCGCGTACCGCGGCGCCGCGACGGCCCCGCCCGCCGCGCCGCTGGGCGCGGTAGATCGACACCGCGGCGCGCTTGATGTAGCCGCTGCGCGTGACCGTGACCGCGACGTCCTCCTCGGCGATGAGGTCCTCGACGGAGAACTCCGCCTCCTCGGGGAGGATCTCGGTGCGACGCTCGTTGGCGAAGCGCTTGCGGATCTCGGCCAGCTCCTCGATCACGATGGCGAGGACGAGCTGCTCGGAGGCGAGGATCGCCTTGAGGCGCTCGATCAGTGCCAGCACCTCCCTGTGCTCGGCGACAATCTTCTCGCGCTCGAGGGCGGTCAGGCGCTGGAGGCGCATCTCCAGGATGGCCTGGGCCTGCGGCTCCGAGAGGCCGAACAGCGCCATCAGCGCCTCCTTGGCGGACGGCGGATCGGGAGCCCGGCGGATCGCCGCGATCACCTCGTCGAGATGGTCGAGGGCGATGACCAGCCCCTCGAGGATGTGGGCGCGCTCCTGCGCGCGGGCGAGGTCGTAGCGCGTCCGCCGGGTGACGACTTCCTTGCGGTGCTCGAGGAAGGCCACCAGCATCTGCTTGAGGGTGAGCACCCGCGGCTGGTTGTCGACGATGGCCAGGAAGGTGATGTTGAACGACGACTGCATCGCCGTGAGCTTGTACAGCTTGTTGAGCACGACCTGCGGCACGGCGTCGCGCTTGAGCTCGATCACGACACGGATCCCGTCGCGGTCCGACTCGTCACGGAGGTCGGAGATCCCCTCGATCTCCTTGCTCTGCACGAGCTCCGCGATGCGCTCGACCAGGCGCGCCTTGTTGACCTGGTAGGGGAGCTCGGAGACGATGATGGCGACCCGGTCGCCCTTGCGCTGGTGCTCGATGCGCGCGCGGGCCTGCATCTGCACCGCCCCGTGTCCGGTGGCGTAGGCCTGGCGGATGCCGGCGGTGCCGCGGATGATCGCCGCGGTCGGGAAGTCCGGGCCCGGCAGGTGGCGCATGAGGTCGTCGATCTCCAGCCCCGGCTTGCGGGCGAGGGCGATGCACGCGTCGATCACCTCGCCCAGGTTGTGGGGCGGGATGTTGGTCGCCATCCCCACGGCGATCCCGGCGGAGCCGTTGACCAGCAGGTTGGGGAAGCGCGTCGGGAGAACCAGCGGCTCGCGCATGGAGCCGTCGTAGTTCGGCTGCCAGTCGACCGTCTCCTTGTCGAGGTCGTCGCCCAGCATCTCCTCGGCCAGGCGGGAGAGACGGATCTCCGTGTACCGCATCGCCGCCGCGTTGTCGCCGTCCACCGACCCGAAGTTGCCCTGCCCATCGACCAGGACGTGGCGCATCGAGAACTCCTGCGCCATGCGCACCACGGCGTCGTAGATCGCGGTGTCGCCGTGCGGGTGGTACTTGCCCATCACGTCGCCGACGATGCGGGCCGACTTCTTGTAGGGCTTGCCGGCAGTGTTGCTCTGCTCCCACATGCCGAACAGGATGCGGCGGTGGACCGGCTTGAGGCCGTCGCGTACGTCCGGCAAGGCGCGGCCGATGATCACGCTCATCGCGTAATCGAGGTAGGAGCGCTTGAGCTCCTGTTCGATCGCGACCGGAATGCGCTCTTCCCGGTTGAAGAGAATGTCAGTCATTGGACACGTCCACACAGGTAGGAGTGATCGGGGCCGACGGCGCGCGGCTCACGGTCGAGCCGGGCGCAGGGGTTTGACCTGACACGACCTCGCGCCGCACTACCGGGCCGTGGCCGTGGCGGAGAGCTGTCAGCCGTCGGCTGTGAGCTGTCAGCCTACACATCGAGGTTGACGACCTCGAGGGCGTTCTTCTCGATGAAGTCCCGCCGCGGTTCCACCGCGTCGCCCATCAGGACGGTGAACAACTCGTCGGCCTCAGCTGCGTCCTCGACGCGGACCTGGAGGAGCCGACGGGTGTCCGGATTCATGGTGGTCCCCCACAGCTGGTCGGCGTTCATCTCGCCGAGCCCCTTGTAGCGCTGGACCGAGAGGCCGTGGCGGGCGGCCTGGTAGAGCCGCGTGACCAGCTCCTCGGCGGAGCCGAAGGTCTCCTCGGCGCTTTCGAGCTCGAGATGGAACGGCGGCTGATCGAATTCCGCGAGGTGCTTGTGGAGCTCGACGAGCTGCGAGAACTCGTAGGTACGGAGGAGGTCGTAGCCGAGCTCGACGTGACGCCGGCGCCCGTTGCGGTTGTGGCTCACCGTCACCAGGCCGAGGCCGTGCTCCTCGTCGTGGCCCACCGCGGCGTCGTCGAACCCCTCCGCCTTGAGTTCCGCGACCAGCCCGGCGAGCACGCCGTCCGCGCCCAACTTCTCCCGGCTCGTGATCCCCTCGCGAAGGAGGATCTGGACGAAGTCCCGCGGCCACCCGCGCTGGTCCAGCCGCTCCATGCACTCGAGTGCGCGCTCGAGCCTGCGGATCGCGTCCTTGAGCGCCTTCCCTTTCAACTTCCGCCCGCTGCCCGCGAGCGTGAGGACGGCGCCCCCCGATAGCCGCTCGAGCAGGAACGAGGACAGCTCGCTATCGTCCTTGAGGTAGCGCTCCTCTTTCTTGTGGCTCACTTTGTAGAGCGGCGGCTGGGCGATGTACAGGTAGCCCTTCTCGATCAGCGCGCGGAAGTGCCGGAAGAAGAAGGTGAGCAGCAGGGTTCGGATGTGGGCGCCGTCGACGTCGGCATCGGTCATGATGATGATCTTGTGGTAGCGGACCTTGGCGGCATCGAAGTCCTCCGCACCGATGCCCGTTCCGAGGCACTGGATCATGGTACGGATCTCTTGGTTCGACAGCATCTTGTCGAACCGCGCCTTCTCCACGTTGAGGATCTTCCCGCGGAGCGGCAGGATGGCCTGGAAGCGGCGGTCACGGCCCTGCTTGGCCGAGCCGCCGGCCGAGTCGCCCTCGACGATGAAGAGCTCCGCACCGGCCGGATCGCGCTCCTGACAGTCGGCCAGCTTGCCCGGCAGGCTCGCACTCTCGAGCGCCCCCTTGCGGCGGGTAAGCTCCCTGGCCTTGCGCGCCGCTTCCCGCGCGCGGGCCGCCTCCGCACACTTGCCGACGATGCGCTTGGCGATCGCCGGGTTCTCCTCGAAGAACTCCGCCAGGCGCCCGCTGACGACGCTCTCCACCCAGCCCTTGACGTGCGAGGAGACCAGCTTGTCCTTGGTCTGCGAGGAGAACTTGGGGTCGTGGATCTTGACCGACAGGATCGCGACCAACCCCTCGCGGACGTCCTCCCCGGTCAGCCCCTCGGGGATGTTCTTGTCGAGGCCGTTGGCCTGGGCGTACCCGTTGATGGTCCGTGTGAGCGCGGCGCGGAAGCCGGACAGGTGGGTGCCGCCGTCGGCGTTGAACACCGTGTTGGTGAACGCCTGGACGTTCTCGCTGTAGCCGTCGTGCCACTGCATGGCGATTGCCACCTGCTCACCTTCGGCGTTCTCCTCGAGGAGCTGGATCGGCTTCGGGTGGAGCGTGTTCTTGGCCCGGTTGAGGTACTCGACGAACGCCGCGATTCCGCCCTTGTAGGTGAACTCGTGCTCCTGGCCGCCGCGCTCGTCGAACAGACGGATCGACAGTCCGGGGTTGAGGAAGGCGAGCTCGCGGAGCCGCTGGACCAGGAGGTCGTGGTGGAATTCGAGGATCGAGAAGATCTGGGCGTCCGGCTTGAAGGTCACCGTGGTGCCCGTCTTCGCCGACGAGCCCACCTTCTTGAGCGGCGCCACCGGCACGCCGCGGCGGAACTCCTGCTCGAACACCCCGCCGTCGCGCCGGATCTCGAGGTGGAGCCACTCGGAGAGGAAGTTGACCACCGAGACGCCGACCCCGTGCAGCCCGCCCGAGACCTTGTACGAGTTGTTGTCGAACTTGCCGCCGGCGTGCAGCTCGCACATGATGACCTCGGCCGCCGACCGGCCGCTCTCCTTGTGGGTGTCCACCGGGATACCGCGCCCGTTGTCCTCGACCGTGACCGAGTTGTCGGTGTGGACGCGCACCGCGATCCGGTCCGCGAACCCGGCCTGCGCCTCGTCCACGGAGTTGTCGACGACCTCCCAGACCATGTGGTGGAGGCCGGACAGGTCGTCCGTATCGCCGATGTACATTCCCGGTCGCTTGCGGACAGCGTCCGGGCCCTTGAGGACCTTGATGTTCTCAGCCGTGTAGTCGTGCAGCGTCAATGCCTGACTCCTTCCCCCGCGGGGGTCTCCACGTTGCCCTCGCGCACGCGCCACACGGTGGCCGCGGGCACCCTGGCGAGCAGCATCTCCTCATGCGCCGAGGAGATCAGCACCTGTCCGGTGCCCGACAGCCGCGCCAGGACCCGCTCCAGCACGCGTGCGTCGAGTTCCGCATCGACATCGTCAAAGACCACGGTAGGCACACGGCCACGCATCCGCTCCACGACCGTGACGGCCGCGAGCTTGCATGCCGTCGCCAACAACTTCCCCTGCCCCGCCGAGAGCACCTCGCGGGCGGGCGCCCCCGCCACCGAGATGGCGAGATCGTGGCGATGCGGCCCCACGCTGGTATGGCCTCGCGCCCGATCCTCCCGCCGTCTGCGGGTAAGCTCCGCGCGCATCCGGGTGGCCAACGTCGCGGCGTCGGAGGGCGCGAACCCTTCCGGCGAATCATACCGCAGATTCGGTCTCGAAAGACCCCATCCGAGAGCGGCCAGCTCGTCGTCGATCAGCCGTTCGAGGATCGCCAGCGCCTCCCCGCGCAGCTCGACCAGGCGTGCCCCCAGCAGGGCGAGATCGTGCTCGAACGCGTCCAGCGCCTCGTCGTGTCCCCCGCCGCCGAGCAGGGCGTTGCGCTGGCGGAGCGCCCGCCGGTACCGCTGCGCGACCGCCAGGGTCGCGGGATGGAGGAAGAACGCGATCCGGTCGAGGAATCTCCGGCGTTCCTCGGGCGGCCCCCAGACCAACTGGCGATCGTGGGAGGACAAGACGGCGACCGGGCAGAGCCCGAGATACTCGGCTGCACCGAGCCGCCGGCTGCCGCGGAACAGCGCCCGGATCAGCGAGCGCGCCCGGCGGGCCTCCTGGCGGAGTTCGACCTCGGTCCCCTCGCGGCTGACCACGCCGGCCAGCGTGAATCCCGGGCCGTCCCGCTGGACCCAGCTCGTCGGCGGGCCGGGCCGGAACGACAGCAGGTTGCCGAGAACGGCCACCGCTTCGAGGAGGTTGGTCTTTCCGGCGCCGTTGTCGCCGACCACCGCGACCACCCCCTCGGGGATGGCAATCTCCTGGGGTGTGAGGTTGCGAAAGCCTTGGACGACGATCTGCCTGAGTGACACGCGCTCACAGACGAATCGGCATGATCACGTACAGGCTCTCGCTGATCGGCGTTTCGTCACCCACCGGCGACAGCACCACCGGGCCATCGCTGTCGCGCAGCCTCATCTCGATCTCGGTCGCCTCGACGGCACCGAGGAAGTCCAGGACGTACTGCGCGTTGACGAACACCTTGAGAGGTTCGCCGTCGTACCGGCAGGGCACCACCTCGGTCGCCTGGCCGAGATCGAACCCGACCGACGCGAGCGAGATGGCGTCGGACTCGAAGTTCATCTGCACCCCATGGGTGCGCTCGCTGGTAAGCAACGCCACACGCCGCAGTGACGCCGCGAGGTCGTGGCGCTGCACCAGGGCCCGGTTCGGGTTGTCGCGCACGAGCACCCGCTCGTACTGTGGAAAACGTGCCTCGAGGAGTCGTGACAGGAGCACCCGCTCGCCCAGACGGAACGCGAGGTGGTTCTCGCCCCGCGCCAGGTAGACCGGGGTGTCGTCCTCGGGAGCAAGACGTCTGAGTAGTCCAAGTACCTTCCGCGGCAGGAGCTGCTGGTCAAACGGAGCGCTCTGACCGGACTGTGCGGCCTTCACGTAGGCGAGTCGATGCCCATCGGTCGCCACCATCTCCACGTTCTTGGCGGAGACGAGGAGGAGCGCGGCGTTGTACTGGAAATGTCCCTCCTCGGCGGAGACCGCAAAGGCAGTGCGGTCGATCAGGGAGTGCAGCAGCGGGAGAGGGAGGGAGAAACCCTGGCCCGACGGAGCCTCTGGAAGAGTCGGGAAATCGCTCGGATCGAGGCTCGCGAGCTGCGATTCGAACGGGCCCGATCGCACCTCCACACGGTTCTCCCGACAGGTGATGTCGACGGTATCCGCGGGCAGCGAGCGCACCAGGTCGAAGAACACCCGGCTGTGGATGGTTGCCCGACCCTCCTCGCGCACCACCGCCGGGCAGCGGGTGTACACCGTGACATCCAGGTCCGTCGCCGCCAGACTCAGACGGTCCCCCTCAGCCATCAGCAGCACGTTGGCGAGGATCGGAATCGTGGTTCGACGTTCCACGATGCCCTGGATGAGCTGCAACTCGTCGAGAAGAGCGGCGCGGTTGAGGGTCAGATCCATGTTTTCGTCCCCCGCTGACGACTACGGGATAACGCTAGTCTACACGTACTCGTAGTCGTCGTCGAGGTTGTGGAGGGCGCGGAAAACCACGCCAAGCCTCTGGCCGCGTGAGTGGATGTGCGGGCGCGTTCCTGTGGAAGTCGGGTGTGGAAAGCTCCGGAGATCCCGGCACCGCGACGGCCGGCGACCACTTCCAGGCTAGCGGAAATGCTCGAGAAACGTCGTCAGTGTGGCGTCGAGCGGGGGGTTGGAGCGTCGCTGCTCCGCAATCTGCTCGACGGAGTACATGACGGTGGAGTGGTGTTTGGCGAACAGCTTGCCGATCTCCGGGTAGGACAGGGAAAGGATCTCGCGCAACAGGTACATCGCGACCTGGCGGGGAAACGCCACCGAGCGCCGGTTGTTCCGACCCTTCAGGTCGGAGACCTTGATGCCGTAGTGGTGGGCGACGAAGCGAACGACATCGGATGGGGTGGTGTGACGCTCCTCGGGGAGCAGCGGGCTGAGAGCGGCACGGGTGGTGTCGATCGTCGCAGGCTGGCCGGTGAGGGTGAGATAGATGACCACCCGGTTCAGGTACCCCTCGAGCTCACGGATGTTCTCGCGGACGCGGCGGGCGATGAACAGCACCACCTCGTCGGGAAGCTCTACCCCCTCGGAGTGGGCCTTCTCGCGGATGATCGCGCACTTGGTCTCGAGGTCCGGCGGCTGAATGTCGGCGACGAGACCCCAGACGAAGCGGGTACGCAGGCGCTCCTCGAGCCCCTGGATGCTGGCCGGCGCGGTGTCGGAGGTGAGGACGATCTGGTGACCTGCCTCGTGAAGGGCATTGAAGGTGTGGAAGAACTCCTCCTGCGTCCGCTCCTTGCCGGCCAGGATATGGACGTCATCGAGGAGGAGGAGCTGGACCGAGCGGTAGGCGTCGCGAAACGCGGCCATGCGCTGCACGCGGATCGAATTGATCAGCTCGTTGACGAAGTGCTCGGTGGGAACGTAGCGCACCTTCGAGCGCGGGTTGCGGGCGAGAACCTCATTGCCGATCGCATGGAGGAGATGGGTCTTGCCGAGACCAGAGCCGCCGTAAATGAAGAGCGGGTTGTACGCCCGGCCGGGATTGTCGGCGACCGACTGGGCCGCCGCGCGGGCGAACTGATTGGAGGGACCGGCCACGAAGCTGGAGAATGTGTAACGGGTGTTGAGCGGGGTGCGCTGTTCGGACGGATCGGTACGGGCGCCGCCACCGTGTCGTGCCGAGACAGACACCGTGATCGGCTGGCCGGAGGCCTGCGAGGCGAGCTGGGAGAGCAGCGCGAGGTGATGGTCACGGATGTAGTCGGCGTACAGGCGAGAGGGTGCGAGCAAGACGAGACGACCCGCACCCGAGGTCTGCGCGTGAAGGGGTTCAAACCACACCTCGAACTCCTCCTGCGAAAGGTGAGTGCGCAGCGATGCCTGAATCGTGGTCCACAGCGAGTTGGATTCCATTCCCACTTCACCCGGCAAGAGAGGAGCCTAGCACACCTTCGGCTTGACCGGCAGGGGGCGGACGGGTAGACTGCCGAGTCCCGGGACAGGCAGCGGACCTCGGGGTGGGAGTGAGCATGAAGCGGACGTTCCAACCCAACAACCGCCGGCGCAAGAAGACGCACGGCTTCCGGGCTCGCATGAGCACGCCGACGGGTCGCCGAGTGCTGGCCGCGCGGCGGCGCAAGGGGCGCAAGCGCCTCACTGTCTGAAGGCTGCGTGCGGGTCGCGGGCAAGCTTCGCAAGCGTCACGAGTTCCAGTCGGTTTACACAGAGGGCGTGCGGGTCGTCGGCCGACACGTGGTGATCTTCGTCCAGTCGGGATCCTCCGCTCAGGCACGTCTGGGCGTGACCGCAACCCGGCGCACCGGCGGGGCCGTGGTGCGCAACCGCGCGCGTCGGCGGGTACGCGAGCTGTTCCGGCTGCACCGTGACACTCTCGGTGCGACGGTAGTCGACGTCGTGGTCAACGTGCGCGCGACCTGCTGGCGCGCACCGTGGAACGAGTTGGAGAAGGACTACCTCGAGTGCCTGGCAAGGGCGACGGACCGTCTCCGGCGGCGCGAGTCGTGATGGCCGTGCTCGGCGCTTACAAGCGGTGGGTCTCCCCTCTGCTGCCCCCGGCGTGCCGCTTTGAGCCGACCTGTTCGGCGTACATGCGGGAGGCTGTCGCGATCCACGGCGTGGGACGAGGGGTATGGCTGGGGGTTCGCCGGCTCGCTCGCTGCCACCCGTGGCATCCGGGGGGGGTGGACCCGGTACCGCCGCGCATGGGGGGGTCGTGATGGAGAAACGGGCGCTGATCGCGGCGCTGCTTTCGGGTCTGGTGCTGCTTCTGTGGTTCACCCTGTTCCCGTCGCCGAAGCCGTCGCCGACGCCGGTCGTGGCGACGCCGGCCGCCGGGTCGCCGACCGGCGGAGCCACCAGCACGGCGGGAGGACCAGCCGGGGCACCGGGGATGCCGGGAAAAGGCGAACCGGCAGCACAACCCGTGGTTGCGGGACCACCCGCGGCCCGCGCCGAGCAGGGCGAGGAGATTCCCCTCAACGGCGACGGCTGGAACGCGGTGATCGATTCCCGCGGTGCGGTGGTGCGCTCACTGGTCCTGACCGGTTACCGGGGTGAGAACGGGGAGCCCCTCGACCTCGTCAGCACGGTCGGGCCAAGACCGCTGACGATGACGGCCCTCGGGCCGTGGAACCATGAGCCGTACGTCGTCGAGCACAACGGTGCGACCGTCACGCTGCGCTGGAGCGACGGCCAGGGAAACTGGGTCGAGAAGGACCTGACGCCTGGCAAGGGCCGCTACACCCTGGAGCTCGAGGTGCGCTCCGGGGGTACTCCCGGCGCTGGCGGGGTCGTGATCGCCGTCGGACGCGACCACGGCGCCCCGAAGGCGGGCGGGTTCGGGTCGGTCGGTGGGGTGGTCCGGGTCGGTGGAAAGCTCGATCGGCTGATCCCGGCAAAGCTGGAGACTCCGAAGGAGCTCTCGGGCAACATCGAGTTCGCCGGTGTGGAAGACCACTACTTCCTGACCGTTCTGCTCCCGGAAAGCCCCCTCGTCAAGGTTCAGACCTCGGCGCAGGCCGGCACCGTGACTCCGGTGGCCGAGGTCGCGGCCTTTGGCAGCGGCGGTGTGGTGAAGGGGCTGCTCTACGGTGGGCCCAAGGAACACCGCGTGCTCGTCGGCTACGGCAGGGGTCTCGACGAGACTCTCTCGTTTGGCCTGTTTGGCGTCCTCTCGGTGGCGTTCCTGGCGGCGCTGCGGTGGATCCATTCGTGGACCGCGAACTGGGGGGTGGCGATCATCGTCCTGACCGCGGGTATCCGCCTCCTGCTCTTCCCCCTGACCCACAAGAGCACCGTCGCGATGCGTCGTATGCAGGCCCTGCAGCCGAAAATGAAGGCCATCCAGGAGCGCTACAAGGAGCGCGCGAAGAAGGACCCCCAGGTGCGCGCGCGGATGAACCAGGAGATGATGGCGCTCTACAAGCAGGAGGGTGTCAACCCCATGGGCGGCTGCCTGCCGACCCTGGTGCAGCTCCCGATCCTGTGGGCGCTCTACACGCTCTTCGCCAACGCCATCGAGCTCCGGCAGGCGCCGTTCTTGCTGTGGATCCACGATCTCTCGATCCCGGACACGCTGGTCACCATCCCGCTCGGGACCTGGTCGTTCCCGCTCCGCCCCCTCGCGGTGCTGATGGGCGCAAGCATGTTCCTGCAGCAGAAGATCGCGCCGCAGGTCGGCGACCCCACGCAGCGCCGCATGTTCATGATGATGCCGTTCATCTTCACCATCATGTTCTATGGGTTTCCCAGCGGCCTGGTCCTCTACTGGCTGGTCAACAACCTCCTGACGATCGGCCAGCAACTGATCACCGAACGGATCCTGCGCAACACCCAGACGCCTCCCGCGGCGGCGTGAGCGACTGGCGCCGGACGTCGCACGACGGCTGGCTTGCGCAGCTGGCGGCGGTCGGCATCGACCCGGGCCTGGCCGAGCGTTGTGCCGCGTACCTTGAGCTGCTGGCGCGCTGGGACGAGGCGCTCAATCTGGTCGGCCGGGTCGACACCTCCTCGCTGCTCCGCGCCCACCTGCTGGAGTCGCTGGCCGGCGTTGCCCACCTGCCGGTGGATGGGAGGCTGCTCGACCTCGGGAGTGGGAACGGCTTCCCCGCGGTTCCCCTGCTCCTCGCCGAACCGCGGCTCGTAGGTGTCCTGCTCGAGCCCCGCGAGCGCCGCTGGGGGTTCCTCCGGGAGGTGATCCGGGAGCTCGGGCTGCAGGCCGAGGTGGTGCGGGCACGGGTGGAGGAGATCGGGGACGGGGAGTTCGCCGCCATCACGGTACGGGCGCTGGCCATGCGGGTGTGGTGGCCGCAGGTCGGACGGCTCAGCGGTCCCGGCACCGTGCTCCTGCACTGGAGCGCGCGGGAGGGGGGCGGAACGGTGCCGGGTTCCGGGTGGTGCCGTGTGGTAACCTCGCCGCTACCGGATCCGCGACGTGGGCAACTCCTCGTCTGGCGCCGGTGTTCCACGTGAAACATTTGGAGAACTCGTGAGCGGACAGCGAGTTATCGCCGTGGCGAACCAGAAGGGGGGGGTCGGCAAGACGACCACCGTGATCAATCTGGCCGCCGCGCTCGCCGCCTTTGAGCACCGCGTGCTGGTGATCGACCTCGACCCCCAGGCCAACTGCACGTCCGGCCTCGGGTGTGAAGGCGGTGGCGCCAGCTCGTACGAGGTGCTCGAGGGACTGGTTCCTCTGGCCGAGGCGACCGTGAGGACGAGCTTCCCCAACCTCGAGTTGGTGCCGGCCCGGCGTGACCTGGTCGGCGCCGAGGTGGAGCTCGCCGCCGACCCGCAGCGGGCCCAACGGTTGCGGCTCGCACTCGACGCCGCGCGACCGCCCCACCCGTGGGTCCTCATCGACTGCCCCCCGTCGCTCGGGATCCTCACCCTCAACGCCCTGGTCGCCGCCGACGCGGTGGTCATCCCGATCCAGTGCGAGTACTTCGCCCTCGAGGGCGTGAGCGAACTGATGCGCACCCTCGAGCGCGTGCGCGCCGCGTGGAACCCCGGCTTGGCGGTCGACGGTGTCGTGCTCACCCTCTACGACGAGCGGCTCACCCTGGCGAACCAGGTGGTGAGCGAGGTCCAGCGCCACTTCGGCCGCGCGGTGTTCGAGACCGTGATCCCGCGCAACGTCCGCCTCGCGGAGGCCCCGTCGTTCGGGCGCACGATCCTCGAGTACGACATTCGCAGTCGCGGCGCGCAGGCCCACCTCCAGCTTGCCGAGGAGCTGGTGCGCCGTCGGAGGAGCGATGAAGCGGTCCGGGCTGGGTAAGGGAATCGCGGCACTCATCCCGGAGGCGCCTGCGCTGCGCCCCGGGACCGTGATCGAGCTGGCGGTCGGGGAGATCCGTCCCAACCCGCTGCAGCCGCGCCGGAGCTTCACGCGGGAATCGCTCGACACTCTGGCCGCCTCGATCAAGGAGCATGGCCTGCTCCAGCCGGTGGTGGTCAGCCGGGCGCCGGAAGGGGGGTACACACTGATCGCCGGGGAGCGGCGCTGGCGAGCGGCGCAGCGCGCCGGGCTCGCCCGCATCCCGGTGGTCATCCGGGAGCCGGCGACGGACGCCGACCAGCTCGCTCTCGCCCTGATCGAGAACCTCCAGCGCGAGGACCTCACGCCGATCGAGGAGGCGCGCGCCTACCACCACCTGCGTTCCGAGCTCGGGCTCTCGCAGGAGGCGATCGCCGAGCGGGTGGGCAAGGAACGTTCGACCGTGGCAAACGCTCTGCGGCTCCTGCAGTTGCCGCTCGCCATTCAGGAGCAGGTGGATGCCGGCGCACTGTCCGCCGGGCATGGACGCTCGCTGGCCGGGGTTGGCAGTCGGGCGGTCCAGGAGGAGCTCGCCGCCCGCTGTGTCCGCGAGGGGTGGAGCGTTCGCGAGCTCGAGCGCCGCCTGCGGCCCGCACGCCCGGGTGTGCCGCGAGCGGTCGACGCGGACACGGCCGCCGCCGCGGATCGGCTGGCCACGGCGCTCGGTGCCCGGGTCGAGATCCGCAGGCGTCGTCGGGGCGGCGAGATCAAGGTCCGCTTCGCCAACGAAGAGGAGCTGATCCGCATCTACAAGCTCCTGGTCCGGGGGGAGAGATGAAGAAGAGGGCGTCGACGCTCAACGGGTTTCTTGACCAGGGGTGCGCGATCGCTGGCGATGTGGTTTTCGCCGATCTGCTCCGCATCCACGGTCACGTAGTGGGGACCGTGCGGAGCGAACACGAGCTGCTGGTCGGGGAAGGCGGGGTTGTCGAAGGGGAGATCACCGTCGGTCGCCTGGTGGTGGCCGGGACCGTCAAGGGCACGGTGCGGGTGGCGGAGCGCCTGGTGGTCCACGCCGGGGGCCGCGTGCTCGCCGAGGTCCACACTCCCAAGTTGATCGTCGACGAGGGTGGCATCGTCGAGGGTGTTGTCACCATGTCGAACACGGCCCGCGAGGACGACGAGGCCTCTTGACACTGCGGCGCAAGACAGTTAGCTTGCTTGCAGGTGAAATTGAGACCCTTGTCTGGAGGAGAATATGAAGCGGGCTGAGAAGTTCTTCATCCAGTATCTGCGCGACAACAACCTGAAGGTGACCAAGGAACGGCTGATGCTGCTCGACGAGCTGTTCAACTCCACCGGCCACCTCGATGCCGATTCGCTCCTCTTCCAGCTCCGCAATCAGGGCAAGCGCGTCTCGCGAGCGACCATCTACCGCACCCTCGACCTGTTGGTACAGTGCGGTCTCGCGCGCAAGTCTCGGCTCGGGCGTGAGCACTACGTCTACGAGCGGGTCACCCCGGGGAAGCGGCACGACCACATGGTGTGCACCGGGTGCGGCCGGATCATCGAGTTCTACGATGCCGACCTCGACGAGCGGCAGCGAGAGGTCTGTCTCGAGCACAACTTCCGCCCGACCTTCTACTCGCTCCAGATCCAGGGACTGTGTTCGGAGTGCCAGAGCTCCGAGTAGCCGATCGTCGGGAGCCGGTCGCACGAATCCATGATGTTAAGCATACTTGACAATCCCCCGTCGCGCGCCTAGGGTGGTGTGCGTGGGCGGGTCGACCACCCTTGACCCGCAGGCTTCACGATGAGCGAGAGCGCGAGCGCGGCCCCATCCGGCGAGTCCCCGCCAGTCCTCCTGGTCGGCAACCCGAACGTCGGGAAGAGCGTGATCTTCGGAGCGCTGACCAAACGCTACGTCACCGTGTCCAACTACCCCGGCACCACCGTGGAGATCACCCGCGGCACCGGCCGACTCTTGCCCGGCGAGCCGGAGGTCGTGGATACCCCTGGGACCAACTCGCTCACCCCTCAGTCCGAGGATGAGAAGGTCACGCGCGACATCTTGCTAGCCGAACCCGAGGCCACGGTACTCCAGGTCGGCGACACCAAGAACCTCCGGCGGGTTCTCTATCTGACCGCCCAGCTCGCCGAGCTGGGGCGGCGGCAACTGCTCATCCTCAACCTCCAGGACGAGGCACACGACCTCGGCGTCCGGGTGGAGAGCGCCGAGCTCGAGAAACGGCTCGGGATCCCCGTCGTGGCGGCCACAGCGACCCGGGGATCCGGCCTCGATCACATCCCTCGCCGCCTGCGCGAGGCCGCGGTGGCGGACCTGCTGCCCTCCTACCCGGTGGCCGTCGAGCGAAAGACGATCGAGGTCGCCGCCCTGCTCCCCGCGGCGCTCGGGGGGGCGCGTCGCGGCCTGGCCCTCATGCTGCTCGCCGGGGACCGTACCCTGGTGCCGTGGGCCGAGGCGCAGCTTTCGCCTGCTGCGCGCGACGCCATCGATGCCGCCCGTGCCGAGCTCGACCGTGCCCTGGGTCACTCCGCCGCCACCGCCATTGCCCGCGCCCGCCACCGCGTGGTCGCCGAGCTCCTCCGGCAGGTCTACCACGCCGACCGGGCCCAGCGTGGAACGCTGCGCGACCGGCTCGGCGCGTGGTCGATGCACCCGGTCTGGGGGGTGCCGATCCTCGCCGCAGTCCTGTTCGTCGCGTACGAGTTCGTCGGCGTGTTCGGCGCCGGCACGCTGGTCAACGTTTTCGAGCGGCAGTTGTTCGGCAGGTTGATCAATCCGGCGGCAACGGCGCTGTTCACCTCGGTGTTGCCGTGGGCCTGGGTGCGCGATCTGTTCGTCGGGCCCTACGGGGTGATCACCATGGCGCTCACCTACGCCATCGCGATCGTGTTGCCCGTGGTGGGGACGTTCTTCATCTTCTTCGGGGTCCTCGAGGACTCCGGCTATCTGCCGCGGCTGGCCGTGATGGTCAACCGGGTGTTCCGCGTCATGGGCCTCAACGGCAAGGCGGTACTCCCGATGATCCTTGGCCTCGGTTGCGACACCATGGCGACACTGACCACGCGCATCCTCCCCTCGAAGAAGGAGCGGGTACTGGTCACCCTCCTCCTCGCCCTGGGCGTGCCCTGCTCCGCGCAGCTTGGCGTGGTCCTCGCCATGCTGGGCTCAATGGCACCGTTGGGCACGTTCATCTGGGCCGGGGTCGTCGCCTTCACCCTACTGGGCGTCGGCTGGGCGGCCGCGCGGCTGGTCCCGGGTCGCGGTTCGGATTTTCTGCTCGAGGTCCCGCCGGTGCGTGTGCCGAGCGTGATCAACATCCTGATCAAGACCGCGGCGCGCACCGAGTGGTACCTCAAGGAAGCAGTGCCACTGTTCATCCTCGGGACGGTGATCCTGTTCGCGCTCGACCGGACCGGCGTCCTTCCCGTGCTGGAGCGGGCCGCCAGCCCGCTGGTGGTGGGCTTCCTGGGGCTCCCGCACAAGGCGACCGACTCCTTCCTGATCGGTTTCCTGCGCCGCGACTACGGGGCAGCCGGGTTCTTCGCCCTTCGCCAGCAGGGGCTCCTCGACGGCGTCCAGTCGCTGGTTTCCCTGGTGGTCATCACCCTGTTCGTCCCGTGCATCGCCAACTTCTTCATGATGGTGAAGGAACGGGGCGCGGCCGTGGCGACCGCGATGGTCGCCTTCATCGTCCCGTTCGCCTTCCTGGTCGGGGGCGTGCTCAACTGGGTGCTCCACGCGCTCGGGGTGACGCTGTGAACGCCCGTCCCGAAATCGACGACCCCGCGGGCGAGGTGGACTGTCCGCTGTGCGGCACGCGGTTCCCGGGTAAGGCCTCATGTCCGGCGGGATGCCCGCTCGCTCACGGCTGCCGCACCCTGTGCTGTCCGAACTGTCACTACCGTTTCGTCCTCGACTCGACGGTCGTGCGTTGGATCAGGACGCTGCTGCCCGGAGGCCGGACGTGAGCGTGACCTCTCCCGGGCACGCCATCTTCAACACTCGCTCGCCGGCGGCGGCGCGCGAGGAGGTCCTCGAGGAGCTGTGGACCGCGCAGGAGAGCGGCACCGCGCTGACCATCGGTACCCTCGCCCGGACCATCCACGCGGGCGCCGACGAGGGATGGGGCGGGGTCGTCCAGGAGCTCGTCGAGGGCGGGCTGGTGGACCTCGATGGCGGCAGCCTGACGCTGACCGGCCGAGGCCACGACGCCGCCCGGGAGGTGGTCCGCCGTCACCGCCTCGCCGAGGTGCTCTTCCACGAGGTGCTCGAGCTCCCGATGGCGGAGACCGAGAGCGAGGCCTGTCGGGTCGAGCATGTCCTCACGTCCCAGGCCACCGATGCCGTGTGCTCCTTCCTCGGCCACCCGCCGGTCTGTCCCCACGGCCACCCGATTCCCTCGGGAGCCTGCTGCTCGACGCTGTCCAGGCGAGTCGCGACGCTGATCTGTCGCCTCTCCGACCTCAACCCGGGCGAGCGCGGCCGCGTGGTGCTGCTCGCGCCCAAGCATCGCGACCGCCTCGAACAGCTCACCGATCTCGGGGTGACTCCCGGAGCGGTGCTCACGCTGCGCCAGCGCAAGCCCTCGCTGGTCGTCGAGGTGGACCGAACCTTGCTCGCGCTCGAGGCCGAGATCGCGGAAGGGATCTATCTGCGGCCGCTGGTCGAGTGGTAGCGGGAGACCGCACAGGAAGGGTGCCGAGATGACGACGCCAACCCGGACGGCAGCGATTCCAAACCAGCCCACGCCGGCAGTGACTCCCGAGCTCTGGCGCGCGTTCGAGGCGAACGAGATCACGCATTCCGGCGCGCACTACCTGCTCGCCATCGCGGCCCTCACCCGTGCCGGGTCGCCACCACGGGCCGCCGACGTCGCTCGTCAGTTGCGGGTAAGCCGGGCGGCCGCGTCGCTCCAGCTCCGCACTCTCCAGGAGCACGGCCTGGTCGAGACGGACGGCAAGCAGCGCCTGGAGCTGTCGCGGACGGGCGCCGACCTGGTCGCGCGCGTGGCGAGCAAGCGTGAAGTGGTGCGGGTGTTCCTGCACGACATCCTGGGGGTTCGTGACACCACCGCGCAGCTCGATGCCTGCAAGGTTGAGCACCTGCTCTCCGAGGAGGCCAGCGCCGCCCTGGTCCGGCTGATCCGTTTCCTGCGCTCGCCGCACCCGGCCGCGCGGGCCTGCCTCGAGGCCTTCGGTGAGGCCACGGCCCACTGCCCTCCCGGTCGGCGGTGCGAGCTGTGCGATGGCGTCTGCCTGCTCGCCACGGTCGGCGACGCGCTCCCGTGAGCGGGCGGCGATTGCGACGGCGCGTCGGGCCGGCCGAGGCCGGTGTCACCCGTTAGCCACGAAAGCCACACGGGCGAAGCGCCGCTTGCCGACCTGGAGGAGGAGTGTGGTTCCGGCCGGCACCGGGGTCGTCGCCTGGGGATCGCGAAACACCGCACCATCGATCTTCACGCCACCCTGCTGGAGGAGCCGACGCGCCTCCGATGTGGTGGGGGCGAGCCCCGCCTGGACCAGCAGTCGGGCGAGCGGGACCGGCTGAGCGGAGGCCTCGAGGACAACCTCGGCGATCTCGTCGGGTACCTCGCGGCGCTGGTGCACGGTGCGGAAGTGGCTCTCCGCCGCGGCCGCGGCCGCGGCGTCGTGGAAATCCGCGGTGACCGTGCGGGCCAGCTCGAACTTGACGTCCATCGGGTGGCGGGTGCCGGCGGTGACGGCGGCCTTGAGCGCCTCGATACCGCTGCTCCCGCGGTCGGAGAGTAGCGTCCAGTACCGCCACATGAGCTCGTCGGAGATCGACATCAGCTTGCCGAACATCTCCTCCGCTGGATCCTCGACGGCGACGTAGTTGCCGAGGGACTTGGACATCTTCTCGACCCCGTCGAGCCCCTCGAGGAGGGGCAGGGTCATGACGACCTGCGGCGGGAGACCGAGCTTGCCCATCAGGTCGCGGCCGACCAGGAGGTTGAAGAGCTGATCGGTGCCGCCCATCTCGACGTCGGCCTTCAGTGCGACCGAGTCGTAGGCCTGCGCGACCGGGTAGAGCAGCTCGTGGAGGGCGATCGGCTCACCGGACGCGAGCCGGCGGGAGAAGTCATCCCGCTCGAGCATCTGGGCGAGCGTCACGCGAGCGGTGAGACGAATCCACTCCTCGCTGGTGAGGGCGCCGAGCCAGCGGGCGTTGAAGTCGATGACGGTGGAGGCGGGATCGAGGAGCTTGAAGATCTGCCGCTTGTAGGTCTCGGCGTTGACCTCGACCTGCTCACGGGTGAGCTGAGGCCGGGTCGCCTTCTTCCCGGTGGGGTCGCCGATCATGCCGGTGAAGTCGCCGATCAGGAACACCACCCGGTGACCGAGCTGCTGGAAATGCCTCATCTTGCGGATCACCACGGTGTGGCCGAGATGGAGGTCGGGGGCCGACGGGTCGAAGCCGACCTTGACGGTGAGTGGACGGCCCTCGCGCGTGGCGGCGACCAGCCGCGCCTCGAGGTCCTCCGGGCGCACCACGTCGACACACCCGGTCAACAGCAGGTCCATCTGCTCTGCAAGCGGCAAGGCTCGCATCCCTCGGGCCATCCTGTCCCTCCGCCGTCCCGACGCCGTCAGGGTCGGGAGGGCCGCGATTCTCGCACAGCGCGTGCCGGCCGTGGCGTCGGTGCGACGGGAGCGGGTCCCATGGCCAGTTTGGGCAGGGCGTCCCACGGCGGGAGAGCCGCCAGTACCGCATCCACCGCCGTGGGCTCCGTGCCGAGCATGCTCTCGAGGCGGGGTGTCACGGGCAGGAAGACGGCCGCCGCCATCCTTGCCGTGGCGCGCGTGGGATCGCCGAAGAACACCGCGGAGAGGCGCCCAGTAGCAGCCGCCAGCTCGCCGGGCCGCAGCGGCGTGCGGGCCTGCTTCCACACTCCCGCGAGACGGGTGTCGAGCGCCGGGACGCTCGCCTCGCCGTGTGCCCGCAGCTCGAGCACGAGGTGACCGGTTGGGGAGAGCCAGCGGCTGGAGACCGCGGAATCCTTGCCAAGGCGAGCGGTGATGACCTCACCGGCGAGCAGACCCTCACTGGTCGCCGGGAGATCGACGAGCCCACAGAGCTCAGGCGCGCCTGCGTCGGGCGTCCAGGAAAGCCCGGCCGCCGGGGCGACGGGCGCGACGCGCACCCCGGCGCTCTGCAGGGTCGAGAAGAACTTCTCGGCAGCCTCAAGCCCCTCCTCGCTCTCCTCGGGGAGGGTGAGCGCGAGGGAGACCGCCTCGCTCGACGGCCGGTCCGCGAGCCCGAGAGCACGAGCGACGTTGGCCTCGAGGCCGGTCGTGGTGCCGGGCCTGCCGCCTGCCACGGCGTCGGAGAGCAGCTCGAGGGCGGCCACCACGTCGCTGGTCGGAACCGCCACGGCGAGCGTGGCCACACCGGTCTGTTCGCCGAGCTCGGTCGCCCAGCCATGAGCCGAAAGCTGCTTCGCGGCCGCCTCCAACAGGGGCCGGGCGGCCTCGGTGTCGACGGCCCCCAGAGCCAGCGCGAGGACGGCGACGTCGCCTGGCACCCAACGGGTGGAGATGACCACACCGTTGTCGAGCGTACGTGGCGAGACGGGGACCGCGCGACGTTCGCTCTCGGTGATGACGGCGGATCCCGGGTGGCCGACGAGGAGCGCGGAGGCGAGGGCAGTGATGGTCCCGGGCTCGACGTCGGGGACCGCCACCGCCGCAGCCACCGAGCCGCCGCGTGCCAGCCGATCGGCAAGCCTGACGGCGACCTCCTCACCGTCGCGGGCGACCACCGTCGACCGGCGACGCACAGAGGCCGTCAGGGCGCTCAACTCATCCGCGTTCGGCACCGCCGACGCGAGGGCCTCGAGCGCCCCACGCAGGCGGGCGAGCGCGCTGCGCGGTGACTCGCTCCCGGGATCGGCCTCGAGAAGCAGGCGACTGCATCCCTGATCGTCCACAAGGGAGACATGAACGGTGGGAAACGCGGTGGCGAGCCGCGTCTGCACCCACGACGCCAGGGCGGGGAGCAGGTCGAAACGGGGGTCCTCCGGCCCCGGCAGGGAAAGCCGCAACGCGACTCGTTCTGGTGAACCGCGCCTGATCTCGAGCCCGCCCTCAGTCAGGACGCAGCCGGGAGGCGCGGGCGGGCGGTAGGGCACCTCGGCCAGGGCCCCCGCGGCCGTGGCCAGCTCGCGGGCCGGTGCCGGTCCGAGGGCGACCACGCCGCCACTCCCCAGCGTAGAGGTGAGCTTGAGTGTTTCGCCGAGGGCGGGACCGGCGAGGGTGGCCGGAACCGTGAACGCGAAGACCGCCCCGCCGCGGCGCGGGAAGGTGTCGACCGGACAGCCGGAGACCGCGGCAGGTGCTGCCGTCCCCGGCGGGAGAACCACGGCGATGTGCTCGACGTCGCCGCCGGCGACCTCGACCACGGCGAGCGGCAGACCCGATGGCGCACGGAACGAAGTGACGGCCTGAGCGGCGGCATGGCTGGCGAAGCCGCATAGGGACGCGGCCAGGAAAGGGCGGGCGAACATGCCGGTATGATAGCCGGCATGGTCCACCACCCCCTGTCCGGACGTGTCCTCGTGGTGTCGTGGGCGGCGGCGGGTGTCGCCTGGCCGGTGGCCTGGGTCCTGCTCGCCGTCGCCCAGGGGATCGGCGTCCTCCTCCTCGGCGGCGGCTGGATCGGCGTTGCCGTTCCCCTCGGCCAGCACCCCTGGGGCCTGGTCAACGAGCCCACCGTCGCCTTCGCGGCGTCGCGCGGCGCGCTGGTGGGCTACTGGCTCGCACCGATGCTGCTCGCGCTCGCCGTCGCGGTCGCGCTGCCGCTCGCCATGTCGGTCCGCGGGTGGTGGGGCGAGCTGCTCGTCTTCCACGTCGCCCTCGCGTCGGCCGTTCTCGGGCTCGGGTGGGCACCGCCGCTGGGGATCGGTGATGGGCCCGCCGCCGGGCTGGCGCGCTTCTGGATGCTGAAGCCCTCGCTGGTCGTGTCGGTGGCGGTGCTGCTCGGCGTGGTGGCGGCGCAACCCGCCGTTATCCGCCTCGGCGGCCACCTGTGGTCGCTGCAGGGAGGGCCGCAGCGCCTGCGCCGCATCGCGGCGGTGCTCGCCCACACCGTGCCCCCCGCGCTGGCCTGGCTGGCATGCACCGCACTGCTCGGCTGGCCGCTCGCGACCACCGCGTGTCTGGCCCTCGCGGCAGTGCTGGTGGGTTCGTGGCTGGGGGCGTGGCTATGGCTGCCGCGCGCCCCGCTGCGGACCGCGCCGGAGGTGGGCTGGCGCCGGCTGACCGTCGCCGTGCTTGCCGGGCTGGTCGTCACCGTCGCGTTGCTGTGGGCGGGATCGCCCGCCAACGGAGGCGCACGGGCACTGCTGTGGGGCACCAAGGGGATGACCAACAACGTGCGCACCAACATGACCGCCGTGCCGCTGTTCGGCCAGTCGACCCGCCCCAAGCTCCGCTAGCCGCCGCCGGGACCTCGCTGACTCGCCTTCGGGTACACGGGGGCGTCTCCTTGCCGGGTGGGGAGTGGGGAAAACTGTTCGCGATCAACCGTGAGCTGTCGTCACGCGGCGCCGCGTCCCCGGAGCACGGCCGGGAGGGTGAGGGCGAGGATCTTGAGGTCGAGCCAGAGCGACCAGTTATCGATGTAGGCGAGATCGAGCTCCATCCAGGTCGCGAAGTCGAGCTCCGTGCGACCCGAGACCTGCCAGAGGCCGGTGAGCCCGGGCTTCATGGCGAGACGGCGGCGCTGCCATGGCAGGTACCGTTCGACCTCCTCGGGGATGGGTGGGCGCGGTCCAACGAGCGCCATGTCGCCGGTGAGGATGTTCCACAGCTGGGGAAGCTCGTCGAGGGAGGAGCGGCGGAGGATCCGGCCCACGCGGGTCACGCGCGGATCATTGGGCGCCTTGAAGACCGGACCGTCCATGACGTTGAGATGCTCGACGTCATCGCGGAGGCCCTCGGCACCCTCGACCATGGTGCGGAACTTGAGCAGGACAAAGCGGCGGCCGCGCAGCCCGCAGCGCTCCTGACGGAAAAACACCCCTCCCCGCGAGGACGCCGCGATCGCAATCGCGATCAGCGGCCACAGGGGCAGGGAGAGGAGGAGCCCGAGCAGCGACATCGCCACGTCGATGACCCGTTTGGTGAACAGGGCGAGCGTCGCCGTCGGCATCGTGGAGAAGGTGAGCAGCGGAACGCCGTCGAGCGTCTCGAGCTCGAGGTGCGGCTGGAGATGGGAAAACGGCCGCAGGGCGACGCGGACCCGCACGCCGAGCTCCTGGCAGCGCAGGAGGAGCGCCTCGAGCTCTCCGAGCTGGCGGGTCGGGACCGCGATCACGACCTCGTCGATCACCTCCCTGGTCAACAGCCCTGCCAGGTCATCAACATCACCCACGACGGGGAAGCGCCCGATCCGCTCGCGACCGCAGCGCTCGGTGTCGATCAGGCCGCGGAGCGAGACGCCCCACGCGGTGTGGCTCTCGATGCGCTCGGCCATTCCGATCGCGTCCTCCCCGCATCCGACGATCACCACCACCCGCTCCGGCGCCTCGACGAGCTTGCGCCCCCACGAGGTGCGGCGTTCGAGCACGCGTGCTGTGGCGAGGGCGACGACGTCGACGGCGCCGAAGAGGACGAGAAAGGGCCGTGACACGAAATGGAGGCGGAACAGGTAGCCCGCCGCCGCGACCACCAGGATGCCGAGCACGACGACCCGGATGACGAGGCCGATTTCCTTGGTGAGGGAGAAGATTCGCCCGGGCGAGATCTGTCTGAGTGCGGCGAGGAGGACGGCCCACACTGCGAGGATCAGCGGCAGCAGAGGCAGGTAGTCGCGGAGCGGATAGAGGCCGCGGGGGAACCATGTGGGCAGCAGCCACGGGAGGAGGTGGGAGCGGAGCTGGTGGGCGAGCAGGAAGCTCGCGCCGGTGAGCACCACGTCGAGGACCAGCCGGCGATAGGCGATCAGGCGTTCGGTCTCGCGCAGCACAGCGCCTCCAGGAGCCGCTCGTACGCAGCCGCCACGTCATCCCAACGATACGCCTCGCGAACTCGCGCGCGGGCCGCGTCGCCAAGCGTCGAGAAACCGGCCGGCGCCGCCACGAAGCGGGCCAGCACGTCGCGCAGCGCGGGCGCTCCGGTGAAGGAGAATGGCACTCCCGCGGTGCGCACGACCTCCCGGTTGGGTAGGTTGTCGAGGAAGAACACGACCCGTCCGGCGCCCATCGCCTCGACCAGGGCCGGGTGAGTGCCACCGACCTCGGTGGCGTGGATGTAGGCGCGCGCGTTGAACAGGAGCTCGCGATAGCCCTCGCCGTACAGCGGTCCGGCGAGGATCACGCGCGCATCGGCGGCCGCGAGCGTCCGCACCCGGCGGGTGAGAGCGGCCGCGTAGGGCGCGCCGCCGACCAGCACCAACGGGAGGTCGCCCGGGACCTCACGGTAGGCGGCCACCACCCGATCGGGATTGTTCTCGGGTTCGAAACGCGACACGTAGAGCAGGTACGCTTCGGGCACGAGACCGAGAGCGGTCAGAGCCTCGGTCCCCGCAGGTCTCGGCAGGTCGCCGCCGTACGGGATCATGGTCGAGAGCCGCCGCCACGCGCGCCGGTAGTAGCGTGCGATCACGTCGGCATCGGTGACGACGGCGTCGGCCCACCGCGCCGTCCACCCCTCACACAACCGGTAGTACATGCGGCCCAGCTTGCCCCACTTGCGCCGCTTGCGTTCCAGACCGTCGACGTTGAGGGCGACGCGCAAACCGCGCAGGTGGAGCAAGGGCAGAAAAGGTGCGTTGGCGGCGTTGCACAGCAGCACGACGTCGAAGCGCGCCCGGCGCACATCGAGGCAGGAGAGGAACGTGTGCGAGAGGGTCTCGAGTGTCTTGGTGCGCAGCGCCGGGAGGACCCGGACGACGGCCCCCCGGTGCGCGGTGACGCCGGCAACGGCCGTGTGAGCGCGGGTGTACACGGTGACCTCGTGCCCGGCGCTCACCAGCCGCGCCGACAGCTCCTCGGCAAACGTCTCGAACCCGCCATAGCGGGCGGGGATGCCCCGGGTGCCGAGGAGCGCGACTCTCACGGGGAAGCGACCTCGCGGAGCCGGCCGCCGGGCAGGAACCAGCGGGCCACCCGCCAACCCGAGACCTTCGACCGCTCCCTGTTCCAGCGGCCGCGGGCTCGCTGCTGGTGACGCCACCGCCACGCCTCCGCGAGGCCGGGCAGGGAGGCGCGCTCGATAGTCAGGCAGGCGGCGACCACCGCGAGGTCGCGGATCAGCCAGGCCGGGAAGCAGGCCAGGTGCCACCGCCAGTCGGCGTTGGCGAGCCGGAGCAGGAAACGGTTGCGCACCGACAGTCGGTTGATCTCCAGCGATCCGCGCCGCGCCGCCTCGGGCTTGAGGCCGCGCGCGTGCCAGGCGCGTGCGCGCGGCCAGTACAGGCAGCTCCAGCCCCGCCGCTGCAACCGCCAGGCGAGATCGGCATCCTCGCGGTAGGCGAAGAAACGCTCGTCGAACACCTCGCCATCAGGGTACGCCACGTCGTCGAGTGCCTCCCGACGGTACAGTGCGGCCGCTCCCGAGACGCCGAAGACCAGGGCGGGTCGCCCGTGCTCGGGAGCCACCCTGCGCCCCGACCCGCGGTCGAGGTGGCGGCCGCCGGAGGTCACGATCATGCCGGCGGAGTCGACCACCTCGGTGGGCTCGAGTGCGTCTCCCCGGGCGCGGAGCAGGAGCCCGGACGCCGCACCGACCGCGGGGACTCGCTCTGCGGCTGCGACGAGCTCGGCCAGAAAGTCGGACTCCAGACGACAGTCGGGGTTGAGCGAGAGCACCCAGGGCGCCGTCGATCGTCGCAGGCCGTCGTTGAATGCGGCGGAGAACCCACGGTTCTCGGGCGAGATCACGACGGTGAGGGGAAGCCGCCCGACGAACCCGTGCGAGAGCGCAAGCGATGCCGCCGTGGGTGCGTTGTGGACGGCGACCACACCGTGGGGGGGGTGGCGCTGATCGACCAGTCCCTGGAGCACGGCGGCCAGGGTGGCCCGGTGCCCGTGCTCGACCACGACGACATCGACGGCGGTCACCTCTCCACCCTCACCCGGTCGAGCACCGCATCGCCGCCGCGCGGCGCGCGCAGCGTGAGGGAGAGCTCATGATGGCCGGCCTGCGCGGGACCGGGAACGGTCAGGACACCGGGTCCCGCCCCGCCGACCCCATACCGCGTGACCGCCCCACTGTCCCAGCCGACCTCGAGCGTGGCGCCCTGCTGGGCCGCGCCCTCGAGCCAGCCCTCGATCCGCAGGGCAGAGCGCGCCGGGAGGTGAAGCGGCACCGCGACACCTTCGCCGTCGGCCACGCGCCAGCCGTTGGGGTGGAGGAAGCGGGAGAAGGTTCCCGGAGGCGGCTCGATGCGGCCGCCGATGTGGGTCACCTGCGGGTCCTCGAGTTCGACCACTCGGTCGTCCCGCATGTGGAGGGTGAGCACGAGCGCCGCGGCGGCCAGCAGACAGATCGCCACGACCTGCCTGGCCAACGCCCGCACCGCTGCGGCGCTCCGGCGGCCGAGCAGCACGGCCCCCGAGGTCAGCACGACCAGCGCAACGGGAACCAGGTAGGTCGCCGGGGAGGGGCGGAGGAACGAGGGGAAGAGGTGACGTCCGTCGGCCGCGAAGCGGCGCGCGAGCGCATCCGCCAGCCACCACCCGCCATCGCCCGGGTTGACCGACAGGTGTGGCCGGGTGACGAGGACCCACCAGACCAGCAGGGACGGCGGGATCACCAGGGTCGCGAGCGGCCGCCAGCGCGGTGCGCCGGCGAGAACCATCGCGCCGGCGAGCGCGAAGCAGGGGAGCAGGGGCACGAGGTAGCGACCCGGGGGCGCCCCGCCTCCGTACCACTCCGGCGAGCTGAGGAGGGCGAGGACCGTGGCCAGGCCGCCGACCATCAGGGCGCGTTCACCGCGGCTACCGCGTCGCCACAACGTCCGGGCCCCGCCGAGGGCGAGGAGCAGCAGCGGAGCAGAGAAGGCGAGGCCTCCTGCGGGGTCGAACGTCAGACCACCGACGACCCTGAACGGGAGCACTGGGGTCGCGGGCACGAGGTCGGAGAAGCGGCGGTTGCCGAGCGGGTGGCCAAAGGTCAGCCAGGTGACGGCGAGGCCGACGCCGGCCGCTGCACCGAGACCGAGCAGCGCCCGTCGCACCTCGCGCCACCCGAACCTCGACGGCCACCACGCGACCACGGCGACAGGGAAGAGGACGAGTCCGAGCCTGGTCTTGACCGCGGTGGCCAGGGCGGTGAGCGCGGCGATCGCACCGCGGCGCGGTCGCGGTTGGACGAGCAGGATCACGCTGGCGAGCGCCGCCAGGGCGCCGGGTACCTCGACCCAGATCTGCGTCGAGAAGGTAGCCAGCGGCATGGTGAGAAGCAGGAGGGTCACCAGAATCGCGCGCCGCCGTGGGCCGACGCCGAGCTGACCGGCACGGCGTGCGAGCAGAGCCACCAGCCCCGCACCCGCCAGCGCAAGAAGAACCAGGGCGCCGGTCCGTCCGGCCAGTGCGAAGCCCGGGAGGAGGAGAAAGGCGAGCACGGGCGAGTGGATGAAGGAGCTGATGTAGATCCGGTTGTACGGGTGATCGGCGAGATCGTAGTTGTTGGAGAGGTCGAGGTCGTGATCGTGGTCCAGGGAGTCGAGCACGATGAGGTGGAACGGTTCGTCGCCGTAGAGTGGAGGCGTGAGGTGCGGAGTGGCGATCGCCAGCGGAACCAGGAGCGCCGCCGCAGCGAGGAAGGTGCGCTTCCGAGCCAGCCAGACCCGCGCCGCCGGCAGCCAGGCGGCGACGACCGCGGCGAGCGCGACATCGACTCCGTGGCGTTCGCCGAGCAGCCGCAGGGGCTCGACCGGCAGGCGCGCGAGCACCGCGGCGGCGACCAGCAGCGACCAGGGCACGACCGCAGCCGGATGTCGCCAGATCCCGGCGCCGAGCTGCACGAGGGCGACGGCGACGGCGGCGGCGAGCAGCCAGCGCGGGAGCTGCCAGTCCCGTGGCGGTGTCGCTCGAGAAGGGCCGGCGGTCTGCACCACGACGGTCACGGTCGCGGGCAGCGCCGGGTCGCGCGCAATCTCGACCGCGGTCCCCCGCGGCAGGTCGAGTCGGGTCTGGCCGGCGACGCCCCACAGCGCATCTCGGCCGACCCCGCCGGGCCGCCATACCGGCTCGCCGGGGAGCCCGTGTCTGACCTGACCTCTGACATCCGCCCGCTCGTGGGCCCACTCGGAGGCGTCGCGGCCGGCACGCAGGGTCATGGCGACGTCTCCGGCCTGGACCCTCGCGACCGGTGTTCCCTGGACGATGCCGGAGGCGTTCGCCAGGGCGGCCTCGATCAGGTAGCGACCGCCGGTCGAGGCCGGCAGCCGTGTGGTCGGCGAGGACGCCGTCAGGATCACCGCCGCCCGATCCGGCGGCGCCGGCTGCAGCGAGCCGAGGGCGCAGGTGGCGGCGAGCCAGCCGGCGCCGGCGAGGGCGCTGGGCACCCATGGCGAGACGGCGGCCGTCGTCGCGATCGCCGCCACCGCCGGCCACCCGGCCTCGGGCAACGCCCGCCTCGGCGACAGCCCACGCCACGGGGCCAGCATCCCCGCCAGCAGCGCCGCGGCAACGAGCGCCGGCCGCCAGGCGCGGCCGATCCGCTCCGCCAGGGCGACGGGAGGCAACGCGCGCCACAAGAGGAGACCCCCGGCGGCAATGAGCGCGGCGACGCTCGGCGTGCTCTCCAGTGGCAGGGCTCCGGCCAGGAGCGCGACCGCGGCTCCCACCGCGGGGCCCGCCAGGCGGGCCACCCCGGCCGCCACGCTGAACGACGCCACGCCCGCCAGCACCGCCGGAACCGTCGCGGCGCCGGCGAGACCGAGGCCGCCGGCCGCCCGCGCCGCCAGGGCGGCGCAGCCCGCCAGGGCGGGGGTGAAGCGATTCGGCGGGACGGCGGCAACCGCGGCCCACGCGGCGAGCTGCAGGAGCGGAGGCAGCGCCATCCGGCGCATCGTCGGGTCGGGCAGCATGGTGAGGACATACGCAGCCGGGATGAGCAGCGCCTCGGCGCCGCGTCGCCGCCACCCCGCCGGAGCGGCGAGGCCCGAGGGGCAGAAGGCGAGCAGCACGCTGGCTACCATCCAGATCGCCTCGACGCTGGGCACCGCCCCGATCCCGGCGAGCACCGAGGCCAGGACCGCGAAGGCGGCCGGAGCCGCGAACGCGTGCATGCGGGCACGGGTCACGCCGCCGAGTATACGGGGGAGATCCCTCCTGCTGTTGACTCCTCTCCGCCGCCGTCCAACAATGCCGTGCTCGGAGGTCACGATGCTGTCGCGAGAGCTGTGGCGGAGTCAACCGGAGAAGGTGCGCGAAGCGCTCGGGGCGCGGAACTCCGACGCCCCACTTGACCGCCTGCTCGATGTCGACGGGCGGTGGCGCCAGGCGCAGGCGGAGCTGGAGGCGGCGAAGGCGGAGCGCAACCGTGGCTCCAAGGAGGTCGGCAAGCTGTTCGCCGCCGGCCGGCGCGACGAGGGCGAGGCGCTGCGCGCCCGCATGGGCGAGCTCGGCGCCCGGATCGCGGAGCTCGAGAGCACCGCCGAGGAGCTGTCCGCCGAGGTCGCGGCGCTCGAGCTCACCGTGCCCAACCTCCCGCACGCGACGGTCCCGATCGGTCCCGACGAGAGTGCCAACCGGATCGAGCGGAGCTGGGGCGAGCCGCCCGCCTTCGACTTTCCGCCACGCGCCCACTGGGATCTGGGGACGGCTCTCGGCATCCTCGATTTCGAGCGCGCGGCGCGCATCTCCGGGGCGCGCTTCGCGGTCCTCTGGGGTCCCGGCGCCGCCCTCGAGCGGGCGCTGATCGCCTTCATGATCGACCTGCACACCGGCCGGGGCTACCGCGAGGTCTACGTCCCGTTCCTGGTTCAGCGCGAGGCGTTGGTCGGCACCGGTCAGCTCCCCAAGTTCGAGCAGGACCTCTTCCACGTCGAGGGTACCGAGCTGTTCCTGGTCCCGACTGCCGAGGTCCCAGTGACCAACCTCCATCGCGGCGAGATCCTCGAGGAGGCCAGCCTGCCGCGCCGCTACTGTGCCTACACGCCGTGCTTCCGGGCCGAGGCGGGCTCGCACGGCCGCGATGTCCGCGGCCTCATCCGCCAGCATCAGTTCGACAAGGTCGAACTCGTCCACCTGTCCACGCCGGAGAGCTCGTACGACGAACTCGAGGCCCTCACCGGCTCCGCCGAGCTGGTCCTCCGGGAGCTCGGCCTGCCCTACCGGGTGGTCACGCTGTCGACCGGTGACATCGGTTTCGCAGCCGCCAAGACCTACGACCTCGAGGTGTGGCTGGCCGGCCAGGGGTGCTACCGCGAGATCTCCTCCTGCTCGAACTGCGAGGACTTCCAGGCGCGCCGCGCCGATCTCAAGTACCGTCCGCACGACGGCGGCAAGACGCGTCTGCTGCACACGCTCAACGGTTCGGGGTTGGCCGTCGGGCGCACCCTGATCGCCATCCTCGAGAACTACCAGCGTGCCGACGGGACCGTCGAGGTCCCGGCCAAGCTCCGCCCTTACCTGGGCGGGCTCGAGCGGCTCACAGCGATCGGGTGAGGAGGCGCCGCCATGCTCGCCACCGTCCTGCTCGCCGCCGCTGCCACCCTTCCCTTCGGGGTCTGGCCCCACGACACCGGCCCCGCCGCCACGGTCGTCGACGACGTGGAGCTCTACCTCCTCGAGCCCGAGGACGACTACTCGGTCCTGGCCGTGCAGCCGATCGTGCCGACGTTGGCCAGAAACGACGCGGCGGCGGTTGCACGCCTTGTCAAGCTGGCCCGGCGACTGGGCGCGGACGCCGTCATCCTCCTCGGTGAGATGCCCGAGGATGCGATCCCGAAAGACGTCGACGAGCCGCTGCCCACCTCCGGACGTTTTGCGGGTGCGGCGTTCATCGTCTTCACCGGCAACGGCGAGGAGGGCGCCACCGGCGCCGTCCCCGCCCACCACAGCCGGTGGATGCGCCGGAGCTCCGCTGTCCGCCACCGGCCCACCTCCGTGTGGCATCCCGTCCTCGACCGCCTCCCGGGCCGCTCCGACGCGGCTACGACCCGGTGAGAGCGACCGTTCGCCGACTCCTGCGGTTGACCAGCAGGCCGCCGCTGCCGAGAAGCAGGAAGATCACCGCCTGTACCGCGGTGCGGACCTGCACCGGGCGGGCGGCGAAGGCGAGGACGAGGAAGGCGACGCCGAGGAGCACGATCAACAGGTAGGCGCCGTTCATCACGATGCCCGCCCGGCGCCGGGTCGCCGGTGTGTCGTCACCGAACGAGCGGGCGAAGGCGACCAGCCCTGCCGCCGCCACCATGTCGAGGGCCGCGAACAGCAGCCAGAACGTCCGCGCCGTGCTGTCGGCGGCCGCGGTCCCCACCACCGGCTTGAGCATGCGCTCGTAGAGAAAACCGCCCAGGTTGGCGCCGAGGAGCGAGCCGAAGACGCCGTAGAGGAAGGCGTACCCCATGTACACCGCCTTGCGGTCGGGCGGCGCGACCAGGCCCACGAAGCTGTAGTACTTGGGATGAGCGGTCATCTCGCCCAGGGTGAACACCACGATCCCGACGATGAACACCCACGGGCTACGCGAGGCGGCCAGGCAGACGAAGCCGAGTACGCCGAACAGCATGCCGGTCACCATCACGGGTAACGCCGGCCGCTCCTTGACCAGACGACTGACGAACACCTGCAGGAGGATGATCGTCCCGGCGTTGATCACCGTCACGTGCTCGGCGTCGAACACGAAGTGGACGTGCAGCCCGAGGGTGGCGAGCAGTGACGTGACCGCGCCCGAAACCGGCGCGCGGTCGACGAAGTCGCGCAGGTACCACAGCATCGAGCCGAACTGCTGGAAGTAGAGGACCCAGAACCCCGAGTAGACGACGATCATGAGCATGAAGCGCGCGTCGCCGAGCACCTCGGCCGCGCCCACGAGCACCTCGCGCAACGACTTCGTGCTCGCCGGGCGCGGCGGGTCGCGGAAGACGAGCGCGGTGGGCAACAGCATCAACCCGGTGTACGCCGCGGAGGCGGTGAACACGTACTGCCACGAGAACCCCTTCAGCACGCTCACCGCGAGCGGCGCCAGGAAGGCGCCGAGGTTGATCATCCAGTAGTAGATGCCGAATCCGACTGAAGAGGTGCGCTCGTCGGTCGTGCGGGCAATGGTCCCCGAAATGATCGGTTTGAACAGGCCCGAGCCCGTGGCCATCACGAGCAGCGCGAGGAACACGAGGGCGTATGTCGACATGAGACCGGCCGCAAAGTAGCCGGTGGCGAGCAGCGAGAACGCCACCGTGAGCATGCGCCGGTAGCCGTAGCGGTCGGCGAGCGCCCCGCCGAGGATGGGCAGGACGTAGGTGAGGGCGTAGACGATCCCCTGGAGGAAGCCGACCGCCTGCTCGGACGCGCCCAGCCCGCCCGCCGCGACGCTGCTGGTCAAGTAGACCGCGAGCACCGAGTTGAGCCCGTAGTAGGCGGCCCGCTCGAACAGCTCCATCACGTTGGCGGTCCAGAAGGTGCGGGAAAAGTCGCGCAGCAGGCTGACCTTGGCCATCAGGCGTCCCCTTCGCTCCCGGCGGTGCGCACAGTGAGCTCGAGGCGCTCGCGGATCTCGCCGAGACGGTCGGTGTCGTGGGCGAGCATCATCGCGACCAGATCGGCGACCGTGATCTCGCCGCGCTCGCTGTGCCGTCCGATGCGGGCGAGGTCCTCGGCGTCACACCCTTCGAGCAGCTCGAGAGTCTCCTCGCGGCGCGTGCGGAAACGCGAGAGCGCGAGCAGCGGGGGCCACTCGGCGTAGCGGGCGCGAGCCGCCAGGGCGTCCCGATCGACGCCCCGGAGCACCGGCTGCTCGACGGTCAGCATGAGGCGCAGCCAGGTGCCGGAGAGCAGCTCGGCATCGGCAAGTCGGGCGACGACCTCGCTCGCCGTCGCCGTCCCCGCAGGCTCTCGCCGGATCCAGAGTGGGAGCGGGAAGCTCCGCAGCAACGCCTCCAGGCGCTTGGAGGTCTCCCGGAGCGCTCGAACCTGAACCAGGCATTCGAGCAGATCGGCCACGTGAAGGCATTGTAGCCGCGGAGTGCCCTCGTGCTCGCCCGTGCACGTCGTACAATCGGCGGCCATGGACACGCCCGAGACGCCGCAGGTGATCCCCGGTCTTCCCGAAAACGCCTATCGTCCACTCCAACCTAGCGAGACGTACGACCCACTGATCCCGGCGTCGCGGACCATCGCCGAGGTGACCGGACGCTCGGTGGTCTTCGGCCTGGCGATGACCGTGCTGTTCTCGGCGGCGGCCGCCTTCATCGCCCTCAAGCTCGGCCAGGGGGTCGAGACCGCGATTCCGATCGCCATCCTGGCGGTGGGTTTCTCGGCTCTGGTGCAGGCCACCGGCCGGCGCCCGTCGACCATGCTCGAGAACCTCCAGATCGCGACCCTGGGGGCAACCGCGGGGATCGTCGTCGGCGGCTCGGTGTTCGTCATGCCGGCGATCTTCGTCCTCGGCCTCGAGCACCGCTCGGGGTTCTCGCAGATCTTCCTGGTGCCCTTCCTCGGTGCGGTCCTCGGCGTCGTCTTCCTGATCCCCTTCCGCCGCTACTTCGTCGCCGAGATGCACGGCAAGCTGCCGTTCCCCGAGGCCACCGCGACCACCGAGATCCTGGTCACCGGCGAGAAGGGCGGGCGCGCCGCCACCGTGCTGCTCGGCTCCATGGGCGTGGGGATCGTGCTCGACTACCTCGCGCTCGCCATCGAGGCGTGGCGCGACGTCTTCACCACGTCGCTCGTCCCTGCCCTCGACGGCGTGACCAGGAAGCTCAAAGCGGTGTTCGCGGTCAACACCTCGGCTGCGGTGATGGGGCTCGGCTACATCATCGGGGTGCGCTACGCCTCGATCATCACGGCGGGCTCACTGCTTTCCACGCTCGTACTGGTGCCCCTCGTCGCCCGGCTCGGCGGGCAGGTTCCGGGCCCTCTGTTCCCCGGCCAGCCGGCAGTGGCGGGACTCTCGGCCGAGGAGATCTTCTTCGCGTACGTGCGGCTGATCGGGATCGGCGGAATCTTCGCCGCCGGCCTGATCTCGATCGCCAAGATGAGCCCGGTGATCGTCCAGGCGCTGCGCGTCGTGTTCGGTGAGCTCAAGCACCTCGGGCGTGGCACCTCGGCCGGAGAGGCTCCTCGCACCGACCGCGACATCCCCATGGGCCGGGTCGCCGGGCTGCTCGCACTCACCACGGTGGCCATCGCCGTCTACTTCCGCTTCGTCGTGCTCGCCGGCATCCCGGGAGCGGCGAGCAAGACCGTTGCCGCCGTGGCGCTCACCCTGCTGGTCGCCTTCCTGTTCGCGGCGGTGTCGGCGTGGGCGGTGGCGATGATCTCGATCACCCCGGTGTCGGGGATGACGCTGACGACGCTGATCGTGGCGGCCGTGGTGCTCTCCCGGCTCGGGCTGGTCGGCGAGGAGGGGATGCTCGCCACGTTGCTGATCGGCGGCGTGGTGTGCACGGCGCTGTCGATGACCGGCTCGATGGTCACGCTGATGAAGATCGGCTACTGGTTGGGCGGCACCCCGAAGAAGATCCAGTGGTCGCTGATCGGCGGCGCCGCGCTCGCCTCGCTCACCGTGACCGCGGTGATGCTCCTGTTCGCCAAGACCCAGGGGTACGTGCTGTCCGCCGCGCACCCCAACCCGATGCCGGCGCCGCAGGCCAACGCGATGGCGGCGGTGGCCCGCTCCATGATGGGCGGCGCCGAGGTGCCCTGGTTCCTCTACGGCATCGGCGCGGTGATCGCCGTCGTGGTCGAGATGCTCGGCATTTCTGGCCTCGCCTTCGCACTGGGCATGTACCTCCCGATCGAGCTCAACAGCCCGCTCCTGGTGGGTGCCCTGGTGGCGTGGTGGGTGAAGCGTTCGGCCGGGTCGGACGGCGCCCTCGCCAAGGCGCGCCACGACCGCGGCACCCTGGTGGCCTCGGGCCTGATCGCCGGCGGGGCACTGGCCGGCGTGCTCAAGGGGATCACCGACGTGCTCGAGCAGGACGTCTTCCACCACCCGCTGCTGCCTCGCCTGGGCAACACGGGGGTCGCCGGCAACTGGCTCGGCCTCGCGGTCTTCCTGCTCCTCGGCGTGGGGATCTACCTCGACTCGCGGCGCGCCAGGACGGTCGAATAGCGCCCCCGGGACACACGACACCTAGGCCGCAGAGGGCCGCGTCCCGCCGGCCGGGGCCACCTCGCGTGCTTTCCCATCGATGAGCGGGAGGTCCTCGCCGCGAGGCTGGTCCGCAGCGCGGGGCCGCGGCGCCGTACGACCGGTGTGGCTCAGGGACAGCATCGCGACGCGGGCCGAGCTAGCGCGCTCTCGCCCGCCGGTCGTGCGGAGCGAAGCCCCCGTTCATTACGCCGCGGTGCCAGGAGACGAGAAGCACCGCCCCCTCGGCAACCAGCTCGGTGAGGGCGGCGCCGCTCGCGCCCCAGCGCGCCACCAGGAGCCACCCGAGCGTGGCCCTGATGGCAAGACCGAAGGCTGCCAGCCGGTTTGCGAGTGACTGCCCACGACCGGCGTAGAGGCGCAGACTGACCGTGCTGTTGAGGAGGAACGGGATCACAGCCAGCGCGAGCAGGCGCAAAACGGGCGCCGCGCCGGCATACGCAGAGCCGAAAGTCAGACCGACCAACGGGCCGGCCAGCACCAGGCCGGTGACCGCTGCGACGCAGCCGGCCACGGCCATGGCACGCAGCGAGCAGCGATAGAGTCGGCTGCCGATCTCCCCATCGGCGACGGCCTCGGGCGCAGCGGTCGCTGAAAAGGCGGGAAAGAGCGCCGCGAAGAACGAGGAGGGTGCGAGCGCAAGCACCGCCTGCAACCTGGTCCCCACCGAGAAGACCCCCACCTCCGCAGAGCCTCGCAGCGCTTCCACCAGGAAGAGGTCGAGGCGTAGCCGAAACGCGCCGAGCACGCCGGCGAGAGCCAAGGGGAGGGAGCGACGGAGCAGTGCCATCGCCCCGCGGTTGCCGTCCCGGAGCCTCGCCGGCCACGCGGTCGGAGCGGGAGAAGCCCCGCCGATAGTACGCTCGCCGCGGCGGAACAGAGCCACCCCGCCGACCAACTCGCCGACCTGAACGGCCGCCAGCCACCCGATCAGGGCGGCCACCGAACGAGTCCGCAGCAGGAGCACGATCACACCGGCGAGCTGGATGGTCAGGCCAGCGAGGTTGATCGCGAGGACGTAGTGCATCCGACCCCAGGCGCGAAACACGGCGGAGAATGAGCTGTTGACGACATTGAGGACCAGCAATACCCCGCCGAGACGAACGGCGTCCACCGATCGCGGGTCGGGCGCCAGCAGGACGGCGACGGGTGTGGCCCCGAGGAGCACGGCGAGCGCGCCGGCGACGATGGCCTTGGCGCGCAGCGAGGCAACGAGCAACTCCCGGCCGCGGAACGGCTCCTGGGCGATCTCGCGGGTCAGACTCGCCTCCAGGCCCACCTCGGCGGCGATGCCGAGGACGAAGATGAGTGCCATGACTGCCGCGTACTCACCGAACGACGGCGCCCCCAGGCGACGTGCGATGACGATCGAGATCAAGAAGGCCAGCCCCTGCCCGACCGCGTTGTTGACGAGCAGGGTGATGCCGCGCGCGAACAGAGGTTGTCTCACGATGGTTCGGCGTCAGTCTCCTCGCTGGCTGAACCGGCTGCAGGTGTCCTGCTGTTCCCGCTTTCGCCGCCGGACGAAGATCTCCATTCGGCCGTAGGTGCGATCGTCAATCACCTCTGCGCCTCCGAATGCGCGGCGACGGAACCAGTCATGGAGGACCGCCACGCGGCCTGGCTGTGCCGCGAGGCCCACGCTCAGGCCACGGTCGATCAGCACCACGTCAGGGTCGATCGTGTCGAGGCTCCGTACGAACGAGCGGAGCGGCGTGCCGGGGCCCGCCTGAAGCAGAGGCACGGCCCAGCTCACGAAGTCGCGATCGCTGAGTCCAAGCCAGTAACGGTGAGGGCCGAGGACGCGAGCGCCGGGCGGCAGGCACGCGCGGATCCGCTGCATGAACGCGGCGTATGCCGTGGTTTGCGCCGCGGCGCGCTCCAGCACCACCACGCGGCTGGCACCCTCCGTGATGATCGCCGCGACGGCCACGAGAAGGACCACCCGAACAGCGCCCTTCCCGGCGCTTCCGGCCCATCGCCACGTCTCCGCCATGCCCCACGCCAGCGCGAGTGCGGTCACTGGCGCCAGAGTGACGAGGTAGTTGGAGAGCTTCAGGGTCACGAGGAGCGCCAAGAGGCCGGGGAGGACCACGAGGGGGACCAGAAGGGCGCGGGCCGAGGGGTCGGCGCGCCGGATGGTGCGATGGGCGAGGGCCGCAAGGGTCGCGGGCACGCCGGACGCCGCCGCCCAGAAGCCCGGCCGCCGCAGCCAGGCCGGTCCGAGGCTCCCGAGCCCGGGTCCGTAACGGTGGTACTCAGTGGTGAGGTTGTGCCAATACCACGCCGGATGGGTCAGCCCGAAGCGCGGCGCGTATCCGCGGGTCTGGGCGAGGAAGTCGGCGAGGTCGGTGAGGACATAAGCGAGGACCGCAAGCCATGGGACCAGCGCACCGGTCGCCAGTGCGAGAACCTCGCCGCGCTCGCGGCGCTCCCAGACTGCCAGGACAAGGAGGACCGCGACCCAGAACGCCCCGTAGAGGTGGGCAAGCCCGGCCAGGCCGGCGAGGAGGCCCGCGGAGGTGAACCGCCACACCCCGCCGTTCCTCGCCGCGGCGCGGTAGGCAAGAAACGCCGCCAGACCGAACACCGGCACGATCATGTCGTAGCGCGCAATGCGGGCGGTGTCGAGGAGCACGATTCCGGTGAGCTGGCTGGGTGTCGCTCCCGCCGTGCGGGTGACGAGGAGGAGGGCGACGGCTGCGAGCCCCACACGGGTGCCGAACAGGTCACGGCCGACGGCGAAGGTCAGAAGGATGGTGAGCAGGCCCATCGTCACCGGCTCCAGGCGGGTCTGCAGCAGGCCAAGCCCGACGAGTCGGTAGGTGAGCGCCAGGAGGATCGGGTGGAGTGGCGGAAACACGTAGGTCCGCCGCTCCATCCCGGCGAGGCCGACGAAGAGGTCGGAGCCGAGCACCCCGTCCTGGGCCAGCTTCCAGCCGGTCGACGCCTGCCACGGCTCGTCCTCGTAGACCGGGGGCACTACAGTGAGGTGGCGCAACGAGATCGTCACGTAGGCGACCAACAGCACGATGAGGAGAACGTAGTCGACGCGATGTGAACGGTCCGGATCAGGCATGCGCGGCCGCGCGGGGGCCGACCGCGCCGTAGATCGCCTCGAATCGGGAGAGACAGGTGGCAAGGTCGAATGAGCTCCTGACCATCGCCATGGCGTCGCGGCCGAGGGTCAACGCGTGTTCCGGGTCGCGGGAGAGATCGGCCATCGCGGCGGCAAGTGCCTCGTCGTCGCCGGCTGGTACCGTGACCACGGCCGGGACGAGCTCAGGCAGGACGCCGACCTCCGGGCCGACCGTGGTGCGGGAGCAGGCGGCGGCCTCCAGCACCACCATGCCCTGGCTCTCGAAGCGCGAGGAGAGGACACAGAACGAGGCGGCGCGATAATAGGCTGGCAGCAGGTGGTGGGCGACGGAGCCGTGAAAGTGCACAGAACCAGCCATGCCGAGGTCGGCGGCGCGCGAGACGACTTGCCCGCGCGCAGGGCCGTCGCCAATCACGTGCAGGCAGGCTGCAGGGAAATCTCGTAGCAGGCGGCCGAAGGCCCGCAGCAGCATGGCCTGATCCTTGACCGGGGCGAGCGAGGCCACGTGGAGGATCGGCGGGCGGCCGGAGAGGACGAGCGGGCTGGCCGCGTCGGTGGGCTGGAAGAGAGTGGTGTCGACGCCCAGCGCGGCGAGGCGGAGACGCGCGCCGGCCGAGCGGGCCGCGAGCCGGCCCAGGAAGGAGGAGCCGACGGTCACGACCTCGGCCCGCCGGAGCGCGGTGCGGACGAACCCGCGGCCAAGCAGCGAGAGCTGGGCACCATACCGGATATCACGAATCCCGACGAGCTCACCACCCAGGAGCGAGACGACGGCCGGAGTGCCGAGGCAACGGGCGACGGCTACCGCGAGCCTTCCGGGCTCGTCGGCCCACAGACCGTGCACGACGTCACACGGCTCCTGCTCCAAAGCGGTGACCAGATGGCGATAAGCCCGGCGCAGGAGGACCAGGCGTCCGATGCCGCCGCTGTGAGCTCCCCCGAAGGCGCGGACACGCGCCCCGGCGATCTGATAGCTCTCGCTCCGGAAGGGGTAGCGGAGGGCGAAGACACGCACCTCGTGTCGGGCGGCCAGTCCTCGCACCAGCGTGGTGACGGCGGGGATGCACCAGTCCGCCTCGTCGGCCGCGAAGCCCGGAGTGATGAGGACCACACGCATGGGTCAGGGCGTCCCTCTCAGGGCGACGCGCGCCGACGTCCGCTCGCGACGGCATTGACGCCGCCGGCGCGACCGCCCGACAATCGCACGCAGTGTCGAGGCTGACGCGACGTGATGTGGTCGATCTCCTCTTGGTGCTCGGGGTGTCGCTGGCGGTGAGAGCGACGGCGCGCGTCGCCACCGGCTTCGACGGGCTCGTGGGGCAGGACCCTTTCGCCTACTACGACTACGCCGTGCAGCTCCGTGCCGCGCTTGCCGCGCTCCACGCCCCGCCTCCTTTCTTCTGGCCGATCGGCTACCCGCTGCTCGTCGTCGTCGGTTTCCTGATCATGGGTGTCGATCCGCTGGCGGCACAGACCGTCAGCATGGTGGCGGGCGGGCTCGTCGCGCCGCTCACTTACCTCGTCGTCCGTGAGTGCCGGGCGGAGGCCCGCCGGGGGGCGCTGGTCGCCGGCCTCTTGACCGCGGTGTCGGCCCAGCTCCTCCTCGCCAGCCTGTCCACCATGGCGGACGCCAGCGGGCTCGCATGGGCGACCCTGTCCGCCTGGGCCATGCTTCGCTACACCCGCAAGGGAAGCTTGCCCTCGCTCGCCCTGTCGGCGTTCGCCCTGGGCTGGGCCGTCTTGACTCGGTGGATCTATGCCACCGCCGTGTTGCCCTGGGCGCTTGCCGCTGTGGCGTGGTGGTGGCGTGTGCGGCTCCCGCTCCGCCGGGTGGTGGCCGCGGTCGCGGTGGCGGTCCTCACCGGTGCGGGGGTGGTGTCCGTGCAGTTCGTCGGCTCGCCTTCGGCCGGAGGACCCTCGCACACGGGAGACCTCCGGGTCGTGAGCTGGGACCCGGCCAACGCGGTGCGGAGAACGGTCGAGAACTCCGACGGGACCTTCCACTTTCCGTTCCCGATCGGCCTCTTCTACGCACTCCCGCTGCTCCACCCCGCCTTCGTTCCCATCCTCCTCACGCCTCTTCTTCTTTTGGGCATCGGCTCCCTGTCCACGTTGCCACGCCCCCCTGCCCTCCTCGTCGCCGCCTGGCCCATCTCGATCTATGTCGTGCTCGCCGGGATCGCGTGGGAGAACCCACGTTTTTCCGTCGCACTGCTGCCACCCCTTGCCGTTCTCGTCGGTCTGGGCTGGGAACGTGCCACGGGAGCCTCGGCCGGTCCCGGCTGGAGAAGGGCCGCGTCCTACCTGTGCACGGCCGGCCTTCTGCTCGCGCTGGCCTGGTCGGGGCGCGACGTCCGCCGGCTCGCTGCCGCCAAGGATGCCTGGGTGGCGACGGCGCGCTGGGCGCAGGCGCAGCTCCCAACCGGTGCCACCCTGCTCACCTTCGGGCTCACCGAGACCGTGAGTCACTACACCCCGGTGACCGTGGTCGAGCTCTACAACGAGCGCGAGGAGGATCTCGGTGCGTTGGTCTGCGGCACCCGGACGACGTACCTCCTGCTCGACGAGCACAACATCGCCACGCAGTGGCGAGGCAAACGGCCGCAGACGAACCTCGCGTGGCTGCGCGAGCACGCCGGCCTCGTCGAGGTAGGTCACCATTCCCCGTTCACCCTCTGGCGAGTGGGAGACCGCTGCCGGCCGTCCCCCCCGTCACCGGCTTCCGAGCCTTGACGATCAGCTCGCAGGCGCCGACGTAGCGGACCTTGAGAACCTCGTAACCCAGCGTGGAGAGGCGATCGACAAGAGTGCGCCTCGTGTAGCGGGTGATGTGCTCGCCGGCATACGCGCCGGGTAGGAGGGCGCCATAGACCCGTTCGATGACGTGCCACAGCGGCCGGCCGTAGTCGGGGGTGCCGAGGATCAGGGTCCCGCCCGGGGCCAGCACCCGGTCGATCGCGTCCCATAGGTCGGGCACATTGGGCAAGTGCTCGATCACCTGGGAGCAGATCACCGTGCGGAACGCGCCACTCCGACAGGGCAGGCTCAGGGCATTACCCTGGACGAGCCTACCGTGGCGTGCGCGCAGCCAGCGCAGCTTGGTGTGGGCGAGATCGAGCCCGATCGCGGCCGGTAGATCGGCGATGATGCGACTCGACCCACAGCCGATGTCGAGAACCGAGGAGGGGTCGTCGACGAAGCCCAGCACGACGCGGTGGCGTGCGCGCTGCCAGTAGCGCTGCAGCCAGACCGGGCTGTCGAAGGCGCGCCAGTCGTAGTCAGGGGCCGCCGTCGAGTTCCGCAACCGCCACATCCGGAGCAGCGTGCGAGCGTACGCCCATCCGAATCGCACGATGCGCACGTGCGACCTGCCGTACTGACGCGGGTGGTAGTGGAACGGTACCTCGCTGACCCGGAAACCGCGGTTCACGGCGCGAATGAGGATCTCCTGCAGGGCGTCGAAGTCGCGGGCACGAAACGCGACGTCGTCCAGCACCTCCCGGCGATACATTCGGAATCCGCTTGACAGGTCGCACTGGGGGAGACCGAGCAGGTGTCCGAAGGTCCGGTTCAGTACCCGACTCGCGACCCGGCGTCCCTGCCCCACCGTGGCGCTCCCACCGGCCACGTAGCGTGAGGCGATCAGGACATCGGCCTCGCCGCGCCGCCGCCAGAAGTCGGCCAGGAAGACCGGCCGGTGGGAGAGGTCGGCGTCCATGGTGATCACGAAAGGTGCCACCGTGCCCGCGAACCCGGCGGCCAGTGCGGCGCCGTACCCCGCCTCCCTCTGCGCCGCCAGACGGGCACCGTGACGGTGGGCCACCGAGAGCGTGTCGTCGGTCGAGCCACCGTCGACCACCACGACGTCGGCCCGGAGCGCGAGGTCGTCGAGCGTTTGTCGCAGGACGGGGAGGAGATGCTCGAGGTTGGCCGCCTCGTTCCAGGCCGGGATCACGACGGCGAGGTCGTGGCCGTCTCTGCGGTCGGCGGTCGAGGGGAGGCCGTGTACCGACCTCCGCGCAAGGCTCGTCTGGTGGGACCCGTCACGCATCGGCCGGCAGCGCATTTCGAGGCCGTGGTGCGGCCAGGAGGAGAGCGAGCAGCATGCCGGCGCCGTAAAGCTTCGGGTAGGCAAGGAGGGCCCAGGCACCGGACGCCAGGTGGGGGGAGCGGTAGGGGAGGTCGGCGCCGATGGCGACGACCGCCGTCGCGAACAACCCCCACGCCCACCACGAGTGCAGCTCGCGCGCCTCTACGAGGGCCACGGCCACCGGCACCAGCATGAGCGTGTAGGTGTAGTCGAGGGAGAGCGGACTGAGGACGACGCCAGCGGCGAGATAGGCCGCGAACAGGCGGTCGTTGCCGGGCATCCGCCGCGTCGCCAGGACAAGCGCCACCACCAGTGCCAGCGAGACGAGGATCACCAGCGCCGTGGCGAGGCGTGGCTCGACAAGCACCGGCGCCGGGTTCCACGTCGGGTCGGCAGTCAGGAGGTGGCGGAAGATCCCGAGGACCGTCTGGTAGGCGGTGACAGCCCGCTCGGGCCGGCCCGCGACCCCAGCCAGGGCAGCGGCGTCCGCCCGCCACGCCGCCCAGCCGATCCACGGCAGCGACCCGAGCGCCACCGCCGCGGCGGTGCCGGAGGCCCACGCGAGGGCGCGCCAGCGGCGTTCCACGATGAGGAGCAGCCAGAGAAACGCTCCGGCGACCTTGATCGCCAGCATGAGTCCGAGTGCGATCCCGAGTGCGCCGTCGCGTCCGTGACGGTAGCCGTGCCAGGCGAGCGTGGCGAGGGCGAGCAGGAGCACGTAGGCGTTGGCCATGTGGAAGTTCGCGGCGAGCGGCTGGAACAGGAGCAGGACGATGACGAAGACCCACCTCCACGCGTCGTGCAGGCCTGCCTCACGGATCACGACCGCCGCGGTGACGGCGAGCAGGAGGACCGAGAAGAGCGTCCAGGCGATGCGCGCCTCGCGGTAGCCGAGGCTGGCGACCGGGAGCAGCAGCAGCGCCGATGTGGGTGGGTTGACGTTGATGTCCGTGATCCCCGGCGTGACGCGGGAGACCTGCTCGGCGAACCACGGGTCGTCATAGCTGCGGACCAGATCGATACCGTCACGGAGCAGCCGGGCGAGAACGTAATGGCTCACGAAGCAAGGCGACGGCCTCACCGCGTCGGCGATCACCGCCAGCGCGAGGCGGCCTGCTGACGCCGCCGCGACCGCTACCAGGATGAGCCCCGTCACCTGGTGAAGCTGCCGATGCACTCGAGGAGGCGGATTCGCGAGCATGCTTTCCGACCTAGAACCCACTGGTCTCGGGCCGCTGGTACCCGAGCAGGCGCTGCAGTGCAGCGAGTTCGACCGGGTGGCGGTAGATGCGGAGGTGGTAGCGCCAGGCGGACAACCCCTTCAACAGCCAGCGCCACCCCCCGCCGAGGCGGGTGTCAGTGACGGTGGGGTAGTAGGCGTTGAGCACGCGTTCGAAACCTCGGATGCGCTTCGTCGCCGCGCGGGGAAGCCACGGGAGGCTGGTCGAGCGGTGCTGGGCGAATTCCTGCCACGTCGGGGTCAACCATTCGTCCAGCGTGGCAGGGAAGACGAACCCGGAGGAGCTTGCCTGGTCGTAGAGGTCGCCCGCGAGAGGTACCGGCGAGTAGAGGTAGAGAACGATCTCGGCGGCGGGGTTGACCCGCTTGACACGCGTGATGAACGTCAGGGTGCGCTCGATGTCGCCCGCGGGGTCGGGCGGGCTGCCCAGGACGAACGACAGCTCGGGCACGATGCCGAACTCGCGCATCCGCCCGGCGATTTCGAGGGTCTTCTCGGCGCTCGCCGAACCGCCCTTGTTCATGTGCTTGAGTGTCTCGTCCGAGCCCGACTCGGCCCCGAGGAAGACCATCTTCAACCCGGCGCCGCGCATCGCTCCCCATGAACGTGCGGAGAAACGCAGCAGCGTGTCGATCCGCGCCTCGCCCCACCAAGAGATGCCGAGCGGGCGGATCCGTTCCGCGAACTCCACGGTGCGCGCCTCGGACACGAAGAAGTTGTTGTCGTAGAACTCGACCGAGTCGGCCCCAAACTCCCGCACCAGCCGCTCGGTGACCGCAGCGGTGCGCATCGCCGACTGGGCGAGCCAGCGGCCCGAGACCATGTTGACCACGGCGCAGAAGTTGCAGAGGAAGGGACAGCCGTAGGACGAGTGGTGCGGGAGCGTCCGCTCTCCCATGAAGGTGCGACGGACGTACCTGTCCACGTCGACGAGGCGGTAGGGAAAGTCGGGGAGCATGTCCGGGTGGGGGATCGCGGCGAGCGGGTTGAGCTGCACGGCGCCCCCAGGGGCCCGCGAGGCGAGGCCGGGAACGGCACGCGGATCGGCACCGGACGCGATCGCGGAGACGAGGTCCGCGAAGACCTGCTCGCCGTGGCCGCGCACCACGAAGTCCACTGCGGGATCGGCGAGGCAGGGTTCGGGGTGGAGGGTGGGAAAGTAGCCTCCCCAGACCACCGGCACCGCGGGATGCCGAGCCTTGACGGCCCTGCTCAGAGGCACGGCGCCCGCGACCTGTGGGCCGGGCATCACCGTCACGGCGAGCAGTTCGGCGCCCCACTCCCGGATCCGGGCGTCGACGGCCGCAAACGGATGGTCGTCGAGATTGCCGTCGACGATCGCCACGTCGTGCTCGGTCTCGAGGACGGCGGCCAGGGCGAGAAGCGACATGGGCAGCACTGGCTTGCGCTGCGCCGAGCTCGGCGGGTTGTAGAGCACCAGCTTCATGAGGCTCTCCGGATCCGGTAGAGGGTGAGCGTCTCGGAGGGCATCGCTCGCTGGCGGAGCGGCTCAGTCGCCAGTCCACTGTCGCGACACCCGTCGAAGAACGCCTGGGTGGGCGCGGCGGTGGACAGGAGCACCAGGGCGTGGCCGGACGGCGCAAGGTGTGCACCCAGCTGCGCCGTGAAGCGAACGAAGAAGTCCTCGGAGCGCCAGGCCGTGTCCCAGAGATCCCGCGGCGTACCGCAGTAGAACGGCGGGTTGGTCAGCACCACGTCGAACCGGCGACCGCGGACTGGCGAGAAGAGGTCGCCCTGGATCGCCTCGACGCGGTCTTCGAACCGGTTGAGTTCCGCGTTGAGGCGGGCACAGCGGACCGCTTCGGGGTTGATGTCGATCGCGGTGACCAGAGCCCCCAGGCGGGCAGCCACCAGGGCCAGTGCCCCGCTTCCAGTCCCGACCTCGAGGACGCGGCTTCCCGGTGGGACCAGGTTGGCGTCCAGGGTCGAAGCAAAGAACGGAGTCGTGAGGAACAGGGTGGGATTGAAAACATCGGGAAGCACGAGCAGGGGAAGGCCCGCGAGGCGCTCGAGCACGAGGCGCCGGTGGCGGTGGCGCTGGAAGAGCAGGAAGCGGCCGCGAAGCCAGAGCCGGTAGAGACGCCCCGTGATCATGGCAACCTGCCGCGGCCCGCGTCCGCTGGGGAGAAACCGACGACCGGGAAGGTCGCCGTCTCGCGGCCCCCTCGCCACACCGCAAGGATCGCCCGGGCCCTCATCCTCCACCAGGTCGGATTTCGCCAGGCCGTCAGCCTGAGGCCGAGCCTTTGGGCGAGCTCGGTCAGGCGTGGCAGGGTAAAGAAGCCCTCGACTTCCAGCTTTCGGACATCGATGCCGAAGTCGCGCGCGAACCTCACCCCGCGTTCGTGCACCATCGCGACGCCGGCGCCCCGATCCCGGTAGAACGGTGTGTCGACCACGGCGATCACGCCGTCAGGCCGCAGCACACGACGGGCCTCGGCGAGGGTCTCGCCGGCGTCCGCGGCGTAGTGGAGTGAGGCATTGAAAACGACCAGATCCGCTTCCCCCGTGGAAAGGGGCAAGCGGTCGAAGTCGGCCTGCACCGGGGTGAACACCGTGGGATAGGCGCGGTAGGCACCGAGCCCATCTCGAACATCGTCGAGCAGATCGACGGCGGCGACGTTGTGGCCGCGAGCGGCGAGCCGCCCGGACAGCCAGCCGTTACCCGCCCCGAGGTCGAGGATGAGGAGACTGCGACGGTGCCGGCGCTCGAGCCGGACGACGACACGCCGGAGAAGGGTCCGAAAGCTGGCGGCGCGGATCCGCCACAGCTCGGGACGGCGACCGGTCAGGTCGGCGAACGGGAGCGCCCGGTAACAGTCGGCCCCGTCGCCTCCCCACCCCTCGGCGTCTCGCACCTTCCGGTAGGCGTTGATGAGCGGCTGTTGCCGACCGCTAGCGGTTGCGTCGAGGAGACGCCAGATTCCGTCCCGGCGCGGGTAGACCACCCCACAGGCCGCACAGCGTGCGCGTTCGTCTCCCACGGTGAGAGGTCCGCGACAGCTCGGGCAGGTCAGCGGCAGGAGAGGTGCCGAACCGACGTCGTCGCCCGATGCGCGAGCGACGGTCTCAGCCACGGCGCACCAGGGTGATGAGGAAGTGGTCACCTGCCGAGCGCAGCAGCGGCCAGCCGCCCACCTTGTCATCGAGGGCGGCGAGGAAGCGATGCCAGGAGCCGAGGTCCGCTCCCTGTCGGCGAGCCAGGTACGGTGGCGGGGCGAAAAGCGCAAGGGTGTGAAAGGCACGGACCGAGAAGCAAGGGGCGAAGACGGCCGCGAAGCCGCGGGGCGTCCAGTAACGGGTCGATACCGTGTGCCCGTTGAGGCCGACCGGGACCACGCCAGGCCGGAGACGCAGGAGGGCCCGACGGGGGTGCCCGCGCAGCAGGTAGTGGGCGATCTCGCGGGGACACCAGCGGCCGATGACCGACGCCACCAGCCTGCCGCCCGGCGGCAGGAGCCTGGCACAGTGGCGCACGGCCGCGGCCAGGTCGGGGAGGCAGTTGAGCGGGCCGAGGTCGGAGTAGAGAGCGTCGAAGATCCCATCCTGAAGCTCGTCGAGGCGATGGATGCCCAGCTCGCGAACCGTGATCCTCGCCGACCACCCGGTGGCGGCCGCGCGAGCTCGGGCGCGCGCCGCCATCTCGGGGGAGCTATCGATCGCCACGACCTCGTAGCCGACCGAGGCGAAGTGGACGGCGTCGAGGCCGGTCCCGCAGCCGAGGTCGAGGAGTCGGGCGGGCGGCGGGGTCACCGTGGCCACCTCCCTCCACAGGACCTCGCGCATGTGTTGGATCGCGGCGCCGTTGCCGAACGGGCCGTCGTAGAAGGGCGCCACCGAATCGAAGGCACAGGCCGTCTCGCGCAGGCGATCGTCGATGGAGACGCTCACTCATTCCTCCTGCGCCGAGGGCCTGGCCGCCGCCTCCGGCGCCATGTGAGGCAGCGGGCCGATGCCCTCGGGCGTTCGGCGCGCGAGGCGGTCGAGACACATCCTGGCGACAGGGAGCGTGGCGGCGTGGAAAAATGCCGCGGCGGCCTGCCGCAGGTGGCGGGGGCGAAACCCCCCGGGACGGCGCAGCTGGGCGGCGAGCTGGCGGGCGCTCCGGCGGGCGCGGAACTCCTTGTGCAGGACGGTGTGGAGCTGACGGTAGAATGCGGTGGTAAAGGGACCGCGATAGAGCATCGCGAGGTCGGACGAATCCTGCCAGTTCTGCTGGCGTCCCAGCTCCGCCTTGACCGAGTCGAAGAAGCGGGTCCCCGGTAGCGGATACGAGACCGACATGCCGATGTCGTCGGGGCGGCAGTCGCGGACCATCTGCAGTGTCTTCTCGATGTCCTCCCTGGTCTCGCCGGGGTAGCCGAACTGGAGGAAGAAGCACACCTCCACCCCGGCGTCATGCAGGCGCCGGCTGGCCCGGTAGATCTGCTCGACCTTCGTTCCCTTGTCCATGGCGTCCAGGATCTTTTGCGAGCCGGACTCGGCGCCCACCCACACCGTCTTCGCCCCCGCCCTGGCCAGCGCGTCGATCGTGCCCTCTCGAAGGAGGAGGTCGACGCGGTGCAGGCTCTTGAACGGCAGCCGCGCATCGCGCGCTTCCACTTCGGTGGCGAACTGTTCGACCCAGCCGGGCTTGAGGCCGAAGATGTCGTCGGCGAAGGCGATGTGGTCGGGACGATAGGTCCGCTTCAACCAGGCAATCTCCTCTGCGACGTTCCCCGGCGAGCGGGCGTGGTAGCGCTGGCCCCAGATCGGCTTCGCGCACCAGTTGCAGTGGTACGGGCAGCCGCGCGTGGTCGCCATGTTCATCGAGTAGTAGCCATGTCGGCCGAGCCAGACCGAGCGATAGCGCGGGACATCGACAAGATCCCAGGCCGGAAACGGGAGGGCGTCGAGCTCCGCGATCACCGGTCTCGGGCGCGTGACAGTCACCGGGGATTCGGCGGCGGGAGGCGCGACGGCCTTCCCGTGGCTCGCGGTGGAGAAGGCGAGACCCGGCACGTTGTCGACAGGCGTGTCGCGCCGTCCACTCAGGACGTCGAGGAGTTCGCCAAGTGTGACTTCACCCTCGCCGACGATCACGTAGTCAGCGCCGGCACCGAGGTACGCCCCGGCATGATCAGTGGCGTCAGAACCGCAGACGACCACGGTGCACGCGCGCTCCTTGGCCATCCTGGCCATGGTGAATGCCGCCTCGCGCATGCGCAGCAGACACATCTTCGACAGGTAGTTGAAGTTATCCTCGAAGAGGACGGCGTAGCGGGGCCGGTGGCGATCCACCGCGGTCGCCCACTCCTGCTCCGACTCGGCCAGCATGGCGTCGAAGAGGCCGATCTCGTAGCCGCAGCGACGCAGATACGCCGCGGCGTACAGGGTGCCGAGCGGCGGATACGGCTGCATGGCTTCCCACAGCTTCGGGTCGAAGCGGAGGAAGTATGACTGGCCCAGCAGCACGTCGGTCATGGTGCCGTCCGCTCGACGGCCTGCAGACGGTCGGCGAGCTGCCGGAGAATGCGCTGGCCGTGCCCGTCGTAGTGGCCCTTGAAGGTCTCGGGGGCGAACGTGATCTCGAGGTCGCCCAGCTCCTTTCGCTCGATCTTCCGGCGCAACCTGGCCACCTGCCAGCGTTGAAGACGGCGGTCGATCGCGACTCCGAGCTTGGTGCTCAGGGTACTCTCGGCCATCGCCGCCCAGGCGAGACGAGTTGGTTCGGCGACGGTCGTCGACCTGGGGAGACCGGTGGCGTTGGGGAGGAACTCGGCCACCCAGGGGTTGGCGGCGCGCATTCGCTCGTAGATCGGGAGGCCGCTCACGGGTACCATCTGTGCGAGTTCGTGGGCCACGTAGACGTTGCGTTCGGGCTGCGCCAGGGTGTCCTCGGAGAGGACGTAGTTGGGACAGAGATGGTGGCCCCGTCGCGCGGCGAAGCGCGCCTGGGCGGTGACGAAAGCCCGGCAGGTCCACACCCGTCCTGGTCGGGCGACGACGAGATAGTCGATGTCGGCATCGCTCTCGGTGTTGTCCATGGCCAGCGCGCCGGTCACCGCGACCATGCGGACGAACGGCAGCGAGGCCATGGCGCGACCGTAGTGAAGGGCCTTTGGCCACAGCCGGGTCGCCTGCTCTTCTCGCCGCCGACGGATCGCAACGATCGCCTCACGCCCGGCGAGCGTAACGTAATGCCCGCTCTGACCGAGCCACCGGCCGAGGCGCGGGCTGCGGCGCAGGGTCGCGACCAGCCTGTCGAATGGTGCGGCGACACGGATGAGGTAGCGGTGAAGCTCGCCGAGGGCGAGAGGGTAGTCGAAGATGTCGGCATAGGAGACCGTTTCCACGATGGCGCGTTCGAGAGCGGTGTCGGAACCGCATGTGGGCGTTCGGACCGACCCAGAGAGGCACTCTTCGACGACCGGCGGTGACCCAGTCATCGGACCTGGCCCGTCCTGATCGGTGACGGCTTCGCGCCCCGTGGACGCATCATCGGTCGAGATCACCCTGTGCTCTTCCACAACCAGCTCCGGACATGCTGAAGCGAGACGTGTCGTCTCACCCCCGGTGTTCCCTTCTGGTGCTCACGGCCAACGTAGCGCCTCGAGTATTTGTTCCTTGAAGCGGCAGGCGTTGAAGCGCTGGGCCGTCATCGCCACCTCCCGAGGTTCGAAGGCCATGCCGTTGAAGCGGCGCAACGCCTCGGTGAGCGCGCTCACATCCTGAGCCTCGAACAGCAGGCCGTTGCGCCCCTCCTCGACGATATCCAGCGCCCCGCCGCGGCGGAAGGCGATCACCGGAGTGCCGCACGCCACGGCCTCGGCCGCCACCAGACCGAAGTCCTCAACCTGGGGGAAGATCAGGGCTCTGGCGCTGCGATACACATTCGGCAGCTCAGCTTCGGAGACCCAGCCCCGGAAGTGAACCGTCGGCCCGGCCGAGGCCTTCAGGCGGTCGGCCTCCCTGCCGACGCCGACGACAACGAGCGGTAGCCCGAGGCGGTTGCAGGCCTCGATGCCGAGGTCGAACCGCTTGTACGGCAGCATCCGACCGACCATCAGGAATGGCGCCTGTTCTCGCTCCGACGGCTGGCCGTTCGGGCTGTATCGGTCGGTGTCGACCGGCGGGTGGATCACGGCCTGTGCCCCGCGCCCGTAGAAGCGGCGGATCCGATCGGCGATGAAGCGGGAATTGGCGATGATCCGCGCCGGCCGCTGGGCAGCATCGTAGTCCCACCGGCGCATGATGACGAAGAGCGACTCGCCGAGCAGCCGTGCGGGGGCGCTCGCCAGCCAGCCGCGCACGTACTTGCGCACGTCCTCCCACAGGTAGCGGGTAGGGGTGTGGCAGTAGCAAACGTGGGGCACGCCTGCCGGCACGCGGACGCCCTTCGCGTACGACGAGCTCGAGGAGAGGACGAGATCGAACCCGGAGAGATCGAGGCGTTCGATCGCACCGGGAAAGCTCCAGAAGAAGAGATGGTGGTTGACGCCGATCCTCGGCCCGACCACCGGGAGCCTGTTCAGGTGGGACGTACGGATCTCACGACCGCGGAAGCGGCCTCGGGTGCGAGCCTCGTCGTAGAAGAGGGTGAAAATCGGAGCGTCGGGGAAGAGCGAGCAGAACGCCTCCAGGACACGCTCCGCACCGCCGAACTGGACGAGGAAGTCGTGAACGAGCGCGACTCTCACGGGAGCGACTCGCGGGCCGCTCGAGAGGACCCGCACGATCGGCTCGCGAGGCGTCCGAACGGCGACATGAGGAGGCGAGGTGCGTGACCTCGACGACCTGAGCGAGAGGTTTTCGTCTTCATGGGTGTGACGTTTTTCGCAATTCGTCTGCACAGCGTCAGAATTGCATTCCATTCCCTCCCTGTCCACTCCGAGAACACCGATCGCAGGCGTGCTCGTCCCGACCGGTCGCGGGTAAGATGTCCGCCATGTCGGCAGAGGAGGCGTGGTATCAGGGCCGGGGCTGGCCGCGAGGCGTCGTGTGAGCCGACCGGGGGCCGGGACGAGCGTCGCGTGGCCGGTTGGAGGGTTCCGCGTGTGAGCGGGGAGAACCAATCGACCCCCGTCGGCCCAGGTCTGCTGCGACCCGTCGGGCTGGTCTTCGGTCTGACACTGACCGTCAACGTCGTCAACTATGTGCGCGACGCGGCAGTGGTCGCGCATCTCGGCGCCGGAGGAGCGGCCGATGCTCTCCTCACGGTCCTGTTGTTCGCCGGCCTTCTCCTCCAGCTGCTCGTCACGGGCAGTGTCGCGCCGTCGCTCATCACGGTCTACCAGGAGCTGAGGACGGCACGCCCCGGCGACGCCCTCACCCTGATTTCGACGCTCCTCACGGCGTGCGCCGCGGCGCTGACCCTGCTGGCCGCGGCCGGGGTCCTGTGGGCTCCGGGCCTCATCGGCCTTCTGCTTCCCGGCTCTGATCCCAGCACGCAGGCCATGGCCGTGCAGGCGGCCCGCTTTGTCCTGCCTGGAAGCGTGTGCATGATCCTCTCCGCGATCCTCGGCGCGGTGCTCAACGCCCACGGTCGTTTCGGCCTGCCCGCCGTGAGCCCGGCCGCACTCGGGTTGGCAGTGATCGCGGTCCTGACGTTCGTGCCGCGCCCGAGTGTCGGCGAGCTGGCCGCCGCGGCGGCTGTCGGCATGGCGCTCCAGCTCGCCATCCACCTCGCTGCCGCGCGGGTGGCAGGCTGGCATTGGCGGAGGCCTCGTCTGGGCCCGGCCGTCCAGCGTGCGCAGACGCACCGGGTGATTGCGCTGTCCTTGCCGCTGATCGCGTACCTCGGCGCCTCGCATGTGGTCACCGTTTTCGAGCGGATCTTCGCGTCCACCCTCGGTGGCGGGACGATCGCCCGGTTGACCCTGGCGCAAAAGATCGCGTCGCTGCCCCTCTTCCTCATCGCCGGCTCGGTATCGACCGTCCTGCTCCCCCGACTTGCCGGCCTCGGCAGCCGGCCCGAGGCGTTCCGCCGGACCGTCGCCGACGGTCTGCGGGCCGCCGGCCCGCCCCTGCTGCTGGCCATGATCTGGCTGCTGGGAGCGACGCGAGAGATCGTCGATCTGTTGTACCGCCATGGAGCGTTCACCGAGGTGGACGCCGCGCGGACGGCGGTCCTGCTGCGCGCCTACGCCGGCGGCGTGCTTCCCGCTGGGGTGGCGCTCGTCTGCCTGCGGGCGCTCAACGCCCGTCAAGATGTCAGCACACCGCTGCGGGTCGGTGCGATCTCGCTCGTGGTCTACCTCGTCGCGGCCCGCCTCTTGCTCCCCCACCTGGGAGCCCTCGGGCTCGCCCTGGCGCTCACCGCGACCACCGCCGTCTCTGCCGCCCTACTCGCCATGACGCTGGTACGCCGCCACGAAATGCTCGGTCTTCGAGACCTTGGCCGCGCGACTCTGGTCTGGCTGCCGGCCGCGACGGGGGCGCTTGCGACCTGCCTCCTGCTCGGCCGGAGCTGGTCGGTCGGAGCCGGGTCGCTGGCGCAGTTCGTGCGGGTGGTGGCCATGCTGGCGGCCAGCGGGGCCGTCTTCGCGTCGGTCGGTCAGGTGCTTGGCAGGTGGTCGCGGCCCCGGCCGTCCGCCGGCGGAACTCGGGCAAAGGAGTGAGCATGCGCTGGGGAGAGCTCGGTCTGTGGCTGCTCGTCGCCGGTGCTGCCCTCAACGGGATGCACGTCGAGGTGGGCGGAAAGTCGGTCTACCCGGAGTACATCACGCTCGTCACCGTCGCCGTTCCTCTCGCCGTCGTCACATGGCGACGCCGCCTAAGGCTCGCACTCCCGGCCGCCGCGTGGCCGCTGATGGGCTGGCTGAGCGTGGCACTCGTCGCTTCGTTGGTCAACGCTCCGGATGTCGGACATAGCGTGATTCTGTGGAGCAAGCTGGTCATGATGGTCGCGACCTTCGTCGTCGTGGCCAACCTCGCCCGTCCCCGCCTCGAGGTCGCCGTCGGTGCCCAACTGACCGTCGCGGCCTGCGTGGCGACGATCGCCATCGGTGCGGTCGTCGCGTGGCACCTGGCCGGGAGCCAGGTTGGAATGCAGCGAGCCACGGGGGGTGGCTGGGTCCCCAAGGCCACCCTCATCGAGTCGAATGTGCTGGGCTCCTACAGTGCCGCCGCCGTCCTGCTCGGCCTCACTCTCGCCGGCCGCCGCGCCCGATCGCGACGCCGGGTGCGGGTGGCCGCGTGGGCCGCGGCGTTGCTCGGTGGCGGCGCGCTGGTGATCTCCGTGACTCGGACGGCGTGGGTCGGCTTTCTCGTCGCCCTTGGCTGTGCCGGCTCGGTTTCGCTGGCCTCGCGGGGCGGCCGGTGGGTGCGCGTCGGCCTCGCCTGTGCCGGCACCCTCCTTCTCGCCCTGCTCGCACTCACGGCGGTGGACCTCGGTCCGCCGAGCCCGAACTGGACGCCCTACACGCCGGAGAGCGCCGGCCTGGTGTACCGTCTGCGCTCGCTCACCCACATCCGCCACGACGGCAACCTCTGGGTGCGCTACGAGATCTGCCGGAACGCCGTCCAGCACTGGCGTCGGCATCCCTGGATCGGCTGGGGTGTGGGGGCGTACGAGGACATGTTCCTCTACCCCAACCAGAACGCCCCGGGCTGGATCCCTAACCTGTTCGTCCATCACCTCTTTGACAGCGGTGTCATCGGCCTGGCTGCGCTGGTGGCGGGCATCGGCATGACCCTCCGGGGGGGGGTGAGGGCGTGGGCCAGGAGCGGCGGAGGAGACAGGCGAGTCCTCGCAGGCCTGCTGCTGGCGCTCGTCAGTCTCGCTGTCGCTTTCCAGGCCACGGAGGCGAGCTGGCTGGCGTACCCCTGGGTCTACCTCGGGGTGCTGGAGGCAGCCGCGGCGAGGTCGCGAGAGTGGCCTCCGGCCAAACCGGGGTCCGGAACGGGATGAAGCGAACCGTCCGCGACGTTACACTGTTCACCATGACAGCGACACGAACCGGGCCCACGCCCGGGTCAGGGAGGTCTTCTCACGCCCGTGACGGGTCGTGCGCGGGGACGATGTCCCTCCCCGTGGCGGCTCCTGCCTCCGCCGCGGGGGTGCGGCGATGAAGCGCGTGCTGTGCATCAACGCGACCGGCCACTTCGCCGGCGCCGAGGCGATGCTGGTCGATCTGGTGGCCCGTCTCGACCGCAGCCGCTGGGACCCTCTGGTCCTCGTGCCGTTCGAAGGCGAGCTCAGCGGCGAGCTCGGCCGCCTAGGAGTGGAATGCCGTGTGTGGCCGCTCGCCGCACTGCGGACACGGCGTGAGCTGCGGTCGCCAGCCGCATTCGCGAGACTGGGGCGACAGTTGCCCTCCTCGGTGACGGCCCTCGTGGGTCTCATGCAAAGGGAGCGGGTGGCGCTGGTTCACACCAACTCCTCCGTGGTTCTCGATGGGGCACTGAGCGCGCGGCTCGCCGGGCTGCCTCACGTGTGGCACGTCCGCGAGGTCCTCTCCCGGCCCCGCGCCGCCTGGAGCGTCCTGCGATGGCTGATCGTCGGTCTGTCGGCACGCGTCCTCTGTGTGAGCCAGGGCGTGGCCGATCACTTCGGCGTGATGCCCAGGGCGATGCGTCGGCGCCTCGATGTCGTCCACGATGGGGTTGCCGACCCCGGGAGCCTGCCGGGGTGGGCCGACGCGCGATCCGGCGCCGGACAACCGCCCGTCGTGGGAATGGTGGGGCGGATCAACGGCCACAAGGGACAGGAGGACTTCCTGCGCGCGGCGGCGATCCTGCGGACCCGGCACCCGTCGGCCCGGTTCGTCCTCGTCGGCGGTGCCCTGCCGGCCTATGAGCGGCTGGCCGACCAGTTGCGCCGCCTGGCAGTCGAGCTCGGAGTCTCCGGCTGCGTCGTCTTCATGGGGCAGCAGCCACGTGGCGAGGTGCGGCGCTTGCTCGCCTCGTTCTCCGTGTTCGTCATGCCGAGCCGGGTCGTCGAGGGCTTCGGGCTCGCCGCCCTCGAGGCCATGGCGGCCGGTCTTCCGGTCGTCGGCACCGAGGCTGGAGCTCGCGAGCTCGTGCGGGACGGCCGGGAGGGCCTCCTGGTGCCTCGCCGAGATCCCGACGCCCTAGCCGCTGCGGTCGATTCGCTGCTGACCAGCCCAATGCTTGCCCGCCGCCTCGGCCAGGAGGGCCAGCGGCGAGCCCTGACCGAGCTGACCATCGAACGCCACGTCGAGAAGGTGGAGAGCATCTACGAGCAGCTGCTCGGCGCCGTGCCCACTCCAGCGCCCCACACGGTCGAGCTCGACAGGATCGGCGCGGCGGGAAGCTACTGACCCGAGCTCGGTATCACGGATCGCGTGCCGGGCCGCCCGTCAGGGATGTGCATGGCGGGTGCAGCGATAGACGGTCACCACCGCGCGGAACGTGGAGCCCCGCCGCGCGGGCTGGCAGAGCAGGCCCGCGTGCTCGAGCGCGGCCAGGCCGGCGTCCTCCCCAGCCCCCATCGTCAACGCCAGGTAGGCGACGCCGGCCGAGGTGAGAAACGCAGGCAGGCCGCGGGCGAAGCGACCGAGGAACTCGGGGTCGTTCGGTGCCGCTCCCGGCCCTCCACGCGTCACCGGCGGCTCGCAGACGACCGCGTCGAAGCGGTTTCCGGCGACCGGCTCGAAGAGATCGCCCTGGCGAACCACGACGCGGTCGTCGCAGCGGTTGAGGAGGACGTTGATTCGGGTGCAGCGGACGGCCTCCGGGCGGAGGTCCACGGCGGCCACGCGGCGCGCCCAGCGCGCCGCCTCGACGGTCAACGCCCCGCTGCCGCACCCCACGTCGAGCACCGAGGCGCCGGGCGGCAGCACGCCGCTGGCGAGGAGTTCGCGGAGCAACCGGCCGCCGAGCGAGCGGGTCGGGTTGCCGACGCCGGGAACGATCACGAGCGGCGTTCCTCCGGTCCACACCACTGCGGGTCCCGACTGCTGCGCCACGACGGCAAGCGAGCGCAGCCACAGGCCCACGCGGTGCGCCGCGACCTTCAGGCGATCGAGAGGCTCGCGCGGTGGCCAGACCCCCGTAGGCCGCTCACCCTCGCTCGTGCCCGGAGCGTCGTCCTCGGGTCCGTGACTCACGCCACCATCATTGCAGAAAAACGCCGGCCCCGCCCCACTGCGACTCGTCACTCTCCGATCAGTAGCGGAACCCGATCCAGAACGAGGTCTGGTAACCGCCGAGCGTCTCCTTGAAGTCCCACTGCTTGGCCCAGTCCCAGTGGACCGGCAGGCCGAACAGGTTGACCGAGAGACCGAAGCCGTAGGAGGCGACCCCGTTGACGAGCCGGCCGCCGTCCATGAACTTGAACCCGGACACCCAGCCGTACGGTGTCAGCGTGTACTTCTGGCCGCCCTGTTCGAAGTAGGCGGCGCCGACGTCGACGAACAGCCGGCCGCGCAGATTGGCGAGGCGCAACCAGGGGAAGATGAGATAGTCGATGAGCGGGAAGCGCCACTCGGCGTTGAGATAGGCGGCGTTGTTGCCGGCGATCGACCGGTAGTCGTAGCCGCGCAGCGTGTCGAGCCCGCCAAAGTAGTAGATGTTGGGCTGCCTGCCGGTCGCCCGGGCGGCGAACAGCCGCAACGCGAGTTCGTTGCGGCGCGACAGCGGGACATACTGGCGGAGCTCGAGCCTGAGGTCGCGGGACAGCGTGCCGCTGCCGCCCTCGAAGTAGTTGGCCGCCGAGAGCGACCAGCGGCGGCCCGCGTGCGGGCCGTAAGACTCCCAGAAGGTGGTGTCGCCGATCAGACTGGTCTCGACGAACGGGACGTTGAACTTCTGGCCGACGAAACCGATCTGACCGTCGGGCGTGACGAAGGGGTAATTGGCCTCTTGCTGGATGAAACCGACCGCCCCCTCGACCCGGTGGTAGAGCGAGAACGGATAGGTGACGAAGGCGTAGCCACCGCTCTGCCGGTAGAGCTGCTTGAGCCGGTCGGTGCGGCCGGACAGGTTGTCGTACGCGAGGAAGTACTCGCGGTCGTCGAGCAGGGTGAGACCCCACTGCGTCCTGCCGCCGAGGCTCACGTACTGGAGCCGGAAGTTCTGGTAGCCCTCGACGGACTCCAGGTAGGTGATGAAGCGACGGTCGCCGTACTGGTCCGAGAACGACAGGTACGTGGCCGAGAGCAACGTGTTGTCGGTGTTGAACCCGACCAGGACCTGGGCGTCGTCGAGGAACAGCTTGTGCTTCTTCACCGCGATGATCTTGTCGGGCGAGACGGTGACCGACACGGAGGGGACGAACGGCGCCGGTTGCTGGCGCGCCTGCGGAGGCTGCTGCGGCCCCACCGGCTTGCCCTCGACGGGGTCGGTCAGATAGAGCCACCAGCGTCCCTTCGTGTAGGCCTGGTAGACGACCCGCTCGCCATCCCGTGTGGTGACGGGGGTCGGGTTGAGGGCGGCCCCGATCACCCTGGTGAGCCGGGTGAGCTCGTGGGTCGCGAGGTCGAGCCGGTAGATGTCGTACACCCCCTGATCGCGGTCCGACGCGAAGTAGAGACGCTTGCCGTCCCTCGAGAACGCCGCCCCCTCGTCGTCGCCGTCGCCGAAAGTGAGCTGCTGGCGATCCGCCGGATTGGCCAGCGTGACCTCGAAGAGCTTGGCATACTCGCCGCCCTGCGAGCTGTAGACGACGTGGGTGCCGTCCGGCGTGAAGGTGGGTGCGGAGTCGAAGGCGTCGTCGTTCGTGAGATTGCGCACTTCGCCGGTGTCGAGGTTGAGCAGGTAGATGTCACCCCGGCCATTCTGGTAGGCGTGAAAGGCGATGAGGGTGCCGTCGGGGGAGTACGCGGGTGACATCGCCTGGTCGACCGCGATCGGGATCTCCCGGGCGATGCCGCCGTGCAGCGTGTCGAGCAGGAGCAGCACCCTCCCGCGCTCCTTGCGGGCGAACACCGCGATCCGATCGCCGTTGGGCGAGTAGGCGAGGTCCCTGCCCCGGACCGGGCCGACGGTGAGCAACTGCGCGATCAGGTACTGGTACTCGGTGGTGTTGCCCCGGGTCAGGTTGCGGACCAGGCGGCGGTCCGGGACGCCGAGGGTCACCACGTCGACGTCCTCCTTGTAGGTCGAGAAGGCGGTGATCAGGTCACCCGACGGACCGGCCGCGGGCGAGGCCTCGACGGAGCGGCCTTCCTCGGAGACGCGGAAGGAGGGCCCGAACTCGCGGGGATCGCCGCGGTCGGTCATGTACGCCTGGTAGTACTTGCGCAGCCAGGTCCGGAAGCGGGCGTCGAACTCTTCGACGTCGAGGTCGAACGCGCGCTTGAGGGGGCGCGCGATCCCGCCTCCGATCGTGTTGCGGTACTCGAAGATGAAGTCCCGCAGCCCCTCCACACCCCACTCCGACTCGACGAACTGGAAGACCATGTGGCCGAAGCGATAGGCGAAGTACCCGGAAACGTCGGAGCCGACGGAGGGCACCCGATCGGAGAGCACGGCGTCGCGCATCACGGCCCGGGCGCGGGCGTCCTCGTCGTTGCCCAGATAGGATGCCATCCCTTCCATGAACCACTGTGGCGGGCTGTAGGTGAGCGCCTTGGAGAGCTTGCCCTGGAACATGATCTCGTACTGGAAGACGTGGGTGAGCTCGTGCTGGATGAGCTGTTGGAGCTCGGCGTCCGGCATGTCCACCGGGAGCACCATGCGGTTGCGGGCGGGGACCGCGAACGCGCCGACACCCTCCGGGATGAACTCGACGATGACGTTGGTCTGCTCGAACTCGGCGTGGGTCGCGTAGGCGATGATCGGGATCGGCTCGGTGATCTGGAAGTTGAGCTTGCGCGCCAGCTCGTCGTAGGCGCTCTCGGCGAACGACGCGAGCTTGGGCAGCACGACCCGCTCGCGGTCGTAGAACGAGATGCGGAAGTGGGGCGTCGGGTACTCCTCCCAGGCGAACTGGTCGTAGCGGATCTTGTTCTTGCCGAAATACTGGGCCGACGCGGTGGAGGCGGCGGCCAGCGCGAGGATCGCAGTGACGGTGCGGGCTCGCATGATCCTCCCTTAAGGCGTCAGGAGCAGCCGCTTCGTCTTGATGGTGCGCGGGACGAAGACGCCGACGAGCTGGTTCTCCATGGCATAGAGGTTGGCGAACATCCCCGTGAACTCGTCGAAGTTTTTCTCCGGCCTTTCCTGGAAGTCCTTGAGCGGCTCCTGGAGCACGATCGCACCGGTGCGGCCGTCGTAGACGTCGAGCATGATGTCGTAGGAGAAACCGGTGGTCTCGACGAGAACCTGGCGGTAGTAGGTCCTGCCGTCGAGCGGCGAGGTGTACTCCTCGGTCTTGTACCCGCTGCGGTCCTGAATCTCGAAGTCGATGGAGCCGGCGACGATGTAGTCGGCACCCGACGTGTTCCCGAGATCACGCCAGAAATCGGTGGCCTCGGTGAGACGCACGGGATCGGTGGTCGGCGGTCGCACGCTCTCGAGCGAGGGCAGGATGACGAACTTCGCCTCCTTGCGCAGGAGGCGCCGGAGGTAGCGCTCGAACTCGGCCGGAACGTCGAAGGCGAGCTTGGGAGCGGCCTCGTCCCCCGCGCTCTCGCGCACGAACGGGCCGATGTAGAGTTTCTCGTGACCGGTGAGCGCGAGCTTCGGGCGCACCGGCAGCGAGAGCTCGACCTCGCGCACGCCGGCCGACACCGTGCCGGCGAGCAGGAGCGCGAGGATTCCCGCCTCAATGCTTCGCATCGAACACCCCCTTGGGCAACACCCCGCGGGCGTAGCTGGTGTAGAACTCGGCGAAGCGCGCGTAGTTGCGACGCACGTACGTATTCCTGGGGTTGAGCTGGAGAGACTGCTTGTAGGTCGCCAGCGCCTCGTCGTAGCGGCCGAGCGCCTCGAGGGAGACGGCCACGTCGTTGAGGATGTCGGGATCGTCCGGCTTGAGGGTGCGTGCCCGCTCGAAGCGGAAGAGCGCTTCCTGCCAGTAGCCGTGCTGCCCGGCCTGCACACCGGCCTTCATCTCGTCCCGGACCGAGGCCTTCACGCTGGCGAGCGACGCGCAGCCGGCGATGGCGACGACGGCCACCGGCACGAGATGAAGCGTCCATCGCATCGAATGCCCCCTCTGGTTCGCGTTTATTATAGGCTGCCAAGGAGGCCGCCATTCCCGATCCCGACCTTGCTCTCGCCTGGGTGGCCGCCCATCCCGACGGCGGCGCAGCATCGCGCCGGCGTGGTCGCGAGCTGCTCGACCGGGAAGTCCACGCGGACGTCGACGCCGCGACCAGGGCGCTCCTCAATGCTCCCGAGGTGGCGACGGCGAGAGCGGCGCTCGTGCGCCTGGGGTGGCGCTGGCAGCCCTCATGGTCCGACGGCTTTCCGCACGGATTGAGCGCGCTTGCCGACCCGCCCCTCGGGCTCTTCGTCCGCGGCGAGCTCCGGTCCGGCCCGGCGGTGGCGATCGTCGGAGCGCGACGCGCCAGCGCCTACGGCCGCGAAGTGGCCGAACACCTCGGGCATGAGCTCGCCGCCGCGGGGGTGTGCGTGGTGTCGGGCATGGCCCGCGGCGTCGACGCGGCGGCCCACCGCGGTGCCCTCGCCGGCGGAGGCGCGACCGTCGCCGTGTGGGGTGCCGGCCCCGACCGGGTCTACCCCACCGAGCATGCCGCCCTCGCCGAGGAGATCGCCGCGACCGGAGCGCTCGTCACCGAGTACCCGCCCGGCGCGCCGCCCCGCGCCGCGCACTTCCCCGAGCGCAACCGCCTGATCGCCGGACTCGCTCAGGTCGTCGTGGTGGTCGAGGCCGACGAACGCTCGGGAGCGCTGGTGACCGCGCGTCTCGCCCTCGACGAGGGACGCGAGGTGATGGCGGTGCCGGGCTCGATCTTCTCGCGTCTCTCCGCCGGCCCCAACGGGCTCCTGCGGGCGGGTGCCGCACCGGTCCTGACCGCGTCCGACGTGCTCGCCGTTCTCGGCGTCGCGCCGGTGGCCAGCGAGGCCGGCGAGGAGCCCGAGTTCCTCGCGGTCTTCCCGGCCGGCGAAGCCGCCTCGGTGGATCACCTCGCGGCCGCCAGCGGCCGGCCGGTGGCGCAGGTCGTGGAGGAGCTGCTCCGCCTCGAGCTCGCCGGCTGGGTCACGCGCGAGCCCGACGGCCGCTACCGCCGCTCCCGCGTGAGAAGTTCGCATCCCTCGGAGTGATCCTCCTCCAGGCGCCACGCCTCTACAGCGTGAAGGGGATCCTGATCTTGCTCTCCTCGAGATCGATGCCGAGCACCCAGTGGCCCGCCTGGATCCCTCCCGGCACCAGGAAGAAGAGCTGGCCCGAGCACACTCTCCGATCGTTGACGGTCGTGCTGTCAAACGCCAGTCCCTCTCCCGGTGCGGTGAAGAGCTGGAGCGCGCACGGCGTCCGTGCCTTGAAGTAGTCGAGCGGATCCGCCGTGATCGCCTCGCGCTGGAGCGTCGCGCGCAGCCGGGAGTACTCGCGCGCGAACTCGTCCTGCGTGGCGAGGGGAACCGTCTCCCCGGCGGGGGTACGCAGGAAGATGCGGTCGCGGCGGATCTCGGTGGTTCCCGAGTCGGCGCCGCTGACCGCGATGTCCAGGATGAGCCAGTCATCGCCCAACGAGAGCGCGGCGAACCGGTAGCCGACCGCCGCCTCGAGCTCCGGGCCCCGGTAGCGCAGGACGTACTCGCCCATGCGATCGACCCCGGGCGTCTCGGTCGGGACGGCGCTGCTGCACCCGGTCAGGGCGATCAACGCCGCCAGCCCGAGCACGGCGGGCCACAGTCGCTTTCTCGCGCAGTGGTCCATGGTTCCTCCCTTCGGCCGGGACCGCGGGAACATGCCGTCGCGGGTGTCGGGACAGTTCCCCGACGACGAGTCGGCAACGGCGGGACTGTCGCCTCCGGCCCCTGTCGCGCGTGACCCCATCGTACACCGCGACGCCCTGCCGGAACGCGAGACGAACCGGGCCGGTCACGAGGCCGATGCCTGGCAACCGCTCGTCGGGCGGACGGAGCCGGTCGCGCCGAGGTCGAGGAGAACCACCGGGGTGACGAGGGCTCCCCGTGCGGCGCGGCGGGGTTTTGGCCAGCGACACGGGCTGATCCCGCGCTTGACAGCGCTGCTAGAGTGCCACCCTCGGAGGCGTCGTGGCAGAGTCGCTGGTCATCGTCGAGTCACCGGCCAAGGCCCGGACCTTGGGCCGCTACCTGGGCAAGGGGTTCACCGTGATGGCGTCGGTCGGGCATGTCCGCGACCTGCCCAGGAACGAGCTCGGCATCGACGTCGAGCATGGGTTCGAACCGACCTACGAGACGCTCCCGGCCAAGCGCAAGGTGATCGGCGAGATCCGCGCGGCGGCGGCGCGCGCCGGGCGTGTGCTGCTCGCCACCGACCCCGACCGCGAAGGCGAGGCGATCGGTTGGCACCTCGCGGAGCTGCTCGGCGAGCTCGACGCGCCGGTCGAGCGGGTGCTCTTCCACGAGATCACCAAGCGCGCCGTCCAGGACGCGGTCGCCCACCCGCGCGCCCTCGATCACCACCTGATCGACTCCCAGCAGGCCCGTCGCGTGCTCGACCGCCTGGTCGGCTACAAGCTCTCGCCGCTGTTGTGGGAGAAGGTCAAGCGCGGCCTCTCGGCCGGTCGCGTCCAGTCGGTGGCGCTCAAGATGATCTGCGACCGCGAGGCGGAGATCGCGGCGTTCGTCCCCGAGGAGTACTGGCACCTCGATGCCCGCCTGGCCGCAGCGGCACCGCCACCGTTCGTGGCGCGATTGGCGCTGCGCGACGGCAAGAAGTACTCGGTGCACGACGCCGAGACGGCGGCCGCGGTGCGCGCGGAGGTCGAGGGCGCTGCCTTCGTCGTGGGGACCGTCAAGCGCCGCCGCCGCCTGCAGAAGGCCCCGCCGCCGTTCGTCACCGCGAAGCTGCAGCAGGCCTCCTACGCGCGCCACCACTTCCCGGTCCGCAAGACCATGCAGCTCGCCCAGAAGCTCTACGAGGGCGTCGACCTCGGCGGCGGCGAGCGCGTCGGTCTGATCACCTACATGCGCACCGACTCGGTCCGCGTGGCCGGCGAGGCGATCGACGCCGTGCGCGCCCTGATCGCGTCCAGCTACGGCGAGGCGTTCGTGCCGGCCAAGCCGAACGCGTTCAAGAACCGCTCCGAGGCGCAAGACGCGCACGAGGCCATCCGTCCCTCGGACGTGACCCGCACGCCGGAGGCGCTCGCGCGGCACCTGGCGGCCGACGAGCTCAAGCTCTACACGCTGATCTGGCAACGTTTCGTCGCTTCGCAGATGGTCCCGGCCCAGTTCGACGTCACCGACGTGGTGGTCGAAGCCGGCCCCTACGGCTTCAAGGCCCGCGGCGAGGTCGAGATCGAGGCCGGCTTCCTGCGTGTCTACCGTGAAGAGGAGGCAGCCGTCGCCGAGGAAAGGAGCCCGTCCGAGCAGGAGGAGGAAGAGCCCACCTCCAAGCGGCTCCCCGTCCTCCACGCCGGCGAGACGCTCCGACTCGAGGAGCTCGCCGCGAACCAGAAGTTCACCCAGCCGCCCCCGCGCTACACCGAGTCGACCCTGGTCAAGGCCCTCGAGGAGAACGGTATCGGCCGGCCCTCGACGTACGCGCAGATCATCTCGACGATCGCGGACCGCAGCTACGTGATCCGCCAGAAGGGCACGTTCTTCCCCACCGAGCTCGGCACCCTGGTCACCCGCCTGCTCACCTCCTCGTTCGGCGACCTGATCAACGAGCGCTACACCGCGCGGATGGAGGAGGAGCTTGATGCCATCGCCGAGGGCAAGCTCGAGTGGCGCACCGCCCTTGGAAGGTTCTGGCGGGCCTTCACCGCCGACCTCGAGAAGGCCCGCACCGGCATGACGTCGGTCAAGCGCGCGGGGGTGGAGAGCAGCGAGAAGTGCCCCAAGTGCGGCTCGCCCATGCTGCTCCGCTTCGGGCGCTTCGGTGAGTACCTGCAGTGCACGAGCTGCAAGGCGACCAAGGAGCCCGGTGCGCCGGGGGCCGCCGAGGAGGCACCGAGCTGTCCGGAGTGCGCCGCCGCCATGGTCCTCAAGCGGTCGCGCTTCGGACCGTTCTGGGCGTGCTCCCGTTACCCCGAGTGCAAGGGCACGCGGAAGATCGTCGCCGGCGCCACCAGTCCCAACACCCCGAGCGGCGTGCGCTGCCCATCGTGCGGTGAGGGGGAGGTGGTCGAGAAGCGCTCCCGGCGCGGCCGCCCATTCTGGGGGTGCAACCGCTACCCCAAGTGCACCTTCACGCTGCCGGCCAAACCCGTCCCCCACCCCTGCCCGACCTGCGGCGCACCGTTCCTGGTCGAGAAGAAGACGGTGCGCAAGGGGAGCTGGCTGGAGTGCCGCACCGAGGGGTGCGGCTTCAAGGGCCCGGTAGGGGACAGCGGATAGGGGACAGCGAACAGGGGGAAGACGAAGCGATGGAAGCGTCGTTGCCATCCCCTGTGCCCTGTCCCCCGTCCCCGGGAGTCGTGACCGTCGTCGGAGGCGGGCTCGCCGGATGCGAGGCCGCCTGGCAGCTGGCCTCGGCCGGCGTCCCGGTCCGGCTGGTCGAGATGCGCCCGGCCCGGTCGACCGCGGCCCACCGGACCGACAGTCTGGCGGAGCTCGTGTGCTCCAACTCGCTGCGCTCCGACAACCCGGAGAACGCGATCGGCCTGCTCAAGCGCGAGATGGCGGCGCTCGGCTCGCTGATCATCGCCGCGGCGCGGGCGGCGGCACTGCCCGCCGGTGACGCCCTCGCCGTCGACCGCGAGCTGTTCGCCCGCGCGGTGACCACGGTCCTCGCCTCGCACCCGCTCGTCGAGGTGGTGCGCGCGGAGGCGGTTTCGCTGCCCGCGGGGAAGGCGATCATCGCCACCGGCCCGCTCACCTCGGAAGCACTCCACGGCGAGCTCGTCGCCCTGCTCGGCGAAGGGTCGTTGTCGTTCTTCGACGCCATCGCCCCGGTGGTCGCCGCCGAGTCGCTCGACATGAGTGTCCTCTACCGCGCGTCGCGCTACGGCAAGGGAGGCGGTGACGACTACCTCAACGCGCCCCTCGACCGCCCGGCCTACCAGGCGTTCGTGACGGCACTGCTCGCCGCCGAGAAGGTCGCGGTCCGGGAGTTCGAACGCGACGTCCCCTATTTCGAGGGGTGCCTGCCGGTCGAGGTGATGGCCGAGCGGGGGGAGGACACGCTGCGCTTCGGGCCGATGAAGCCCGTCGGCCTACCCGACCCGCGCACCGGCCGGCTCCCCCATGCCGTCGTCCAGCTGCGCCGCGACGACCTCGCGGCGGAGCACTGGAACCTGGTCGGTTTCCAGACCCGCATGACCTTCGCCGCCCAGCAGCGCGTGTTCCGGCTCATTCCCGGCCTCGCGGGCGCGCGTTTCGTGCGGCTCGGAATGATCCACCGGAACACCTTCATCTGCGCCCCCAGACACCTCGACGCCTCGCTGCGCGTCAAGGCCCGCCCCTCCCTCCGGCTCGCTGGCCAGCTCACCGGCGTCGAGGGGTACGTGGAGTCGGCGGCAATCGGCCTGCTTGCCGGGCTCTTCCTCGCCGCCGAGCTGGGCGACGTCGAGGCGTCCGTGCCCGCGCCGTGGACCGCCCACGGCGGGCTGCTGCGCCACCTCACCGAGCGCCCGCCCCACCGCTTCCAGCCGGCCAACGCCGCCTGGGGCCTGATGGTCGACCCGCCGGTCGAGCTGCCCCGCGAGAAGGGAGCCCGGCGGCGCGCCGCGGGCGCTCTCGCGCTGGAGGAGATCGTGCGCTGGCGCTCGGCACTGCCCTGGGCGGTGCCCGAGCTCTGAGCCGTCGGCTCTACAGCTTCTCGGCACAGCGCCGCGCCGCGCAGGCTTCGCGGGCGAGACGGACGAGCTCCCAATACGGCGGGCGGTACCCGCGCGCGGCCTGGAAATCGGCGGCCCGGGACATGACATCGCCCGCCAGCTCCCCGTGGACCTCGGCCAGCCGCCGGGCGCGCAGGGCGATCGCGGCGCTCATCCCCTCGGGGACCGGACCCACCCGGCCGAGGGCGTTGAGGACCACGCTGTAGGCCTTGGCGAGCCGGCTGACGGGGAGCAGCGCGACCGGCCAGCCAAGCCGATGGCCGGCCTCGGCCTGCTCGAGAAGGATGTCGATGACCGCATTGTCGACGTGGTCCTTGAACAGCACGTCGGGATCGCGCCACTCGGCGACGACGCGCAGCTGGGGGTCGACCTCGAGGTCGGAGGGCTCCTCGGTGGTGAGGTGGCGGACACCGAAGCCTGCCAGCCATGACGCCAGACCGGGCGAGGAGATGCTGGACATCCCGGCCCACAGCGTGATCCCCTCCTCCTCGTAGGCGGCGGCCGCGACCTCGGAGCAGAACAACCGGTCGTGGTTGCGATAGTCCATCGCGAAGTCGTACGCGATGTGGCGCCGTCGGGCCACCGCCACGGCGCGCACCGCGGCACGGTGCGGCAGCAGGGGATCGGCACGCAGCGCCGGGAGGTCCGCGCGCAGGCGCAGCACGAGGATGCGCAGCTTCCTGTCGCGCAGGTACTCCGCAGGGGTGGCGACAGCCACACCGCGCTCGATGTGCGCCTCGACGATCGCGGCGTGGCCGCTGTCATCGACCGCGAGGAGGGCGACGTGGGAGAAGTTCCCCGGGTAGTCGTTGCCGCGCGCGATCAGCGCCGAAGTGGGCGCCCCGCCGCGCGAGAGCAGGAGATCGCCGGAGTGCAGGACGACCCCGTGGAACGTCACGGCGGGCGTTTGCGAAGGCTCGTCCTCGCCGCGGACGAGGGCCGGGACGGTCCCGGGAGGGGCCTGGAGGAGCACCTCCTCGACCGCCGCCCGGCCGCCGTAGAGGAGGCGGTACATGCGGTCGCGGACCTCGCCAGCGGCCAGGTCCCAGTGGCGCGACTGCTCCTTCACGAGGGCACGGAGCTCGCCGACGAACGTGACGTAAGCGGCGAGGTGATCCGGGCAGGCGGCGACCTCGGCGCCGAGCGTGAACACCGTGTCCTCGAGCCCGGCAAGCACCGGGGCATCCGCCGCCAGCGGCCGCGTCGCGAGCTCGGCGAGACGGGCGCGACCCTCCGCGAGCATCCGGGCGACCTCGGCCTGCGCCGCGGCGCAGCCGGCGGCGCGCCTCGTCGCGAAGCGTGTCTCGAGGTCGTGCCAGAGCTGGTCACGTCCCCACACGAAGGGCCGTTTCGCCGGCAGGGCGAGGGGGACCGGCTCGCGCTCGGGGACCAGCAGGACCGCGAACAGCAGCACGGGGAGGAGCACGAGCCAGCGCGCGGCCCGGTACCGGCGCCGCGGCACGTGGGTGCCGTCACCACGGGGCGGGGATGTCGGTTCGGGCATGGCGCCTGCGGGAAAGGTAGCACGACACGACCGCCGGCCGGGGCGCCGCGCCGGGGGGTGAGCACCGGGACTTGCACCCCGGATTGGAATGAGAGTACAGTGCACTGACCCGCCGGTCATTTCACGGCGGGTACCACGATGCGCAGGACCAGGAAGGACGTCATCACCGAGTTCCGCACCGGCGAGATCCTCGCCGCAGCCCACGCCGTCTTCGCCCGCAAGGGATTCCAGAAGGCGACCATCAGCGACGTGGCGCGCGCTGCGGGTGTCGCCAAGGGGACGGTCTACCTCTACTACCCCTCGAAGCGGGCGGTGTACTGGGCCGCCTTCCGGCGCGATCTCATCGCACTGCGCGACCGCACCCACGCGGCGATGGCGGCGGCCAGCGACATCAGGGGCGTGATCGCCGCCTTCGTGCGCACCAAGGTCGGCTACTTCGACGAGCACCGCGACTTCATGAGGATCTACTTCTCGGAGTTCGGCGTGGCCGCGGTCGGTCAGGGTGAGCTGCAGCGGCACTTCGACGACCTCTACCACGATCAGATCGAGCGTCTCACCGCGGCGTTCGTCGACGCGACGGCGCGCGGGGCGATCCGCGACCTCCCCGCCGCGACCCTGGCGGCGGCGGTGTTCGACCTCACCCGGGGTGTCATCCGGGGGCGGATGCTCGGCCTCTCGCGCGGGTCGGCCGACGACGATGCGGCGATGGTAGTGGACCTCGTCTGGCGGGGGATCGGGAAGAAATGAAGAGCTGGCGGGACGTGATGGTGGCGGTAGGGGCAGTACTCGTCGTCGGGGCTGGCGGCCGGCCGGCGCGCGGCGGGGACGTGCTGCACCTCACCCTGAGCGAGGCGATCCGGCGCGGCCTCGAGCACAACCTTGCGGCGGTGCTCGCCGAGCAGAGTGTGCAGGAGGCCAGCGGGGGGCGGGCGGTCGCCGCCAGCGGGCTGCTGCCGCACCTGTCGGCCGGCGTGTCGCAGGCGCGGGAGAAGATCAACCTGGAGGCGTACGGCCTGCCGGTGGCGCCCGGGGAGTCGCCGCTGATCGGGCCGTTCAGCGTGTTCGACGCGCGCGTCAGCGTCTCGCAGTCGCTCGTCGACCTCGCCTCAGCCGGGCGGTCGCGCGCCGGCCGGGAAAGGCTCGCGGCGGCTCGTCTTTCGGCCCAGGACGTGCGCGACACCGTGGTCGCGGAGTGCGCCGGCCTCTACCTCGAGGTGGTCACCGGCGAGAGCCGGGTGGCGGCGGCCACGGCTCAGGCGCGGACCGCCAAGGCGCTCTACGACCGGGCGGTGGACCTCCGCGCCCAGGGGATGGTGCCCGGGATCGACGTGCTGCGCGCTCAGGTCCAGCTCGAGGGGGAGCAGCAGAAGGTGATCGTCGAGGAGAACCGCACGGCCAAGCTCAAGCTCGCCCTGGCCAGGGCCATCGGTGTCCCGCTCGGCGACGCCATCGAGCTCGTCGATCGGGTGCCGTTCACGCCGGTGCACCCGGAGAGCGTGGACGACGCCCTCCGCAAGGCGCTCGCGCACCGGGCCGACTACCGCGCGGCCCAGGCCACGCTAACGGCCGCCGAGGCCGAGCGAGACGCCGTCCGCGGGGAGGATCTCCCGTCGCTCGTCGCGGTCGGCGACGTCGGCACGATCGGGAGCACGCCGCGCGGCGCCAAGGAGACCTACTCGCTGGCCGCCGCCCTGCGCATTCCCATCTTCGCGGGGGGCGCGGTGCGCGGCAAGGCGCTGATTGCCGCGGCCCGGGTGAAGGAGGAGCAGGCCCGACTCGAGGACCTGCGCGCGAGGATCGAGTTCGAGGTGCGCGCGGCGTACCTCGACCTCCAGGCCGCGGCCGACCGCGTCAAGGTCGGCGAATCCGCCGTGTCGCTCGCGGCACGCCAGCTCGAGCAGGCCCAGGATCGCTACTCGGCCGGCGTCGCGAACAGCATCGAGGTGGTGCAGGCGC
>JBLMXF010000076.1:0-4712 GCA_050257595.1 Acidobacteriota bacterium | reverse complement strand
GCATCACAGCTGAGAACCAGCATCGGAGGCATCATGACTCTGCACACGACCGCCATCTCAGCCCTCGTCCCGGCACTGCTCACAGGCTGCTTCTCATCCTTGGCATCTGCCGCCGGCGCGCTGGCCGACGCTTCCGCCCCTCAAGTACAGATCGAGCAGACCGCATGCGACTACCTGGAGGGCTGGTACTCAGGTGATGCCACCAGGCTCGGGCGTGCGCTTCACCCCGACCTGGTCAAGCGCTACGTTGACGCCCTGCCTGCTGGTCGACAGGTCGTCTTCACCATGAGCCGGGATCAGATGGTCGAGATGACTCGCCTCGGAGGTGGCACGACGACACCGGCCGAGGGGCGAAACGTCTCAGTTCGTGTTCTGGGGATCTCCGGGGACATCGCCGTCGCCGAAGCGTCTTCCTCGGAGTACATCGAGTACCTCAGCCTCGCGAGGTGCAACGGTCAATGGGTCATCGTCAATATCCTCTGGCGCTTCAGGTCCTCGACACCGCACCCACGCTGAGGCCCAGCCCCGGCATGCAGCGGACTCGTTTGGCTCGCTGCTGATGCCAACGTTCAGATGCAGAATTGACCGGTCGGGTGGCTATGAACTGCGCGCAAGAATCATCCGGTCGCAATAGTCGGGAAGAAGACTCATGAGAGCGATCACCTTCACGGAATACGGGGCCCCGGATGTTCTCCGGTTGGCGGAGGTCGCACGTCCGACCCCGAAGGACGATGAGGTCCTGATCCGGATTCGAGCGGCGTCCGTCAACCCACTCGACTGGCACCTCATGAGGGGCACGCCGTACCTCGGTCGGGTGCTGTTCGGGCTGCGCAGACCGAAGCTCACCCGACCGGGGCGTGATGTCGCCGGTCAGGTCGAGGCGGTGGGCAGGAACGTGACCCAGTTCGAGCCGGGCGACGAGGTGTTCGGTGCGTGCAAAGGCGCCTTCGCCGAGTACGGGTGTGCTTCCGAGAGCCTTCTGGTGTCGAAGCCCGCCAACGTGACGTTCGAGCAGGCGGCGGCGGCTCCCGTGGCGGCGCTGACCGCACTGCAGGGGCTGCGCGACAGGGGACGGATCCAGGCGGGACAGAGGGTCCTGGTCAACGGCGCGGCGGGCGGCGTGGGGACGTTCGCGGTGCAGATCGCCAAGGTGTTCGGGGCCGACGTGACCGGCGTGTGCAGCACGAGAAACGTGGAGCTGGTGCGATCGATCGGCGCCGACCACGTGATCGATTACACTCACGAGGACTTCACCGCGAGCGTCCCGCGGTATGACCTGATCTTCGACGCGGTGGGGAACCGCTCCTTGTCGGACCGCAGGCGCGCGCTGACCCCCGAAGGGACCCTGGTGCTCGTCGGAGCGGCGGACGAGGGGCGGTGGCTGGGACCTCTGGCTGGTCTGCTGGAGGTGGCCGTGGTGTCACGATTCGCCGGTCAGAAGCTGCGCCTGTTCCTGGCGCGTGTGCGCAAGGACGACTTGATGGTTCTGCGGGAGCTCCTCGAAGCCGGAAAGGTCACGCCGGTCATCGACCGGAGCTACCCCTTGAGCGAGGTCCCCGAGGCGGTCCGGTATCTGGCAGAAGGACACGCCAGAGGAAAGGTCGTCATCACGATGGAACGTCGAGGCGAGAACTGACCACACCCGGGAGGCGCATGATGAGAATCGTGGCGGTGATCTGCAACGTGGTCCTGGCGGCGTTCAGCGGCCTCGTCCTCGTGACCGACGGCCCGCCGGTGGGCGCGCCCTACGTCGTCCTCACGCTGCTCGTGATCGCGGTGCCGCTCGCCAGCGCGATCGTGATCCTGCGCGGTACCGGGGGCGGCAGCCGGCCGGCCCTCGCGGTGGAGCGGCTGACCATCGTGGGCAATCTCGTGCTGCTCGTCCTCTCAGGCTGGGCGCTCGTCGACCAGTACCCCCACCCCGACGAAGAGGGCCTGATTCCCTACACCGTTCTGCTGCTGGCGGCGCCGATCCTCACCGTCGCCGCGCTCTCGGGTGGGGCACGAAGAATACGGGGGTCCACGACGCCCTCGCGCCGGAGCGCACCTCCGAGGACCTCGCGCGACATCCAGCGAGGTCGAGGGCCGGGATCTGGGCTCCGGAAAGAGAGCGCTGCCTGAGCTGACAGCTCGCGGCTGACATTCAGCGGCGCGCGGAGGATCTGTGGATGCACAACGACGGAAACGCGTCCTCCACACGCTCTTCACTGTCGGTGTCGTCGCGAAGGGGATCGACGGCACGCTGGAGATCATCGGGGGCATCCTGGCGCTCTCCATCAGCCGAGCGCAGCTCCACCCCGTCGTCCGCCTCCTGACGCAGCACGAGCTCGCGGAGGATCCTCACGACGTCGTCGCCAACTTCCTTCTCCGCAGCAGTCAGCACCTCTCGGCGGGTGCGAAGCTCTTCGGCGCCGTCTACCTGCTGTCGCACGGCGCGATCAAGGTGGGCCTCGTGACGGCGCTACTCTGCAAGGCGCGCCGGGCGTATCCGACCGCGATCCTCGCGTTCGTCGTCTTTCTCGTGTACCAGGTCTATCGCTACCTGCTCACAGGAGCGCCCGGACTCCTCGCGCTCTCGGTTCTCGATGTGCTCGTGGTCGTCCTGACCTGGGCCGAATATCGGCGAGTGCGCGACGCTCACGCCCAGACATGACGACGTGCCCGCCGCGATCGTGGGCGGTGAAAGGCGGCGAAGCGTGATGGAACCGATCATCGATCACATCCAGATCACCGTCAGGGATATGGCGGTCGCCGTCCCGTTCTACGACAGGCTGCTCCCCCTCCTGGGCTTCAGCCCGGAGCGAAGGGTGAGCGCGGTCATTCGGGAGCATGAGCTTCACGTCGTTGAGTACAGCCATCGCCGGCTCGCCCTCGCCATCTGCTCGCCTCGCCCCGCCCTCCGGGAACAGACGGTCCACCGGCGGCAGCCGGGGTCCCTGCACCACCTCGCGTTTCGGGCGAGGTCGCGCGAGGAGGTCGATCGCCTCCATCGCGAGGTCGAGGCGATCGGGGCCGTGATCATCGCGCCGCCGCGGGAGTATCCGGAGTACACGCCGGCCGGGTACTATGCGTTCTTCTTCAAGGACCTCGAAGGCATCAAGTACGAGATCGTCTGCCACAGCGAGACCACATGAAGGGTGCCGCCCTGACAGAGCTTGCAGCGAGCATGGCCTGCTCGCCCGTCGGTCGATGTCAGCCGGGGGGTTCCCGTGAGCGCCTGGCGTCCAGCTCAGGTCGCGGTCGCTGAGGCCGAACGCCGAACTCCGCCGAAGACCGTCAGCGCGCGACCCCGTGAGACAGGGGCGGTGATCGAACGGGACCTGACCTTCGACTTTCGACGTGGCGCTGGTACCCTGCCGGCGTGCAGGCGCGATATCGGCTCGCGGCGGTCGTCCTCTCGGCGGCGGTGGCGCTGCTCGCCGGGTGCGGGCGGAAGGGCGACCCGCTGCCGCCGATCGTCGAGGTGCCGGAGACCACCACCGATCTCGCCGTCTACCAGGACCTCGCCAACATCGTCCTGACCTGGTCGTACCCGCAGCTGACGCGGGCCGGCCGACCGCTCGTCGACCTCGAGCGCATCGAGGTGTGGCGGATGGAGGTGCCACCCGGGCAGGAGCGCATGCTCGCCGGTCCCACCGGCGAACAGATGAAGCTCCAGCTCATGCTCGCGCGGGCGAAGCTGATCGCCAAGCTGGAGGGTCCGGGCCTGGCCAAGGCGACCCGCGGCAGCCAGCTCGAGTACGACGATCCGGTTCCCGCGGTCGCGCCGGGAACCACGCCGCCAACGCTCTGTTACGGGGTCCGCTCCCGCCGTCGCGACGGGACCTACTCGGCCCCCTCCAACCTCGTGTGCTGGCAGCCCCATCCGGTGCCGTCCGCCGTCACGGGGCTGACGGCGACGCCCTCCGCCAAGGGGATCGTGCTGGCGTGGGGCGAGGTGAAGGGGGCGGGGTACCTGGTCGAGCGGCGCGACGCCGTCGGCAGCCCGTGGCAGATGGTCACCGCGACGCCGGTGCCGAGCCCCGGCTTCACCGACGCCGGAGCGGCGCAGGGGCGGACCTGGGACTATCGGGTCCAGGCCGTGGTCGATGGGGCGCGCGGGCCCCGCAGCGACGAGGTGCGGGTGGCCTACCCGGACGTCTACCCGCCGCCGGTGCCGTCCGGCCTGATCTGCCTTCCCGAGCAGGCCGCGGTCCAGCTGCGCTGGGATCCCTCGCCCGAGCCCGGGGTGGTCTACCGGGTGTCGCGCCGGGTGGGGACGGGGAGCTGGGACGAGCTCGAGCGGACCTGGACGTCGACCGAGTACACCGACCGCACGCCGGTCGCCAAGCTTGCCGAGTACGCCGTCAAGGCGGTCGATGCGGCCGGCAACGCCTCCGCGGCCGCGGCGTGCAGCGCGCGGGCGGGGCAGTGAGGTTCGCCAAGCTTCACGGGGCGGGAAACGATTTCCTCCTCTTCGACGGCCGCGACGACCCCGCCCTCGAGCGCTGCCTTCCCGGCCTGGTGACGACGCTCTGCCACCGCCGTTTCGGCATCGGGAGCGACGGCGTGCTACTCGTGCTGCCGGCCGGGGAGCGCGCCGCGCGCGTGATGTACTGGAACGCCGACGGCTCGCCCGCGGCGTTCTGCGCCAACGGGACGCGTTGTGCGGCACGCTTTGTCGCCGCCCGCTGGGGATGGACTGAGATGGTGCTCCACACCGGCTATGCCGC
>JBLMXF010000075.1:0-4738 GCA_050257595.1 Acidobacteriota bacterium | reverse complement strand
TGCTCCCTCACCCTCACCCCGACCCTCTCACGCAGGCGGGAGAGGGAGAAGGACGTGGAGGCTCGGCGCAGGCCGGAGAGGGAGGTATACCTGCAGCCACGATTGTGGGCGGCCGCAAGGGCCGCTGCTACTCCGCGAGAGCGGTGGCGCGCGCTTCTTCCCCTCGCCCGCGGCGTACAGAGGCTGTGGCTCTTACCCTCGCCCCGCAAAGCGGGGAGAGGGCAGGGTGAGGGGCCAGGCAGCGCCGAGGGAGTCAGGCCCGAGGTCGTTCCTCGAGATGGCGCAGGATCGTCGCGACGACGGCCGCGGTGTTGGAAAGCGCCTCGGCGTTCCAAAAGCGCAGCACGGCGTAACCTCGGCTGCGAAGCCAGGCGTCGCGCCGGCGATCCTCCGCGTTGTCGGCATGCTGCCCACCGTCGATTTCGACGATGAGTGCTCCCGCAGCGCACAAGAAGTCCACAATGTACGGTCCGATCGGCACCTGGCGGCGGAACTTCCAACCGGTGGAGTGGTCTCGCAGCGCCGACCACAGGACTCGCTCGGCGTCGGTCATCGCATGCCGGAGCTGACGAGCTCGTTCCACCTGATGTGAGGGCATCAGGGTCGGCTCCAGTCAGACGCTCCTGAGCGGGCGCTCACCCTCACCCCGACCCTCTCCCGCAGGCGGGAGAGGGAGCCAAATGCCGACACGCGCTTCTTTCCCTCGCCCCGCGTAGCGGGGAGAGGGCCAGGGTGAGGGGCTACGCGGGCCAGCTCGCCATCAGCGGCGGGTCGAGTCGTAGAGGGCACCTCCGTCCACACAGGGTTCGCCTTGCGTGAGGGGTACGCACACCGTGACCTTCCCGGTGCACTCCTGTTCCTGAGTGGCGAGGAGCCGGAAGGTGATGTGGTAGACGCGGCCGTCGCCGCTGGGGGCGCGCTCGGCGCGCACGCGCAGAGGTGAGAGCGTCGCGTCGCCCGGGATGCCTTCGTCGGGATCCGTGTCGACAGGCTCGTCCTGGCGGACCGAGACGATCTCGACCCCCGGTGGACGTGGGCCGGGGCCGGTCGGGCTGGCGAGGCTGATCGCTACCATTGCTTGATCGGCCGGCCAGATCGTGGTGGGCGAGGCGGAGACCAGCGCGCACCGGGTCGGTGCAGGGGGGACCAGGAACCTGACTGACGCCGATGAGGTCAGTCCATCGACGGTGAGCGTGGCGTCAAGCTCGTACCAGTCAGGCTCGAGTGGCGGCAGCGGGAGCTCGGTGCGGGTCACGCCCGAGAGGCCCAGGTGAACGGTGGACAGGATGATGCGGCCGAGGCGCAGCGCCAGCTCGCCGGTACCGTTGCCCTGCGCCACGAGGTAGGCGCTGAGTGGTGCATCCACCCTGGGGTGCGACGACGCGCCGACCTCGAGGCCCAGGATGCCGCCCGAGCCGACATCGAGTCGGAGCGTGCCCTCGGCGAGGCTGGTGTCATCCGCGGTGAACACGGCGACGACGATATCGTGGGTGCCGGCCTCGGAAGTCTCGATCGGGACGTCGAGGGTCGTGGCGGCGGGCAGATCCGCGGTGAGCTGCAGCGGTTGATCGGCCACCAGCGCCACGGCACCGCTCGGGGCGCGAAGCCACGCGAGGAGTCGGACCGAAAGGTCGACGTCGGCGAGGACTTCGGCGTGGACGGGCACGACGTCGCCGGCTCTGGCGCGCCTCGTGCTGGCCTCGAGCCTGGTGAGGCGGACCAACGAACCGCGGACGGGGATCGCGCAGGTCCCGTTGCGAGGCCCGTCAGCGCCGGGCCGGAAGAAGGTCCAGGCAATCGGGTAGCGCCCTCGCGGGAGCGTGACGGGCAGGCGAAACTCGAGCGTCCCCGAAGATTGCAGGGTCTGGCTCTGCTCGAACCCGACGGCCTCGAACGATCCCGGGCTGCCGAGTGAGACGGCGAGGCGGACGACGTCGCCCGGGAGGTACTCCTCCTTGTCGGGGGTGAGCACGACGTCGCCGGTCCTCGGCCAGATGGTCCGCTGGTCGAGGTGGAGGGCGCGGCCGGTCAGCGAGTGGACGCCGAAGGCCAGCGCACGGCCCGGCTCGTCGATCGGCACGGCGAAGCTCACCGTGGCCGGCGAGGACGAGACCGTGACGTCCTGGCGCTGGTAGGAGGCGCCGTAGGTCGTGGTGAGGAACATCGGTGTCGGGGTCGTGAGCGACGGAGATGCGAGCGTGACCCTCAGGATGACGGTCTCGCCGGCGTCTGCGTGGTCGCGGTCGAGCAGCGCATCGACGACGAGCGGGAGCGCCGCGACCCTGACGGCGAACCTGCCCTCCGCGACGGTGTACAGCGTGTCGGGTCCACCCCGCTGCGAGAGCACGCGATAGCGACCCGGAACGGTCCCGGCCGGGAGATCGTCCGGAAGGGGAAGCGGAAGGCCGACCGTCGTGATCGCACCGCCGGCGGCACGGGTTGTCGTGGAGTTCACGGCAATCGCGCCCTCGGCGAGGTCGGCGAGGACCTGCACGGGCGCGGACTGGTGCCCGCCGTTGGTGATAGACAGGTCGAGCTGTGCCACGCCGCCAGCGGAGGCCTCGATGATTGTCGGCGCGGCCTGGAGCTGGAGGGTCGCTGGCAGCAGGGTGACGGTCACGACGCGCGCGGCGAGGGGAAGGCCGGCGCCGTCGGAGACGGTCAGGGAGAGCGGGATGGTCCCCGTAGTCAGCGAGTCCGCGTGGAGCGGGAGGACGAGCTCCTGCGTGCCGCCTGCCGGGACCGCGAGGGGCGCCACGACGCGGGGCCCGATCCCTTCGAGCACGAGCGTCCCGGGGAGCGACTCGATGCCGGCGTTGGCGACGGAGACGGCGACCGGGAGCGTGCCGTCGGGCTGGAGCGCCTGCAGCGCCGCGTCGAGCTGGGTCGCGAAGCGTGAGAGCACGCTGAACGAGCGCGTGACCCGCGTGGAGGTGTCCCCGTTGAGCGTGGCTGTGAGGCGGTAGTCGCCGGCGGGCAGCACGATCGGGATTGACTCCGACAGGCTCGCCGAGGCGCCGAGCGCCCAGGAGCGGTCCTCGGTGGCGGCACGTTCCCCGGACGGTAGGTGATCCACCTCGGCGTGGACAGCGAACGTCCCGTCCGCGGGGAGCAGGTTGGTGATCGCCACCGGGACCTCGATGAGGCCCTCCGTGACGCGGTCCGGGAGCGCCACTGCGAAGCTGCCGCGTCCGCCGACGTAGGTGTCGATCGGAAAGCTGGCCTGAGTCGACCCGACCTGGGCGGAGAGGGTGAAGTGGCCGGGGGGAAGATCGACAGGCAGCCCCAGCTCGACGGTCTCGTCCGGCGCGAGGCGGAGGTCCACCGTCCCGCTGCATCCGGGGACGGCCGCGATGCTCCACGACAGCTCGCCGGCGAAGAGCTCCGTGGCCGGCGAGTGGAGGCGGAGGCGCAGGACGCTCGCGCCCGCCGGGAAGATCGGCGGGCTCGCGAGCTCGACTATGGGCGGGGGGATCACGCCAATGGTCGCCGAGACATCCCTGGAGACGTCGCCTCTGATGCGCAGGATCAGCCGGTTCGTCCGGTAGAACGTCTCCATGGACACGATGTCCGCTGCTTCCTCCGGACCGAGGTGAAGCGGGATCGGGGGATCGTTGTTCTGGCCAACGACGTCGAGACTGGCGGTGATGTCGATGGCAAAGTGGCGGACGTTCTTGACATGCACGACGAAGGGCGTCCAGGTGGCATTCGCGACCTTTTGATTGATGACCGTGGCCTCGACGTCGGGCGTCACCACCTCGTAGCGGAGCTCACCATTCGCGACGGGGGTCGCGCCCTCGAGGACCTCGACCTTCACGACATGGGTTCTCTCCATCGCGGTCGGCAGCACCCGGGAGAACGGCTGCTCGACGCCGGGCGCGAGGGTATACGTCTGTTCGAATGGCGTCGCGTAAGTGACCGCGATGCGCAGGGTCACGGTCACGGCTGTGGGCCCGCCGTTGCGGAGCCTTCCGATGAGAGTTGCGCTCGAGTTGACCTTGTATTCCGGCTCCAGCGGATCGATCGAGAGCTCGAGGTCGGACTGGGTGACCGAGAACATGGTCTCGGCGCGGGCGAGGGTGCGCTGCTGGTCGTTGCGCAGAATGCCGGAGAAGGTGAACAGGCCCGTCTGGCCCTGGGTGTCGAGGGCCTGCGCCATCCGCTCAGTGGCTCCCGCCGCGAGCTCGACGGGCCCCTCCCAGCTCCAGATGACGTCACCGTCCAGGCCGACCGTCCGCTCTTCGGGGCCGCGTTGGGGGGCGCCGAACTCTATGCTGCCATAGACGGTCCTGCTCCCGGAGAGGAAATGTGGAACACACGAGTCGATTACGAGGACCTTGAGCGGCCGGCGCTCGAGGAAGAGTCCGACGCCGCACTCTGGAAGGTAGTGCCCGTGGCGCCCTTCCCACAGCCACATGCTCTGATAGTCGTCGCTCCCCTCGTCAAGTGGCATCGCGACGTCGGGCATACTGTCAAGGCTCCCATCGATGAGCACGGGCGGACCGGTGGCGACATACCGGCTGGACCAGACGACGGCGCCGGACTGCGAGAAGACAAGGGGCCCGCCCAGACCACACGCGGTGCATCCGCGCACGCCAGACGCGACGACGAACTCCGTCCAGCCGTCGTCGTTGACATCGGCAGCGGCAGGTTGGAACGCGCTCCAGAATGGGGTCGCGGTCTGGAGCTCGAGCTGGCCGTCGCTCGCTCTTCGCACGGTCAGGGTGCTGGAGACGGC
>JBLMXF010000074.1:0-5412 GCA_050257595.1 Acidobacteriota bacterium | reverse complement strand
GGCGAAGCCGGCCATGGTGGTCTGCGGGCGGTCGTAGGGCACGTCGAGCGCGATCGTGTAGCGCGGGCCGCAGTGCGTGCAGTTCGTGAAGGCGTAGGCGTGCCGGCGATCGCCGGGGTCGTCGAGCTCTCGCAGGCACTCGGGGCAGCTGGCGAGGTCGGCCGGGATGGAGACTCGCCGCTCGCCTTCCGCGCGGCTGGCGACGATCTCGAAGACCGCCGTCGACTCCGTGGGGATGGCCCGGGCCGCAACCTCACGGACCACCGCCGCGGGCGGAGGGTCGCTCTCGATCCGGCGCAGGAAGGCGGCGAGGGCCTCGGCGCTGCCGAAGGCGTCGATCGTCACGCCGCGCGCGTCGTTGCTGACCCGCCCGCGGATGCCCTCCTCGTGCGCGATCCGGTACACCCACGGGCGGAACCCCACACCCTGGACCGTGCCCCGTACCTCGATGCGCCGGCCCTCGACCGTCGGGCTGGACTCCAACGCGCTCTCCCCCGGTGACAGAACCGCAGCTCAAGCATGGGTCAGGTCGGACGGGCGCACCACGTCCATATGGACCATTTCGCTTGATTCGGATGAATCATCCGACCGGTGCCCGACTGGGGCGAGAGGCACGACAATGGGCGTGATGGCGCGCATCCCCCCGGAGGACTTCGGCCTCACGGAAGGCCTGATCGAGGAGGTCCGCGCACGGGACGAGAGGCAGGCCCGGCTCTTCGTGCGGCTCCTGCTCTGGGGCTGCGGGATCCTCTGGCTGTCCCTCACGCTCCTGCTCTACGCCCACGCGGCCGGCAGGACCCGGCTCGCCGGCCTGGCGGTGCCACCGCTGCTGGGAGCGCTGGGCGCGGGCATCGGCGGCCTCCCCGTCGCGATCCTCAGCGCCGTCGTCTCCTGGCTGGCGTACCCCAAGCACCCCAGGTCCGCGGCGCTGGAGAGGTACGAGGCGGCCATCGCGGGGATCCGGGTCTGCGACGTCTGCCTGCTGGCGCGTGGAGACGACACGACGAAGGAGGGAGTCAGCTACTGCGCGCGCTGCGGGGCCTGGATCTGCCGGGAGTGCCGGACCCGCTACGACCTGCGCGCGATCGCGGCCCTCAAGCGAAGCCGGCGCCCCCAGGGCGACTCGGGCGCCGGCTGACGGCTCGCGCGACCGGGCCGACTAACGGGGGGACGCGCCTGGGCCGAGCGAGAGCACGTAGGCCGCGAGGTCCCAGGTCTCGTCCTCGCTCAGGAAGCTCCAGGAGGGCATCGGCGTGCCCCGCAGGCCCTCCCGGATCACGAAGAAGACGCGCCGCGGGGTCACTCGGCGCCGCCAGGCCGGGTCGGTGAAGTCGGCCGGGGCCTTCGCGAAGCCCGCGCTGCGGCGGCCGTGCCCGTCGCCTCGCTCGCCGTGGCAGAGGACGCAGTTGGCCGCGAACAGGGCCTTGCCGCGCGCCCGCGCTTCGGCCGAGCGCAGCCGCGCCTCTGGCACCGGCACGTGCCGGTACGCCGGGGGCAGGTCGGAGTCGACCCCCCTACACGCCGTACACGTGAGCGAGATCGCGCAGGCCGCGAGCAGCCACCTCATCGCCCGTCCTCGGAACGAACGCGTGACCGAGCGCCCGTGCCTCCTCCACGACCCGCTCGACGAGCCCCGGCAGCGCCGCCTCGACCAGCGGCGTGCGGGACACCCCCAGCTCGAGGCTCTGCGGCACGAGGCCGAGGAGAATCAGCCGCGAGGGGTAGCAGTCGCACCAGCGCGCGGCCTCCAGCAGGTCCACCACCCCGACCTGGTGCACCGAGAGCCGCGCGGCCACGGCCGGGGCCACGTCGTCGCCCTCCAGCCGAACGGGTGATCCGGGCGGACCGTCCGTCCGGATCGCGTCGACCAGGATGGCCTCCTGCGCCTGCTCGAGCTGCGGCAGCAGGGAAAGGCCGAGCGTGCCCCCGTCGAGCACCAGGACACCGTCCGGCGCCCGGTAGCGGCGCTGCAGGAGGTGGACGGCGACCGCCCCCAGGCCGTCGTCCGAGCAGAGCACGTTGCCCAGACCCAGGACGAGCAGCGGGACCGTCTTCGGCTCAGGCATCCTTCTGGTCGAAGAAGCGGTAGCCGGAGTACACGAGGTCCTCGCAGGGCACGAACTTGTAGCCCGAGGCCATCGACTCCACCGTGCCGCGCGCCTCCACCTGCGACATCAGCACCGCGCTGTAGATGTGGTGGACGGCGAAGCCCAGGATCAGCCACATCGAGACGTGGTGGACGAAGCGCGCCGTCTGCGCCCCCCCCCACAGCGGCAGCAGGAAGTGGAAGAGCCGGAACGGCGAGCCGACCGGCGCGCTCACGTTGTACAGGGCCAGCCCCGTGGTGATCATCACGAAGAAGAGCAGGAACACGAAGGTGTAGGTGAAGCCGGCCAGCGGATTGTGGCCTACGAATCCGGGCGGCTGTCTGAGCTGGAACAGGTAGTAGCGCAGGCTGTCCCACAGCCCGCGCCGGCGCCGCTTCGTGACCGGGATGAACTTGTCCCAGGTCGAGTAACGGTTGCCCATGAACATCCAGGCGACCCGCGACAGGACCGAGAGCGCGAACGCGATCGCCGCGTAGAAGTGGATGGTCTTCGCCCAGCCCATGACGAAATGCTGGCCGGCGGGGCCGGACACGGTGATGAAGGGGTGACCCAGATAGAGCCCGGTCGCAGCCAGCAGCAGGACCGCGTAGGCGGTGCACCAGTGCGTCATCCGCACCGGCCACTGCCAGACGTAGACGCGCACGAGCTCGCCCGGGTGGCAGGCCGTCAGGGGCGGCTTCGTGACGGGCATGTCGGTGAGGGCCGTCGTGCTCATGGCACCCTCACCCGCGCGACCTCGCGCCTCGCGGTGTCGACCACGTGAACCCCGCACGCCATGCAGGGATCGAAGGAGTGGACGGTGCGCAGGATCTCGAGGGGCTTGTCGGCCTCCGCCACCGGCGTGCCGACCAACGCCTCCTCGTAGGGACCTCGCTTGCCGCCGGCGTCCCGCGGCCCCGCGTTCCAGGTGCTGGGCACGACGCACTGGTAGTTCGCGATCGCCCCGTCCTTGATGTGGACCCAGTGGCCGAGCGCCCCGCGCGGGGCTTCGTGGAAGCCGGCCCCCGAGCACTCCTTCGGCCAGCTCGAGGGCGACCACTTGTCGTTGTCCTGGATGCGCTTGTCGTTCTGGATGTTGGCGGCCAGCTCGTCGAGCCAGCCCTCCATCCGCTCGGCGAGCACGAGGGTCTCGATCCCGCGCGCGGCTACCCGGCCCAGCGTCGAGAAGAGCGCCTCGGGTCCGACGCCGAGCTTCCCGAGCGCCATCCCCACAAGCTCCTTGACCCGCGGATGGCCCGAGCCGTAGGCGACGAGCATCCTCGAGAGCGGCCCCACCTCCATCGGCAGGCCGTCGTAACGCGGCGACTTGAGCCAGCTGTACTTCCCCTCGGTCGAGAGCCGCTCGTACGGCGGCTCGGGTCCGGTGTAGTGGGGCTTCGTCTCGCCGCTCGACGGGTGCAGGCCCTGGTCGTCTCCGCCGGCGTAGTCGTACCAGGAGTGCTTGACCTGCTCGGTGATCTTCTGCGGATCGAAGGGCTCGACCTTGGAGAGGTCCTTGTTGCGGATGACGCCCGAGGGCAGGAACAGCTGCGGCTGCCTGGAGTCGTCCTGCGGGTACTCGCCGTAGACGAGGTAGTTGCCCACCCCGCCCCCGTAGCCCGCCCAGTCCTTGTAGAACGAGGCGACCGCCAGCAGGTCGGGGATGTACACGCGGGCCACGAAGTCGCGGGCCTTCGCGATCAGCCCGCGCATGCCGGCGATCGAGCCCATGTTGATCGCGGCCTGCTGGTCGGGGTCGACCGGTGTCGCCATGCCGCCGACCAGGAAGCCCTGCAGGTGCGGGTTCTTGCCGCCGAGCACCGCGTGGATCTTGATCACCTCGCGCTGCCAGTCGAGGGCCTCGAGGTAGTGGGCCACGGCCATCAGGTTGGCCTCGGGCGGCAGCTTGTAGGCGGAGTGGCCCCAGTAGGCGTTGGCGAAGGGGCCGAGCTGTCCGCGACCGACGAAGGCCTTCACGCGGTTCTGCACGGCCGCGAAGTAGGTCGGGCTCGACAGCGGCCAGTCCGAGATGGACTGGGCGAGGGTCGCCGTCCCGGCCGGGTCCGCCTTCAGGGCGGAGACGATGTCGACCCAGTCGAGCGCGTGCAGGTGGTAGAAGTGGATCACGTGGTCCTGCACGCACTGCGAGGCGATGATCAGGTTGCGCAGCAGGCGCGCGTTGGGCGGCGGCGTCGCGCCGATCGCGTCCTCCACGGCGCGGATCGACGCGATCGCATGGACGGTCGTGCACACGCCGCAGATCCGCTGCGTGAACGCCCAGGCGTCGCGCGGGTCGCGCCCCTTCAGGATCAGCTCGACGCCGCGGAACATGGTCGACGAAGACCAGGCCTCGCGCACCGCGCCGCCGTCGACCTCGGCCTCGATCCGCAGGTGGCCCTCGATCCGGGTGACGGGATCGACCACGATGTGGGTCATGCCTGGCCTCCCTTCTTCTCGTCCTCGGCCCGACGCGCGGCCTCCTCGTTCTTCTCTCGGGCGGCCGGGTGCTGCTCCGCCGCCCACCAGCGCTTGCCGAGCGACATGAAGCCGTGAGCGGCGAAGGCCGCGCCCACGCCGATCGTGGCCCACAGCCCGACCTTGTCGACGTTCGAGGCGACGCCGAAACCGGGCACGCCCTCGAGGTGGGCGTAGAAGGGCGTCATCTTGTCCCAGAAGTCGGGCTCCGCGCAGCCGTTGCAGGGGTGGCCGCAGCCGATCGGCCAGTTGGTGCCGCCGTTCCAGCGCACGTTCGGGCAGTTCTGGAAGGTGACGGGGCCCTTGCAGCCCATCTTGTAGAGGCAGTAGCCGGTGCGGTGGGCCTCGTCGCCCCAGGCCTCCACGTACTGTCCGGCGTCGAAGTGGGCGCGCCGCTCGCAGTTGTCGTGGATCGCCTTGCCATAGGCGAACAGCGGCCGGCGCCACGCGTCGAGCGGCGGCCAGCGCTTGAACGTCAGGAAGTAGACGATCAGGGCGGTCAGGTTCTCGACGTTGGCGGGGCAGGCGGACATGTTTATCAGGTTCTTGACGCCCGGCACGGCGTCGCCGACGCCCAGCGCGCCGGTCGGGTTGGGGGCCGCGGCCGGCAGGCCGCCGTAGGTGGCACAGGTGCCGATCGCGATCGTGGCCATCGCGCCGCCGCAGACCTCGCGCGCGATCTGCAGGGCGGACCGCCCGCCGACCGTGCAGTAGGCACCGCCCGCGCCCGTGGGGATCGAGCCTTCGACGACGGCGATGTAGGCGCCCGGCCGCTGCTCGACGGTCTTGGCCAGCGCCTCCTCGGCCTGGTGGCCGGCCGCGGCCATGATCGTTTCGTGGTAGTCGACCG
>JBLMXF010000073.1:0-9475 GCA_050257595.1 Acidobacteriota bacterium | reverse complement strand
GATGCCGGACGTACCGGGAGAGCCAGTGCGTCTGGACGTGAGGTTCGGGAGCGTTCTTGCGGCGCAGCCCTGCCCACCCCTGCGCGAGGCCGAAGAACGGCGTGTGGCTGATCATGAACGTGCCTACCAGCCTTTCTGCTCTGGGGTTCCGCTGGCGCTCCTGGACTTCCCTGGACCGTGAGCCGTGGCCCGGGCCGAGCTGGAGGCGCCAACGGCCGACCTCAATCCAACCGGGTCCGGGGACCAGAGAGGGAGGGATCGAGATACACTGACAATGAATCCAAGCGGGTAGACGCCAGGCACGCAGTCGATGGGAGAATCGGGGGCGGCCTGGCGGCCTGAGAAGGAGCATCATGAGGGCGAAGGCAGTGGTGACGGGCCTGTGGCTGGTCTCGTTGGCCGTGATGGCCAGCGGCGCGCAGGTCCCGACCGCGCCACCGGGTCCCGCCCCAGTCGCGAGCCCAGCCGCGACGGCCGCGACGACGGGTGAGCCGGCGACCCCGGCGAGCGCGCCGGTCGTCTTCGCAGGCAAGACCCTCTTCACGGTCCGCACCGGCGTGGGTTCATTTGGACCGCAAGCGCGCGCCGCCGCCGTCGTCAGCCGGATCGAGCGCATCGCCAGCAACCCGCTGCTTGGCGAGGTGAAGGTCTCGACTGTAGCAGGCCAGGATGGCTATGAGATACGGCATGGGCGCGAGACCCTGATCGTGGTGACGCCGTCCGACGCCCGGGCGGCCGACACGACACTGGACGTGCTCGCGACGCAGTGGACCAAGGCTATCGGTGAAGCCATCGAGGTCAGGCATCAGGCGTTCGGACTACACGCGCTTCTCATCGGGACAGGGGCCGCACTGCTGGCCACCATCCTGCTGATCACCTTCCTCAAGCTGCTCTCGCGCGTCGTCCCCGCCGCTACCAAGGCAATCGACGCGGCGCGCGGCTCCTACATCCCCTCGATCAAAGTGCAGCGGCTGGTGCTGGTCTCGGCGGATCGGCTCGCCGGTCTTGCCAAGGGACTCGTGAGGCTTGTCCGCGTGGTCTTGGTGGTGCTGGCTCTCTACGTCTACGTCCCGTCGGTGTTCGGCTTCTTTCCCTGGACGGCCGATGTGTCGCGCACCCTGTTCGGATATACGCTGACACCGCTGAAGGTGCTGGGGCAGGCGTTCGTCGCCTTCCTGCCGAACCTCTTCTTCCTGGCCGTCATTGCAGTGCTGACGTTCTACGGAGTTCGCTTCGTCCGTTTCGTGTTCAGGGAGATCGAGCACGCCAGCATCATCCTCCCGGGATTCGATGCGGAGTGGGCCGGTCCGACCTACAAGATCGTCCGCTTCCTGGTCGTGATCTTCGCCGTGATCTTCGCCTACCCCTATCTGCCGGGATCCAGCTCGAAGGCGTTCCAGGGAGTGTCGATCTTCCTCGGTGTGCTTCTGTCCCTGGGTTCGAGCTCGGCGGTCGCGAACGCGGTCTCGGGGGTGATCCTCACCTACACGGGCGCGTTCAAGCTCGGCGACCGCGTGCAGATCGCCGACACCGTCGGTGACGTCATCGGGAAGACGCTCCTCGTCACCCGGGTGCGAACGATCAAGAACGTCGAGATCACGGTCCCCAACAGCATGGTCCTGGGGAGCCACATCATCAACTACTCGGCTGCGGCGAGGCAGCGGGGGCTGATCCTCCACACCACGGTGACCATCGGTTACGACGCGCCGTGGCGTCGCGTCCACGAGCTGCTGGTGGCGGCGGCGCTGCGCACCCCGCACGTCGTCGAGGAACCGGCACCGTTCGTCCTCCAACTCTCGCTCGACGACTACTACCCGACCTACGAGCTCAATGCGTACACCGACGACCCCTGGCGCATGGCCACCACCTACTCCGAGCTCCACCAGAACATTCAGGACACCTTCAACGAGGCCGGAGTCGAGATCATGTCGCCGGCGTACCACGGTCTCCGCGACGGCAACGCCATCGCCATCCCGGAGGAGTACCGGCCGGTCCGATACCAGCCTCCGGCCTTCCGAGTCAGCCCGTCCGACCAGGCCAGAAGTCCGGCGGCACCAGCGGGGACCGAGCCGGGAACAGAGCGATAGTCGGAGAGCAACCGCGCGCCGACGTGTCGGTCCGCGTTCTCGACTTGTCGCTCCAGGTTCGACTGATGCAATGAGGACCACCCTCGCGGAGGCGGTAGGGCTGTGTGGGGTTTCCCACCGTGGTGTGCTGGAATTCCCTACATGATGCGACGGCTGATCACCTGAGAAGGCACAATCGATCGGCCCGAACATTTTGCTATTCAAACAGTTGCCAAAATAGACGACGTGATACGCCCGCGGCACGGCTCTTGCGTTGATCCCAGGCAGAAGGGTGACTGTCGGTCGTCGTCCGAAGGGCGCGGCAGGGAGGGTGTGATGGCGACAGTCGAACCACAGGTGCTCTTGATCACGATCGTGAACGTCGGGCTCGCGGCCGTAACGGTGCTGTGCATAGCGGTCGTAGCCTGGGCGGTCCTCGTTGATCTCTGCCGGCGTGCGAGCATCGGTCCCGGCGGCGGCGCCCGTGACGGTCACTCCGGGGCGGATCTCCTCCGCTTCCCGGCAATTGGCCACGAGGCGGTGCAGGCGCACTCCAGGCGCGCCACGAGCCAACTCCCGAAAGCTCGTACCCGGTAGCTGCCCACACCCCGCCCGTCCTCCGCGAAATCCAAACCCTGCTCTCCGTTCGCACCCTCCCGGGTTCTCGGCCTCGGTTGCCCACCGGAGCGAGGGCGCTGCCGCCGTTGTCGCGCCTCGTCGCCGTGCCGACGGTCAACCGGCTGAGCAAGGGTGAGAAACAACAGCTAGGCCGCTCGACGATGTGGCTCGCAGGTCGTTGATCTTGCAGGCGACTTGCACGTGGGTCGAGGCGGGAGTAGATTGATGATGTGATTGTGAATCTGATCACAATCATCCTTGGAGGGCGCCGATGCAGACACTGCGGATGAACTCCAGCCTTCTGGGTGGCTTCCTCGAGGCGTTGCAGGCGTTCGGGACGCTCATCGCACCGGTCGAACGCTCGCCCGGCGTGTTCGCTCTCGAGCCGGTGACCGATACCGGCCGCGTGCGCCCGGAGGCACAGCGGACCATCCTGCCGTTCAAGAAGCTGCTCCTGAAACCGAGCTTCGTCATGTTGGAACGTCAGCTCACGCTGGTGTCAGAGAGTACCGACAACGATCGTGGGCCGATGGTCTTCTTCGGGGCGCACTCGTGTGATATCCACGCCCTCAAGATCCTCGATCTGCTCTACCTGTCGGACTACGTCGACCCTTACTACCAGCGAAACCGGGCGCAGCTGACCGTCGTGGGGTTTGGCTGCATGCCCGACGAGAAGTGCTTCTGCGCGTCGGTCGGGACCGCCACCGTCGACGAGGGGTTCGACCTCTTTCTCACTCCACTCGACGACCGCTATTTGGTCACGGTGGCGAGCGCACGCGGCGATGACATCGTGCGGACCAACCCCCACCTCTTCGAGCCCGCCACCCGGCGCGATGTTCAGGAGTACCTGGAGAGGCTCCGGGAGCGGGAGCGCGCCTTCACGCTGACCATGGATGTCGCCGATCTGCCCTATGTGCTCGAGCTGAAGAAGGACGACCCGGTGTGGGAGGAGCTGGGCAAGAAGTGCCTGTGCTGCGGCTCCTGCTCCATGGTATGCCCGACCTGCTCCTGCTTCAACGTCCGGGACGAGCTGCCGGACGAGAACACCGCCCGGCGCGTGCGGACGTGGGATGCGTGCCTGTACCGCGAGTATGCCGCGGTGGCGGGCGGCCACAACTTCCGGCCGACCCGGGCGGATCGGGTCAAGAACCGCTACTACCACAAGCAGGAGGCCTTTGTAAGGGAGTTCGGCAAACCCTCTTGCGTGGGCTGTGGCCGGTGCATCGAGAACTGTCCGACCGGGATCAACGTGGTCGAGGTCTTCCAGGCTGTGCGAGGTGAGTCATGAGCGCCGCCCTGCCCGAACCGCTTTCTCCCCGCAGTGCTCCCCGCAAGCTCGCGACCGGCACCAACCCGTATGCCCCGGCGCAGGCGAGGATCATGCGCGTGCGCGAACTGACCTCCGACATCAGGCTGTACGACCTGCGCTTCAGCGACTCGGGGCTGGCCGACGGTTTTGCCTTCCGGCCCGGCCAGTTCGTCGAGTTGTCGGTCCTCGGTGTGGGTGAGGGCCCGTTTTCGCTGCCGTCGTCACCCACCCGGCGGGGTATGTTTCAACTCGGAATTCGCCGCACCGGTGTGCTCACCAACTACCTCTTCGACCACGTCATCGAGGGCGATGCCGTGGGAATCCGCGGACCCCTGGGGAACGGTTTCCCGGTGGAGCTGTTCGAAGGCCAGGATGTGCTGCTCGTCGCGGGCGGGCTCGGCATGATCCCGCTCCGCGGCCTGTTGCAGTTCCTCATCGACCAGCGCGAACGTTTCGGCCGGGTGATGCTCCTGTACGGCACCCGCAGCCCCGAGCAGGTCCTGTTCCGTGAGGAGCTCGAGTCGCTCGGCCGGCGCGGCGACGCCGAGATCCTTTTGTCGGTGGATGCCACGCAGGGCCGGCCCTGGGGGGGCAGAGTGGGGGTCGTCACCGAGCTCCTCGACCACGTCGATATCGACGTCAGCCGTACGTATGCCGCGGCCTGCGGACCGCCGGTCTTCTACAAGTTCATGCTCGAGAAGCTGGTCGCCCGAGGGTTTGGGCGGCACCGGATCTTCCTCTCCCTCGAGCGCCGGATGGAGTGCGGTGTGGGGAAGTGCGGCCACTGCGCGGTGGGCTACACCTTTACCTGCCTGCACGGGCCTGTCTTCTCCTACTGGGACGCAATCAACCTGCCCGAGCTCATCTACACCTGAGGGAGACGGACATGCTCACGAGAGAGAAACGCCCAGGCCGAACCACCCCGCCGCCGCATCGTGGAAGGAGGCGGTCATGGCAATGAGCAAGCCAAAGGTCGGTATCTTCGGCCTCACCGGCTGTGCTGGGGACCAGCTCCAGATCCTCAACTGCGAGGACGAGCTCATCCGGCTCGCGCAGCGCCTCGACATCATGGACTGGGTGATGGTCCGCAGCGACAACGACCCTGCCTGTCGCCTGGACCTCGCCTTCGTCGAGGGCGTGGTGGCGACCGAACGGGACCTCGAGAGTCTTAAGGAGATCCGCGCCCGGGCCAAGACACTCGTCGCGCTCGGGACCTGCGCCGTGTGGGGAGGCCTCCCGGCGATGAAGAACGATATACCGCGCGAGACGCTCGAGCGGGAGGTCTACAGCGGCAAGATGAACTTCCTGGACACCGTCGAGGCGCTGCCGCCGACCCATTTCGTCCCCTTCCAGCTTCAGCTCCCCGGCTGCCCGATCGAGCGGCACGAGTTCCTGGCCGCGGTGAATGCCCTGCTGGCCGGGACCGAGCCTGAGCTGCCCAGCTTCCCGGTGTGCTGGGAGTGCAAGGCGCGGGAGAACCTGTGCCGCGTCGTTCACGGCCACGAGGTGTGCTGCGGCGCAATGACCCGTGCCGGCTGCGGAGCACGCTGCCCCTCCCACGGCGTGGCGTGCGCCGGCTGCCGCGGCCCGGTCGAGGAGCCCAACTACGACGCCAATATCACCATGTTCGCCGGGCGCGGCATCTCCTGGGTGGAGATCGCCCGCAAGATGAGCCAGTTCTCGGCCCCGGTGTGGATGACTCATGGACTGGAACAGGAGGTGCGGCGTGACGGCAAGCGGTAGGAACATCGTCATCCCTCATCTGGGCCGCGTGGAGGGGCACGGCGGGATCTTCGTGAAGATCGTCGGGAACACGGTCCATGAGGTCAACATGGACATCTTCGAGGGCAGCCGCTACTACGAGGCGCTCCTGCGGGGCAAGCACTTCCTCGAGGTCCAGGGGATCATCACGAGGGTGTGTGCGATCTGCTCGGCAAGTCACACGGTGGCGGCCCTGACCGCCCTCGAGAGCGCGCTTGGCATCGAGCAGTCGGAACGCATCCACACCCTGCGCGGGCTGCTTCTCCTCGGAGCGACCATCGAGTCTCACGCCCTCCACGTCTTTGCCCTTGCCCTTCCGGACTTCCTCGGCTTCGATTCGGTGATCAGCATGGCCGCCAAGTATCCCGACGAGGTGGCGTCCGCTCTCCGGCTGAAGCAACTGGGTAACCGGATCCAGGAACTCGTCGGGGGTCGGGCGGTCCACCCCATCAACACCCTGGTTGGAGGTTTCGGCAAGCTGCCCCGGCACCGCGACCTGGAGTCGACTCGCGCGGAACTCGTGGCCGCGCTTGTCCCACTGATGGGTTTCGTGGACCTCGCGGCCGGCCTTTCGACGCCCGTCTGGGCGGCGCAGCCCACCGTGTACGTCGCGCTTCGCCCGTACGAGGAGGCGTTCCGCTTCCGCGGTGTGTCGATCTGCACGTCGAGAGGCGAGGAGTTCCCGCTGACGGCGTACCGCGACGTGATCCGCGAGTTCACGGTGGAGCACTCGCACGCCAAGCATTCTGCCCTGGCCTCCGGGGAGACCTACATGGTGGGGTCGCTCGCGCGCCTCAAGCTGTGGGGCCATTACCTCAGCGGACGCGCCCGTGAGGCGATGGAACGCCTGTTCCCGGACGGTGTGGTGGACAACATCCTGCTCAACAACTGGGCCCAGCTCGTCGAGCTGGTGCACAGCGTGGAGCGCGGCATCGAGGTGTGCGACGAGCTGCTGGCGATGCCCGAGGTGGAGCGGGAAATGGTGGACTACGAGGTCCGAGGTGGCCGGGGTGTAGGTGCCATCGAGGTGCCACGCGGGACCCTGTTCCACGAGTACGAGCTCGACGACGAGGGCCGCCTGGTGTCGGCGAACGTCATGACGCCGACGGCCCAGAACCTCGCCAACGTCGAGCGGGATCTCCGCTCCGCGGTCGAGACGCTGCTCGAGAGCGGTGAGCCGATCGAGGACGCTCGCCTGAAGCTCGACCTCGAGATGGTGGCGCGGGCGTACGATCCCTGCATCTCCTGTTCGGTCCACCTGACGCGACTCGGCTAGGCGTGAGCGAATGCTGTGGCAGCCAGCGACAGGGCCGTCGGAGCGCCGGATCGGGCGGTCGGGCACCGTCCGAGCCGGGATTGCTGGCCGCGCCGCGCGACCCCGTGGACCGCTGCGGACGCTCGCGTGAGAGCGGACCGCCGGGTCCTGATCGTGGGCTTCGGCAACCGCCTGGCCGGCGATGACGGAGCCGGTCCCGAGGTCGTCCGTCTGCTGCATGCCGGCGGCCTTCCCCCGGCGGTCAGGGCCGAGGAGGGGGGGAGCGACTCGCTTCGCCTGCCGGGTCTTTGGGAGGGCGAACCCAGGGTGTGGCTGGTCGACGCCGTGGACGCGGGCGCGCTGCCGGGAACCATCCACCGCCTCGCGCACGACGAAGTCCTGGCTATCCCGCAGAAACACGCCACCGTTCACCTCCTCAGCCTGCCCGAAAGCCTGCGGTGGATTGGCCTGTCCTACCCGGAGATGAAGGCTGTGCGCTACCGGCTATGGGGGATCGAGCCGGAACGGGTGGCGCTCGGCGCTGACATCTCGTCGGTCGTGGCCGTAGCGGTCCTCGATCTTGCAGAGGAGATTCGCGCGAGCGCCGCGGCCTTGGCAACTTGAAAAAATCCGCCCCAGGACCTATATTGCTTTACAACTTGTGATCGCGTTCACAATCCCGGGCGAGCGGTAACCAGTCCCCGGGCGGGCAGACCTCGAAAGGCCATCTCAGCGCGAGGGCGCGAACCCGGCCTTTCGGCGTGGAGCGAGGTGGGAGGGACAGCTCGGACGGTGCCGCCGACGATCCCGAGGCCGGGAAAGTCGGGAGACGACAACGGGCTGTAAGGGGCGTGAGGGTGAATGCGATCCGCAGTACCTGTCCGTTCTGCGGCTGCGGGTGTGGAGTGTGCCTCCTCGTCGATGGCGCGAGGCTCGTGGGGTCAGCGCCGATCCGCAACCACAAGGTGTCCGGGGGTCGGCTGTGCGAGCGGGGCTGGCACGCCCATGAGCCGTCGGTATGGGGCAAGAGGGTGGCGGAGCCGCTGGTCCGGCGGGATGGGCGGCTGGTGGCGGTGGGCTGGAAGCTGGCCATCGCGGAGGCGGCGAGCCGCCTGCGTGCGGTCCTGGCAGGAAGAGGGCGGGTGGCCGCTTTCGGTTCGGCCCGGGCGACCGACGAGGAGAACTACCTCCTGGTTCGGCTGGCCCGGGGAGCGCTGAGGACGCCGCACGTCGATGTTCCTGGCCGGGAGAGCTTCGCGCCGCTCCTCGAAGGCGCCGGCTTCCCAGGTGGCGGTCTCCCCGTCGTGTCGCTCGATGACGTCGAGACCAGCGAGGTCATCATCCTCGTCGAGGGTGACCTCGCGAGGACTCACCCGCGCCTGGCCTCGGCCGTGCTCAGGGCAATCCGGCGGGGTGGGCGGCTGGTCACCATCGGGTGGGCGCGTACCCAGATGGTGGCTCTCGCCGCGGCCCACCTCGGCGCCCGACCTGGCGACGAGGCGGCGGCTGCCCGCGAGCTGCGGGCGGCAGTCGACCGCGCGAGTCGCGAAGGGGATCGGGCGCGGGAAGACAAGGGGGGCCGCGAACCCTGTGAAGCCGCGACACGCGCCGGTGGCTGGCTGGCCGGAGCGCGGCGCTCGTGCGTGCTGGTTCCACCGACGGGCAGCGGGCCAGTGCGCGGGTCTGCGGCGGCGCGCGAACTCGGGGAGCTGAGGGGCTCGCTCGGTGGTCTCGGCCCAGCGGCGTGTCGCCTCGCCATCGTGTCGCCGCGCAGCAACCTCCTGGGAGCGCTGGCCGTCGGATGCGCGCCGAACCGTCTTCCCGGGTTCGCACCCGTCGGCGACGGGGACACGGGACGCCGGATGCGCGAGGCCTGGGGCGGAGAGGCGGAGTGCGGGCAGGGTGAGTCTGGCGACGAGCTGCTCGGCCAGGTCCAGGGTCTCGTGGTGCTCGGGACCGAGTCTGCCAGCGCCGTCTCCGCCTGGCTGGAAGCCCCGGGCGAGGACAGGCCACCGGGGCCGCTCATCGTCCTCGATGCTTTCGACACCGAGTTGACGCGCGCCGCGGACGTGGTCCTCCCGGTCGCGGCTCCTGCCGAGAGCGAGGGCAGCTACACGAACCTCGAAGGGCGTGTGCAGGCCGTGCGCCCCGCCCTCCCGCCGCCGGGTCAGGCCCGCCAGGGGTGGCACGTGCTCGTGGAGCTGGCCGAGGCGTGTGGCAGCCGGGCGCGCTTGGGATCGCTTGTCGACGTGCAGCGCGAGATGGCAGAGGTGACACGGCTCGACGGCGCTCTCCCGAAAAGGGACGAGACGCCGGGGTCGGCGGAAGCGCAGGAGGCACCCGTGGGCGAGCAGGAGCCGGCCACCCCCGAGGCATTCCCGATCGCCGTGGCCGTTGCCGGCGTACCGGGTTGGGAGAGCGATGTCCTGGTGGTCTCTTCGCCGACTCTCGACCGCGACGGCGCCG
>JBLMXF010000072.1:0-93966 GCA_050257595.1 Acidobacteriota bacterium | reverse complement strand
GACAACATCTCGATCGAGGTGGAGTTGATCACGCCGATCGCGATGGAGAAGGGGCTGCGCTTCGCCATCCGCGAGGGCGGACGCACCGTCGGCGCCGGCACCATCAGCGAAGTCATCGAGTAGGAGCCGCCATGGTCAAGGACAAGATCCGGATCCGGCTGAAGGCGTACGATTTCAGGCTGCTCGACCAGTCCACTGCGGAAATCGTGGACACGGCCAAGCGCACGGGGGCCAATGTCTCGGGCCCGATTCCGCTGCCGACGCAGATCCAGCGGTTCACCGTGCTGCGCTCGCCGCACGTCGACAAGAAGTCGCGGGAGCAGTTCGAGATCCGTACCCACAAGCGACTTCTCGACATCCTCGATCCCACCCAACAGACGGTGGACGCCCTGATGAAGCTGGAGCTGCCAGCGGGCGTGGATGTCGAGATCAAGGCGTACGGCGCCAAGAAGTGAGGGCACGCCAATGGTCAAGGGAATACTCGCCAGAAAGATCGGCATGACCCAGGTGTTCGACGCCAAGGGCGAGCTCGTGCCCGTGACCGTCGTCCAGGCCGGGCCCTGCGTCGTGGTCCAGCGCAGGACATCGGACCGTGACGGGTACGACGCGGCGCAGATCGGCCTCGTCGAGGGCAAGCCGCCGCGCCACGTCGCCAAGCCCCGGGTTGGCCACTTCGCCAAGGCCGGGGTGCCTCCGACCCGGCTCCTCGCCGAGGTTCCGCTCGCCGAGAAGTCCGAGGCCAAGCCGGGGGACACCGTCCTCTGTGACATCTTCGCGGCCGACGAGGTCATTCGCGTGATCGGCACGTCGAAGGGCAAGGGCTTCCAGGGTGCCATGAAGCGGCATCACTTCCGCGGCGGCGGCGCGGCGCACGGCTCGATGTTCCATCGTGCCCCCGGGTCGATCGGTCCATCGGCGTATCCCTCCAGGGTGTTCCCGGGAACGCGAATGGCCGGCAGGATGGGCTGCGACCGGGTCACGCTCAAGCACGTCACCGTCATCAGGGTCGACGTCGAGCGCAACCTCGTCTTCCTCAGGGGCGCTGTTCCGGGCGGGCGCAACGGCGTGGTGCGACTGCTCAAGGGTTAAGGGGGCGGACCATGAACATCGACGTTCGGAACTGGGACAACGAGGTCGTCGGGCAGCTCGATCTCCCGCAGGAGGTGTTCGGCTACCCGTCCCGCCCTCACCTGGTCTACGAGGTCGTCAAGGCATACCTGGCCGGCCTTCGCCGCGGGACGCACGCGACCAAGAACCGGGCGCTGGTTTCCGGCGGCGGAAAGAAGCCGTGGAAGCAGAAGGGCACGGGGCGCGCCCGCGTCGGCTCGACGAGATCCCCGCTGTGGCGTCACGGCGGCACTGTCTTCGGCCCGCAGCCGCGAAGCTACGAGGCCAAGGTGAACGTCAAGGCGAAGAAGAACGCCCTCAAGTCGGTGCTCGCCGATCGGCTCGCCGAGGGGCGGTTGCAGGTGCTCGAAAGCCTCGAGCTCGACTCGCACCGGACCAAGGAGTTCGCCGCCAGGCTGGCGAAGCTCGGTATCGCGGGCGACAAGGTGCTCTTCGTCGACTCGTACGACAACCTCAACCTGATCCTGGCCACGCGCAACCGCCGAGAGGTCGAAACCGCGGATGCGCTCCACGTCCACGTGTACCAGGTCCTCGGCGCCAAGCGGGTCGTCTTCTCGCGTCGCGCGCTGCAGGCCCTGGTGGAGGTGTTGTCATCATGAAAGACCCGCGTGAGATCGTTCTCCGGCCGGTCGTGACCGAGAAGACCGCGGACGCCAAGGAATCCACCAACACGGTGTGCTTCCAGGTGGCCCGCGACGCCAACAAGATCGAGATCCGTCACGCGGTCGAGGCCTTGTTCGGCGTCAAGGTGATCGACGTCCGGGTCCTGAACATGACCGGGAAACAGCGGCGTTTCGGGCGTTACACCGGGCAGAGACCAGACTGGCGAAAGGCCTACGTGCGCCTGGCGGCCGGCGAGAAGACGGTCGAATTCTTCGACCAGGTGTAAGGGGGCGCGTGATGGCACTCAAGTCGTACCGACCGACATCTCCGGGGATCCGCTTCATGACCCGGCTGGACTACGCCGAGATCACCGAGTCCAGGCCCGAGAAGTCGCTCACCGTGGGCCTGCGTAAGAGCGGCGGCCGCAACAACGAGGGGCACGAGACCATGCGGTTCAGGGGCGGCGGTCACCGTCGCCTGTACCGGATCATCGACTTCCGGCGGGACAAGCGCGAGATTCCGGCCAAGGTCGCCAGCATCCAGTACGACCCCAACCGCTCGGCCCACATCGCCCTGCTCCACTACGCGGACGGCGAGAAGCGCTACATCCTGGCGCCGGTGGGGCTCGAGGTGGGGCGGACCGTGATCGCCGCCGACAAGGCCGACATCCTGCCCGGCAACGCGCTTCCACTCAAGAACATCCCTCTGGGCGCCATGGTCCACAACGTGGAGCTCAGGCCCGGCCACGGCGGCCAGCTCGCGCGCTCGGCGGGAGCCTCGGCCCAGCTCATGGCGAAGGAAGGCAAGTACGTGACGCTCCGGCTGCCGTCCGGGGAGATGCGCTACGTGCTGGCGGCGTGCTGGGCCACGATCGGCCAAGTGGGCAACGTGGATCACGGCAACGTGGCGATCGGCAAGGCGGGCCGGACCCGCTGGCTCGGGAAGCGACCCCACGTGCGCGGCACCGCGATGAACCCTGTCGATCACCCCCATGGTGGCGGCGAGGGCAAGACCAAGGGCGGCCGCCATCCGGTCAGCCCCTGGGGCCAGCCCACCAAGGGTTTCAAGACGCGCCAGAACAAGCGGACGGATCGCTTCATCGTCAAGCGGCGGAAGTAGGGGAGGCTGCAATGGCTCGCTCGGTTCACAAGGGACCCTTCACCGATGACCACCTGATGCGGAAGGTGCAGCAGCTCAACGACACGCGGGAGCGCAAGGTGGTCAAGACCTGGTCGCGGCGGTCGACCATCGTGCCAGAGATGGTCGGGCACACCATTGCAGTTCACAACGGCCAGAAGTTCGTGCCCGTGTTCATCAGCGAGAACATGGTCGGGCACAAGCTGGGTGAGTTCGCGATCACGCGCACCTTCCGTGGGCACTCGGGAACGAAGAAAGAGAAGGGCGCTGCCCACTAAGGAGGCGACATGCAGGCGCAAGCACGACTCCGTTTCTACAAGGGTTCCGCCCAGAAGGTGCGGCTGGTGGCCGACACGGTGCGCGGCCGCGGCGTGGTCAGGGCCCTGGCAATCCTGCACCTCACCCACAAGCGCTGTGCCCGTGACCTCGAGAAGCTGGTCCGCTCCGCCGTGGCCAACATGGAGCAGAAGTCGCCGGGAATCGATTCGGGCAAGCTCGTGGTGAGAACCATCCAGGTGGACCAGGGGCCGACCCTCAAGCGGTTCCGGGCGGCGTCGATGGGGCGGCAGTCCCCTCGGCTGCACAAGTACTGCCACGTGACCGTCCAGATCGGCGAGCGGGAAGAGTAGGAGGCTGAAGTGGGTCAGAAGACGCATCCGTACGGTTTTCGCCTCGGGTACAACAAGACCTGGCGATCGCGCTGGTACGCCGAGAAGGACTACGCCAAGCTCCTTCACCAGGACCTGCGCCTCCGGAAGGCCCTCAAGGGTCGCCTCGCGCACGCCGGTGTCGCGGAGATCGACATCGAGAGGACGGCGAACAAGATCCGGGTGAACATCTTCTCGGCTCGGCCCGGCATCATCATCGGCCGCAAGGGGGCCGAGGTCGACAAGCTCGGCGCCGAGCTGCGGGCCGTCTACGGCCAGGACATCCACATCAACATCCAGGAGATCCAGCGGCCGGAGATCGAGGCGCAGCTCATCGCGGAGTCGATCGCGTCGCAGTTGGTGCGCCGCGTGACGTTCCGCCGGGCGATGCGGCGGGCGATGGAGAACGCCTTGCGTTTTGGCGCCCAAGGCGTCAAAATCCGCTGTTCTGGGCGCCTCAACGGGGCGGAGATCGCACGCTCGGAGTGGTACCAGGAGGGGCGCCTCCCGCTCCACACGCTCAAGGCGGATATCGAGTACGGATTCGCCGAGGCCTTCACGACCTATGGGGCCATCGGCGTCAAGGTGTGGATCTACAAGGGCGAGTTGCATCGGTCGAAGGCCCATCGGCGTTCGATCTGACGGCGAGGTGCTGCTATGTTGATGCCGAAGAAGGTCAAGTTTCGTAAGCAGCAGCGCGGGCGTAGGCGGGGCCTTGCCCTCCGCGGCGGCGAGCTCTCGTTCGGAGACTACGGCCTGCAGGCGATGGAGACCGGGTGGGTGACCGCGCGCCAGATCGAGGCGGCGCGTATCGCCATGACCAGGCACGTCAAGAGGGGCGGGAAGATCTGGATCCGCCTCTTCCCGGACAAGCCGATCACCAAGAAGCCGGCAGAGACCCGCATGGGCAAGGGCAAAGGCGCACCTGAGGAGTGGGTGTGCGTCGTCAAGCCGGCACGCATCCTCTACGAGATGGAAGGCGTGCCGGAAGAGGTGGCGCGTGAGGCGATGCGTCTCGCGGCTCACAAGCTGCCGATCAGGACGCGGTTCGTGGCACGGGGGCAGGTACGATGAAAGCGCGGGAGCTCCGAGACAAGTCGATCGAGGAACTGCGCCGCTCGGAGAGCGATCTCCGCGAGCAGCTCTTCAAGCTGCGCTTCCAGAAGGCGACGGGGCAGATCGAGAACCCCGTGAAGATTCGTCTCGTGCGCAAGGACATCGCGCGGGTGCAGACCATCCTCGCCCAGCGCCTCAAGGAAGCGGAGTAGGCCATGGAAAACGCGACGAAGACGAGGAAGACCCTCAAGGTCGGGACGGTGGCATCGAGTGCCAACAAGACGGTGGTCGTGCGCGTGGACAGCGTCGTGATGCACGACCTCTACCATCGCTTCGTGCAGCGCTCGAACACGTTCATGGCCCACGACGAGGGCAACGCGTGCAAGGTCGGCGACAAGGTGGAGATCATGGAGTGCCGCCCTCTGTCGCGCCACAAGCGGTGGCGGGTCGTCCGCGTGATCGAGCGGGTTTCGTGAGGAGGCGGCCATGATCCAGATGCGAACCATGCTGACCGTGGCCGACAACTCCGGGGCCAAGAAGGTGATGGCGATCCGGCAGCTGGGCGGCTCCACGGCCGGGCGATACGCCCGGTTGGGCGACGTCGTCGTGTGTGCGGTCAAGGAAGCAGCGCCGGAGTCTCAGGTCAAGAAGGGCACCGTGGTCCGGGCCGTCATCGTCCGCACGAGGCGGTCGTACCGCCGGCGCGACGGCTCCTACATCAGGTTCGACGACAACGCTGCGGTGCTGATCAACAACCAGCGGGAGCCGATCGGGACGCGCGTCTTCGGTCCCGTGGCCCGGGAGCTGCGCGAGCGCCGGTTCATGAAGATCGTCTCGCTCGCGCCGGAAGTGCTTTAGGAGGCGGCGATGACGGGCGTGAAGATCAAGAAGGGCGACCAGGTGGTGGTCATCGCCGGCAGGGACAAGGGCAAGAAGGGCAAGGTCCTGCGGGTGGACCGGTCCTCGAGTCGAGTCGTGGTGGAGCACGTCAACATGATCAAGCGGCACACCAAGCCCAACCCGGGCGGAGGAGTGGCCGGTGGCATCGTGCAGCGGGAGGCCCCACTCCACATCTCGAACGTGATGCTGATCTCTCCCGACGCCGGACTTCCCACCCGGGTCGGTCACAAGTCCCTCGAGGACGGCCGCCGAGTGCGGTACTCCAAGACGGACGGCGCGATTCTCGACCAGTAGGTGAAAGGAGGGTACGGTGGCGCGCTTACAGGAGAAATACGAGCAGGATGTTGTCCCGAAGCTCAAGAAGGAGTTCGGGATCTCCAATCCGATGGCGATCCCGCGCATCACCAAGGTGGTGTGCAACATCGGGACGGGCGAAGCGTCCCGCAACGCCAAGATCCTCGACCAGGCCGTCGAGGAACTCACCGCCATCGCCGGCCAGAAGCCGGTCGTGCGTAAGGCCCGCAAGTCGATCGCCCAGTTCAAGCTGCGCGTGGGCATGCAGATCGGCTGCGCGGTGACGCTGCGGCGCGAGCGGATGTTCGAGTTCCTCGACCGGCTGATCAACATCGCTCTACCCCGTGTCCGTGACTTCCGCGGCCTGTCGGCGAAGGGCTTCGATGGTCGGGGCAACTACACGATGGGCGTCAGGGACCACTTGATCTTCCCGGAGATCGACTACACGAAGGTGGAGTTCCCGAAGGGGATGAACATCACGGTCGTGACCACCGCCAGGACCGACGACCAGGCCCGCTTCCTGCTTCAGGAACTGGGTTTTCCGTTTGCGAAGAGCTAGGAGGACGCTGTGGCTAGACTGTGTCACGTTGCCAAGACCCGCCGGACGCCGAAGTTCCACGTGCGGCACCGCAACCGCTGCAAGCTGTGCGGGCGTCCTCGTGCATACATGCGGAAGTTCGAGCTGTGCCGCCTTTGCTTCCGGAAGCTCGCCCTCGAGGGCTACCTGCCGGGCGTGACCAAGGCCAGTTGGTAGGGGGAGGGCGCCATGACGATGACTGACCCGATCGCGGACTTCCTCACCCGCCTTCGGAATGCTGCTCAGGCGGGCAAAGACCGGTGCGACGTGCCGGCGTCCAGAATCAAGCTGGAGCTGGCGAAGATCCTCCAGGAGGAGGGCTTCATCCGTACCTTCAAGATGATCGAGGAGGGGGCACAGCCGACCATCCGCCTCTACCTGCGATATTCGGCCGAGGGCGAGCCGATCATCCGCGGCCTGGAGCGCGTGTCGCGCGCCGGGCGCCGCGTCTACCGGGGCGTCGACAAGCTGCCCACGGTGCGGGCCGGGATCGGAATCGCGGTCGTCTCGACCTCCAAGGGGCTCATGACCGACGCCAGGGCACGCGAGCAGAGGCTCGGTGGCGAAGTCATGTGCCGCGTCTGGTAGGGAGGTTGCCATGTCTCGGATTGGAAAGAACCCCATTCCGATCCCCGCGGGAGTCCAGGTCCACGTGGGGAACGGAGTCGTCCAGGTGAAGGGACCGAAGGGCGCCTTGCTGCAACCGGTTCCCACCGGGATCACCGTCACCGTCGATGAGGGGCAGGTCCAGGTTCGTCGCGACGGCGACGAGGGGCCGGTGCGGGCGCTCCACGGCCTTACCCGTGCCCTGCTGGCCAACGCCGTTGCGGGTGTGACCAGCGGCTTCAAGAAGGAGCTGGACATCGTGGGTGTCGGCTACAAGGCCGAGGTCAAGAATCCACGGGAGCTCGGCCTCGCTCTCGGCTTCTCCCACCCGGTGACCTACAAGGTCCCGGAGGGGGTGGCCGTGAGCTACGACGCGAAGGCCAACCGGCTCACGATCGAGGGGATCGACAAGCAGAAGGTGGGTCAGGTCGCGGCCGAGATCCGCGCCCTCCGACCCCCCGACCCGTACAAAGGCAAGGGCGTGAAGTATGCCGACGAGGTCCTCAAACTCAAGGCCGGAAAGGCGGGAGCGTAGCTCATGGCGAAGCTGAAGGACCGCAAGCAGACGAGGCAACGGATCCACATGCGGATTCGCAAGGTGGTTCAGGGCACCTCCGACCGCCCCCGGCTGGTGGTGTTCCGCTCGTTGAACCATGTCTACGCCCAGCTCGTGGACGATGTGCACGGCACCACGTTGGTCGCCGCTTCCACCCGGGAGAAGGCGTTGCGCGAAGGCCTCAAGCACGGCGGCAACAAGGCCGCCGGGAAGGCCATCGGCCAGAGCATCGCGACCCGCGCGAAGGACAAGGGCATCACGACTGTGGTGTTCGATCGTGCCGGCTTCCGCTACCACGGGGTAGTGAAGGAGCTGGCGGACGCGGCCCGTGAAGCGGGTCTGAAGTTTTAGGGGCGAGAGATGGAAGAGCGCGAATCCCAGTTCATCGATCACGTGGTCAACATCAACCGCGTCACCAAGGTCGTGAAGGGCGGCAAGAACTTCTCCTTCTCGGCCCTGGTCGTCGTCGGCGACGGCAACGGCAAGGTCGGGTTCGGAACCGGCAAGGCGCGGGAGGTCCCCGCGGCCATCCGCAAGGCCACCGAGGCCGCGAAACGCGCGATGGTTTCGATCCGCCGGCAGGGCACCTCGATTCCACACGAGGTGATCGGCCACTTCGGTGCAGGGCGGGTCCTGCTGCGCCCCGCCTCTCCGGGGACCGGGGTGATCGCCGGTGGTGCGGTTCGAGCGATTGCCGAGGCCGCGGGGATCGCCGACATCCTGACCAAGTCGCTCGGCACGACCAATCCCCATAACCTCGTGCGTGCGACCTTTCAGGCGCTGGAGCAGCTGACCACGCCGGATGAGGTCGCTCAGCTGCGCAACGCGGCCGAGACCGAGGCCGTCGAGGACAACGAGCCGGTGGCCGGTCCGCTGCCCGAGGTGCAGGTATGATGACGCGCAAGAAGGCGGTACACGCCAAGCTCCGGATCACCCAGGTCGGGAGCCAGGCCGGCAACCAGGACCGGGTGCGAAAGGTTCTGACTGATGGTCTGGGCCTCCGGCGGATCGGTTCGTCCGTCGTCCTCCCGGACAATCCCTACACGCGCGGGATGATCGCCAAGGTCGCCCACATGGTGCGGGTCGAACCCGCAGGGGAGTAGCCATGGAACTCCACACCCTCCAGCCGAAGGCCGGCTCCAGGAAGGACCGCAAGCGGGTCGGCCGCGGGCCCGGGTCCGGTAACGGGAAGACGGCGGGGCGCGGCCACAAGGGCCAAGGTTCCCGTTCGGGCACCAAGCAGCGGCGCAACTTCGAGGGCGGCCAGATGCCGCTCGTCCGCCGCCTGCCCAAGCGGGGTTTCACCAACATCTTCCGCACCGAGTACTCGGTGATCAACGTGGGTCAGCTCGAGCGCTTTCCGGCCGGCAGCGAGATCACCCCGGAGTTGCTCCTCGCCGAAGGGGTCATCTCGAAGCTACGCGACGGCGTCAAGGTGCTGGGCGACGGCACCCTTTCGCGCAAGCTGGTGGTGAGGGCGCACAAGTTCTCTCGCAAGGCGGAAGAGGTGATCCAGGCGGCGGGTGGACAGTGTGAGGTGATCTCGCGATGATCGAGAGCCTGCGCAATATCTTCGCGATCCCGGACCTCCGCAAGCGGGTGCTGTTCACGTTCGGCCTGCTGGCGGTCTACCGGCTGGGGGCGTTCATCCCGACTCCGGGCGTCGACCCTGCGGCCATCGAGGAGTTCACGCGGGCGGCGCAGGGGACAATCCTCGGCTTCCTCAACCTGTTCTCCGGAGGGGCGCTCGGGCGCATGACGGTCTTCGCGCTCGGCATCATGCCCTACATCTCGGCGTCGATCATCCTTCAGCTGCTTACGGTGGTGTGGCCCTACCTGGAGAAGCTCTCCAAAGAGGGCGACCTGGGCCGCAAGAAGATCACGCAGTACACACGCTACGGGACCGTTGCACTGTCGATCATCCAGTCGCTGGGGATCTCCTTCTTCTTGGAGAGGACCACTGCACCGGGCGGTGCCCCGCTGGTGCCGCACCCGGGGTGGGGTTTCCGCCTGCTGACGGTGCTCACGCTGACGACGGGCACCGCGTTCGTGATGTGGCTGGGCGAGCAGATCACCGAGCGGGGCGTCGGGAACGGCATCTCCCTGATCATCTTCGCCGGTATCGTGGTTGGCCTCCCGCGCGCGATCCTCAGTACCATCGAGGATGTCCGCACCGGGGCGATGTCCATCTTCACGGTGATCATCTTCGTGATCTTCGCAGTCGCCGTCGTGGGAGCCATCGTGTTGATGGAGCGAGCGCAGCGACGCATCCCGGTCCAGTACGCCAAGCGGGTAGTTGGCCGGCGAATCTACGGCGGGCAGAGCACCTACCTGCCGTTGCGCCTGAACACCGGTGGCGTGATCCCGGTGATCTTCGCGGCCTCGATCCTGTCGTTCCCGCAGACCATCGCGCAGATGATCGACTCGCCGATCATCAAGTCGATCACCCGAGCGCTCGGCTATGGCGAGCCGCTCTACAACCTGGTCTACCTGATCTCGATCGTGTTCTTCTGCTACTTCTACACCTCGATCATCTTCAACCCGCAGGACACCGCGGAGAACATGCGCAAGTACGGCGGCTTCGTGCCAGGCATCCGGCCTGGACAGCGGACCGCCGAGTTCATCGACACGATCCTGACACGGATCACGCTGGTCGGTGCGATCTACCTGTCTCTGGTCGCCATCCTGCCCGAGATCCTGATCACCGGATTCAAGGTGGCCACCATCCCCTTCATCGGCGCCGCGCTCGATGCCGCGCTGCCCAGGTGGTTCACCGAGGGGTTGGGGGTGAAGTTCTACTTCGGAGGCACGTCGCTGCTTATCGTTGTCGGCGTCGCCATGGACACGGTGCAGCAGATCGAGGCCCAGATGGTGATGCGGCACTACGACGGCTTCGTCAAGGGCCGGAGAGTTCGAGGCCGGAGGTGAGTGCGAGATGGTGACGCGCGCCCTCGACCTCGTGCTTCTCGGCGCTCCCGGTGCCGGGAAGGGAACCCAGGCGAAACGGATCGGGTCCGCGTTCGACCTGCTCCACCTCTCCACCGGCGACCTGCTTCGCGACGAGGTCGCGCGCTGCACCGCTCTCGGTGGCGAGGTGAAGGACTTCATGAACCGCGGCAAGCTGGTTCCCGACGAGCTGGTGGCTCGGATCCTGCTGCTCAGGCTCCACTCTCAGCAGGCCGGGCTCGGCTGCGTGTACGATGGCTACCCGCGGACCGTCGCTCAAGCGCAGCTCCTCGACGGACTGTTGGCGGAACTCAATCGGCGGGTGGACGTCGTGATGTTCCTTGCGGTTCCCGACGACATGCTCGTCGCCCGCATGGACGGCCGGCGCTCGTGCCCGTCGTGCGGGGCGGTCTACCACGTCGACGATCAACCGTCCAGAGTGGCGAACGTCTGCGACGGGTGTGGCGCGGAGTTGACTCGGCGCGAGGACGACCGGGAAGAGGTCGTGCGGGAGCGACTGCGGGTCTACCACGAGACCACGGCACCGCTCCTGGGCCTGTACCGCGGCCGGAACATCCTGCGGGAGGTGGCGGGCACCGGATCTCCCGACGAGGTGGCGGGCCGGATCCGCGATGCGATGCGAGGCGTGAGGAAGTGATCGTGCTGAAGTCCGCCGCCGAGCTGGACACCATGCACCGGGCCAATGCCGTGGTGCACGAGACGCTCCACGTGGTCGCCGAGGCCGCCAAGCCTGGGGTATCTACGGCCGACCTGGATGCCATCGCCGAGGAGTACATCCGGTCACAGGGAGCCAGGCCCGCCTTCAAGGGATACCGAGGCTACCCGGCCACCCTGTGCACCTCGGTGAACGACGTGATCGTCCACGGGATCCCTTCCCGGACGTGCCGGCCGAAGGATGGCGATGTCCTTTCACTCGACTGCGGCGCGATCTGGGAGGGTTACTACGGTGATGCGGCGATCACCGTGCCGATCGGTGAGGTCGCCCCGGAGGCGCTTCGCCTGCTCACCGTGACGCGCGAGTGCCTCGAGATGGCGGTCGCGGTCATGCGGCCGGGCAAGAGGCTCTCGGATGTCGGGGACGCGATCCAGCGACACGCCGAGGGGTCCGGTTTCTCCGTCGTGCGGGAGTTCGTCGGCCACGGCATTGGGAGGGCCCTGCACGAGGACCCGCAGGTGTACAACTTCGGGCCCGCCGGGCGGGGTCCGGAACTGCGTCCCGGGCTGGTCCTGGCCATCGAACCCATGATCAACCAGGGTGGCCCAGACGTGGTGATCGACGACGACGGCTGGACAGCGCGGACCGAAGACGGTAGACTTTCTGCCCATTTTGAGTACTCGGTGGCCGTGACGGCGGACGGCCCCCGGGTTCTCGGTGTGGGCAGGTAGGGAGCGGGTATGGCGAAAGAGGAGGCCATCGAGGTCATGGCCACCGTGGTTGAGTCTCTCCCGAACGCCGTCTTTCGGGTGGAGCTGGAGAACGGGCACGAGGTGCTCGCTCACATCTCCGGCAAGATGCGCAAGCACTTCATCCGCATCCTGCCGGGGGACAAGGTCCTGGTCGAGCTGTCGCCGTACGACTTGACCCGTGGGCGGATCGTGTACCGGTACAAGTGATGGCGAGCCGTAGTCCAGTTCGGCGTCACAGCGGGCAGCGGCATCGCCCGGCAGGAGTCGAGGGCAGTGGGCGGTAAGGAGACGAGGTCATGAAGGTTCGTTCCTCAGTCCGGAAGATTTGCAGCAAGTGCAAGATCGTTGTGCGCCGCGGGGTGGTCCGCGTGATCTGCGAGAACCCCAAGCACAAGCAGCGGCAAGGCTGACGAGGAGGTAGTGCCGTGGCGAGAATCGTAGGCGTTGATCTTCCCCCGAACAAGCACGTTGCGATCGGGCTCACGTACATCTACGGCATTGGCCGCTCGCTAGCGGGCCAGATCCTGGAGAGAGCCAAGGTCGACCAGGCCACTCGGGTCAAGGACCTGTCTGAGGACGAGGTGCGGCGCATCGCCCGCATCATCCAGGACGAAGAGGTCAAGGTGGAGGGTGACCTCCGCAAGGACGTCGCCATGAACATCAAGCGACTGATGGAGATCGGCTGCTACCGCGGCGTCCGCCACCGGCGCGGGCTACCGGTGAGAGGTCAGCGTACCCATACCAACGCACGCACCCGCAAGGGCCCGCGGCGCGCCACGGTGGCGAAGAAGAAGAAGGCGACGAAGAAGTAGGACGAGTGAGGCACGAGCATGGCGAAGGCAACCAAGACCGCGAAGAAGGGCACCCGGAGGCGGGAGCGTAAGAGCGTTCCGCACGCTGTCGCCCACATCCAGGCGACCTTCAACAACACCATCGTGACGTTCACCGACCTCACGGGCGGTGCGATCTGCTGGAGCTCGGCAGGCCGGATCGGCTACAAGGGCTCCCGCAAAGGCACGCCCTACGCCGCGCAGTTGGCGGCCCGCAACGCCGCGGAGCAGGCCCAGGAGCACGGCGTTCGCACGGTCGACGTCGAGATCAAGGGGCCGGGCGCGGGGCGCGAGTCCGCCATCCGAGCCCTGGCGGCGTCGGGGTTGGAGATCAAGAGCATCAAGGATGTCACCCCCATCCCGCATAACGGCTGTCGGCCGCCGAAGCGGCGCAGGGTCTAAGAGGAGGCAGGAGTGGCACGCTATTGTGGGCCGGTTTGTCGGCTTTGCCGTCGCGAAGGCATGAAACTGTTCCTCAAGGGGGAGCGGTGCTTCAAGGAGAAGTGCGCGGTCGAGAGGCGCGCGTACGCTCCCGGGCAGCATGGGAAGCGCCGCAACAAGCTGCAGCCCTACGGCCTGCAGCTGCGAGAGAAGCAGAAGGCGCGCCGCGTTTACGGAGTGCTCGAGGCCCAGTTCCGCCGGTACTTCGCCGAGGCGAACCGCCAGCGTGGCGTGACCGGCGAGAACCTGCTCCGGCTGCTCGAGCTGCGGCTCGACAACGTGGTGTACTCGCTGGGCTTCGCGTCGTCACGCTCGCAGGCGCGGCAGCTCGTTCGGCACGGGCACGTGAAGGTCAACGGCCGCCGGGTCGATGTGCCCTCTTTCGAGGTCAAGGCGGGGATGGAGATTCAGCTCGCCGACAAGCTGCGCGCCAACCCATTCGTCACCGAGGCGCTCGACACCGCCCAGGGGCGCGGCGTACCACCCTGGCTGGAGCTGGACGCCGAGAACTTCCGCGGCAAGGTCGTCGCGTTGCCCACTCGCGAAGACATCCGGTTGCCCATCCAGGAGCAGCTGATCGTCGAACTGTACTCGCGGTGAGGAGGTCGTACATGAGAGAACTCGAGCTGCACCGACCACAAGCGGTGCTCATGGATGCGGAGCGCTCCAGCGGAAACCACGGCGTCTTCACTGCACAGCCGTTCGAGCGCGGCTGGGGCGTCACGCTGGGGAACGCCTTCCGGCGCATCCTGCTGTCCTCCATCGAGGGAAGCGCGGTCACCGCGGTCCGGTTTGCCGGCGTCGACCATGAGTACGACTCGATCCCCGGTGTGATCGAGGATGTCACCGACCTGATCCTCAACCTCAAGCGGGTGCCGATGCGCCTGCAGGGGATCCAGACCTTGACGGCGACTCTGCGCGCAGCAAAGGCGGGAACGCTCAAGGCCTCGGCGATCAAGGGGAGCTCGGAGCTCGAGATCGTCGACCCCGAGGTCTATCTGGCCACGCTGTCCGAGGACGGCGCCATCGAGGCGGAACTCGTCATCGAGCGGGGGCGTGGCTACGCCCCGGCCGACGAGCACGCCGCCCGCGACTTGGGTGTGGGGTACATCTACCTGGATGCTGCCTTTTCACCGGTTCGGCGCGCCAACTACCGGATCGAGCCTGCCCGCGTCGGACAGGCCACCGACTACGAAAAGCTCATTCTCGAGGTCTGGACCAACGGCGCCATCCCGCCGGCCGTAGCCGTGGCCGAGGCGGCTGCCTTGCTGGGCGACCACCTGCCGATCTTCTCGGGCCTCCAGGCCGAGGCGGCACCGATCCGTGACCAGCAGGCAGAGAGCGTGCTGGAGATGGAGATCGAGGGGCTCGAGCTCACCGGGCGGACACGCAACATGCTGCACAACGCCGGCGTGTTCCGGGTGCGCGACCTGGTCTCCTGCTCCGAGGAGAAGCTTCTCGATCAGAAGGGCTTTGGCAAGACCGCCTTGGCCGAGGTCAAGGGCCAGCTCGAGTCCTTGGGGCTATCGCTCGGGATGCGGTTCGACCTGCCCCGCTCGTAAGGGAGTGGAACGATGCGACACAACAAGTCCGGACGCAAGCTGGGAAGGGTCTCGGAACACCGACGGGCACTCTTCCGCAACCAGCTCAAGTCGCTCGTGACCCACGAGCGGATCATCACCACGCTGCCGAAGGCCAAGGAGCTGCGGCCGATCGCTGAGAAGATGGTGACCATGGCGCGGGCGAGCGAGTCCGTGCACGCCCGGCGGCTCGTCGGTCGCTGGCTGACCGACCGTGATCTGGTCAAGCGCCTGTTCAGCGAGATCGCCCCCAGGTTCACCGCCCGGCCCGGCGGGTACACGCGCATCGTGAAACTCGGCCCACGTCGCGGGGACGGCGCCGAGCTCGCCATCCTCGAGTTCGTCGACTACAAGTTGCCGGAAGCGCAGGGCAAGGCGGAATCGGCGGAGACCAAGAAGGAGCGCAAGCGGAAGAGGCCTGCCGCGGCGTCCGCCGAGACTCCCAGCCAGCCAGGGGCCTAGACCACGGGCAATCCAGGGCCCATCTGACGCTTTCGCCCGCCGCACGCCGGGCTTGCGGAGACGGCCGGATGGCGAGGACCTGACAGGAGGGCCTGGCGATGCGCCAGACGTGGGTTCCTCTCGCAATACTGTGCCTTCTCGGCGCCGGAACTGCCACCGCGATGTCGATGGGGCAGCTGAGCGTCACGCCGGATCTCAGTGTCCCGCCCCTCCATCACTTCCGGATCGACCTGGGCGGTCTCTTCGAGTCGAGCATCAGCTCGCTGAAGAGCGGCCTCGAGGGCGATCTCTACGGGCCGTATCTGTCGATCAGCTACGGGGCGGCGTCCAACGCGGTGTTGACGGTCGACGGCATGGCCTACAAGACCTTTGCGCCGCAGCATGGTGCTGAGGGAAGCTCCGGGCCAGGAGATTTCGCCGTCTGGGGCAAGTTCCTGCTCGGGCAGGACGACCGCCGCGATCGGGCCTATGGGGTCCGGTTCGGCGCGAAGCTTCCCAATACGCCGTCCAACAAGGACTTCGGCACCAATCGCACGGATTTCTTCATGCACGTGTTCGGGGGCCTGGCGCGCGGTCCCTGGGAGTTCGACGGGTACGGTGGCCTGGGCATCCTCGAGCGTCCCGGCGAGCCGGCGTCACAGGACGACGTCGCGATGGTCGGCCTGCTGGTCAAGCGTGCCGTGGCCTCAGGGTCGGTGCGCGTGGAGGTAGAAGGCTTCACGAAATCGCAGCTGTACGGCGACAACTGGGCACTTCACGTGACCTACGAGCACCGTTTCGGGCCGACATGGGGTGCCGTGATCGGCGGGCAGCTCTCCAAGGGCCGGTTCTACGGCAGTGGCGAGGGGAGGGTAGGCCTGGTCTTCTGGCTCTAGCGGGGCACAGGCGTTACGATGATCAGGGGGCGCGTTGCGCCCCTTTTTCTTTCCGCGCTTGACGACGCGCTGGAAGTATTATATAACTATGTAGCGATGGAGGAGGGGTGATGCGCAGAGTACTGCCAAGCCTGCTGATCGTCGTCACGGCTGCGGCCGCGACGGGAGAGGAGCCGCTGACCTTGCGCGAGGCGATGGCGCGTGCCCGCCAGAACGCGCGGGAGGTGGCGGCGGCTCAATCACGGCACGAGGCCGCTCGGGCACGGCTCGATCAAGCCAAGGGCTTCCGGCTGCCGGGCCTGAAGCTCGAGGAGAACTGGATTCGGACCAACTCGCCGGCCGACGCCTTCGCCCTGCAACTGAACCAGAAGCGGTTTTCGTTCAATGATTTCGTGAGCTCCGACCCGAACAACCCGGCGCCCCTGAACACGGCGATCACGCGACTCGAGGCGAGCCTTCCGCTTTACACGGGCGGGGAGTTGTCGGGCAAGATCCACCAAGCGGAGCTGGCTGCGGACTCGGCAAGCGGATCGGCCCTGTGGGCAGCCAACCAGGCCGCGTGGGAGGCCGGGAAGGCATTCGTGATGCTCTCGCAGGCCGAGGAGTACGTGACCCTCCTGAAGCACGCGCGGGACACGGTCGAGGCGCACGTGGACCTCGCGCGTGCCTACGAGAAGCAGGGGATGCTTGTCCGTTCCGACCTCCTCCGGGCCGAGGTGGAGCTCTCGCATGTGGAGGACATGCTCACGGAGGCGAAGGGACGTGTCCGCATCGCCTCGGCAAACCTCGCCTTCCGGCTCGGCGTGGACCAGGGGGCGAGCTGGAGCCTGGCACCGCTGGCCCGGCCGAGCCGTCTGACGGAGGGGGTCGAGGGTTGGCTGGCGACCGCCGAGAAGCGCCAGGATCTCCAGGCCGCTCGGCAAATGCTGCGTGCCGGCGAGCTCGAGGAGAGCGTGCGGCGCGCGGCATTCATGCCCAAGGTCGGCGTGGTCGGACGGGCGGACTGGGTCGACGACAAGCTGTTCGGGACGCGCGCCGACTCGTACTCGATCATGGCCCAGGCCAGTATCAACCTGTTTGCCGGGGGCTCGGACAGGGCGGCTGTTTCGGCAGCGCGCTGGGATGCCAAGGCCGGCCGGGAAGACGTTCTGCGCTTCGACGACGGCGTCCGACTCGAGGTCCGTCAGGCGTACGAGGAGACGGTCACCGCGGCGGCGCGGCAGGAGACCGCGGCGAAGGCGCTCGCCGCCGCCCAGGAGGCCGAGCGCATCACCCGCGAGAGGTTCGCCAAAGGGGTCGTGAAGATGCTCGATCTGCTCGACGCCTCGACGGCGAGGCGCGAGGCCGAGACACGGGAGCTGGCCGCCAGAGCCGACGCCAACGCAGCGCTGCTGCGGCTGGCGTTGGTGTCGGGCCGGGCGCCCGAGAGCGTGCTGCAGTGAGCGCGGATCAGAGGTCCGGACGAAGGGATGAGGTGGAGGAGGTCATGAGGAACTGGGTTGGCGTGATTGGAATCGCAGCCGTCGTAATGGCCTCGTGCGGAGGCGGCCATGGCACCGGCGAGCAGACCTCTCTGGCGCCGGTTTCGGCCGGCATAACCAAGGCCGCGGTGGCTTCGGTGCCGCAGCGCGTCGAGCTCTATGGCAGCGTGGAAGCCGGCAGGACCGCCGCGGTGTCGTCGCGAGTGATGGCGACGGTCACGGCCGTCCACGTCAGAGCCGGAGACACGGTCAAGGCGGGTCAGGTCCTGGTCGAGATCGATCCCCAGACGGCCCAGGGGCAGGAGGGACAAGCCAAGGGTGCGCTCGCCCAAGCCGATGCGGCACTCACGCTGGCCGAGCGCAACTACGAGCGTTTCAGGGCGCTGGCGGCCGACGGCGCCGCCTCCGAGCTCGAGCTCGACATGGCGCGCATGCAGTACGAGCAGGCCAAGGGCGCGGTCGAGCAGGGACGGGGCGCGGTCGAAGCCGCGGCCTCGGTGGCCCGTGAATCGCGGGTAGTTTCCCCCTTTGCCGGAAGGGTCGCGGCCAAGCTGGTCGAAGTCGGCGACCTGGCTGCTCCGGGACGTCCGCTGGTGATGGTCGAGTCGGCCACCGGCGTGAAGCTCGCGCTGTCGGTCCCCGAGAGTGTGGCGACGGTCACAGGGCTCAAGCCTGGCATGGTCATCCCGGCGCGGATCGACGCGCTCCCCGGTCGCGGTGAGATCGCGGGGAAGATCATCGAGATGACGCCCGGCTCGGATCCCATGTCGCACAGCTTCACCGTCAAGGTCGAGCTGGGCGGAGCCGAGGTGCCGACGGGGCTCGCGGGACGCGCCTGGGTCCAGGTCGGTGAACGCTCCGCCGTAGCGGTGCCGCGCGCGGCGTTGCTGCGCCAGGGCGGGGTGACGATGGTCGCGGTGCGCGATGGCGAGGGCAAGGCCCGCTCCCGTGTCGTGTCGGTGGGAGGGCCGATGCCCAACGACTTGGTCGAGATCCTCGCCGGTCTGAGCGGTGGGGAGGACGTGCTGGTCGGCCTCGCCGCCGTCCCCGCGGACGGTGCACCGGTGGAGGTGCGGCCGTGACCGAGAAGCTCAGGCCGTCGGTCGAGGAGACGCGCCGCGAGGCGATGCGGCTCAAGATGACCCGCCGCCCGCTCGGGGCTTCGGGACGCATCGCGCGAGCCTTCCTCGAGTCCAAGCTGACTCCCTTGCTGGTGGTCTTCTCGCTCCTTCTCGGCGGGTTCGCGATCATGGTGACCCCCCGCGAGGAGGAGCCGCAGATCAAGGTACCGATGATCGACGTGTTCGTGGCGCTGCCCGGCGCGAGCGCGCAGGAGGTCGAGCGGCGAGTGGTCACGCCGGTGGAGAAGGCGATCTCCGAGATCCCCAACGTGGAGTACGTCTACTCCACGTCGCAACCTTCGGGGGGGTTGATCATTGTCCGCTTCCTGGTCGGGACCGACCCCGACCAGGCGGTGGTCCGGGTCCACGCCAAGATCGCCGAGCTGATGCCGACGCTGCCGCCCGGGGCACTCCCCCCGGTGGTGGCCCCGCGCGGCATCGACGACGTGCCGGTAGTGGCCTACACGCTGTGGTCCGAGGACGTCTCGCCCATGCAGCTGCGCCAGGTCGCGGACGAGCTCAAGAACCAGCTGACCCGCCACCCGAGGGTCGCGCAGATCACGGTCCTGGGCGGGGAGCGTCGGGTGGTGCGCGTCAGCTTCGACCGCGAGCGGCTGGCCAGCCACAACGTGTCGATCCTGCAAGCCTACCAGGCGCTGTCCGGGCTCAACTGGAGCCTGCCGGCCGGCACGTTCTCGTCGGCCAACACCGAGACGTCAGTCGAGGTCGGCTCGCTGTTCCGGACTGCCGATGAGGTCGGGAACGCAGTCATTGGCGTGTACAACGGGGCGCCGGTCTTCCTGCGCGACGTGGCCGCCGTGACCGACGGACCGGAGGAACCGTCGCAGTATGTGTGGATGGTCGCCGGCGCAGCCGGTGCCGAGAAGAAGCTGCCGGCCGGCCTCAACGTTCCCGCCGTCACGGTCGCGGTGGCGAAGAAGCCCGGCACCAACGCCGTCGAACTGGTCCGCGACCTCGACGCCCGGATGGCCGCGATGCGCGGGCCGATCATTCCCTCCGATGTGCACGTGACGAAGACCCGCGACTACGGTTTCACCGCCGACGAAAAGTCCAACGAGCTGATCTTCCACATGGGCCTGGCGACCCTCTCCGTCGTACTGCTGATGGCCTTCGCGCTCGGCCGGCGCGAGGCGGTCGTGGTGGCGGTGGCGGTGCCGACCACCCTGGCGCTCACGCTTGCGTCGTCCTACCTGTTCGGCTACACGCTGAACCGCGTCACGCTGTTCGCGCTCATCTTCGCGATCGGCATCCTCGTCGACGACGCCATCGTGGTGGTGGAGAACATCCATCGCCACTACGAGCTGGGCTGGGGCGAGCCTCGCCAGGCGACGTTCTTCGCCGTCGACGAGGTCGGCAACCCGACCATCCTGGCGACGTTCACCGTGGTGGCGGCGTTGCTCCCGCTGGCGTTCGTCTCGGGGTTGATGGGACCGTACATGCGGCCGATCCCGATCAACGCCTCGGCCGCCATGCTGTTCTCCCTCCTGGTGGCGTTCGTGGTGTCGCCGTGGCTGACCTTCCGCCTCTTCCGCAAGTACGCCGAGGAGCACGCGCACGGCCAGCACCGCGGTGGCGATCCCGATGCCGAGACACCTGACGAGGGGCGCCTGCACCGTTTCTACCAGCGACTGTTCAGTCCCCTCCTTGAAAAGGCGTGGCGGCGCTGGGCGCTGCTCGGGGGCGTCGTGGTGCTGTTGCTGATCTCGGCGAGCCTGGTGGCGCTCAAGGTGGTGATCGTCAAGATGCTGCCTTACGACAACAAGAGCGAGATCCAGGTGGTCATCGACATGCCCGAGGGGTCGACCCTCGAAGGCACGGCAGCCGCGGCCAGGGAGCTGGCCAGCGTGGTGCGCTCCTTCCCCGAGGTGAGCGACGTCGAGGTGTACGTGGGTACGTCGGCGCCGTTCAACTTCAACGGTCTGGTCAGGCACTACTTCCTGCGTTCTGGCCCGCTGGTCGCGGACCTCCAGGTCAATTTGCTGCCCAAGGGGGAGCGCAGCGAGGCGAGTCATCCCTTCGCCAAGCGGGTGCGCGAGCGGCTGACCCCGATCGCGGAGCGGACCGGCGCCAACGTGAAGGTGACCGAGGTGCCGCCCGGCCCGCCGGTGCTCTCGACAATGGTGGCAGAGGTCTACGGCCCCGACCTTGACCAGCGGATCAAGCTCGCGAAGCAGGTCCGGGCGATCTTCGAGAGCACTCCAGGTGTCGTGGACGTCGACTGGTTCGTCGAAGCGCCGGCCGCAAAGCTCGAGGTCGAGGTGGACCGCGAGAAGGCGATGCGGTCCGGCATCACCCCCGAGGTCGTGGTACGGACGCTGCGGGTTGCGCTCGACGGCGCCGAGGCAGGGTTGCTGCGCGACCCCTACGCCCGCGAGCCGGTGCCGCTCGTGCTCCGCCTCGAGCGTTCCCAGCGGTCGTCGCTTGACGGGCTGTTGGCGACCACCGTTCAGGGGGCGGGCGGCCAGCTCGTGCCCCTCAAGGAACTCGTCCACGTCACGCCGACGGTGCGGGAGCAGTTCATCTACCACAAGAACCTCCGCCCGGTCACCTACGTGGTCGCCGAGATGGCTGGCGCCGCCGAGGCGCCGGTCTACGGAATCCTCGCCATGGCCCACCGGATCGACGCCCTCAAGGGCCCGGACGGCCAGCCGATCAAGGTCATGTCGACCCACCTTCCCGAGGACGCGACGCGCTACGCCCTCAAGTGGGACGGTGAATGGCACATCACCTATGAGGTGTTCCGCGACATGGGGGTGGCGTTCGCGGCGGTGCTGGTGCTGATCTACCTGTTGGTCGTCGGATGGTTCCGTTCGTTCGTGACCCCGCTCATCATCATGGCGCCGATCCCCCTGACGCTGATCGGCATCCTGCCGGCGCACGGTCTCTTCGGCGTGTTCTTCACCGCCACGTCGATGATCGGGTTCATTGCTCTGGCCGGCATCATCGTGCGTAACTCGATCCTCCTCGTGGATTTCATCAACCTCGAGCTGGAGGCCGGCGAGACGGTGGAGAACGCGGTGATCAAGGCGGGAGCGGTGCGCTTCCGTCCTATCGCGCTGACTGCGGCTGCGCTGGTCGTTGGCGGCGGGGTGATCCTGCTCGACCCGATTTTCCAGGGTCTGGCGGTCGCTCTGATCTCGGGCGTGGTGGTCTCCACCGTCCTGACGCTGGTGATCATCCCGCTCCTCTACTACATGTACGTCAAGAGCGTGGGCGTAGAGAAGATCATCGGGACCCATGAGGAGCAAGACTGACGCGCGGGTACGCGCGACGAGGAGGCTGGCATGACGGTCAACGAGTATTTGCGGGCAATCGCGGGGTTGTTCGTGCTGGTGTCGGTGGCGCTGGGCTACTTCCTGCACCAGCCATGGTTCTTCGCCTTCACCGGGTTCGTGGGGCTGAACTTGTTGCAGTCCGCGTTCACCAAGTGGTGCCCGATGATCTCGCTACTGCGCGCCCTCGGCGTGCGGGAGTGAGCGATGGACATGAAGCTCCTCATGCTGATCGTCGAAGAGGACAAGAAGGAGCAGCTGGAGGTCTTCCTCAACCGCTCGGGTGTCGTCGGCTACACGGAGGTCTCGCGCGCCCTCGGGGTCGGCAGCACCGGCCCGCGGCTGGGCTCGCGGGCCTTTCCCAAAACGTCGGCCATCATCTTCACGATCATCGCTGCCGACGCCATCGCTCCACTCGTCGCGGACCTGAAGGTCTACTGCGGCGAGTGCGGCGAGCGCATGAAGATGCTGGTCTGGGGCGTCGAAGAGGTGGCGATGTGAGGCGGTACCGCCTGGCCGCGACGGTCTGGAGATGAGGACCGCACAGTGAGCCCACGACGCCGGCAGCCGCCGCCTCCGCTTGACCGTTTGCAGGAATGGTCGTATATTACTGAGTGGTTATATTTACTTGGGGGCGGAACCGTGAGACCAGCGTCCGAACAGCTCCTCGAACGAATCGCCGACCGGCTCAAGGCGATGGCGGACCCGATGCGGCTGCGCATCCTCCACGTGCTCCAGGAGGGCGAACACTGTGTGACCGATATCCTCGACGAGGTCGGCGGGAGTCAGGCCAACGTGTCGAAGCACCTCTCGGTCCTGCGGCGGGTGGGCCTCGTCGAGTGCCGGCGCGAAGGCGTGAACGTGTACTACCGGATCGAGGATCCGACCGTCTTCAGCATCTGCCGGACCGTGTGCGATTCACTCGAGCGACAGGTGAACGCCGAGAAGGAAGAGATCGAGGCGGGGCGCGCCGCGATCATGGTGGGGTGAACGTGGGGGGATCGGACGCTCTCTGGATGCTGGGGGTCCTCGCGGCTTGGCTGCTGCTCCAGTGGGTTATCTTGCCGCGCCTCGGCGTGCCGACGTGAGCCGTCCCTACGCCGGCTGGCAGTCGGCGCAGTGACGGGGCATGCAACGCGGTCACAGAAGGCGATCCTGCCAAGGGTGACCACGACACCGAAGCCGCGCCGCCGAAGGGCTCGAGCTGAGAGGTGGAGAATCACGATGGAACAGCCTGAAGAGAACCGGGACGGGGCTGGCGCGTGCCGCCGCTGCGGCAAGAGCGTGCAGCCGGTACCGACGTGAGGTGCGCTGCTCTGGCGGTGCCGGAGCTGCGGGATGGTGTACTCGACCGAGGAGATCTACCCGGCCGGGATACCCGAGAACGTCTGGGACAGGTTGTGGACCGGGTGCCGCGGATAGGATCGCCCGACGGTTGTCGCGCAGCCTGGTTCACCGCACAGCGGCGGGGGCCACGGGAAGTGACGACCGGAGCGGCCGGTGGATGCCGCCGGAGGTTATGATGCCGTTGTACGAATACAGTTGCCGCGCCTGCGGGAAACGGTTCGAGGTGCTCCAGAAGATCGGGGCCGACGCCAGCGACCTGGTCTGTCCCCAGTGCGGTGCCAGCGATGTGACCAAGCAGTTCTCGACCTTCGCAAGTGCGGTCGCGGGCGGCTCCGGCGGTGCCATGCCGTGCGGAGCTCCGAGCGCGTCGTCCTGCGGGAGCGGCGGCTTCTCCTGAGCGTCGTGATCGACGGTGCCCGGGTGGCGCCGCATGCGAGACATGGGATCTGCGCGAGGCGCAAGGCGCGTCACCGGATTCCTTCAGGTCGCAAACCCTGGGTCGCAGGAGGTGAGTCGTGAAGGAATCCGACGTCGCATTCGAGACAAAGTCGCCGCTCGGCTTCGCCGAGGCCGTGGGCCGTGCCCGCGAGGCGCTCGCCAAAGAGGGATTCGGTGTGCTCACCGAGATCGACGTCCAGGCCACCATGAAGGCCAAGCTGGGCGTGGAGTGGCCGCCGTACGTGATCCTGGGAGCGTGCCATCCGCCTTCGGCCCACCAGGCGCTCACGGTTGCTCCCGAGGTTGGTGTGCTGCTGCCGTGCAACGTGACGGTATCGGTCGAGGCCGGGACGACCGTGGTCCGGGCGATGAATCCAAACGGCGTGATGGCGGTGATCGGCAAGGCCGAGCTCGCCCCGGTCGGCGAGCATGTCGGCGCCGCGTTGCGGCGCGTGGTCCAGGCCTGCTCGAGGTAGGTCGCGGGCCGCTGGCCAGGCCGCCTCGTCCCAGGGCCTCGGCCCTGGCGGCTTCGCGGCCCGGCATGGGTTGGCAGTCTGTCGGGAACATCGGTACCCGGCCGCCGGGAGCATCTAGGTTTCGGGCGGTTTGGTGTTGTAGAAGAAGGCGATGGTGACGCCTTCGTGGTCCACGCCGGTCAGGTCGGCGGGCAGGGGTGGGAGCGGCGACGCGTTGAGAATTGCGTCTCGTGCGGCAAAATCCATCGAGGGGTGGCCTGATTCGCTGAGGATCGTCACCCCGGTGACGTGGCCGTCGCGCTCGATGTAGAAGCGTACCCGGACCACTCCCGGCACTCCGAACTGAGCGATCTCAGGGATCATCCAGTGGTACTTGATGCGGCGCAGCATCTCGGCTGCGTAGGCGCCCCAGTCGTACCACTCCGTGTCGAACGACAGCGGGCCGAGGTCAACCTGCCCCCCGCGCCGGTCCGGTACCGCGCCGCCGCCAAGTCCTCCCGGGCGGCCGACGACCGGGAGTCCCCTGAGCACCGGTTGGGCGGCCTGGGCGCCGGATCGACGGGCATGGAGGACCGCGTCCGCGCCGTTGGCGTCGCCCCCGGGTACCTTGCTTGCCTGAGCGGTCTGGCTCTCGTCCGACTGCACCGCCGGCGGCACCTCTGCCCCTCCTCGCGGTGCGGCAGGCGGAGTGACAGCTGCCGGGCGGCCGGGAGGAGGTTCCAGCCGGGGCTCCGGCGTGTTGCCCCGGCTTCCCGGGCGGGTATCGGGCTGACCCTCGCCGCCGTGAGCGCGGCGGGAGAGGTCGGAGCGCGGCGAATGGCGCTTCGATGGGGTCTCTGACTTGTCGTGCTGGAGGTAGGGGAAAAGGTAGACTGGTGGGATCTTCTCCTCGGGGGGCGGGCGCACGCCGGCGATCTCGCGGTAGAGCTTCTCACCCTGGGGGAGGAGAAGGATGACGCCGAGGTGGAAGAGGACCGAGGCGACCAGCCCGATCACGACGAGCCGGTCGCGGATCGACCGGGGCGGCGGGGAGATCGCCTGGTCAAGCATGACCAGGGCGTGCTCCCGCTCGGCGCGGATGGCCGCCTCGACGCGCTCGCTGACCTCGGGCACCGCGTAGTCCACCAGCCCGAGCAGGCCGGTCGACTCATGCTCGGGTTGGCGCGCCTTCTCCTCCGGCTGGTCAGCCGACAGGTTCAGCATCTCGGGTGGAATGGTACAAGACTCGTGCCTGATTCGGCGAAGGCGAGGCGAGGCCGCGAGAGGGCCGGTGACCGTCCCAGACGCCAGAGTGGCTGACTTCCCGGTCATACGGCCGACTTGACCCTCCGGTGAACGACCGGGATAATCTCGTGGTGGATCGGGTCAAGGCATTCCTCGCAACGCCTGCGGGGCGTTTCGTCCTGCGTTTCGTCGTCATCCTCGGGGTTGGCTTCTTCGTCCTCGCCCTGCGACCCGTCAATGACCACGTGGTCGGTCCCTACACGACGTTCGTGGCCCAGGAGGCGCGCGTCGTCCTCAACCTGTTCGGCGAGAGCGCCGTGGTCCGGGGCACGATCCTCTCCTCGCCCCGCTTCTCCGTCGCGATCTACAACGGCTGCAACGGGCTCGAGGCAATGCTGATCTTCGTGTGCGGCGTGCTCGCGTTTCCTGCCCCCTGGCGTGCCAAGCTGATCGGCGTGGCGGGCGGATTCGTGGCCATCCAGGTGATCAACGTGGTCCGGGTGGTGTCGCTGTTCTACGTCGGCGTTCTTAAGCCTTCCTGGTTCAACACCACGCACGTTTTCGTCTGGCAGTCGCTCATCGTGCTGTTCGGCATCGTGCTGTGGCTGGTGTGGGTGCAGCGGTATGGGCTCGCGGCGCACGACTGAGCTCGCCCGCCTGCTGCGCCGCCTGCCGCTGGCGCTGCTGGCGGCGGTCGCCGTCTGGGTGGTCCTGAAGCCGGTGTACAACGAACTTCTCTGCTCCGCGACCCAGGCCGTCGCGCGGACCTTCGAGCCGCCTCCTCGGGCGGCATTGATCGTGCGGGACGGCGATGGCGCGCTCCTCGGCCGCACCGATCTGCGCTCAGACTCGGGCTACCTGCGGATCTCGCTGGCACAGATCCACTTCAACCTCGTTCCCTTCCTCGCCCTCACGCTCGCGCTGCCGGGGGCGCTGCGGGGCCGGGGGTGGCGGCGTGCGCTGGCGGCGCTGGCCGTGCTCGGCCTCTCGCATCTGCTTGCGCTGCTGTGGCAGCTGAAGTACCTCTACGCCTTCCAGCTCGGTCCGTGGAGCACCGCCAACTACTCGGATCTGGCGCGCAACGTCTACGGGTTCCTGCGCTACTCCTTCGACCTCCCGGTGGCCTTCACCCTGCCCTTGCTGCTCTGGCTGGTGGCATTCCGCGAGCGGCTCAAGCCCCTGGTCGGGCTGGAGACAGAGCGGGGGTGAAGGAGTGACGCAGCGTTTCGGAGGGTCACCCCTCGGGCCCACCGACGGGCGTCCGGAAGAGTGACTCCCGAAGTTCGTCCGGGAGGACGACCGGTCGCCCCGTCCCGCGATCGACCGTGACGTGGCGGGTTTCACCCTCGGCGAGGAGCTGGCCATCCGGCCCGGTGACCCGATAGGCAAAGACCACCCGGCGGCTGCCCACCTCCGCGACCCACACCCACGTGGTCACCAGCTCATCGTAGTGGGCCGGGCGGCGGTAGCGGCAGGAGAGGTCGGAGAGCATCAGGTAGATGCCCCGCCGCTCCCACTCGCCGTACGCCAGTCCGACGGCACGGGCGAGCGCCGAGCGAGCCGCCTCGAACCAGATCGGGTAGACCGCGTGGTGCGCGATGCCCATCTGATCGGTCTCGGCATAGCGCACCCGGACGGGGACGGGATACGGGCTGGCCTCCATGCCGGCATTGTAGCGGCGCGAGGAGCCCGCCGCGGTCTGCGGCTGTCTCTTCCTCGGTCCCCGGCGGCGTGGTAGCCTCACGTCAAGGACGGACGACCGGTCATGCAGACGACCTCGATCATCGGCAACCGCGACGTCGCCGGTCCCGGCGAGATCGTGTCTCGGAGCCCGGCAACCGGCGAGGTCCTCGGCACCGTGTCGGCGATCGACTCCGAGGGCCTGCAGTCTGCCGTGGCCGCAGCAAGAGCCGCTTTCCCGGCGTGGTCCGCCACCCCTCTGGTGGAGCGCCAGCGGCTGCTCGCACGCTGGCTGCGGATCATCGTCGACGAGGAGGACGAGCTGGCCCGTCTGGTCGCCCGCGAGGGCGGCAAGCCGATCTCCGAGGCTCGCCTGGTCGACCTGTTCCCGGCCTGCGAGGCGCTCTCCTTCCTGGCCCGCCGCCTTCACCGAGTCCTGGCCCCGGAGTCGGTGCGACCTTTCCAGATCCTGTTCGCCCACTGGCAGGCCGGGTATCGCTACGACCCGCTGGGCGTGATCGGGATCATCACGCCGTGGAACTACCCGGTCGGAATCCCGGTCGTCGAGCTGGCGGCTGCCGTCGCCGCCGGAAACACGGTGGTCTTCAAGCCCGCCTCTGCGACCGTCCTGATCGGTCTTGCGCTGGGGGACATGGCCCGCCGCGCCGGCTTTCCTCCCGGAGTGATCAACACTCTCGCTCTGCCCGGTCGGGCGACCGACGCACTCGTCGACCACCAGGACGTGACGAAGATCATGTTCACGGGCTCCGTCGGGATCGGCTGTCGCGTCGCCCAACGTGCGGCGGCGCGGCTGGCGCCGGTCCAGCTCGAGCTCGGAGGCAAGGACGCGGCGGTGGTGGCTGCCGACGCCGATCTCGAGCGCACCGCACGCGGGCTGGTTTGGGGCGCGTTCATGAACACCGGGCAGACCTGCGCCTCGGTGGAACGCGTCTACGTCGAAGCCGGCGTCTTCGAGCCCCTGCTCGCGCGGATCGTCGAGCTCACGCGAGAGCTCAAGGTCGGCGATCCGCTCGCCCCAGAGACCGATATCGGTCCGATGACCACGGCCGAGCAGCGCGAGGTCGTGCGGCGGCACGTCGAGGAGGCGCTCCGGGGTGGCGCGCGGGCGCTGGTCGGCGGCCAGCAGCCCGCCGGGCCGGGGAACTTCTACCCGCCAACGGTGCTCGTCGACGTCCGTGAAGAGATGGACGTCATGCGGGAGGAGACGTTCGGGCCCGTGTTGCCGGTCGTCCCCGTGGCCACGCTCGAGAAGGGGATCGCGCGCGCCAATGCGTCCCGCTTCGGGCTGACGGCGTCGGGATGGACCAGATCGAGGGCGCTCGCGGCCCGCTTCCAACGGGAGCTCGAGGCGGGCGTGGTCACGATCAACGATCACGCCGTGGCGTTCGCCGAGGCGACGGGTGCCTGGGGAGGGCTGCGGGAGAGCGGCATCGGTCGCTCTCATGGGCGATTCGGCCTGCTGGAGCTGTGCAACATCAAGTACCTGGCGACCGACCTCGGATCGGATCGCGCCATGCCCTGGTATTACCCGTACGACGCCGACTTCGGCAGGTTCATCCGGGCGGCGCTACCGGCGCTGTACGCCCGCGGCGGGCAGAAGCTCCGGGCCCTGCTGAGCATGGCCGGGACCCGGCGTTTCCGGGACCGGGTCCGCAAGGGAACGTTGATCGCCAACGCCCATCGGCTGGTCTAGATGTTGGACGGGCGCACGACTCTGCGGGTCGAGGCTCGAGGGACGGTCCGTCCCGCGGTGCCGTCACCGCTCCTGTTCGCCCTGTGCGTGGAGGAGCCGCGGGAGGTGCGGGTGTTGCCAGGGGCGGGAGAGAAGCCCCCGGGTGGTGAGCGGTCAGCGGTGGGCTGGTCGTCGGGAGGCTCGTGATGGAGCACCGACCCGACCCTCTCCTGCTCACCGAGGATGACCTCGGCCTCGTGACGGACCTCTACCAGCTCACCATGTTCGCGGCGTACCGTCGTCGCCGCGCGGGCGTTCGCGGCTGTTTCGAGCTGTGGTTTCGGGACCTCCCTCCGGCGCGCAACTTTCTCGTCGCCGCCGGCCTCGAGCCTGCTCTCGCCTTCCTCACTCGTCTGCGCTTCCCACCCGCCCAGGTGAGCGCCCTTCGGGCGCTGCCCGCGCTCCGCGAGCTCGACCAGAGCTTCTTCGAGGCGCTTGCGGAGTTCCGCTTCGAGGGCAGCGTGTGGGCGGTGCGCGAGGGCACCGTGGTCTTCGCCGGCGAGCCGATCATGCGCGTCGAGGCTCCCATCGAACAGGCTCAGCTCGTCGAGACCTATCTGCTCTCCGCCATCTCCTACTCCACGCTGGTCGCGTCGAAAGCCGCTCGGGTCAGGATCGCGGCGGGAGACCATCGCGTCATCGATTTCGGATCCCGGCGTGCCCACGGTCCGCAGGCCGCATGCTGGGCGGCGCGGTCGGCCTTCCTGGCCGGGTTGAACGGCTCGTCGAACGTGTGGGCCTCATGCCGCCTGGGCGTCCCGGCGTCGGGAACCATGGCCCACTCGTTCATCCTCGCGTTCTCCGACGAGGCCGAGGCTTTCCGCGTCTACTCCGAGACCTTCCCGACCGGGACCGTGCTGCTGGTCGACACCTTCGACACGGTCGCCTCGGTCAGCCGGGCCGCGGCCGACCCCGAGCTGCGATTCGTGGCCATCCGACTCGACAGCGGCGACCTCGTCGAGCTGTCGCGGCGGTGCCGGAGGATCCTCGATGAGCACGGCAGAAATGAGGTGAAGATCGTCGTCAGCGGTGACCTCGACGAGTACCGAGTGGCCGAGATGGTGGCCGTCGCGGCCCCCATCGACGCGTTCGGCGTGGGGACGAGGATGGTCACCTCGGCCGACGCGCCTGCGCTGCAGGCGGTCTACAAGCTCGTCGCCGTGGAGGAGCCTGGCAGGGGGCGACGCGGCGTGGCGAAGAGGTCCGAGGGGAAAGAGACCCTGCCGGGAGCGAAGCAGGTCTGGCGGCGGCGCGCGCCGGATGGCACGTTTGCCGAGGATCTGATCTGCGCGACCGACGACGGGCCCGGCCAGGGTGCGTGGGAGCCCCTCCTGGAACCCTGGATCCGCGAGGGGAGACTCCTGCGATCCTCCCCGGACCTCGGCGAGGTGCGGGAGTACGCTCTCCGCCAGCTTGCCGCGCTTCCCGCGCCGCTGCGGGAACTCGAGGCCGCGGGCGCCTACCCGGTGGGAGTGACCGGACCCTTGAGCGCGGGGGAGGGTTAGGGATGCTCGAGCTGGTGCTCCTGGACGGGACCAACCGGAGATTCCTCCTGACCGAGGGAAGCGAGCTCACCGTCGGTGCCGCCGCGCAGTCCTCGGTGCGCCTGGCCGCGACAGACGTGTCCAGGCAGCACTCCATGGTCAGTTGCGTGCGGGGACGGGTAGTGCTCCTGGATCTGGGCAGCACCAACGGCACGTTCGTCAACGGGAAGAGGGTCAAGGAGGCGGAGCTCAAGGGGGGTGACACGATCCGGTTCTCATCCGTTCTGGCGCAGGTCCTCCCGCCCAGTTCCCCCGCCAGCGGGCAGCTCTCGCATGCTCGCCAGCAAGGCAATGCCGGGACGGGCCAGAGCCACGGGCCGGCGACCACCAGTGACGTGGCCCCGATCATCAGGGACGACAGTCTGGTCTGGTTGCTCGCCCGGTGGAGCTCCCCCGAGAACGACGCGATGGGTACCCTGGTCGAGTGGCTGGTCGCACAGCGTGGCTTGCGCGCCGCCGCGGTTCTCGAGGTCGTGGCGGGAGAGGTGGGCGTGCTGGCCGCCCACGGAGGGCTCGCCGGCCTTCTCGACGACCGTCGGATCCTCGAGTCGCTCGGTGACGGGGCCATCGCGGGCGGGTCCGTGGAAACAGCCCAGATGGAGTTCGGCGGCCAGACGGCATTCACGCTGCGCTCCGGCGAGCTCCCGTGTCTGGTCATCGTTCCCAATGCCGCCATGCCGGACACCGGGGAGCTCGAGCTCTTCATCCGTCTGCTCGCCGTGGCCGAGCGTCTGGACAGGGGCGCGTCGCCGAGCGGGGCGTGACCCCCGCCCTGCGGCGATCTCGTCCCTCCTGGCGGTGTCGCAATGGCCCGCGCCGTTCCGGCTGTCGTCGATCGGGCCAGGTGCCGGATTCCGGCGGACGGGGAATGGTCCGGCGCGGCGGAACGTCGTGGTGCACGCGGGAGGCGCTACAGGCCGGCATGGCATCACCCAGGAGGTCCGAACCGGCTACTATGCCGTCGAGGGGACCAGAGGAGGCAAGGCCATGATCCGGAACATCGGCAGCGGGGACAGGATCGTCAGAATCGTGGCGGGCGTCGCCATCATCGGGCTGGGCATCATCTACAAGAGCTGGTGGGGCCTGATCGGTATCGTCCCACTGGTCACTGCCGCGATCGGCTGGTGCCCGGCATACCTGCCTTTCGGGATCTCCACCTGCAAGAGGACATGACCCTGGGGCCGACCCCGGGCGCTCGGGTCAGCTGAGCTACTCGTAGCGCAGCGCCTCGATGGGATCGAGTCGCGAGGCCTTGATCGCCGGATAGGTCCCGAAGAAGAAGCCCACCAGCCCGGACACGGTCAAGCCTGCCGCCACGGCGCCGAGCGAGAGGCTGGTCGCAAACGGGCTCACCGCCCCCACCAGCTTGGCCAGGCCGACCCCGAGCGCCACCCCGGTGATCCCGCCCACCAGCGAGAGCGTGACTGCCTCGGTGACGAACTGCTGACGGATGTCGCCCTGGCGAGCGCCGAGCGCGCGCCGGACGCCGATCTCGCGCGTCCGCTGCGTGACGTTCATCAGCATGATATTCATCACGCCCACACCGCCGATGACGAGGGAGATCCCCGCGATGACGATCATTGCGGCCGACACGCCCCCGGTGATCTGGCGGAACGTGCGGATGGCGCGATCGGGGGTGCGAACCCCGAAGTTGTTGGGCTGGTTGAACCGCAGGCCCCTGCGCTCGCGGAGGATCGCGGTTCCCTGCTCGATGTCGAGGTTCAGCCATTCGGGCTTCCTGGGAACGGTCGCGATGACACAGCCGTAGTCGCGTTTGGAGTTCGGCCAGATGCGGTCGAACTGACCGATCGGGACCACCATCTGCTGGTCGCTGCCGCCCTGGTCGAGGAACCCCCCTTTCTTCTCGAAGATCCCGATGACGCGGAACGGCCGCCCGTTGACCGAGATCTGGTGACCGAGAGGGTCCACGTAGGGGAAGAGGGCCTCGGCGATACCCACCCCGATCACGGCCACCGGCGCATCGTGAAGCTCCTCTCCGGCGGTGAAGAAACGGCCGCGTTGCACGAAGTGGTGGTTGGCGTCCGGGTAGTAGTGAGTGACGCCGCCCACCGAGGCGTCGTTGCTGTAGCGGCTCCCGAAACGCACCTCGACGTTCTGGAACTGCCAGCGTTCAGGCGATACGTAGGCGATGGCCCAGGCATAACGGCGGATCGCCTCAGCGTCGTCGAGGGTCAGCACTGGCCGCAGGCGCTGGTCCTCCGGGAGCGGACCTCCGCCTCCGAAGCGCTCGTCGTAGCGTTGGAACTGCACGAGCGTCGAGCCGAAGCTCTGGAACGACCTGATGAACTCGTCGTTGAACCCCTGGATCACCGACACCATCAGGATGACCGTGGCAACGCCGATGATGATGCCCAGGCAGGTGAGGAACGACCGCAGCTTCTGTTCCTTGATCGCGCGGAAGGCGGAGAGGATGTTCTCCCGGCGGGCGGAGATGAGCCGGTGCCAGCGCGTCATCGATCACTCCTCCCTGAGCGCCACGATCGGGTCCAGTCGCGCCGCACGCAGCGCCGGCAGCCATCCCGCGAGCACGCCCGCCAGCGTTGCGACCCCCAGTGCTGTCGCGACCAGACCCGGGGTGACTGCCGCCGGGAAGGGGCTCCACGCCCCCACCGCCAGCGAGGCGAGCCAGCCGAGGCCGACGCCCAGCAGCCCGCCGACGAAGGCAAGCGTCACGGCCTCGATGAGGAACTGGCGGCGGAGGTCGGCCGGACGGGCGCCCAACGCCTTCCGCAGTCCGATCTCCCGGGTGCGCTCGACGATCGAGGCGAACATCGTGTTGGCAATCGCGACCCCGCCGACGATCAGCGAAATCGACGAGATCAGGATGACCAGGGCGAAGGCGGAGAACGTGAACTGCTTCCAGAACGCCTGCAAGGCTTCGGCGTCGACGATGCCGAAGGGGTCGGGGGCGTTGAACGGCGTGTGCCGACGGGAGCGCAGCGCGATGCGGACGGCGTCCTCGACCTGTGGGCGGGATGCCGCGTCGGGAGCCTCGACGAAGACGTCCACAGTGCGATGTTGACCGAACGCGCTCTCATAGGCGGAGAGCGGGACGAGCGCCACCTGGTCCTGGTTCTGGCCGAACGCGTTGCCCTGGCGGACCAGGGTGCCGATGACGCGGAACGGCTTCCCGTCGATGGACACCATCCGACCGATCGGATCGACATGGGGGAAGAGCTGGTCCCTGACGTCGTAGCCGATCACGGCCACGTCGCGTGCGGCCTCGAACTCCGGCTCGGAGAAGTAGCGGCCGTCCGCGAGTTCCATGCCGACCATGAAGGGCATCTCCGGGCCGCTGCCGACCACGAAGGTATCGGGAAGACGATGCCCCTGGGCATAGACGGCGTGCGTGGAGACCACCCTGCCTGTCACCCGCAGGGCGGCAGGTACCATGCGCCGGACCGCCTCGACGTCCGCGTCGGTGAGGTCCTTCCGCTTGATCGCCTCGAGGAACGCATGCCGGCTGGTGATGATCCCGAACTTGCTGAAGATCATCGTGTTCGGCCCCAGCTGTCCGATCACGTTGGCCGCGTAGCGGTTGAGCCCCGACACCACGGAGATCACCGCGATGATGGTGGTCACGGCGATGATGATCCCGAGGAGGTTGAGGAAGGTCCTCAGCTTGTGTGTCTTGAGCGCCTGGATGGCGACCAGGAAGAGATCTCCGATGATCATCGGCTGCCCCGGACCGAAGGGCGAGTCCCGGCGGCGGCAGCGCTCTGGCCCCGCTCAGGACCGACGGGTGACGGCGCCGGGCCGTTGGTCGCAACAGCTCGGAACGTCGCCGGCCTCCTGCCTGTGTCCGTGGTCACGATGAGGCCCCTGCCTTCTGGGAGTTGTCGACATGCACGGCGGCTCCCGGTTTCAGCTCGCGCAGCGCGCTGAACGGGCCGACCACGATCTCGTCGCCTTCCTTGAGGCCGTCTGTGACCTCGACGTCCATCTCGCCCTGGATCCCGGTCGTCACCGGCTGGAACGTGGCCTTGCCGGCAGCGACGACGTACACGCCCTGGATGTCCTTGGAGCGTGACGAGACCGACTCGGGCTGCCCCGGTTGCCCCGGGGGCGCGGCTGTGCCGCCAGCACCGGCAGCCGGTGTACCCTTGGCCTCGGGCTGGCGCAGGACCAGTGCGCCGATCGGGATGGTGAGGGCGTTCTCCTTGGTGGCGGTGGTGATGTCGGCGGTGACGGTCAGGCCGGGACGGATGCGGGGGGGGTGCGACTGCAGGGTCACCTTGACCAGGTAGTCGGTGCCCGTGGCCGCACCCCCGAGAGCAGACTGCCCCTGGATCGGGCTGGAGCCGATCTCCGAGACCACGGCGGGGAAAGGCTCGCCTGGGAATGCGTCGATCAGGACCGACGCCTTCTGGCCGACGCGCAGGTGGGGCACGTCCGTCTGGTCCACCTCGAGGGCCGCCTCGATGGTCGACATGTCCGAGATCGTCATGAGGACGGTGCCCGGGTTGTTCATGGTCCCGGTGACCACCACCTCGCCGCGCTCGATGTTGCGCCGGGTCACGACGCCGTCCATGGGTGCCCGGATCTCGGTCTTGGTGAGGGCGTCGTTGGCGGAAGCAAGATCCGCTCGGGCCTGAGAGACCTGGCGCTCGGCGGCCTGCACGGACGCCATCGCCTGATCGTATTGGCTCTTGGCCCGGTCCCAGTCCGCCTCGGCGAGGATGCCGTCACGGAATTGCTTGTCGGCGCGGTCCCGATCCCGCTTCGTCTGGGCAGCCGCCTCGCGCGAGCGTGTCAGCTCGGCCTCCAACGCCTGCAGTGAGGCATGCCGGGATTCCACTGCGGCTCGGTATGGTGCCTGGTCGATGACGAGGAGCAGATCGCCCTTGCGGACCGCATCACCCTCCTCGACGTTGAGCGCCGTGATCTGTCCCATGATGTTGGCCGACAGGTCGACCTTGGTTCTGGCCTGAACGGTGCCGTTGGCGGTGACGAGCGAGACCAGATTCTTGCGCTCCACCTTACCGGTGTGGACCCGGATCCCCTTGGGCTTGCGGCCCTGGACGACGCCGACGACCACGGCCGCAACCACGAGAACGGCCACCAGTCCGAGAACGACCTTGGTTCTGCCTTTCATGTCTCGCTCCTCACCCTCTCCCATCGGTCAACATCCGCTCGCGCAACCCTGCTTCCGGCTTGTACGCATCTAGCTCGGAGAGGTTCCGGGGATGGCCAGCGGCAAGGTGCGTGTTAGCACCCGGGGGAGGATGGCATGGCGAATCCTTCGCGTGGGGCAGGGCAGGCCCGGCATCGGCGCCGCCACTGCTCTGGATGGCTGCCGCGGGGTCCACGGCGTAGGGGAGGGCCGGTGGCTGCCGGGCTGGTCGCCGTGCTGACGCTGGCGGGGTGCGTCTCCGCCAGGACGGCAAATGTCCCGATGTCGGCTCTATCGCTGCCCGGGAGTGACCCCAGAAGCCGGTGCGCGGTGGTCTTTCTTCCCGGTCGGTGGGATCACCCTGCGGACTTCACCGCCGAAGGATTTCCGACCGCAGCGGCAGAGCAAGGCGCCCACGTGGCCATGGTGGCCGCCGATGCCGGACTCCAGTACTACCTCGGCGGGACAGTCGTGGAGCGCCTCGAACGGGACATCGTCGCGCCCCTCCGGGCCGCCGGGCACGACCGTGTGTGGCTGGTCGGTGTCTCGATGGGAGGGCTCGGCGCGCTCCTCACGCTCCGTCGCCACTCCGACCAGGTCACGGGTGTGGTGGTGCTGGCTCCATTCCTGGGTGATCGAAAGGTGGTCAGGGAGATCGTGGATGGCGGCGGTTTGGCCACCTGGAGCCCACCGGAATCCCTGTCGCCCGACGACTACCAGCGGCGCCTGTGGACATGGCTGAAGACGGAGACCGGGCCAGGGCCCTCGCCCCCGATCTGGCTGGCGTACGGGGAGCAGGACAAGCTGGCCACCTCGGCCGGCCTGCTCGCCGCTCGCCTGCCCACGGCTAGGGTGTTCACAACCGAGGGGGGACACGACTGGCGCACCTGGCGTCGGCTGTGGGGCTCGTTCCTGGCCAGTGGCGTGCTGCAGCACAGCTGCAAGGAACCGGCACCGACGGTCCCCGCCGCGGGGTCGGAGTCAGCGGGAGGCTCGCCGTGAGGGCATCTCGAGGTGCCCGCGCAGTGGTGACACGGCCGCGTCAGGGCATCGGCGACCTGCCGCGACCGGGACGCCGTGCGAAACCCGGCGAGAGCGGTTCGCGTACACTCCGCCCTGGAGAGAGGGAGGCGAGGATGTCTGCGGATTCGCGCACGTCGGAGTGTGAGCCCTTCCGGGTGAAGCTGGCCGAGCGCGTGGAGCGCTGGCTCGCCTCTGAGGAAGCCCGCCGCACACCCGGAGCACCACTCTACCGTCACCTTCCGGACCTGTTCTGCTTCCTCGCCCGCCTGGCGCTCGACGAGCGTGTTCCCGAGCGGGATCGGGCGGCGGTGCGGAGCGCCGTCAAGTACGTCGTGGCCCCCCTCGACCTGATCCCCGAGGGGATCGTCGGCACGGTGGGGTTCCGTGACGACCTCGTTCTGGCGTCGTTCGTGGTCGAGCGCATGGTCGGGCACCTCGATCCGCGCCTCGTGGAGGAAAACTGGCAGTGCCCGGGTCACCCGGCGCATGTGGCCCGGGCCGTGCTCGATGCCGCGCCCCTGATGGTCGAGGCCGAGACGTGGGAGCGGCTCCGCGGGTGGGTTCCCTCCTGACGCCTGCACACTTCCGCCTCTGCGCGGTCCCGGCGGCGGTCCAGCGCTCCGGTGTGGACCGAGGGCGGCTCGGTCACTGGCGGTCCTCAACGCGCCAGGATGAGCGTGTGGTCGCCTGCCGGCGCCCGGACCACGAACCCTCCCTCCGCGCGGATCGCCTCGAGTGACGACTCGCGGCCGTCGACGCGAGCGGTCCGGGGCCGGAACGAGACAGTCAGGAATGCTGGACCGTCGGCGAGGTACCGGACGAGGAGGCGACCTCCGTGCTCCTCCGCGCCGAGGAGCGTGCCGTTGACCTCGAGAAGGCGGAGCGCACTGGCCGGGGTGGCGCCCGGGCGCCAGGTAAGGCGATGGCGACCGCGCGGGACGATCGCCACTCGGCCGCGCACGGCGGGCCAGGCCCGGCCGTCGAGCGAGACGTGCCTGGCCTCGACGCCGAGGTCGACCTCGGCGGTCGTCGCGGTCGTGACCTCGAGTCCGCGCCCGGGCCCGGTCTGGACGTCGACGCCGGCCGCCAGGGCGTGGGCGAGCCAGGCGCGATCGGCGTCGCGGACCGTCGCCGCCGAGTCGACAGTGACGAACGAGAAGTGTCGCGCCGCCTCGGCGAGGAGCTGGATCAGCTCGAGCCCGGTGGGCTGAGCCGTGGGGAAGGTGAGACCCTCGCGAGGGACGACCTGGACGTCGATGCCGAGTTGTCGCGGTGGGGGCCAAAGCGGACCGAACAGCTCGGCAATCCGGCTGTAGCGCTCCGGTCCCTGGCTCCGCATCGAGGGTGGATCCTCGACCTGGAGTCGGAATCGGAAGCGCCGGCCGAGGGCAGAGATCCTTTCGGGGTCGACGGCGAGGAAGTCGCGCAGCTTGGGTTCTGAGAGGACATCGGCGAGCGTGACGACGATGTCGGTGCCGCCTCCCTGGCTTCCGATCTCTTTCAGGAGGGCGAGCACGCGCGCATGGAGATCGACAATGAGGTCGCGTCGAAACGCCAGGAAGAGGTCGAAGGAAGCCGGATTGCTGCGCCAGTAACGGTCCGAGCCACGCCGGAACAGCGACAGCGGGTCGAAGCCCGACAACCCCGCGAAGACCTCGCGGACGTGGTCGTTGAGGGGCGTGAATTGCGCCGGTGCTTCCGGTCCCCGCGCAGACTCGTAGGCGAGCCCGCCGATCTCGATCCCGTCCCACTCGAAGCGCTGGAACATCTGGGCCAGACCCTGAGACACGGCCTCGAAGCATTCGGGGATGTCGAGCGCCATCAGCTTCCGCCCGTTGACCACGGCGTCATCGCCGGTAGCCGTTCTCTCCCGCCACCGGGGGTGGTCGCGCCAGAAGCCATCGCTCACCTCCGGGAGCGCGAGACGGGCGATGACCCGGATGCCGACGCGGTGGCAGGCGTCGATCAGTGCCCGGACCGCCTCGGCAGGCCGGTCGAACGCGTCCCAGGCCCCGAGATGGACCTCGCGGATCCCGGCGTCGTGCCACGAACGGGCCAGCCCCTCCCACTCGCCCGAGCGACGATCGGCGAGGTCCACGTACGCGGCCAGCCGCGGGACAGAGACGAAGGGCGCGACGTCGAGTGCCTCGCAGGCGTCGGCCAGGAACATCGGAAATCGCCCATAGCCGCGAGCGTCGTCCTCGTCGAGATCGACGCCGAGGAAAAGCACGGCCCCACGACCGAGGGTGAAGCCGACGACCAGAGGCTGCACGGTACCGCGCGCGAGGGTAAGGACGCGCGCCCCCTCCGGTGGCTGGAACGCGCGCAGCGTGGCCGGCGTCCGCCAGGTGATCTCGAGGTCGGGGGCGAGCGTGTCCTCCGCGCCAATCGCAGGCAGGTCGCGGTCCGGAAAGTGGATGTCCAGGGCGCGGCTGAGCGGAGTGTCGCCGGCCGTGATCAGACGTCCACCGCGCAGCACGAACGAGACGAGGGCTGGCAGCCTCGCGGCGGCGAGGCGCGCGGCTTCCGGTCCCGGGACCACCAAAACAGTGTCCTGCAGCCGCGTGGCGTTCTCGGGAGTGACCCACGAGACGGGGAAGCCGACGGCGGCAAAGGCATTGGCGTAGGCCTGCGAGGGGACGGGCGCGGTCGCCGCGGGGACGGTGCTGACGATGGCGATCCGCGGATGGGCCGCCCAGGAGCCCTCGCACGGGAGCACCGCGGCAGAGGTGGCGAGCAGCACCGCAAGATGAAGGGGCGTGCCTGTTCGGGCCATGGGGTCTCCGCAGGCCAGAGTACCAATGCTGACGACCGGCGGCCAGTCCAGCGGGCGCGAGGGAGCGCGCCCCCGCGCAAGATGTTCATCAGGCCCCGGCCATGACGGGAAGCCGCCGCTGTCGCGGCGAGCACCGGAGGCCCGCGTTGCGAGGCCGCGGCCTAGGAGCGCGGATCCCTTCCTCCACCGGCTGGCACTCTCAGGGTCCGTCGGGTGGCCGGCCCGCGATCAGGGGTGGCTCCTCGCCCCTGGCCAACCGACCCAGGTTCGAGCGGTGGGTCCAGAGCACGAACAGCGTCAGGCCCAGGGCCAGAGGTACCAGGCCGGCAGGCCGACGCCCCGGAAGGAGCACGACGGTCAGCGGCAGAACGAGGGCAGCGAGCACTGAAGCCAAGGAGACGATCCTGGTCAGGCCCACCACCGCGAGCCACAGGACGGCGCACGCGAGCGCGGCCCAGGGGGCGAGGACACAGAGCCCGCCGGCTGCGGTCGCGACCCCTTTGCCGCCGCGGAAGCGCGCGAACACGGGGAAGGTGTGGCCCAGCACCGCTGCGGCCAGGCACGTCACCGGGAGCCACGACGGAATGCCGGCGCCCACCCGGGTAGCGAGCCATGCGGCGAGCGCACCCTTCCCGACATCGACCAGCACGACCGGCGCGGCGGCCCGCCAGCCGAACACTCGCAGCGTGTTCGTGCCTCCGGCGTTTCCTGACCCTCGGGTGCGGATATCGATGCCGAACAACAATCGCCCCACCCAGACGCTGGTGGGGATCGAGCCAAGCAGGTAGGAGGTCAACAGCAGGAGGAGGGCGGACAGGGTGGGCGACGAGGCGGGGATCACCCCTCTTCCTCTTCGTCGTAGTCCTCGTAGTCGTCGAGGTACTTTTCCTCGTCCTCCTTCTCCTCGTCCTCCTCTTCGAGGTCGTCCTCCTCCTCGAAGTCCTGGTCGAAGTCCTCCGGGAGTGAGAACGCATCCGGATCAGTGTTGCCGCACACCTCGCAGGCGGCCCGCCGGATCTCTCCTTCGCGCCAGATGAAGTCCTCGACCTCGGACTCACATTCGAGACAGATCACGTAGTCGGGTCGCGCCATCGTGTCCTCCGAACTCGCCCGCACGGTCCTCGTCGGACCTGAAGAAGAATGTAGCGACGCATCTGGCCGGACGCAAGCACCGCCGTCAACCGCCCCCAGTGGACTAGAGCCGGCGCACCGCGACCCCGACCGCTCCCGGACCGGTGTGTGCGGCCAGCACGGCCGCCAGATTCACGACCGGGATGTCGCTGACGCCGAGGCGTTTGGCGAGGCACTCACAGACGTACTCCGCAGCCCCGACGGCGTTGGCGTGGGCAACGAGCAGACGAACAGGCCGCCCCGCCGCGAAGCGCGTCGCGCGTCGGGCGACCCCGCGCAGCGCCGCCGGGAAGCCGAGGTGGACGCCGTCTCGCCTGGCCTGCCCGGCTTGGTCGAGCGTCAGCACGGCCTTCAACCCGAGCACCCGCGCAGTCCGGGCGCTCGCGCGGCTGACGCGACCGCCGCGGACCGCGGTCGCGAGCGAGGGGAAGGTGGCGAAGAGACGGATCTCCCGCCCGATGCGGGCGGCCAGCTCGGCGGCCTCCTCGAGCGACCATCCGGCCGCCAGGCCCTCGCCGACCGCCTCGGTCAGGAGCCCGAGTGTCACGGAGAGGTGGCCCGTGTCGACCACCCGGATGCGGTTGCCCCCAATCTGCCGCGCCGCCGCGACGGCCGCCTGGTAGGTGCCGGAAAGGCCGGACGACAGGCTCAGGCACAGGACCCCCTGGTGTGTTGCCAGGAGGCGGTCAAAGGTCGAGCGGAATGCTCCGATCGCCGGCTGGGAGGTTCGCGGCACGACCGGCGATTCGGCCAGCCGCTGGTAAAACTGGGGCGGGGCGATGTCGACACCGTCGAGGAAGACCTCGTCGCCGAAGCTCAGCGAGAGGGGGACGCGAACCAGGCCGAGAGCATGTGCGGTGGCCTCGGGAAGATCGCACGACGAATCGGTGACCAGCGCGACCGCAGCCTCGCGCGCCGCGAGTTGCTGGAGCACCATGTCGTCGACCTTGGTCCGGTCGAGCCTGCCGAGTTCCGCGAGCCGGCCGAAGAATCGTTGCGGTTCGTTGGTGTGGACATGGACGCGTAGTCTCGATCCCCCGCCGGCCACCACGAGCGAAGCTCCGAGCGATGCCACTCGGGCGGCGACCATCTTGCGGTCGAGGTGCTCTCCGATGAGCAACCCCTCCGAGCAGTAGCGGTAACTGAGATCCGTTTCGGCGTGCGCCGCGGCGAACGGGGTCGGCTGGGCCAGGGAGAGCCCCGCTTGTTTCCAGTTGGCGGCGGTGCGATCGCGGAAGAACTCCGAGATCCCCTCCAGGAAATAGACGAACCCCTGTGCGCCGGCGTCAACGACATTGTTCCTGGCGAGCACGGCGAGCTGATGAGGCGTGTTGGCCAGGGCGATGCGAGCCTGCTCGAGGCCACGGGCGAGCAGGTCGGCAAAGCCGTGGGCGCGCCCGGCGTGCTCCTCGAGCGACGCGGCCCAGGCGCGGAGCACGGACAGGATCGTGCCCTCCACGGGGCGCTGGAGCGCCTGATTCGCGGCCTCCACTCCCCGTTTCACCGCTTCCGCGAAGTCACGCGTGGTGACGTGGACGCGGCTTCCGATGGCCTCGGCGAGACCGTAGAAGAACTGGGCGACGATGGCCCCGGAGTTGCCCCGCGCGCCGTCGAGCGCCGCGTCCGCAGCGGCGCGGGCTGTCTGGCCGACCGTGATACCGCCCGGCGTGGCGAGAGCCGCGGCGGCGGCACGAAAGGTCGAGGCGAGGTTGGAACCGGTGTCGGCGTCCGGCACCGGAAAGACGTTGATCCGGTTGAGCGACTCCTGCTCGCGAACCACCGCCAGAGCGCCCGCCCGCAGCGCCCGCGCGAGCCGAGGTCCGGTCAGGATCTGCACCATACGACCGACATTCCTCCGTCCAGCCGCGGTCGTGAGGGCGCCGGCCATGGCTCCCGCCTAGTCGTCGCCCTCGTCCTCGTCCGGTGTCGTCCTGGACATCTCCTCGAGCTCCTCCTCGGTGGCGAAAGACATGGGGTCGTCGTTGCCACACGTCGGACAGACGACCTCGGTGACCTTCCCCTCCTTCCACTCGAAGACGTAAACCGGCGACTCGCACTCCATGCAGATGAGATAGTCCGGCTCGCCCATGGCTCATGCTATCACTGGCAAGACAGGCGTGCGGCTCGGGCCGTGGGGAGAGAGAAGGCACGAAGGACGGAGAGCTCGTGCGTCTGACCGGCCGCCTCACGGTCACTCCTCAAGCCCCACGCCCCATGCCTCGGACCACACGCCTTGGACGTCGGTCCGCTGCTACCATGCGGAGGATGTTCCTCGCCGACCGGCTTTATGACCTGACGTGGCGCCGGGTCCGCCACCTGGGAGCGGTGACCATGCTGACGCGCGCGACTCTCGCGCGCATGTTGACCCCGCCCTATGAGGTCGGAGAGGTGGTCAGACAGCTCGAGGCGATCGGCGTACGCTCGACGTCGCTGGCGGCGGTGATCGCGCTGTTCACTGGCATGGTGCTCGCGATTCAGACTGCCTACACCTTGGAGCGTTTCGGGGCTGGCCTGTTCATCGGGGAGATCGTCGGTCTCTCCTTGGTGCGAGAGCTCGGTCCCGTCCTCACCGCTCTGATGGTCGGGGGACGGGCCGGTGCCGGGATCGCCGCCGAGCTCGGGACGATGGCGGTCAGTGAGCAGGTCGACGCCCTGCGCTCCCTCGGTGCCGACCCTGTCCGCAAGCTGGTCGTGCCTCGCGTGTGGTCGCTGGTGATCGGGTTGCCTCTGCTCACCATGCTCGCCGACGTGACCGGGATACTCGGCGGGATGCTGATCTCCATGTGGGAGCTCGACGTGGCACCGTCCTTCTACATGCACCACGTGCTCCGGCTGATGAGCTATGGGGACCTCTTCTCCGGGCTCGCAAAGTCGGTATTCTTCGCCTATGCGATCGGGGTGATTGCGGCGTACAACGGGCTCCGGACCGGCGGTGGCGCCAACGGCGTCGGGCGGGCGACCACCGACACCGTCGTCGCCATCGCCATCACGGTGCTGGTGCTCGACTTCTTCCTGACCAAGCTGTTCCTGATGCTATGAGCGCGCTGGAACCAGTGCTCGTGAGTCTCGTCGGAGTCCGCAAGGCGTTCGGGCGCCACGGGGTTCTCCAGGGCATCGATCTTGACCTGCGGCGCGGCGAGACGGTCGTGGTGCTGGGCGGGTCGGGGAGCGGGAAATCGGTCCTCCTCAAGCACATCAACGGCCTGCTCAGGCCGGACGCCGGACGCGTCATCGTGCTCGGCTGCGACGTGGCCCACCTTCCCGAGGAGGACCTGGTCCCGATGCGGCGGCGCGTGAGCTACATCTTCCAGGGCGGGGCCCTGTTTGACTCGATGACGGTGGGTGAGAACGTCGCCTACCCGCTGTGGGAGCGTGGGGACCGTGAGCGCCGAGGAATCGACCTGCGTGTCGCGGAGCTGCTTGCGCGTGTCGGCCTTGCCGGCCACGAGCGCGTGATGCCGGCGAACCTCTCGGGAGGGATGAGAAAGCGGGTCGCGCTGGCGCGCGGCCTGGCCCTCGAGCCCGAGGTCATCCTCTACGACGAGCCGACCGCCGGACTCGACCCTCTCACGGCCGAATCCATCGCGGCTCTGCTGCGAGAGGTCACGGCAGAGACGCGCGCCACGTCGGTGGTCGTCACCCACGATCTCATGCTGGCGGGGGCGCTGGAGGGCCGCGTCGCGTTCCTCCAGGAGGGCCGGTTCCAGTTCGTCGGCTCCCTGGACGACGCGGCACGTGAGCCCGGGGTAGTTGGGCAGTTCGTGCGAGTCGGAGGCATCCATGCTGGATACGGATCCGCGCCGTAGGCTCAAGGTCGGCCTGTTCACCGCCACACTGGTCGTGCTGTGCGGTGCCGCCGTTCTCCTCCTCGGCCGCAAACAGGGGCTGCTGGTCCGGCATGTCAGCTACGAGGCGCGGTTCGCCGACGTCGGAGGTCTGACGCCTGGGGCGCCGGTCCACCTCAACGGTGTGGTCGTCGGTGCCGTGGACGACGTCGAGCTCCCTTCGGATCCCTCGAAGAGGCAGATCACGGTCGAGTTCTGGGTCGACGCCCGGGTGGCGCGGCGGATTCGCGAGGATTCCCGCGCCCGGATCCGCTCCCTCGGTCTGCTCGGCGACCGATTCCTGGACGTCTCCTCCGGCGACCCGGCGTTGCCCCGGATCCCGGCCGGCGCCGAGGTCCCCAGCCAGGAGCCGACCGATGTCGCGGCCGTGCTGGCCAGGGGCGGTGACGCGGTCACCAACGTGCTGGCGATCTCCTCGTCGCTGCGCCGGATCCTCGAGCGGATCGAACGCGGCGAGGGCGTGCTCGGCGAGCTCACGACCAGCCCCGAGACCGGGCGCAGGGTCGTTGCGAGGCTCGCCTCGGTGCTCGACCAGACCGATCAGCTGCTCAAGGAGATCCGGCAGGGACGGGGCACTGTCGGCCGCCTCGTCAACGACCCCAAGCTGGCGGACGCCTTGCTCGACGACCTGACCGGGTTCGCTCATGCCGGCCGTCGCGTGACCGAGGTCCTCGCGCGCGATCTCGGCCGGGACGACTCGCTTGCGGCCGGTCTGCTGCGCGACCCTCGAGGGAGGGAGAGGCTGCAACGGGCGCTCGACGAGATCGGCAAGGCTGCGGCCGCGGCCGCGGTGGCGGGACAGAGTCTCGCCGAGGGCCGCGGCACGCTTGGCCACCTGCTCAACGACGAGGCGTACGCCCAGGGCTTCCTGGACGACCTGGCAGCACTCACGCGATCGCTTCGCAGCGTGGCCGACAAGCTCGACCGCGGGACCGGCACGGCCGGGATCCTGGTCAACGACCCCCAGCTTTACCTGGACCTCGAGAACGTCGTCCGGGGCGTCCAGCAGTCGACCCTCGCCCGCTGGTACCTGCGCCACCGACGCGAGGCGGGCGAGCGCGCCGGTGTTACGCCGTCACCGGCTCCGGCCGGAAAGGAGTAGGGATGGGCACGGTATTCGTCACGGGTGGCGCCGGGTTCATCGGCTCCCATCTCACGTCGCGGCTGCTCGAGATGGGCTCCCAGGTCATCTGTCTGGACGACTTCAACGACTTCTACGACCCCGCGTTCAAACACAGGAACGTCGCGCCGTTCGCCGGCAACCGGGGGTGGACGCTGGTCGTGGGTGACGTCCGTGACTCGGCGCTCGTCGACAGCATCTATCGCGGGACCCGGGTGACCGCCACCGTGCACCTCGCCGCGCGGGCCGGGGTACGACCGTCAATCCGCGAGCCGCGGCTCTACGAGGAAGTCAACTGCATCGGTACCCTCAACCTGCTTGAGGCGGCCTGCCGGTCGGGGCGTGCCCCCTTCATCCTGGGCTCCTCCTCGTCGGTCTATGGCGTCAACTCGAAGGTCCCGTTCTCGGAGGACGATCCGATCACCTGCCCGGTCTCGCCTTATGCGGCGACCAAACGGTCGAATGAGCTGATGGCGTACACGTTCCACCACCTCTATGACCTCCCCGTCACGTGCCTGCGGTTCTTCACGGTCTACGGCCCGAGACAGCGGCCGGAGATGGCCATCTACCACTTCACGGAGCGTCTCTCGCGCGGCCAGGCTGTACCGCGCTTCGGCGACGGCTCGACGGCCCGCGACTACACCTTCGTCGACGACATCGTCGACGGCATCCTGGCCGCCCTCGAAGCGCCGGCCAGGTTCGAGATCGTGAACCTGGGCGGCTCGCGCACGACATCCCTCCAGCGTCTGATCGAGCTCATCGCCGGCGAGCTCGGCGTGGCGCCCAGGGTCGAGGAACTGCCGCAGCAGCCGGGGGATGTCCCGATCACGTACGCCGACGTGTCGCGAGCCAGACGACTCTGGGGATGGGAGCCCCGGGTCCCGATCGAAGAGGGGATCCAGAGGTTCGTGAGCTGGTACACACGGGCCCGGAAGTGAGCGAGCTGTCAGTCACGACGACCCGGACCGCGAATCCGCGCGCTCCTCGTGGCGTCTGGGCGGTCGCGTTCCTCGTGGTTGCCGTCTGGGGAGCGATAGTGGGTGGTGCCCCGCTGCTGCTCGGGCCACCGGGCGGGGACGACGCGTACTACCACGCGATGTACGCGCAGCAAGAGGCGCACTGCTGGCGTGCCGGCGTGCTCTTCGCACGCTGGTACCCGGACCTCAACGGTGGCCTGGGCGGACCGGAGCCCCGCACCCGGCCAGCCCTGCCGCTGGTCGTCCACGGTGTGCTCGCGCTCGTTTTCGACGACGCCGTGGCCGCGACGACGGTCGCCACAGTGCTCATCCCGATGGCCGCCGGGCTTGTCATGGTAGGTGTGGCGCGGCGGCGCGGTGCGTCCGCCTCGCTCGCGCTCCTATCAGGCGTGGCGTGGGGCGCTGCGCCCTATCTGCTCGTGAGCCTCCACGAGCGCGCGGCACTCCAGGAGGGGTGGGCGATTGCCCTGCTCCCGTGGCTGTTCGACGCATTTCTTCCTCCGTCACCGCGCGACGCCGGGGAAGTAGTCCGAGCGTCTCTCGCGCTTGCCGTTGTCCTCGCGACACAGCTGCTCGTCGCCTTCATGGCGGGACTGGTCGTGGCCGTGGCGCACGTCGCCAGCCGCCACCGGAGACCTCTCGAGCTGATGGCCGCTGCGGCCATCGGTTCCGGGCTGTCGGCGATCTCATGGCTGCCCAACTTGGTGTCGCTGCGGCGAATCCACGGCAGGCTGTTCGCCACCGGCTGGTTTGACTGGCGCCATCGCTTCCTGCTGGCGGGCGGTGATCCCGATCCGCGGCTTGCGCACAACCTGTTCCTGGCGTTCACCGGGCTGGCCGCCGCCGCACTTCTGGTGGCCTTCCTCGCGGCCGCTGCACCGCGGACCCTGGCAGTCGCCAGCCTCCTGACGGCGCTCCTGGCCACGTCCCTCTCGCGCCCGGTGTGGGCGTTGGTCCCGGGGTTCGCGCTCCTCCAGTTCCCCTGGCGCTGGCTGGCTCCTGCCTCCTGCCTGCTCGTGCTCGCTCTTCTCTCGCTGCGGCGAACCAGCCTGGCCGTCGCAGCAGCGGTCATCTTCGCCCTGCCCGGGGTGGTCGCCCTGGGAGGCGAGTGGCGTCTCCCGAGTGGCCCGCCCCTGCGGCCATCGGACACGCCGACTCAGGCCGCACTCGCTGCGACGCGCTATGGTGTCCCTGCGATCCTGCCGTCGTTCCCGGCGACGATCCCGAAACGGGTGGACCTCGGAGAAGCGCTGGCCGCCGCCTCGCTGGCCCGTTCTTCACTTTCTCCGGCCGATCCGGCCGGGCCCCGGGTGTGGGGATGGAAGGTTGATCTTGGCGCCCGGGATCGGGTGACGGTGCCTCTTCTCGCGGACGACGGATGGCGCGCGGAGCTGGACCGGCGCACGGTCGCCTGGCGGCCGTCCGCGGGGCTGGTCTCGGTCGAGGTCCCGGCGGGTCCGCACCGGATCAGGCTCGCTCAGGTCCCTCTTCCGGAGGACGTAGCCGGGATCGCGGTCACACTCCTCACGGGCTTGGCGCTCGCTGTCCTCCGGGCTCGCGGGAGTCGCCGGGCGGCGGTGCGGATGTCCTTGTGAGGGAAGTTCCATGCGGCCAGGCGCGAGACGTGCTGGGGCGCGGCAGGACGCCGAGACGTTCGGCCGGGATCACGGCGACCTGAGAAACCGGGCGCGTGCACACGGCGGAGGGCCGGGAGCGTATCTCGTCGCTGATCACATCGGCAACCCGTCCGGCTTCTACGAGAGCCGTATGCCGGTCGGCGGAAGCCTTCTCGAAGCGCATCGCGCCGACGCGATACTCAGAGGCGCGGCCGCATCCATGAAGCGGCCGGATTCGCTGTCGGCGGTCTGTGGGCGTCGCCGGTTCCCAGTCGCGACTCAGGAGTCTCTACCCGCGGCGCGTATCGCGGAGAGAAGCCGGTGATCGGCACTCGACGCGACGGCAAAGGTCCGGTTGAACGGGTCGGTGAGGCCGACCGCCGGCAGGACCCGGAGAGCGGGGGGCAGCCTGCGCCAGGCGTGGACGGGAATGAAGGCGACGCTGTGTCGGAGATCGATGACAGAGAGATGATCCGCGGCCAGCCACCGCGCGACGGGCCGTCCTTCGCGCGCCGGGAGCAGTCCGTCAAACAGGAGGGCCGCCGCTGGCGTGCGCAAGGCGGGGTCGAGGATGACTGAGCCGCCGGCGGCTCGAACAAGGCCGGTCCGCTGCCGGAGAACCTCGGCGTAGGCACCGTCCTCGAGCCCCTCCCAACACTCTTTCGACGTGGGCCGGACCGAGAAATAGTCTACGCCTGTCAGGATCGCCGAGAGCACTACCGGGGCCAGCGCCAACCACCAACCGAGGTGGGCTCCGGTTCGGAACCGCGGCTCCATCCATTTGATGGCGGAGCCGATCGCGACGGCGGCAAGCAGAAGACAAGCCGGTTCCACCTGACCCACTCGATACGAGTTAGGCGTGGCGCTTGACACGCTCAGGATGCCCCCGAGCAGCCCGAAACCGAGCCAACACAGGCAGAGCTGCATCTCCGGCCAGCGCAGGTGGAAGACGGCAATCAGGAGTCCAGCAGCAAAGAGCACGCCGACGAGAGGGTCGAGCATCGGCTTGCCTGGCAGGTTTTGCCGGGGGTTGGGGTCACCTCGGAAGTGGAACATTCCTGAATAGGCCCCGAGGTTGTCCACAAGCGGGCCGAGGTCGCCGTGTCGCAGCCTAGGGAGGATAGACACCTCGGCGGCACGGACGTCGAGGTACTGGGGAACCTGCGTAGACCTCACCAGAAGCGGCAGGACCACCTGGATCAGGCCTGCGAGGAAGAGTGCCGAGCGGCGGGCGAGCGGGCGTCCGCCTTTCGTGACGACCCGAACCGCGATGAAGCCAACGGCAGCCAGAGCGGTCAGGCGGGCGGCGACGTAGGTGTACTGCGCCACTCCCGCGAGGGCCCCGGCGAGGTAGAGCCCGGCGGCAGACCCGCGGTCGGTGCCGTCGAGGAGCTTGGCGAACAGCGCGATGGCGAGTGAGGTCACCAAGACCTCGTCCCACCCCCATCTGCTGACTGTCACATGCCAGCTTGAAACGGCGAGGAGCCCAGCCGCTGCAAGTGCCGCCGGCCGGGGCAGAAATCGCCTCGCCAGGAGGAAGAGGAGGGGTGGCGCCGCGATGCCCGGGAGGACGGACAAAGACTTGACGCCGAGCTGCGAAAAGCCGGTCAGCTTGAGCAGGATCAGGCAGGCGTACAAGTAGAGGTTGGAGGTGTGGACCCACTGCGGTCCGTCGGCGAAGAGGGGAGTGCTGCCGAAGGGAGAGAACGGTGCGTGGGCGAGGTGAGCCGCGTTGACCGCAGTGGCGAGCTCGTCGATCCACAGTCCGTTCGGGACCGTCATGATGCGCCACAGACGGAACCCGCCCGCGAGAACGACGAGCGCGACAAGCAGTCCCCGATCGCTGCGGTTGAGGCGGGGACCCGTGCGCAGCGACCCGATGACTGCCACGGCACAGCCGATCGAGGCCAGCCACGTCACAAACGGCAGCCAGCCGCCGGTGGTCGTCCACAGGAGGCCAGCGGTCGCTGCCGATGCCGCCATGCTCGCGATCCAGAGTGTGCGCCTCGTCGAGTCCGGCGTGGGTGTCTCGGTGGCTGGCCCGGTCATGGTACGCCCCCCGCGGGAGGCGCGAAGAGCCGCGCGCCTGGGACATCGAGCGCCACGCCGAGGCCGAGGCCCTCGGCGAGCGCCTCGAGGACCGCGGTCGAGCGCAACCCGGGTGAGACGACGATTGCGACGCGCCGGTTGCCGGCGGCGAGACGCTCGGCGACGCCGGCGACCTCCGACGGCACGACCAAGTCGGTCGCGTCGTCGTACCAGCCTGGGTGGAGGGCCGCCTCGCGCGGCACGTTGATCAGTACGTAGCGCGGAAGTTTGCGCCCGAGGCAATGCGAGATCCCGAGCCGCCAGTAGCCTGAGATCACCACCGTTCCACCGGCCGGGAGCCGATCCTCGACGATCCGAGCGATCCTGGCCGCCCCGCTCTCCGGTGCGGCGGCCCACGACCGCAGGGCGAGCAGGTCGACAGCGAGGGCTGACGCGACGAGCAGCGCGACGCCTACGGCGGCCCATCGCCACCGTGCCGCCCCGCTGGCCAGCAGGGCGAGAAAGGGGGCCAGGAAGAGCGCCTCGCCGCGGCCCGGGTAGAAGGCGGGTACGCCGAGCAGCGCCAGGCCCGAGAGGCCGAACGCGGGAATCAGCCAGAGCATGACGGGCAGACGGTGGAGCGGACCGGCCAGCAGGAGGCCTGCGCACAGGGCTGCCGCTGCGAGTTGGGCGACGGGCGGAGCACTCGGCAGGTCGAGCTGGTGCCCGAAGGGAGCGAGGGGAGGCAGGAGGCGGACGGGCGCGAGGAGCTTGTCGAGAGCAGGCATCGCCTGCCACGCCGGGATCATCCAGGCCGTGGCGGAGGCAGGCTGGTGGACGGCGATCGGCAGCCAGGGGAGGTTGCTGATGAGGCCCGCGCCGACGGCGACCAGCGCGCCGCGCCGTGCGGCCGCGGCGAGCGTCAGGGCGGCGGCCGCCAACGCCGCCGCCAGGACGAGGCCAAAGGCATGGCTCCAGCATCCCAGGGCGACGGCCGCCGCCAGGGCGAGGTGTCCGCCCTGGCCGTCCGCGATCGCTTCCAGCCGCTCCCACCCCCAGGCCGCAGCGAGGAGCAGGAGCGCGTAGGCGCGCCCCTCGCTCGACCATGCGAGGGCGAGCGGGTGCACGGCGAGCAGGGCGGCACAGGCGATTCCGGCCCACGTGCCAAAGGCCGTTCGCGCTGCCCGTCCGGCGAGGGTGACGGCGAGCGTGCCGGCGAGGACCGCGATCGCCCGTGCGGCGACCAGTGGATCGAGACCGGTGAGAGCCAGCACCTTGGTCAGCGCGTAGAGGAGCGGCGGCCCCGAATCGGCGCGCAGGGCGGCGAGGAGATCGCGCCACGACAGACCGGCGACCCAGGCGGTAAAGTACTCGTCGTGCCAGGCTGGCCTGACCGCCGCGGCCCAGACCCGCAGGGCGAGGGCGGTGGCGACCACCGAACCAAGCAGAAGACGGTCGCGGCCAATCCGGGTCACGGCCGTAGTGTCCGCGCAGCGGTTCCGGCGAGTCAAGGCTCGAGGCCATTGTCGTAGAAGGCAACGAAGGCTCCAGGTCTCGAGGAGTCACGGTCACACGGGCTCCGCGCCCTGTCGTCTTCTGCTCCTCTTCCCGGTCCCCGGCGGAGCCTCAAGCCAGAGTCCCCAAGGCCAGAACTCTGCGCTATCCTGCGCGGCCGGAGGTGCCGATGCGCCGTGCACTCGTCCTCGCTGCCCTGATGGCGAGCCCCCTGCTCGCTGCCAAACCGCCGCTGACCGTCGAGCGTCTCTTTGCCGATCCTCCGCTGGAAGGCGCGCAACCACAGGAGATCGCGTGGCTCCCGGACGGAACTCACCTCTCCTATCTCATCCGCAGCTGGGAGGGTGGCAAGAGCAGCACCACCCTCTGGCTCGTTGACGCGACCAGGGCCGACGCCAAAGCCGTGCTCTCCGACGCAGAGCTGGCAACGGAGAGCACCGAAGCGGCCACACAGGTCCATCCCACGCTCGCGGGCTACCGATGGTCTCCCGATGGCTCCACGCTCCTCCTCGAGGGTGGCGGCGACCTCTTTCTCTACCATCGTGCGGACGGAAAGACGGAACGCCTCACCGACACCCCTGCGAAGGAGGAGCTCGCGACCTTCTCCCCTGACGGGACGCGGATCGCCTTTGTCCGCAACAACGACCTCTACGTGCTCGAGCTGGCGTCGAAGAGCGAGGTGCGGGTCACCGAGGACGGCAGCGCCGATCGTCTCAACGGCAAGCTGGACTGGGTCTACACGGAGGAGATCGCGGAGCGTTCGCCCCTGGCCTACGCCTGGTCGCCGACCGGAGACGGCCTTGCGTTCCTCTCCCTGGACGACCGTCGGGTACCGAGCTTTCCGCAGGTCGGACTGCTCTCCGACCATCCCACCGTCGAGAGTCAGCGATACCCTCAGCCCGGCGACCCGAACCCGGCGGTAACGCTAACGGTGGTGGCGCTCCCGTCCGGCGCGACGACCGTCACCGGCCGACAGATCCTGAGCTGGAACGACCCCCAGGACGAGTACCTCCCGCGCTTCGGGTGGCTCCCCGGGGGCAAGGGAGTCTGGTATGAGCTCCTCAACCGCGACCAGACGCGGCTCGAAGTGGCCGCACTGGACCTCGCGACCAGGAAGCCCAGGACGCTGCTGGTCGAGGAGGATCCGGCGTGGGTCGATGTCACCGACGACTTGCGCTTCCTCGCAGACGGCAGCTTCCTGTGGTCCTCGCAGAGGTCGGGTTACCGGCACCTCTACCACTACGACGCGATGGGAAAGGAGGTCCGCCAGCTCACCAAGGGAAGGTGGGAGGTGAGCCACCTCGACGCGGTGGACGAGCATGCCGGCTGGGTCTACTTCACTGCCACCGAGGCCAGCGTCCTGACGCACAACCTCTACAAGGTGAGGCTCGACGGGTTGGGATTCCGTCGGGTCACCTTCGGAGCGGGGAGCCACCGTGTCGATGTGGCGCCTGCCGGAAGGTTCGTCGTCGACTCGTACTCGGAGCTCGCCAAGCCGGCCGCGGTGCGCATTCTCGACGGTGACGGCCGCGTGCTCCAGGAGTTGGCAGGGAGCACCCGTCCCGAGCTCGACAAGTTCGAGTTGTCGACCCCCCAGCTCGTCAAGATCGCGGGCAATGGAGAGACGGCGCTGTACGCCTCTGTGCTCAAGCCGCCCGATTTCGACAGCAGCAAACAGTACCCGGCGATCGTCTACGCGTATGGCGGTCCCGGCGTCCAGCTCGTACGGAACGCCTGGCCGGGGCGCTACGGCCTGGTCAGTCAGGTGCTGGCCGCTCACGGTTTCGTGGTACTGACGGTCGACGGGCGGGGGACTCCGGGGCGCGGCCGCGACTTCGAGCACGCCGTGCTGCGCCGGTTCGGCAAGGTCGAGCTCGAGGGCCAGCTCGCCGGGGTGAGGTGGTTCAGGAATCAGCCATGGAGCGATCGCGACCACATCGGAATCTGGGGAGCGTCCTACGGCGGATTCATGACGTGCTATGCCTTGCTCCACGCTCCCGACGTCTTCTCTGCCGGTGTGGCGATCGCGCCCGTCACCGACTGGCGCCTGTACGACTCCATCTACACCGAGCGCTATCTGAAGCAGCCCAAGGACAACCCGGACGGCTATCGCGAGTCCTCGCTGGTCGATCAGGCAGACAGGCTCAAGGGCGCACTGCTGCTCATCCACGGGACCGCCGATGACAACGTCCACGTCAACAACACCCTGATCTTCGCGGACAGGCTGGTCCGTGCAGGGAAGCCCTACGAGCTGCAGCTCTACGGCCGGGCGACTCATCGTGTCTACCGGCCCGACCAGAGGTTGGACGAGATGAAGCGGCTGCTTGCCTTCTTCGCGCGCGCGCTCAAGCGCTGAGGTATGGTCGGCTGCAGGCGACGGTCGCCCGTGGCAAGGTGCAGCGCCTGAGGCCTCCACCGCCCCGCGCGACCGGCATACCGCTCCGCGATCGTGTGTCCCTCGAGGCCGCCGGGCGCATCTTGTGACCGTGCCCGGGCCTGTCTAAACTGGCACGCCGCGCGCGAGGGCGCGGGGAGGAGACCACATGCACATCGCGGTCGTGGGAAGCGGATACGTCGGGTTGGTCACCGGCGCCTGCCTGGCCGACTTCGGGATGGACGTGACCTGCGTCGACAACGACGTGCGGAAGATCGAGATGCTCAAGGTCGGCAAGATCCCGATCTACGAGCCCGGACTCGATGCCCTGGTGGCGAAGAACACCCAGGCGGGGCGGCTCCACTTCACCACCGAGCTCCAGGATGCGGTCGAGAATGCCCTCGCCATCTTCATCGCGGTCGGCACGCCCCCGAAGCAGGACGGCTCGGCGGACCTCTCCTACGTCGTCCAGGTCGCCGAGGCGATCGCCGACAGCATGAACGGCTACAAGGTGGTGGTGACCAAGTCCACGGTACCGATCGGCACCGGCCAGCTGATCGAGAGGGTGATCGAGGAGCGCAACGGGCGCTACCCGTTCTCGGTGGTGTCCAACCCCGAGTTCTTGCGTGAAGGCTCGGCCATCGAGGACTTCATGCACCCTGATCGGGTGGTCATCGGCGCGCGCGACCCGCAAGCGGTCGCCATCATGAAGGACATCTATCGTCCGCTCTACCTCATCGAGACGCCGTTTGTGATCACCAACGTGGAGTCCTCGGAGCTGATCAAGTACGCGTCCAACGCCTTTCTCGCCACCAAGATCACCTATATCAACGAGGTCGCGGAGCTGTGCGAGCTGATCGGCGCCGACGTCCACCACGTCGCCAAGGGCATGGGCCTCGACCGCCGGATCGGGCCCAAGTTCCTCCACCCGGGTCCCGGTTACGGTGGCTCCTGCTTTCCGAAGGACACCAACGCGCTCACCGACATCGCCCGCCAGGCCGGCCGCCCATTCGACATCGTCGAGACGGTCGTGATGGTCAACGAGCGCGTCAAGCTGCGGATGGTGGACAAGATCCGCAAGGCGTGCGGAGGAGCGGTCGGCGGCCAGACGATCGGTGTCCTCGGCCTCTCGTTCAAGCCCGAGACCGACGACATGCGGGAGGCGGCGGCGGTGCCGATCCTTCACGCCCTGGCAGCCGAAGGCGCCGCGTTGCGTGCGTTCGACCCGGCCGCGATGGACAACGCCAAGGAGGTGCTCCCGGCCGGCATCCTTTACTGCCTCGACGCCTACGACGCCGCCACCGGCGTGGACTGCCTGGTCATCCTCACCGAGTGGAACCAGTTCCGCTCGCTCGACCTCGAGCGGCTCAAGTCGCTGCTGCGCCGGCCGCTCGTTGTCGACCTGCGCAACGTCTACGAGCCCGAGCGCATGGGACAGCTCGGCTTCGAGTATGTGTGCGTGGGCCGCGCGGCGAAGGATCTGCCCGGCAACTGAGCGGCCGGCCGCGACCGGCACGGCACCGCGCGGGCATCGGTCGCGTGAACGTGTGGGCAGAGGCGGGACGTGCCTCCCGCCGTGCCGAAGAGCCGCCGGCCTCCTCCGGTGCCGGCGGCGGAACGCCGATGGACCAGGGTTGAAATGGCGGTGGCCGGACTCGAAGATTGTTCACACGGAAGGCATGCCAATGCGCACGTCCGGTACGGCAGCACTGGCCACCGTCGTCATCGCCATCGCCCTGACCGCCCCGGGCGGAGCGCAGCCCACCCCGGGACCCGACTGGTCGTCAAGGTTCATGGCGAGGTCCTGCGTACCGGGGGTCTCCAGGTCACCCTGGAATTCGGTTTTGCTGTCACCGAGGGGGCGATTCTGTTTTCGGAGCCGAGCCACACGGCGATGCTACTCGTGGCGTCCCCCGGCTTCGCCTCCAGCAAGAAGGGAGTGGCGCTGCGTCAGGAGCTCCTCGCGAGCAAGGGCGCGACCGTGGTCAGCCCGCTTCCCGACGCCAAGCCGCGGGTCGTCATTCCGGCTCGACCAGCGGGCGACACGCGCGTGACGGTCACCCTGGTCACGGCGGCCGCGGACAGGCTGGTTGCGGACGCCGAGGTGGGCGGTGGGAGCTTCGGTTTCTCCTCGCTGATGAGTCCGGACGGTGCGCAGGTCGAGCACTGTTTCGAGAATCCCCCGTGCCCCTATCGCTGCGTCACCTGCGCCGGTCCTGACTTCACCTGCTGCGGCCCACCGAACTGCGACATCGGCTGCCGCCACTTCAACTGCGACACGAGGTGACCAGCGGCCCCGGCACGATCGCGAGGCCGTGAGATCCAACGAGGGTCAGGTGTCCGTGGCGCCAGTCGGGCGGCGCTATTTCTGTGCCTTCGCGAACCGCTCCGCGACCTTGGGCCAGCTCACGACGTTCCACCAGTTGCCGACGTACTCCGCGCGGCGATTCTGGTACTTCAGGTAGTACGCGTGCTCCCAGACGTCGAGTCCGAGGATCGGCGTGTCTCCGCTGGAGAGTGGGCTGTCCTGGTTGGGCAGGCTGTAGAGGCCCAGCTTGCGGTCCTTGCCGACCACCAGCCAGGCCCACCCCGAGCCGAACTGGCCCATCGCCGCCGCGGTGAACTTCTCCTTGAAGGCGTCGAAGGAACCGAAGGTCGATGTCAGCGCGTCGGCCAGAGCGGCACCCGGCTGGCCACCTGCCTTGGGCCCCATGATCTCCCAGAACAGCGTGTGGTTCGCATACCCGCCGCCGTGGTTGCGCACGGCACCGCGGATGGTGTCCGGAACCTGGTCGAGCTTGCCCAGCGTCTCCTTGACGTTCAGCTTCTCGAACGGTGTTCCGGTGATCGCCTTGACGAAGTTGTCGAGGTACGCCTGATGGTGCTTGTCGTGGTGGAGCTTCATGGTCGGCTCGTCGATCCACGGCTCCAGCGCGTCGTAGGCGTACGGCAAGGGGGGAAGCTCGTGCGTGGCCATCTGTGTGTACCTCCATCTGTGATCTCTCGCCCCGGGGAGGGGCGAGGGCGAGCAGCATCTTGCCACTCGGTCTCAACAACGGCGAGGGACAGGGTGCCATTCCCGGGGTCGGTGCCGGCCACGGGCTCGGCTGCCTCGGGTCGCCGGCGCGGGGCTGGCCGGGCCGGTGCGGGTGCGCTAAGATTAGTGACGTCATGCGAGGGAGTCCGGGCGAGGTGGGGCTGCCACCGGAACGGTGCCGCGTCGGCGAGTTCGGCGACGCCCCGAGGTCGTGGTGGAGCCGTGGACAACGGTCCCGGGGCGGCCGTGGCTGAACGGAGGGCGGTGGCCCGGATCACCCCGTCGGAGCCGGTCCAGGCAAGGCTCAAGACATCGCTGCCTGCCAGGATCCTGGACATCTCCTCGCGCGGCGCCCAGCTGGAAGTGACCAACTGCCTCAAACCCAACGTCGTCTGCGAGATTCGGCTGCTCCTCGAGGACGGCGAAGTGACGATCAAGGCGACCGTCCGCCGGTGCCGAGCCTGGGGCTTCGGCGTCGACGAGCGCGAGCAGCGCGTGCTGCTCTACCGGGCCGGCGTCGAGTTCTCCCAGATCGGCGCCGACATCGTGGCTCGCCTGCGGCGGCAGTTCGCCCTCCCCGAGTCGGGAGAGTTTCCCCGTGTGGAGCCCGACCGTCCCGCTACCAAGGCGAGCTCACCCGCACCGGAGAAGCCGCCGGCCACGCCGGTGAAGGCGATTCCCGCCGACGGACGAAAGCAGCGGGCGGAGGATGAGCCCTCACGGGCCAAGCCAACGGCCAGCCAGCCGCCCGCGCGGTCGACATCGAGGGCAGCCTCGGCGTCGGCTCGCAGTGGACCGGTGAAGATCCGCATCAGCGCGGACCACGTCCGCAAGATTCTCGACGAGGACGGCGAGAGCTGACCTAGCTGTCGGCGAGCGCGGACCGCCACCGTCCGGTGACCGGACGCAATGATCTCAGCCCTGTCGGCTGAGCCCTGCCGCCACCTCGCGGACCCGGTCGCACAGCTCAGTCTCGTCGCAGGTGAGCATGCGCCCGTTCTCGACCACCGTCCGGCCGTCCACGACCACGTGGCGGACGTCCGTCGCACGAGCCGCGTACACGACGTGCGCGTAGGGATCGTACGAGGGTGTGGCGTGCAGCTGGTCGAGGGCGAGGCAGACGATGTCGGCACGCTTGCCGACCTCGAGGCTGCCGATCTTGTCGGCCAGGCCGAGGACGTTGGCGCCACCCAGGGTGAGCAGCTCGACGACGGTCTGCGCGGGCATGCAGGTGGGGTCTCCGCTGATCCCCTTGTAGAGGAGCGCGGCGAGCTGCACGTCGCGGAGCAGGTCGAGCGTGTTGTTGGACGCCGCGCCGTCGGTCCCGAAGCTGACCTTCAGGCCCCGGCTGAGCATCTGGGGCAGGGGCGCCACCCCGCTCGACAGCTTGAGGTTGGAGACCGGGTTGGAGGCGACGCCGACGTCGAACTCGGCCAGCAGATCGAGATCGCCCTCGCTGACGTGAACGCAGTGAGCGGCCACCATGCGCTCAGACAGCACGCCGAGATCCGCCAGGTAGGCGACCGGCGAGACTCCCTTTTCGGCCATGATCTTCTCGACCTCCCACCGGGTCTCGGCAAGGTGGATGATCAGCGGTGCGCCGAACTCGTCGGCCAGTTCAGCCTCCTTGACGAGGTTGACAGCGGACACCGAGTAGGGGGCGTGAGCGGCCACTGCCGGAACGGCGAGGCGATGGTCGCGGTATTGCTCAAGCAGCTCCCGCTGCCGCTTCAGTGCCGCTTCGGGTGTCGGGCAGGCGGGCGTTGCGAAGTCGATCAGGCTCTCGGGCACCACGGCCCGCAAACCGATGTCCGCCACCGCCTTGATCACGCGCTCGGCGTGGAAGTACATGTCGCACACGCAGGTGACGCCGGCGCGGAGCGACTCGGCCGCGGCGAGCCGGGTGCCCGTCTCGACGTGGTCGGCCGACATCAGGATCTTCTCGGTCGGCCAGATGTGCTTTTCGAGCCAGTCCACTAGGGGCAGGTCGTCGGCGAACCCGCGCAAGAGCGTCATGGCGAGGTGGGTGTGAGTGTTGACGAAACCCGGGAGGATGAGGCCGCCGCCAGCATCAAGGGTCGGCACATCGCTTGCGCCATCGGCCAGCTCGCGCTCGGGGCCGACCGCAACGATGGCGCCGTCCTTGACCGCGACCGCGCCGTCGGGAACCGGCCGGGCCCCTGGCGCCATGGTCAGCACCGTTCCACCCCTGACGATCAGATCGAACTCCACGCGTTCAGTCCCCCACACCCGCAACCGCGCCGGCGGCCGATCGTGTTCCGGCCCGACCCGAGCGTCTGGCATCGCCTCGCGGCCGGCTCACCACGAGCCCGACGCGCCGCCTCCACCGAACGAGCCGCCCCCGCCGGAGAACCCGCCCCCGCCGAGCCCGCCTCCGCCCCAGCCTCCGCCACCCAGACCACCGAGCCCTCCCCACCAGATCCCGCCGCCGCGGCCGCCACCCCGGCCCCGCGGTCCCTGCATGATGCGGAGGAGGAGAGCCACGATGATGAGCACGAAGAGGCCGCCGACATTGGACGACGACGGTTGCCTTTGCCGCCTGGGCGTCGGCGGCGGTTCGCCGCGGAAGATCCGCTCCAGCCCCGCGGCGAGCGCGAGGATGCCGCCGCCGTAGTCGCCGGACTGGAACGCGGGTTTGACCGTCCCCGCCAGCAACCGACTGGCGATCGCATCCGGCACCTTGTCTTCGAGGCCGTAGCCGACCTCGAGGCGCATGCGGCGGTCCTTGACGAATGCGAAGAAGATGATGCCGTCGTCGAGGCCCTTGCGGCCGACCTTCCAGGCCTCGGCGCAGCGCATGGTGAAGTCCTCGAGCGGCTCACCCTCGAGCGAGGGGAAGATGACCGCGATCACCTGGTGGCCGGTCCGCGTCTCGATGGCAGCCAGCGTCTCGTCGATCTCCCGGGCCTGCGCCGTGGGCACGACACCTGCCAGGTCGGTCAGATACCGTGTCGGAGTAGGCGGAACCTCGAGCGCGGCGGCGGTTGCCGCCGCCAGGCAGAGCGCTCCGGCCAGGAACCTCATCGCCTAGAACTTCACCTGCGGCGGCCGCTCCGAACCCGGCGTGGCCTGGAAGTACGGCTTCTCGGCGAATCCCAACAGGTTCGCGATGACGATGGTCGGGAAGCTCCGGCGCGCGGTGTTGAACGCCTGGGCCGCCTCGTTGAACCGACGCCGCTCCACCGCGATGCGGTTCTCGGTGCCCTCGAGCTGTGCCTGGAGTTCCTGGAAGTTGGCCGTGGCCTTGAGCTCAGGGTAGCGCTCGACCACGACCATGAGGCGCGACAGCGCGCTCGAGAGGCCGTCCTGGGCTGCCTGGAAGCGCTGGAACTGCTCCGCGCTCGGGACGCCCTGGAAGGTGACCTGACCGACCTTCGCTCGGGCCTCGACGACCGCGGTGAGCGTGTCCCTCTCGAAGTCGCGGGCTCCCTTCACGGTCTCGACCAGGTTGGGGATCAGATCGGCGCGACGCTGGTAGACGTTCTCGACCTGGCTCCATGCGGTCTTGACCGCCTCCTCGAGCTTGACGAGACGGTTGTACGTCCCCGCGACCGCCAGGCCCACGACCACGAGGGCGAGGATGAGAAGCAACCCGCAGCCCAACAGGACTTTCTTCATGGCTCCTCCCTGACAGGCACCGCTGCGGCGGTCGCGTGAGCGCCTGCTTCGGTGCGATGGGCGTCATTGTACCCGACGGGTGGGGCGCGGGCACGACAGCAGCCGTCGGGCGCAACCGTGTGCCCGGCGCTCACCGGCCCGTCGCGCCCTGAATGCCTGATGGCCGGGAGGTCGGTTGGCCTGGCGAGGGTGGCGCCGACCGGGAGCGTGACGGGGACCTGCCCGGCCGCTCCATCCGGGGTTAGTATCATGCGCGTGGAGGTGGCGGTGAGCGGGACACGGGGCGAGCTCTTCATCGTCTCTTCGCCGTCGGGCGGAGGCAAGACCACGCTGATCCGGCGGGTCATGGCCGAACTGGTCAGGCACGGACGCGAGGTCCATTTCTCGGTCTCGCATACCACCCGGGCGCCGCGGGGCAGCGAACGTGACGGCCAGGACTACCACTTCGTCGACCGGCCCGCGTTCCAGGCCATGATCACGAGGAGGGAGTTCCTCGAGTACGCCGAGGTGCACGGGAACCTGTACGGGACCTCGCGGGCCGAGGTGGAGGAGCGCCTCACCAGGGGCTGCGACGTGTTTCTCGACATCGACGTGCAGGGGGCGCGACAGGTGCGGGCGTCGGTGCCCGACGCCGTGAAGATCTTCATCTTCCCGCCCTCGCTGGCCGAGCTCCGCCGCCGGCTGGTCGCTCGCGGACAGGATGACGAAGCCGCGGTCGCGCTTCGTATCAGCAATGCAGTCAAAGAGATGCGTGAGTATGGGGACTTCGACTGTGTTATCATCAACAATCGCCTCGAAGAGGCGACGCAGGCCCTGATGGCGGTGGTGAGCACCACGCGCCTTCGTCCCGTGCGCATGCGAGCGCTCGTCGAGTCGATCATCGCGGATTTCGAAGGCGCCACCGAGGAGGAGTAATGCCGGAACCACTCGTTGATGTCGACAGCACCTTTCGCCACATCCTGATCGCCGCCAAGCGCGCCGAGCAGCTGATCGGCGGGGCACGCGTCCGCTCCACGAGCCGCCACGTCAAGCCGACGACCATCGCCCTCGAGGAGCTGCGTTGTGGGCTCGTGCCCTGGCGCCCCGTCACGCCGGAGGAGTACGAGCTGCTCCGGCAGGAGGAGATGGCGGCGCGTGAGAAGGAGGATCACGCCCCCGCGATCCTCGCGGCGCCGCGGCCACCGGTCGTCGCCGTCGAGGAGCCTGAGCTCGAGGAGGACGAGGAGCTCGAGGAGCTCGAAGACGAGCTCGAGGGTCCGGACTTCGAGAGCGGGGAGCTTGGCGAAGTCGACGTCGAGGAAGCGGTCGCCGAGGATCTGCTCCCGACCGAGGAGTGAGCGATGCGGGGGCGGGTGGTCCTCGGCGTCACGGGGGGGATCGCGGCGTTCCGTGCCATCGAGGTGCTTCGCCTGCTGGTCAAGGCAGGCTGCCGGGTCCACCCCATCCTCACCCGCAGCGCGACCAGGTTCGTGACGCCGCGATCGTTCGCGGTCCTTGCCCACGAAACCGCACAGGTTTCGCTGTGGAGCGACCCGCGATCTCCAGGTATCGACCACACTGACCTCTCGCGGCGTGCGGACGTGCTGCTGGTGGCTCCCGCGACCGCCAACATCCTGGCGAAGATGGCGGGCGGCATCGCCGACGATGCGCTGACGACCTACGCCCTCGCCCACCGGCGGGCGGTGGTCCTGGCCCCGGCGATGAACACGGTGATGTGGCGGCAGCCCGCGATCCGCGACGCCGTCGTGACGTTGCGGGCGCGCGGGTCGGTCATCGTCGAGCCGGCGTCCGGCCTGCTCGCGGACGGTGAAGTGGGGGAAGGCAGGTTGGCCGAACCCGCCGAAATCGTTGGCGCCACTCTGGCGGCGCTGCCGCCGCGCGGACCTCTGGCCGGGCTGAGGGTCGTGGTCACCGCGGGCCCTACCCGCGAGCCGATCGATGCGGTCCGCGTGCTCACCAACCGCTCCTCGGGTCGGATGGGCGCCGCCCTGGCAGCGGAAGCGGCCCGTCTCGGCGCCTCGGTGAGAATCCTCGCCGGTCCCGGCGTGGCTGCCCCCGCGGGAATCGCGCGGGAGACGTTCGAGACCGCCGCCGACCTCCAGGTCCTCTTGGAGAGAGCCGCGGCTGGTGCGGACGTCGTGCTCCACGCCGCCGCGGTGGCCGACTTCAAGCCGGCCGCAGTCGCGACCGGCAAGCTCGATCGCAGACAGGGCGGGTTGGACCTCCGGCTGACGCCGGTCCCCGACCTGGCCGCCGGCCTGACCCGGAACAACGGGCGCCCGTACCTGGTGATCTTCGCGGCGGAGCGTGCAGCCGATCTCGAGGAGCGCGCCCGGCAGAAGCTCGCGGCCAAGGGCGCCGAGGCCGTGGTCGCCAACCCCATCGACGAGCCCGGGGTGGGCATGGAGTCCGCGCTCAACCGCGCCGTGCTCATGACCCGAACGGGCCTCCGCCGGGAATTCCCGACCCTCGCCAAGGAGGCTCTCGCGCGCGAGCTTCTCCTCGTGATTGCGGGCGATGCCATCGCCCACCTCGCGCGATGAATCGGCGCGACCTCCTCCTGTACCTCCGGGACCTGGGGTGGCGCGACGTCGAGGTCGGGACGGGGCCCCGCGCCGACGCCGCCGCGGGGCCCACGGCGGCAGCAGGACAGGACCCGCTCGCGGCCTCCACTCTTCGGGAGGTGGCCGCCCGCCTCGTCGATTGCACGCGGTGCCGCCTGGCCGGGGGACGCAAGCAGGTGGTCTTCGGGGTCGGGAGCCCGTCCGCACGGGTGATGTTCGTCGGCGAGGGTCCTGGGGCCGACGAGGACCGGCTCGGTGAGCCGTTCGTCGGCCGCGCCGGCCAGCTGCTCAACGAAATGCTCCGCGCGATGGGGCTGGCGCGGGAGCAGGTCTACATCGCCAACGTGGTCAAGTGCCGGCCGCCAGGAAACCGCGACCCCGAGCCCGACGAGGCCTCGACGTGCCTGCCCTTCCTGCGCCGGCAGGTCGAGCTCGTCGATCCTGCGGTGATCGTCGCTCTCGGTCGTATCGCGGCTCGCTACCTCCTGGGCACCACCGCGCCGATCTCGACCTACCGGGGTCGGTGGATGCGATGGGAGGGGAGGGACCTGCTGCCCACCTACCATCCGGCCTACCTGCTGCGAAACCCGGCCGCCAAGGCCCAGTCGTGGGCCGATCTCAAGCTGGTGATGGGACGGCTCGGAGCGTGAGACCTGGGAGTGCGGAGAAGCTGCGTTCCGACGGGCCGGCGCACTGTCTCGTGCTATAGTCGCTGAGGTTCCATGCCGACCGGGTGGGTGTTCTCGCGCTCGCTGCTCTACCCGCTCACCGCGGTTTTGGTGGCGCTGGCGGTGGTGCCGGTGGCCCTGGTCGGGTGGGGTTTCGTCAGCTCCAACCGCGAACAGGTGGCCCTGCTCGAAAAACAGTACCTGACGCGTCAGGCCGTCGGGCTGGCCCGCGAGATCGAGATGTTCTTCCTCGGCAGCGTGGGCAAGATCGAGACGGTGGCCGAGTCGCTTCGCTGGTCCGCGGGCCGCAGTTTCGACCGTGAGGCAGCATCCGCCACCCTGACCGATCTCCTCCGCAGCAACCGGAGCATCCTGATGCTCCGCCTGCTCGACGCTTCCGGCCAGGGGTCGGTCCTGCAAAGCCGTGCGCTCGCGTCCGACGCCGAAGGCCGCCTGGAACCGTTGCTGGGGAGCGCGTTCACAACGAATCTGCTCGGCCGGCCCGTCCGGCAGAACTTGCTGCGCCTGCCGGGGGAAGAGCCTGTCGTGTTGATCTCGCTCCCGATGACGTCGCCCGACGGCAGGGTGGCCGGAGCGCTGCAAGGGGTGGTGTCGCTGGAGAGCATCGGTCGGCGGCTCGCCGAGGAGGCTGCGCCGGGCGTGACTGTGGACGTTGTCGATCGGGAGGGCATCATCCTGTTCTCCAGCGACCACAGCCGGATCGCGACGTCGGCGATCGAGCTCCCGCTGGTGGCGCAATTTCTCCAGACCCCGGTGCGGCTCACCACGACTTACCGCGATCCCCTGCGACCGGAACGCGGCGAGGTGCTCGGATCGTTGTGCCCGGTCGAGGAGCCGCCGTGGGCCGTGGTCACGGCGCGCGACGTCTCGGTGGCGTTCGCCGCGGTGCGGAGCATGGCGCAGCGTACTGCGCTGATCGCGTTGGTGACCGGGATCCTGGCCACCCTCGCCGGATTCGGGCTGGCCCGCCGGATCACCAGTCCGCTGCGACACCTGGCGGACGTGACCACCGCGGTGGCGCAGGGCGACTTCGCCCGCCGGGTGCCGGTGACGTCGAGGAACGAGCTGGGACAGCTGGCGGACAACTTCAACGTCATGGCCGCCGAGGTGGAGCGTCACATCACGTCGCTGCGCCAGGCCTTGCGCGAGAACCAGGAGTTGATGGTCGAGTCGATCCGGGCCCTGGCGGCCGCGATTGACGCCAAGAACCCTTACACGCGCGGCCACTCCGAGCGGGTCAGCCAGTACTCCGTGGCGATCGCGAAGCACTACGGGCTGGATGCCGCCGATCTCAAGCGGCTGGAGATCTCCGCCCTGTTGCACGACGTCGGCAAGATCGGCATCGAGGATGCCATCCTCACCAAGCCGGACGTGCTCACCGAGGTCGAGTTTGCGCAGATGCGCTCGCACCCGCTCAAGGGCGCCGCGATCGTGAGTCCGATGAAGCGGCTGCGGGACGTGCTGCCGGGTATCCGCTCCCATCACGAGAACTGGAGCGGCGGCGGTTACCCGGATGGCCTTGTCGGTGAGGAGATCCCGCTCATCGCGAGGGTGATCGCGTGTGCCGACGTGTTCGACGCCATGACCACCCACCGCCCCTACCAGCGTGCGATGAGCCTCGACTTCGTTCTGGCGAAGATGCGCGACCTCGGTGGGAGAAGGCTTGATCCCAAGGTCGTGGATGCCTTTTTCTCGGCCCTCCGGGCCGGAGACCTGGTCCCGCTGGGACACGCGGAGGTGGCATGAGAGGGCGAACCCGGTACACGATCCTCGCGGTTGCTGGGTGGGTTGTCTTGACGGTTGCGTGCGCCTCGACCAGCTCCACCCCGTCGGCCACTCCGGTCGAGGTCGGCAGGAACGATCCCCTGGCGGCAACGATGCTGATGCAGCAGGGACAGGCGCTCGTCAACGAGGGGCGGATCGAGGCCGGCGTCGAGAAGTACAGGGCGGCTCTCCAGCTGCAGCCGACCAACCCGACGATTCACAACCTGCTCGGCGTCGCCGAGCTGCAGAGCGGGAACGCGGCCAAGGCCCTGGCGTCGTTCAACACCGCTCTCAAACTGGCTCCCACCTACTCAGACGCGCGCAACAACCGCGGCGCGGCGTACGTCCAACTCGGGCAGTACTCTATGGCCGAGGCCGACTTCCTCACCGTGCTCGGGGACAACCTCTACGCCAACCGGGCCGGGGTCTACTTCAACCTGGGCTCACTCTACTTCGGACAGGGCAACTACCTGGCGGCGGAGGAGAACCTGCGCAAGGCGGCGGTGGACGCGGGCCCGGTCGAGGCGTACGCCCTGCTGGCCCGGGTCCAGCAACGGCTCGGCAAGGACGAGCTCGCGGAGTCGACACTGCGGCAAGCCATGGCCCGGGCTCCCGAGAGGGCCGACCTCGTACTGGCCCTGGCCGACCTCCTCGAGGGTGAGAAACGGGGCGCCGAGGCGAGGGAACTGTACGAGAAGATCCTGATCCTGGCCCCCAACTCGCCGGAGGCTGCACAGGCGCGCGCGCGGCTCGGAAAGTGACGTGCCGTTCCAGTATCTCCTGACGAACCTGCTGGTCGACGTCCCCGGAGCCCAGGGGGCGGTGTTCATGGACCCGGAAGGGGAGTCCGTCGAGGTCGTCTCGCGGCAGGCCACGCCGTACGAGCTGAAGCTTGAAGGTGCCTACCACGGCATCTTCCTGAGACGTGCGGCACTGCTCGCGCAACTCGTGAAGGCCGGAGAGCTCGAGCGCATCTCGATTGCGGGCAGGCACCTGAAGGTGATGAGCAGAGTGCTGAAGGGTGGCTACTACCTGGTTCTGGTGATGGAGCCCGGCAGTCCCGTCTGGCGGGCGTCTGCCGCCATGGCGCGGGCAGGCGAAGCGCTCGATCGGGAGATCCCCTAGGGACGGTCCACCGGATGTGACGGGCGGCCTACGGCGTCCGGCGCGGCCACGGCTCGTCACGGTAAGATGGTTTCCTCGCGAGGATGACCATCGTGCCAGCGGGGTCAGCGACGCGACGGGACGGGGGTGAAACGCTTGGACATTCTGGAACGTTTGCGGCGCAGCCTGGGGGCGACCCGAGCTCTGCTCGGCGAACGTCTGGGCCGGTCGCAGGGAGGCCTCGACCCCGCGCTCGTCGAGGAGGCACTGTTGGCGGCGGACGTCGGTCTGGAGGTCGCCGAGGCGGTCGCCGAGGATCTCAGGCGCGCGAGACGCCAGGGCGCCGCGTCCTCCGGGAGCGAGCTCACGTGGCTCCGGACCCGTCTCGGGCAGGTGTTCGACCAGGCCGGGGCCGAGATCGACAGGGGGACGCCGCACGTTGTCCTCGTGGTCGGAGTCAACGGGACGGGGAAGACGACCACGGTCGCGAAGCTGGCCGCCGCGGCTCGGCGACAGGGCCGGGTCGTCACGATGGTGGCCGCCGACACCTTCCGGGCCGCCGCCGTGGAGCAGCTCCAGCGCTGGGGTGAGAGGCTGGCGGTTCCGGTAGTCGCGCAACGACCCGGCGCCGACCCCGCGGCGGTGGTGTTCGACGCGCTGCAGGCGGCCCTCTCCCGCCACGTGGACGAAGTCATCATCGATACCGCCGGACGCCTCCACACCAAGCACAACCTGATGGCGGAGCTGGACAAGGTGAGGCGCGTCTGCGGGCGGGCCGTACCCGGTGCACCCCACGAGGTGCTGCTGGTCCTCGACGCGACGACCGGTGCAAACGGTGTGGTCCAGGCCAAGGAGTTCCGCGCTCACGCCGGCGTCACCGGTGTCGTGCTGACCAAGCTTGACGGCACCGCCAAGGGCGGCGTGGCTCTCGCGGTGGCCCACGAGCTTCGCGTCCCGGTCAGGTGGATCGGCGTGGGAGAAGGACAGGACGACCTGATCCCCTTCGACGCCGGTACCTTCGCCACGGCCCTTCTGGAGGGTCTGCAGTGACCTGGTCGGCGCTACTTGGTCGCGCCCTCGAACTGGCGGAGCAGGGTCGTTTTGGCGCCTCGCCCAACCCGATGGTGGGAGCACTCGTCCTGGACGCCGAGGGAGCTGTCGTGGGTGAGGGCGCCCACCTGCGTTGCGGCGGGCCGCACGCGGAGGTCGTCGCCCTCGGCGCCGCCGCAGGTCGGGCGCGCGGCGGGACGCTCGTGGTCACCCTCGAGCCCTGCGCACACCACGGCCGTACGCCACCCTGTGTCGAGGCGATTCGGGCTTCCGGCATCCGCCGGGTGGTCGTGGGGGTGCGCGATCCCAACCCGCTGGTCGACGGCCGGGGGATCATCACCCTGCGCGACTCGGGCATCGAGGTGATCGAGGGAATCGAGGAGGAGGCCTGCCGGGCCCTCAACCGGCGATTCTTCCACTGGGTCACGTCCGGGTTGCCTTTCGTGACCCTGAAGATGGCCATGACGATGGACGGCAAGCTCGCGGCGCGGGGTGGTCGCTCGCGGTGGATCACGTCGGAACCCGCTCGCCGGGAAGGCTATGCCCTCCGGGAGGAACACGATGCGCTGCTCGTCGGGGCCAACACCGTGCTGGCCGACGACCCCCGCCTCCTCCGCCACCTCGGCCTGAACCCCAACCCGCACCTCCGCCGGATCGTCCTCGACTCCGCGCTCCGGACGCCTCCCGGCGCCACCCTCCTCCAGCAACTCCCGGAGGACGTGGTCTTCTTCTGTATCGAGGACGCGCCGGGTGACCGCCGCCGCTCGCTGGAGGACGCGGGCGCCGCCGTGGTGGTCGTCGGAGACGACGGACGCGGGAGATGCGACCTCCGCCAGGTTCTGCGCTGGTTGGGCGGCCAGCACGTCAGCTCCGTCCTCGTCGAGGGCGGTGGTGAGGTGCACTGGTCGTTCCTGCACGAGGGGCTCGCCCAGCGGGTCCATGCCTTCATCGCCCCGCTCGTGCTCGGCGGGCGTGAGGCGGTGCACTCCGTCGGCGGAGCGGGGTTCGCGTCACCTCAAGAGGCGGTCCGGCTGGCCTTCGTGGAGATCCGTCGACTGGCGGAGGACCTGGTCGTCGTCGCGGAGGTGCAAGGTGTTTAGCGGAATGGTCGCTGCCGTCGGCACGGTGGGGAGCGTCAGGCCACGGGCGGGAGGAGCGCGAATCGAGATCGTGTGGCCCGACCACGGCGACCCGTTCGTGGACGGCGAGAGCATCAGCGTCAGCGGCGCGTGTCTCACGGTCGTACACTCGTCCGCCACGGGGTTCGTCGCCGATCTCTCGCCTGAAACCTTGCGCCGGACGATCCTCGCGAGGCTCCGACCCGGTCAGCGGGTGAACCTCGAACGCTCCCTGCGGCTGGGGGACCGCGTCGGCGGCCATCTCGTTCTGGGGCACGTGGACGGGGTGGGAAGCGTCACCGTGATGAGACCGGCGGGGAGCTTCACGGCGATGCGCATCTCGTTGCCGGCCGCCCTCGCACCTGAGGTGGCGGAGAAGGGCTCGGTCGCGGTCGACGGGGTGTCGCTTACCGTGGCCGACGCCGAGAAAGGGTGGTTCGAGGTTGCCCTGATTCCCGCCACGCTCGCCTCCACAACGCTCGGCGAGCGGCGCGCCGGCGACCTGGTCAACCTCGAGACCGACGTGCTCGCGAAGTACGTGCGACGAAGCCTTGGACAGGAGCGCTCCGGGATCGAGGGACTGCTCGAGGGGCTCCACGATGCGGCGGATTGACCCCGCCTTCCCGGATCTCCTGCCCCTCGGCCACCGGCTCGGGTCGGTTCCTCCCCCTGGCGCCACGCCGGTCCTCGACCCGGTGGAGATGCGGCTCGTCCGCGGGCCGTCGAGGCGGGCCAGCACCCGCGGCGAACGGACGCCGCCAAGACGCCCGCTCCCACTCCTGGTCCATGCCGCCGAGGCGCGGCGCGAGGCCGACTACCTCGGCGAGCTGCTCGCGGCGGGGTGCGGCGTCGTGCTGGTGCTCGACGACGTCATCGATCCTGGCGTCCTGCCTGCCGGCCCCTTGCCTGGCCAGTTGGTGGTGCTCTCACCCCGCCTGCCGGAGCTGTGGGAGAGTCGTCCACTGCCCCCACTCTTCGCCTGGCGGGAGCGCGGGGCGTCCAGCGGGGTCCTCCTCGCGCTCGGCCCGTCCAGACAGCCGGTGGACGAGGTGTGGCGGGCGACCACCGCCGCGCGCGACTGCGGCGCCGAGTTCGTCCTCGCCATGCCGCTGGCGCTCCCGCCCCAGGACCGTCACCGCGTCTACGACGACCATGCGGGCGAGAGCGGCGACGGGATCCTGGAGAACCTCCTCTTCCACACCGACCTCTCCCAGCTGGCGTTCGAACTCGAGCGGGAGGCGACTCGGGCCTGCCGCTCCCTCGGTCTGGCCGAGGGGCTGCTCGGGCCGGCCACCTCGGCACGCAGCCTGACGACCACCGCGGCGAGCCACGCGATGCTGCTGTGGGCCCGGCGGCTCGACCTCCTCGACGGCGTCACGTCGCACGGCTGGCAGCTCCGCCGCGCGGCCCGGGCGCTGGCCGCCTCCGGACGGGACGCGCAGGTGCTGTTGACCGAGGACAACCTGCGCATCCTCCCTGGATTCGACCCGTGGACCGAGGCGTTCAGCCGCTCCCTGTGGAGCGGCAACGGCGAGCCCTTCGAGGAATTTCTGGCCCGGTGGATCGCCCAGTAATGGCGGTCACTCGGGTTCCTGGACGGCCGCGGACGCGTCCGTCGATCGAAGCGCGGGATCACAGTACCGCGGGCCGGAACGGCGGCCCAACCGGAACGGCGAGGACGCCACGGGCGCTCCGATGAGGAGGTCCCCCGGTCCGTGCCGGCGGCGCGGGGTCGGGCTCTACGTCCACTTGCCGTTCTGCGTGTCCCGGTGCGCCTACTGTACCTTCATCACCTCGACCGACCTCGCGTTGATGCCGCGGGTGACGGCAGCCGTCGCGCGCGAGATCGACCTGATGGCCGACAGGGAGCCCCGGCCACTGGCGTCGCTCTATCTCGGCGGCGGCACGCCCTCGCTGGTCGACGCGGCGGCGCTCGGGGGGATCTTCGCCGCGGTCGGGCGCTCGTTCGCGCTGAAACCGGGTGCGGAGGTCACGCTCGAGGCCAACCCTGACGATGTGACGGAGGACAGGATCGCGCTGTGGCGCAGGCTCGGCGTCACACGAGTCTCGATCGGCTGCCAGTCGTTCAGCGACCGGATCCTCGAGATGCTCAACCGGAGACACTCCGCCGCGCAGTCCCGTTCGGCTGCCGAGGCCGTGCTCGCGGCCGGGCTCACGCTGTCCATCGACCTCATGCTCGGCCTCCCGCTCATGCGGCGGGAGGAGCTCGAGTCGACGCTCGGCGAGACACTCCGGCTGCGCCCGCAGCATGTCTCGGTCTATCTCCTGGAGATGGACAAACCCCACGAGCTGGCCCGGCTCGCCGAGCGGCGCCCCGACATCTTCCCGGACGCGGACGTGTCGGCCAGCCAGTTTCTGCAGGCCGGGCGAACGCTGGTCGCGGCCGGATACCGTCACTACGAGGTGTCGAACTTCGCTCTCCCCGGCAACGTGGCCCGGCACAACACGCGGTACTGGTCGGGCCTGCCGGTGCTGGCGGCGGGCGTCGGGGCTCACGGTCAGGCCGGCCGCCGGCGGTGGGCCAACCTGGCCGAACTCCCGGCGTACCTGGAGGCGGTGGCGCGTGGCGAGACGCCACGCGCGTGGAGCCGGCGTCTCGCTGAGGACGAAGCTCTGCGTGAAGCTGTGATGCTGGGCATGCGTCAGGCGCGGGGAGTGGCCGACGAGCTCCTCCATGAGTGTGGAGCCGCGGCGCCGTCCTTCGCCGAGCGCCTCGCGGACTTCCTCTCGCTCGGCCTCGCCCGCCGCCTGCCGGGCCGTGTGCGCCTGACCCCCCGGGGGTGGCTGGTGTCCAACGAGCTCCTCCACACTCTGTGGTGAGGCCCTGATCCGGCGCGCCGCTTTGCTAGACTCCGAGCGGAGCCCGAGATGACGCGACGCCTCCTGCCCGTGCTGATCATGACCGCGCTGGTGGCCACCACCGCCGCCGGTGGCGACATCGCCTTTGACGCGGCCTTCACCGCGACGGACTTCGCGAGGCTTGCCGACGCGCTTGCGGACACCATCAGCTTTCCCGTCGCCGGGCCCGCCAGCCCGAGCGGGGTGCTGGGTCTGCGTGTGCTGGCCGGGACCGGTGGGCCGAACGTCGATACCGGCTCCCACTGGTGGCAACACGGCGTGAACGGGGACACCGTGGCCGGAGCCCTCATCGGGTCGCGCGTGGTGGTGCGGGCCGGCCTGCCGTTCCGGCTCGACGCCGGAGGTCAGGTCGGACAGGTGCTGGGAGAACGGTTCTGGGGGCTCGAGGGTCGCTGGGCCCTCCTGGCCGGCGGCGTCCTGGAGCCGGCCGTCGGTGTGCGGGCCAGTTACTCGCGCCTCGACGGCGGCCCCGTGGGTCTGGAGGTCGGCGAGCTGCAGCTGGCGCTGTCGAAGGGATTCGCCGTGGTCACCCCCTACGCTGCGCTCGGACTGCGGCGGACGCAGGCGGATGCATCGTTCGGCGACCCTGCGCCGCGACGCCGCGAGCACTCGAGCCAGATTGCCACTGCGTCGCTGGGCGCCCAGGTCTCCCTTGCGTTGTTCAAGGTGCTGGCAGAGGTGCGCAAGGGACGTTCCGTGGGCTACTTCGTGGCGCTGGGTTTCGGCCTGTGAGCGGGCGTTCGCGGCGGCAGCGGGCGACTCGCCACGATCCGCCCGATGGCGTCGGCCGGCGACTGGCCACGGTGCCGGAGCAGCCCTGGGTCGGCTCGCGGGGTCGGCTAGTTGACCGGCGACGGGGACTCGATGCCGAAACGCTCGAGCAGCAGACGGTCGAGGCGGGGGCGGATCACGAGGTCGAAGGTGGTGGTGTTCTCCGGGAACAGCCGGCGGGCGGCCGTGTGGGCCGCCTCGACCAGGCGCAGGGCCTCGCACAGGGTGAGGTTCTGATCTTCCGCGATGACCTGTGCCGTCACATCCACCAGCAGCCGCAGCTGGCGGAGGCGCCGCTCCTCATCTCGCGCTTCGGGTTCGTCCACCATCCTGCCAGGCAAACCGTAGCATCCGTCGCCGCCATTCCTGCCGGCGAAGGGCCGTGGCCTCGCACGGGGCTCTACCATGGCGCGTGAAGCGTTGCTCGCGATCGCCATGAGCGCGGCCCAGCGCGGCGGGGAGATCCTCAGGGAGTACTTCGGTGAGCTGAAACCAGCAGAGATCGCCGAGAAGACCCGGAACGACTGGGTGTCGGCTGCGGACCGCGCGAGCGAGGAGGCGATTCGGGCGTACCTCACGGACCGAACGCCGGAGTACGGTGTGCTCGCCGAGGAGGGCGGTGCGAGTGGAGCCACGGGCACTCGCTGGGTGGTCGACCCGCTCGATGGAACTCTCAACTTCGTCCGTGGTTTCCCGCACTTCGCAGTGTCGGTGGCGTTGGTCTCGGACGGTACGCCTGAGATTGGGGCGATCTACGACCCGATGCGGGACCAGCTCTTTGCTGCGATCTCAGGGGGTGGTGCGTTCTGTAATGGCACCCGGCTCCACGTGAGCGACCGACCCGGCCTCGCGGGTGCGTTGGTGACGACCGGTTTTCCGTTTCGCGTCCACCGCCATCTCGACGTCTACCTGCGGATCTTCCGCGAGGTATTCCTGCGGGTGGCCGGCCTGCGGCGGCCAGGTGCCGCCGCCCTGGACCTCGCCCACACGGCGGCGGGGATCTTCGATGGATTCTTCGAGTTCTGTCTCTCTCCGTGGGACATCGCGGCCGGAGCGTTGATCGTCGGCGAGGCGGGTGGCTTGGTCACCAACCTCGACGGTGGTCCCGACATCCTCTCACGCGGCAACGTCCTGGCCGCGACGCCCGGAGTCCACCGTGGCCTGCTCGTGATCATCTCGTCGATCTGCCGCGAGCGGGACATCGTGCCCTGAGCCAGGGCTCGGCTCTCGTTTGCCGCCGAGCCGGGCCGTGTGGCCGGGGTGAGCGTCGCCGGGTTGATTCGTTCACGCGGTGGGGCTAGGATGCCCACGCGATCCTCGCGTCCGACGAGCGCAGCGAGAGCGAAAACGGAGGAACCGGTGACGACACCGGGAATATCTGACTCGTACCCGCGGATCCTCCCGGTGACGCGACGTGTCCAGCGCCGGGGCAAGGACCTCGAGCGGTTCGTCAACCTCTGGCGCCTCGCCCTGCTGTCGGCCCTGACTGTCACTCTGCTCACCACCCAGCTCTCTCGCGGGAACCTCCGCTCCGAGCAGGAGTGGGCGCTCCCGGTTCTGGGTGGGCTCCTCTTCGTCGCCCTGGCATTTCAGCTCTACCTGGCATGGTTCAGCTGGAGCGAGCGCTTTGGCCTGTGGGTCGTCGGGGCCGACCTGACGGTGGTCGCCGGCCTGCTGATCGGCTACGTGACGCTCGATCACCCCCTGGTCGCCACCAACTCGCAGACCACGTTCATGGGCTACTTCCTGGTCATCGCCCTGGCGGGGTTGCGGTCCGACCCCCGTGTGGCGCGCGGGCTGGCCATCGCCATTCCGGCATCGTACGCTCTCGTGATCTTCCTGGCGGTGTCATGGCGGCAGGTCCAGTTCACGCCCGCGGATCCGGTCTTCGGCAGCTTCAGCTGGGAGACCCAGGTGATGAGGATGGTCTTGCTCACCGTCGTCACCTGGATCACCCAGTACGACGTCGCCCTCGGGGCGACGGACCGGGCGGAGGCCCAGCGCGACCCTCTCACCGGTGTCTACAACCGACGGTTCCTCGAGGAGTTCCTCTCCAGGGAGCTCCCCCGGTCACGCCGCCGACGGCAGCCGCTCTCCATCCTCCTCGTCGACCTGGACGGGTTCAAGCAGTTCAACGACACCTACGGGCACCTGGCGGGGGACGAGATGCTGGCCGCCGTGGCGTCGTCCCTGGGGGCCGCGGTGCGCAGCGCCGACGTCGTGGCCCGCTATGGAGGCGACGAGTTCGTCGTGGTGCTCCCCGACACGGCGGGTGAGACGGCGCGGCGAATCGCGCGCGAGCTGGGTCGGGTCGTGCCTAGACAGGTCGGTCTGTCGATTGGAGTCGGTTGTCTCGGCGAGCAGCACAGTACCGCCGAGGCGCTGTTGGAGGCTGCCGACCGGGCGCTCCTACGCGCCAAGCAGGCGGGTGGCGGCGCCGTGGTGGCCTCCTGAGCCTCGTCGACCGGAGGCGCAGCGACGCGTGGTGACGCGGCTCGTTGCGCGGCGGGCCCATTCCGCAGAGAATGGCTCTCGATGCGGCACGTCCTCCGTCACGTCGTGGGGTGGAGTTTCCTGGCGCTCGGCCTCGCCGGCCTCGTCCTGCCGGTCCTGCAGGGCTGGCTGTTTATCGCGATCGGGGCCGTTCTGCTCGCCCCGGACGTGCCGCTCTTCGCGAGGCTGGTGTGCTGGATCGAGACGCGCTTCCCGGCTGTGCGCACCGCGCTCGCTCGGATCCGCCAGCGTTTCGCCCACCACGAGCCGCCCCCTTGCTAGCCGACTCGATGGATTCTCCGCACCCGTGCGGATCAGAGGCCGGTGGCGGAACCCCGCGCCGCCTCGCCGATCAGGGCATCGACCTTGGCATGCTGCGGCCACAGGAAGATCAGCCCAACGGCCGCGATGCCGGCGAAGATCCAGAACCAATCGACCCGACCGGTGAGGAAGAACAACGCGAGGCCGAACAGGGCTACTGCCTCGAGTCGTGCCAGGGCCACGACATGGGCGGAGAAGTGTGCGGAGAGCAGCACCTCCACCTGACGGCCCGCGGCGAACACCCGGCGGGGACCGCTGAGCATCGCACGGTATACGGGCATGATGCTGACCAGGTTGAGGACCGAGATGGCGGCGAAGATCCAGAGGAAGTGCTCGCCCTGGCTCAGCGGAGGCGAAGAGGGGCGCAGGGACAGGTGGACGACCGCGCCGTAAACCGCCACGCTGGCAAGCATCGCCGCGTCGACGACGCGCAGCCGGTTGATGTGCTGCCCCACCGCGTCTGTCACGCGGCCTCCTTGTGGAACCCGTTTTCATCGTAGGGAAGCGCACACCCTGCCGTCAACCGCGTCCGCGGCGCGGAGGGCGCCGTCGGACATAGCGAAACCCGGCACGGCCGGGTTTCGGCTTGGCGGGTGACCGCCCGGACCTTAGCTCTTGGTCTCGCGGCTGCAAGGTCCGTGGAACCTCCGCGGCCTGACGGCACCAATAATCTCGCCCCTGCGGCCGTGGGTGTCAAGAGGGCGTGAGGGTCCCCATGGCCTCCGTGACCGCGACCGCCGAGGCCAGGGCCGCCGCGCCGGCGACCCCGTCGACGAACGGTCCGATCTCGCCTCTACAGGCCCGCTGGAAGGCCAGGTGCTCCGCCGCCAGCGGCTCGCCGGGCGCCACCGCGACGCTTACCGGCTCGATCGTCGGCTCCGTCGAGTCTCGGCGCAGGCGGTAGGCTGAGACGCTCTGCTCGCTGTAGTCGATCGAGTGATAGCAGTCGGGCTCGAAGAGGCGCAACTTGCGAACCCGCTCCCCGGACACCCTGCTGGCTGTCAACGTGGCGACGCAACCGTTGGCAAACTCCAGCCTGACGTTGGCCAGGTCGACCCGTGACGACAGCACAGGCACCCCGACCGCCCTCACCTCGGTGATCGGAGCACCCGGGTTGAGCGCCAGCGCAAGCTGGAGGTCATGGACCATGAGATCGAGGATGACGTCGATGTCGAGGGATCGCCGGGTGAAGGGCGAGAGTCGCTGGGCATCGACGTAGCGAGGCCGCGGCTGGCGCGCCAGGACCGCCTGCACCGCAGGGTTATAGAACTCGACATGTCCCACGCCGAGGGCGACGCCAGCGACAAGGGCGGCGCGGACCATCTCCTGTGCCTCGCTCGTGGTGGCGGCGATCGGCTTCTCGACGAGGACATGACGGCCGGCGCTCAGGAAGGCCCCCGTGACCTCCCGATGGGTCACCGTTGGCGACGCCACGACGGCCGCCTCGCATGCCTCCACGGCATGAGCGAGAGAGGCGAGCGGCGTCACCCCGAACTCGGCGCACACCGCCTCGAGTCGGGCGCGATCGGGATCGAAGGCGCCGACGGGGCGCCACCCGGGAAGAGTGCTCGCCAGCCGAACGTGGTGCCGCCCCAGGTGCCCGACGCCGACCACGGCCACGGAGATCCGTCCCGGTTCGCTCATGAAGGCAGAGCTTACACCACCGAGGTCGGCACCCCGGACGTGAGCCCGCGCCGGCGGTGCCGAGCCGGCCGACGGGTCCAGGCGTGAACCGTTCGCGATCGACTAGACTTCCCGTCCGGAGGGAAACGGTGATCGACTCACACGCCCACCTGGCGATGTTCGCCGACGAGGAGCGCGAGCAGGTCCTGGCGCGAGCGCATGCCGCGGGCGTCGGCATGGTGCTGGTCCCGGCGACCGGCCCCGACGATCTCGAGGTCGTCGCGGAGATGGGCGCCAGATGGCCGCAACGCGTCGTCGTTGCCCTCGGTGTCCACCCGCACGAGGCGCGGCACCTCGACTCGACGGCGAGGCAGGGGCTCGAGCATGCCCTGACGGCACCGGGTGTGGTGGCGGTGGGCGAGATCGGCCTCGACTACCACTACGACATGTCGCCCCGCGAGGACCAGAGGGCGGCCTTCCTCTGGCAGCTCGCCCTGGCCCGGGAGAGCGGCCTTCCGGTCGTGCTCCACCACCGCGAGGCCTGGTTCGACTTCCTGGCTGCGCTCGATACCGTCCCCGGCCTGACCGGCGTCGCCCACTCGTTCACCGAAGGTGCCGCCGGTGTCGCGGAGGTCGTCCGGCGGGGGCTGCACGTCGGCATCTCCGGGATGGTCACCTTCCCCCGGGGCGGCAACATCCGCGAGGCGGCAGGGGCGGTTCCGGACGGCCGTCTGCTGGTCGAGACGGATAGCCCGTTCCTGGCGCCCGTACCGCACCGGGGCACACGGAACGAGCCGGCGTATGTCTGCGTCGTTGCGGAGACCGTGGCTCAGGTCCGCGGTGTCGAGGGAGCAACCGTCGAGAAGGTCACCGACGCGGCGTTCGTGGACCTCTTCCTCGCCGGGGGACGGGGTCACCCGCCACACGAGGCAGCCCTGCCAGGTCGGAGCTAGCCAGCCGGCGTGGAACTCGCGGTCAGCGTGTCGAAGAGGCCCGCGACACGACGTCCTCTGGGGTCACGGGATCGACAGCTCCACCGTGGTCGGATCGGTCGAGTTGCCGTCGACCACGGAGCCGAAGGCCATCACAGCCGCGCCCGGCGTGAGGACCCGGACGCGCGCGAAGGCGGAGCCGACGCCGGCTGCGAGCGCGGCGGTCTGGGCAGCGCGCCGGTTGGGAGCGACGGTGAGCACGAGCGCGCTGCCCAGCGGGGCGCCGGTGTCCGTGTAGAACGTGAACTCCACCTGGGCGAGGATGCTGCCGGTGTTCACGGCCTCGACGTTGGTCCGGAAGTTGCCGTCGCTGCGCAGGCTCGGCAGCCAGCCCACCTGGCCGTAGGCGAGCGTGGTGGCCGGTCCGCTGGCCGGGTAGGTGGCGCCGTAGGTCTCGACCTTGCCGGTGGTCGTGTCGACGAGGCGCGAGTAGGTGCGTGCGAGAGCCGTGACCGTCCCCGTGGACTCGATGAGGATCGCCCCCACGTCGGTGCCGGTCATGCCGAAGGCGCTCCCGAGCACGTCGTTCCAGGTCTTCTGCTGGCCGGCCGGCAGGGTCAGGGTGACCGGCGTCGTCGTGGTGGTGCCGAAGAACGAGAGCCGGAGCTGCACGGGAGCCGCACCCGGGTCGAGGATCGAGAGGTCGGAGTACCAGTACGAGGGTGCGATGCCCGGCGTGCGGGCAATCCCGGAGACGAAGTAGGTCGTGGTGTAGGTCGGACCGGTGCAGGTCCCGGTGTAGGCCAGCTGGACGGCGCCCGAGTAGGCGGACGACAGACCGCAGCTCGCGTTGGCCCGCACGTGCGCGTACACCGATGCCGCCGTCGATCCCGACAGCGGCGAGACGGTCGCGTTGGTGGTCGAGAACGTCGACGGGGTGATCGCAAGTGTATTCGTAAAGCCGGGATCGGTGGCCAGTTGGACGGTATACGTGGCCGCGGTGCTGACGCCGTTCCACGACAGGGTGAACGCCTGGCCGCTGCAGAAGGAGCTCTTGTTCGTGGTCAGCCCCGTGGGCACGGACGGAGCCGTACAGGCACCGGTCAGGGCGCTGAGCGCATAGTCCGCCCGCACCCGGTTGCGGGTCACCGAGTTGCGCGGATCCGTCACCGGATTGCCGTTGTTCTTGATGGCATCGTGGAGAGCCGCCCCCGTGGCCGTGGGGACGGCCTGAGCCAGCAGCGCGGCTTCGCCGGAGACGTAGGGTGCCGACGCCGATGTCCCTCCGAAGCACTGGTCGTACTGGTTGGTCTTGCCCGACACCCAGGTCGGTGTGTCGGAGCAGTGGCCGGGGGCCCACACGTCCAGCTTGTCGCCGGAGTCCGAGAAGCACGCCACCACGTCGGGGCCGGTCTTCCCGCTGTCGTTGCAGCCGTCCGGAATGCACTGGCCCTTGTCGTACTTCGGAAGCCAGCCGAGCAGCTCGATGTTGTCGGCGTAGACGTCTCCCACCGCGAGGGCCGAGCTGATGCACGCCGGCCAGGCCACGCCGGTGGTGCAGCCCCCATTACCGGACGCCACGGCCACGACCACCCCGGCGGCGAGCAGCGAGTCGAAGGCGCTCTTGAAATCGGAGGAGATGGAATCGCAGTTGCCCGGGTTGGGGTCCCACACGCCGGTCAAGTAGCCACCAACAGAGAGGTTGAGCGCCCGGATGTTGAACGGGTTGCCGTTGGTCGTCACGCTGGTCAGGACGTCGTCGATGCCGGTGAGGATCTGGCTGCTGGTACCGTTGCCCGAGGAGTCGAGGACGCGCACGTCGTAGATGTGCGCGGCTGGCGCCACACCGCCGGTGGAGCCGGCCGCGATGCCGGCGACCGAGGTGCCGTGCCCTTCCTGGTCCTTGCCCTGGTTCGTCGCGTCGATGACGTCCCTGCCGATGATCGTCTTGGCCGTCATGTCGCTTCCCCCGGGCGCCAGCTCGGGGTGTGTGTAGTCCACGCCGGAGTCGAGCACGGCGATCGTCACGCCGGTGCCCGTGTAGCCCAGGGCCTGGACCGCGGGCACGTGCATCAGCGCCTCGCCGTCCGCTCGCAGGGCGTGAACGGTCCAGTTGGGCCGGACCGCCTCCACCCGCGGGTCGGAGGCGAGCGCCTCGAGGTACTCGCGGGGAACCTCGACGTGGAGCGCCGGCACGTGGGAGTAGCGGTCGAGGATGCGTACCCCGGACGACGCATAGTCGCGATCGAGATCGTCGCCGGTACGGGCGATCCAGCGCAGGCGCCCGGAGTTCCCCGGGCCATAGTCGGTGAAGCCCTGGAGCACGGCCGGCTGGCGGAGGGTGACGATGCAGTCGAGGTTCTCGCCCGCCTGAAGGGCCTGGGACAGCAGCCCGCCGACGACCTTCTCCGTCCACGGCCGCGAGTCGGGAGAAAGCTGCAGCAGTGCAGCGGGGATCTCCTGGCTGGCAGCCGTCAGGTTGGCCACCGGGGCGTCGCCGCGAGGCGCCTGCGGGAGGCGGGCCGCTCGCGCCCCCAGCGGGAGCGCCACCGCGACCACCACTGCTGTCCATCTCGAAACGCTGCTCATCTGATCGCAATCCCCTCTCGGCGGATCCCGCCCTGGTCAAGAGTCTCTCCGAGCGAAGGTTATTCCACTGACTCCTCCCGGTCAACGAAAATACGTGCCAGAGGTCACGGACGTTGCCTCTGGCCGGTGACCTCTCGACTGGGGTAAGCTCTTCCGGATGGGCAACGGCGAGAGCTCGCGGGAGATGGCCGAGTCGCGCACCGGAGAGGGTGGCGATGGCGTCCGAAGTTGCCCGCCCCCGCGAGGAGTTCTTCTACCTCTCCCGACTCCTCGACCGTCCCGTCCTCTCCCGTGACGGCGACAGGGTAGGTCGCCTCGTCGATGTCGGCTGTGCCTCCGGCGAGGTTTTCCCCAGGGTCGTGACCTACTACGTCCGCCCCGGGTCCTTCGCCAGAGTGACGCTGGCGGTGCCCGCCCCCGCCTTCGAGGCCGTGCCGAGCGACCCACTGCGCCTGGCGGCCGCCACCCCGGACCTGCAGGCCGCGGTCCGCCGCCAGCCGGGCGAAATCCTGCTCCGCAAGGAGATCCTGGACAAGCAGATCGTCGATACCGACGGCGCCCGGGTGGTGCGGGTCAACGACGTGCACGCGCTCAGAGCGCGCGGCAACGAGGTCCGCGTCGTCCACGTCGACATCGGGTTTCGCGGCATCATCCGGCGCCTGGGGTGGGAATCGGCGGTGACGGCGCTGGCGCGCGGTCGGTTCCGGGAGAGATGGCTTCGGGAGGACCGCCTGCTGTCGTGGCGCTACGTCGTCCCGCTCCGCTCCAGCTCGCTGTCGCGTGACCTCCGGCTCAACATCGCGCAGACCCAGCTCAAACAGCTCCACCCGGCCGAGTTGGCCGAGATCCTCGAGGAGCTCGACCGTTTCGAGGGCCCGGCGATGCTCGAGGCGCTCGACGTCCCGACCGCGGCCGAGACCCTGGCCGAGGTCTCTCCCGAGGTCCAGCGCCTCCTGCTGGCCGCCCTCGACGTCCGGCGGGCGGCCGCCCTGCTCGCCGAGATGCCGCCTGACGAGGCGGCCGACGTTCTCGAGGAGCTCCCCGACGCGCTCCGGGACAGGCTGGTGTCTGCCCTGCCCGCGGCCGACGCCGCCACGGTCACGAACCTGCTCAGCCACGAGCCGGACAGCGCCGGGTCGGTGATGAACCCCGAGGTGTTCACGGTGCCGCCTGGGAGCACGCTGGAGGCGGTCACCGGCGCGCTGCGGGCGGGCACCCCGGAGCTGGTCCGCTCGTACGGCGTGGTGGTCGTCGACCCCGAACGGCGCGTGCGCGGAATCGTTCCGCTTACCGATCTGATTCGCTCGGAACCCCGGATGAGCGTCGACGAGGTGATGGACCGCGATCCCGTGGCGGTGCGGGTCTCCGACCCGATGCGCGACGTCGCCGAGCTCTTCGACCGCTTCAACCTCCTCGCCCTCCCGGTGACCGACGAGGAGGGCCACCTCGCAGGCGTGATCGCGGTCGACGACGTCGTCGCGTGGCTGCGCGAAGGCGAGGGGCGCGAGGGGAGACTGACGTGAGGGCGTGGCTCTCCGCTCGCTGGCAGCGCCTCGCGCTGCTCGCCGCCGTGGTCGGGCCGGGGATCATCACCGCCAACGTCGACAACGACGCCGGCGGCATCACCACCTACTCGCTGGCCGGAGCGATCTACGGGTATCGCCTGCTGTGGACGGTGGTTCCGGTGGCCGTGGCGCTCTACGTCGTCCAGGAGATGTCGTCCCGGCTCGGAGTGGTGACCGGCAAGGGCCTGTCCGACCTGGTTCGGGAGCAGTTCGGGGTCAAGGCCACGGTCTATCTCATGATCGCGCTGCTGTTCATCAATCTGGGCAACGAGATGGCCGAGTTCGCCGGGCTCGCCGCCGCGCTCGAGATCGTCCACGTTCCCCGCTGGGTCTCGGTCCCGCTCGGTGCCGGCTTCGTCTGGTGGCTCGTCACGTGGGGCACGTACCGCGCCGTCGAGAAGGCCTTCCTGCTCGCCTCGGGGTTCTACGTGGCATACGTGATCTCCGGGGTGATGGCGAAGCCGGACTGGGGCCAGGTGCTCTTTCACACGGTGACGCCTTCGGTGGAGCCCAGCCTGCCCTTCGTCGTCATGGTGGTCGGCATCGTCGGCACCACCATCGCACCCTGGATGCAGTTCTACCAGCAGGCCGCGGTCGTCGAGAAGGGCATCACCACGAAGTACCTCCGCGAGGCGAGGCTGGACGTCGCCATCGGCACGGTCATGGCGGTCGTCGTCGTGTGGTTCATCGTCGTCGCGTGCGGCGCGACCCTGCACGTCGCCGGCATCCCGATCACGACCGCGGCGGACGCTGCCCACGCGCTCACGCCGCTGGCCGGCCGCTACGCCGGGCTGCTCTTCGGGTTCGGCCTGTTTAACGCGTCCCTCTTCGCCGCGGCGATCCTCCCGCTCTCGACGGCGTACTCGGTGTGCGAGGGGATGGGGTGGGAGCGGGGGATCGACAACCGGGTCCGTGAGGCACCGTGGTTCTACGCGATCTACACCGCACTGATCGTGCTGGCGGCGGGGACGATCCTGGTGCCTGGCGTGCCGCTGCTCCGGGTTCTCTACTGGTCACAGGTCGCCAATGGCGTACTCTTGCCCGCGGTGCTGGTCTTCATGCTGGTGCTGTCCAACCGGCGGGACCTGCTCGGGGACCACGTCAACTCGCGTACGTTCAACGTGGTCGCGTGGGTGCTGGTCAGTGCCCTGATCGGTATGACGCTGTTCCTCACGGTTGCCTCGCTGGTCGGCCTTGCGTGAATGGAGGAGGGGAGATGGCGCGTTCGAAGTCGGCGCAGTTGACCGTCGGGGTGGTGGTGCTGGCACTCGGCCTGGTTCTGCTCGTCACGCGCTTCGCTCCGGTGTCGGCCGCACCGGCGTGGCTGCTCGGTCTCGGGCTGGCGTTCTCGTTCCTCGCGATCTTCCAGCGGTCGTACGGGGCGCTGGTCGCGGGGATGATCCTGCTCGGCATCGGCTCCGGCATGGTGCTCGCGGACTACGGGGTGGCCGGTCTGCAGGCGCGCACCTGGCGCATGCTCGCCCTCGGGTTTGGTTTCGTGGGGATCTTCGCCGTCGCGGTGATCCTCCAGCTCAACCGACACTGGTGGCCGCTGCTCGTCGGCGCCGCCCTGCTGGCGTCCGCCGCGGCTCCCTTCGTACGCCGGCTCGCCTTCATCCCGCCGTCGGTGGAGATCGCGGTGCGTACCTGGTGGCCAGTGGCGCTGGTGGTCGGCGGCCTGGTCCTCGTCATTCACGCCCTGCGCCACTGAGTGACAGTGGAGCTTGAGGCCGTGGCTTGTGGTGCGGGGGAGAGAGCTGAGCCTGGCGACTCTGGCTAGAGCCGGCTGCGCGCGAGGCGTGAGCTGCCCCAAGCCTCAGGTCCCCGGCCCCAAGTCTGGCTCCTGATGCCTCAGGGCATGACCAGCACGTCGCCGGGGCGGATACGCGTCCCCCCGAGGCCGTTGACCTGCCGTAGCTCGGCGACGGTGGTGCCGAACTTCCGGGCGATGTTGTACAGCGTGTCGCCGCGCCGGACCGTGTAGGAGTCCCTCTCCGCCTTGCGGTCGTGCGGAGCGTGTGCGGTCGAGGCCTTGGCCGTCTTGGTCCGACGGTGGCCGTCGGTGGCCCGCGTGTGGCGGCCGTCGGTCGGGTAGCGCGGGATCGTCAGCGTCTGGCCGACCTTCAGGGCGCGCGGGTTGCGCACGTGGTTCGCGGAGGCGATGACCTCGACGCTGGAACCGTAGCGACGCGCGATCGCCGCCAGCGTGTCACCCGGCCGGATGACGTGGAAGAGGCGGCGGATGCGCTGGTCGGGGGGGATCGCCGCCAGCGCGCCCGCGATCTTCTCCTGGCTCCCGCACGGGACGGCGAGCTGATAGGTGCCCCGGATCGGGGTGACACCCCGGAGGAGGGCGGGGTTGAGGTCGGCGAGGACGTCCTTGTCGACCGAGGCCTTCTCGGCCAGCACGTCGATGTCGAGCGCTCCCTCGACCGGGATCCTCGCGAGACAGTCGGGCGTCTCGGGGAACACCGGGAGCTGGTAGGCCCCCGGGTTCTTGGCGACGACCAGCGCCGCCCACAGGGCGGGCACGTAGTTGCGGGTCTCGCGGGGGAGGTAGCGCCGCACCGTCCAGAAGTCGTCCGGGCCCCCGGCTCGGCGGAGCGCCCGCTCCACGCGTCCCGCGCCCGAATTGTAGGCGGCGAGGGCAAGTTCCCAGCTGCCGAAGGTGGCGTGGAGCTCGGCGAGGTGGGCGACCGCAGCCTTGGTGGCGAGGAACGGGTCGTTGCGCTCGTCGACCACACCATCGCAGCGCAGGCCGTACAGACGTGCAGTGCCGGAGATGAACTGCCACAACCCCTGCGCCCGCGCCCGCGAGCGCGCCCGCGGGTTGAATGCGCTCTCGACCAGTGGGAGATACGCGAGGTCGCCCGGGAGGTTGGCCTTGCGCAGCTCCGCGCGGATGAAGGGGAGCAGCTTGGACGCCCGCTCCAGGGCCGCTACCAGGCGATCGCGGTACGGTCCGGTATAGAAGTCGATCAGCGACGACACCTCGGAGTTCACGATCACGGGGAGGTCGAAGTGCTCCTGGATGGCTCTCTCCTTGAACTCCGCCACCCGCTCAGCCGGGACCGGGGCGGGCTCCGGTGGAGGCTCGAGCTCACCGGCCTCGGGCGCGAGCTCGTCGGCGAGACGATCGAGCTCGTCCATCACCTTGCCAGCGTAGGCGGTGAAGGAGGGGTCGCTGCTCCGTCCCGTGCTCCACTTGGAAAGACTCTGCAGGACCGCCACCTCACAGTCGTCGAACTCGTCGTCCGCCCCGTTGGTGACCGCGTCCTGCGCCTCTTCGAGCAGGGCGTCGATCTCGTCCCGGCCGGGGTCCGCGGCCGGCGCGGCCGGGGCTGTGGGGGCGGGGGCCGCCGTGACGGGCGTCGGCGCGGTTGCCGACTGATGGGTGGTGGTGCAGGAGATCGCCGTGAGCAGCACGGCCACGAGGGCGAGAAGGCGCGGCCTCATTCGCCTTTGAGGTGCACGGTCAGGGTCAACGCGAGTTGCTTGAGGCGTTCCCCCCGCTTCAGCTCGACCTCGATCGGGGTGACGGTCGAGACGGTCTGGCCCTTCTTGTCGAGCAGCTCGATCCGGACCAGGCACTGCCTGGCATGGCGGAAGGCATCCCCGACATCCTCTTCGACGCGGCGCCGGACCTCCTGGCGGGAGTTGAGGGAACTCTGAAGCAGGGCGTCGAGGTCCAGTCCGGCCCGCCTCTGCGCCTTCGCCTGGGGTGCCGGGCGCGCCATCGCCGCCTTGCGGAGGTTGTCGAGCTCGGCGAGGATGTCGAGCGACGACGACACCTTGACGTGGCGGACCTCCGCGGCGACCGGGATCGGCTCGGGCTCGGGGGTGGTGGCGAACTCGACAGCGGTTTCCTCGGCCTCGTCGGGCGAGGCGGGAGCGCCGAACTCCTCGGCCGGCTCGGTCTCGGTCGCTGGCGAAGGCTCGGCCGCGAGCGCCGGAGGGGGCTCCAGCGCGTCGGTCACGACCTCGATGGCTTCCTGCGTGATCTCGCCGGGCTCGGTGGCCATCGGGAGGTCGTCGCCCATCGGGAACACCTCGGCGGAGCCACCGATGGGGTGCGGGAGGGCGTCGGCCGGAACCAGCTCGGGCGGGGCGAGGAGCTCCGGCGGGGGCAGGATTCCTGCCTGGGGCAACACGGCGAGCGGAACTGGTTCCGGGACGAGCCGGGGCTTGCTCGCGAGGGCGGCCGTCGGGACCGACAGTCCCTCGGCCGCCGCGGCGCTGAGCGCCGCAGGGTTGAAGGTCACGCCTGCGCGGCTGGGCCGTGGCGGCAGAGCGCTGGGCGCGGGGACGCCCTCCTGCTGGACCATCCGCCGGCGCAGGGTCTTCAGCGTGAGCTTCGTGATCGCCTTGAGGGTCTCGAAGACGCCCAGGCCCTGGACGGCGACGGCCTCGTGCGCGTCCCAGCGTCCGTCGGGATTCAGCGCGGAGGCCAGCTCGTCGACGGTCAGGATGTTCTTGAGGTCGCGCTTGTTGTACTGGAGGACGAGGGGAATGCTGCCGGTTTCCAGGCCGAGCTCGGCGAGGTTCTCCTCGAGGTTCCGGAAACTTTCGATGTTGGCCTCGGCCATCGGTTTCTGCGAGTCAGCGACGAACACCACGCCGTCGACGCCCTTGAGGACGAGTTTGCGGGTCGTGTTGTAGAAGACCTGGCCGGGGACGGTGTAAAGCTGGAGGCGGGTGCGGAAGCCGCCGACCTTGCCGACCTCGAGCGGGAGCAGGTCGAAGAACAGGGTACGATCGGTCTCGGTCTCGAGGGAGACCATCTCTCCGCGCGATCCGGGCGCCGTTTTCGCATAGATGTAGGACAGGTTGGTCGTCTTCCCGCAGAGGCCAGGACCGTAGTACACGATCTTGGCCGCCATCTGCATCGTCGCCCAGTTGAAGAAAACCATACCTTAGCGGCCCCCGCGTGGTGCCATCGTCCGGACGCTAACACGAAAGCACCGGTCGGTCAACGCTTCCGCCGCCCGCCGCGCGGTCGCGGGAGAGATCGACCCGTCGCTCGCGAGGCCCGCGAGGGCGAGGGCGGAGACCGCACGGTAGACGCGTCCAAGCTGCCGGTCGAGCGTGGCCAGGTGCGCCCTGATCGTCGCCGCGTCTCCTCTGACCAGCGGGCCCGTCAGCCTCTCCCAGCCGCGCGCGGTCAGCGCCGCTCCGGTCGCCGCCGAGACCAGCGGGGCGAGTGCGCGCCGCGCGGCGGCTGGCGAGAAGCCCGCCTGGACCAGCTCGGCGCGGGCGGCGACGAGGAGGGCGTGCGTCAGCGACGCGGCGACGGCGGCGGCCGCGTGGTAGCGCGCTTTCTGGCCGGACGACAGGCGGCGAGGCCGCATGCCAAGGCGGTGGGCCAGCACGACCGCGGCCGCCACGGCACGGGGGTCTCCCTCGACCGCTGCCGTCACCCCAGCGAGGTCGACTCGGGGGCCGGCAGCGGTGGGGAACGGGACCAGGGGGTGCAGGGACCCGAGACGGCGTCCCGGTCGCGCGAGGGGCGTGAGCGCCGCGGCGGTGGCGAGGCCCGACGTGTGGAGCACAACCTCCACGGCGGCGGGGAGAGCCTCGGTCAGGCTGGCCGCGACCTCGGTGATGACGGCGTCGGGCACCGCGAGCACGAGCCCGGCCGGCTCAAGGAAACGACCGACGCGGGACGCCACCACGACGCCGGGCAGCGCGCGCCCGGCGCGCAGCCGGCTCGACCGCGAACGTCCGACCAGGCCGGCGATGGGCACTCCCGCAGCGCGCATCGAGCGCGCGAGCTGCAGTCCGCAACGACCCAAACCGAGGACGATCCAGGAGGTAATCATACGTTCATGCTACAGTGACCCTGGCCACGCGGGCAGGGTTGGTAGGGGGACTCGAGGTGAGATAAATGAAGCACGGGCTGTCGGACAGGGAGCTCGAGATCCTGCGTGAGGTGGTGGAGCTGTACCTCGCGACGGGTGAGGCCGTGGCGTCCGCAGCGGTCGCCCGTATCTCCTCGACCGGCCTGTCCTCACCCTCGATCCGGAACGTGATGGCCGAGCTGGAGCAGAAGGGGTACCTCTATCAGCCTCACACCTCAGCTGGCCGGATGCCATCCGACGCCGGCCTGCGGGCCTTTGTCGAGCGCGTCCTGGAGCATCCCGAGTTGCCCGGTCGGGAGGAGCGCCGCCTGCGGGCGATGCTGGTGGCTTCCGTGCCTCTCGAGGAAGCCCTGGAGAACAGCAGCCGGGTGCTCGCCGATGTCACGGACAAGGTCGGTATGGCGATCGCGCCGGCGCTCCAGCGGGTGGTCTTGAGGTCCATCCACTTCGTGAAGGTGCTCCCCGACCGCGTGCTTGCCATCCTGGTCACTCAGGGTGGCCTGGTGGAGTCGCGGCTGCTGGCCACCGAGAGGGAGTACGGACAATCCGAGCTCGATCGGATCTCGAACTACTGCACGGACGAGTTCTCGGGTCTCGCACTCGGCGAGATCCGCTCCCGTCTGTTGGTGCTGATGGCGGAGGACCGCGCGAAGTGGGACGAGCTGCTTCAGGGTGTCGTCGAGCTCGGTAAGGGCGCGATGGAGACCGAGAGCGAGGAGCGCGGCGAAGTGTTCATCCGGGGCACGGACCGACTGCTCGCCGAGACCGACGCGGCGCAGCACGAGGCGATCCGCCACGTGCTGGCGGCCCTGGCCGACAAGACCCTACTCCTCCGCCTGCTCAACGAGTACTTCGGCGGCGCGGGTCCGAGGGTCGTGCTGGGCTCGGACTTCTCGCTCGCGGCAGAGGGCAACCTCGGGCTGATCGTCACCACCTTCCAGTCGCCGACCGGGGAGTGCGGTCTGGTCGGTGTGATCGGGAGCCGGCGGATGGACTACCCGCGGATCATCCCGATCGTCGACTTCATGGGACGGTATCTGGCGGAGTCACGCGGGGGCCAGTCGACCACATGACGCAGGTGACCGGGGATCGCCGATGCGAGGCGGCGGTCGGGCGGAGCGTGGGAGAGGGGCTGGAGGAATGAGGATGAAGGACGACAAGCCGGAACAGGAGGTGGACATGTTCGTGGTCGACACGGCGGCGGAGAACACCGACGAATCCGCAGCCACGGAAACCCGGCATGCCACTCAGGAGTCCGGCGCACCGGCCACCGACGCCGGCGAGCCTGCCGTCACCGACGAGGCGGTGCAGGAGGAGCTCGGGCGGCTCCAGCAGGAGCTCGACCGCCTCCGTGAGCTGTACCTGCGCAAGCTCGCGGACTTCGAGAACTACCGCAAGCGCCAGGACAAGGAGATGGCGGAGTTCCGCCGCTTCGCGAACGCCGACCTGATGCACGACTGTCTGCCGGTGATCGACAACCTCGAGCGCGGACTGGCGGCACCGGTCGGCAACGGCGAGGCACTGCACACCGGCGTGGAGCTCGTCCTCCGCCAGTTCAAAGACATCCTGACCCGCTACGGTCTGGTCGAGGTCAACCCGCTCGGCGAGCCGTTCGATCCCGCCCTCCATGAGGCAATCCAGCGAGTCGATGACGTCGAGGTGAGCGAGAATACGGTCGTCCAGGTGCTCCAGAGGGGGTATCTCCTTGGCGAACGGCTGATCCGTCCGGCGCTGGTGGTGGTGGCGACGCCGGCCGGAACACCCACCCACGCCCCAGGCGACCCGGAGTCCGGGGGAGAGTCATGAGCAAGGTGATCGGGATCGATCTAGGCACGACGAACTGCTGTGCCGCTCTCGTCGAAGGCGCCAGGCCGGTCGTGGTTCCCAACCGCGAGGGCGCGCGCACGACGCCGTCGGTGGTCGCGCGGGCCGGGGACGGCGAGCTGCTGATCGGACAGATCGCCCGGCGCCAGGCACTCACCAACCCCAAGAACACGGTCTACGCCGTGAAGCGGCTGATCGGCCGGAAGTACAACACGCCCGAGGTGAGTCGCGCCCGCGAGATCGTGTCCTACGGGATCGTCGAGGCAGCCAACGGCGACGCCTACGTGGAGATCGGGGCCCGGATGCACTCCCCGCAGGAGGTGTCCTCGTTCATCCTGCGGGAGATCAAGGAATTCTGCGAGGCGGCGCTGGGCGAGGAGATCCACCAGGGGATCGTCACGGTGCCGGCGTACTTCGACGACTCCCAGCGCCAGGCCACCAAGGACGCCGCGACCCTCGCCGGCCTCGAGGTCCTGCGGATCATCAACGAGCCGACCGCGGCGTCGCTCGCCTACGGCTTCGGTCGGGGTGGCACCGAGACGATCGCCGTCTACGACCTCGGCGGCGGCACCTTCGACATGTCGATTCTCGAAATCGGCGAGGGACTCTACGAGGTGAAGTCCACGGCCGGCGACACGTTCCTCGGTGGGGAGGACTTCGACGCGCGGATCATGGACTTCCTCCTCGACCACTTCTACCGGGAGACCAAGGTCGACCTGCGGACCGACTCGATGGCGATGCAGCGCCTGAAGGAGGCCGCCGAGGCCGCCAAGTGCGAGTTGTCCACGACCCAGGTGACGACCGTCAACCTGCCTTTCATCGCCGTCGACTCCGGGCAGCCGCTCCACCTCTCCTACACCCTGACGCGGGACCAGTTCGAGGATCTCGTGCGCGACCTCGTGCTCTCCACCCTCGAACCGTGTCGCAATGCCCTCGAGGCCGCGGGGTTCAAGGCTTCCCAGGTGCAGCAGGTGATCCTGGTCGGCGGCCAGACCCGCACGCCCCTGGTCGCGCGCACGGTGGCGGAATTCTTCGGCCGCCAGCCGTCGCGGGACATCAACCCCGACGAGGTGGTGGCGGTGGGGGCGGCGATCCAGGGAGGCATCATCCAGGGCGAGATCAAGGACCTCGTCCTGCTCGATGTCACCCCGCTGTCGCTCGGACTGGAGACCCACGGAGGCCTGTTCACCAAGCTCATCGAGCGCAACTCGACGATCCCCACCAAGAAGTCGCAGATCTTCACCACCGTCACGGACAACCAGCGATCGGTGGAGATCCACGTCCTGCAGGGCGAGCGTGAGCTGGCGACCGAGAACAAGTCGTTGGGTAAGTTCGAGCTGGTCGGCATCCCGCCATCGCCGCGGGGCGTCCCCCAGATCGAGGTGACCTTCACGATCGATTCCAACGGGATCGTCCAGGTCACCGCGAAGGACCTCGCCACGAGTCGGGAGCAGTCGATCCAGGTCAACCCCGCGGGCGGCCTCAGCAAGGAGGAGATCGACCGCATGATCGCCGAGGCCGACCAGCACCGACGCGAGGACGTCCGGCGCAAGGAGATCCGCCTCCTGCGCAATCGGCTCGAGGGCCTCCTCTACACCAACGAGCGCGTGTTCAAGGAATTCGGCAAGACCCTCGACGTTCAGGTCCAGGACGAGGTCAAGGACGTCCTCGCACGCGGCCGCCGCCTGCTCGACTCCGAGGACACGAGCGTCCTCCAGGAGGCGATCAGCTCGGTGCAGCAGGCGGCCAAGCACCTCACGCAGGTCATGCTCATGGATCCGAGCCAGTTGCTCGGCATGCTCGGGCGGCAATCGGGGACGGGGGAGTCGTGATGGCGGTCAGGCGTGACTACTACGAGGTCCTCGGTGTCGGACGGGGGGCCTCTAAGGAGGAGATCAAGGCGGCCTACCGCCGCATCGCCGTCAAGTATCATCCCGACCGCAACCCGGGTGACCGCGACGCGGAGGAGAAGTTCAAGGAGGCCGCCGAGGCATACGCGGTCCTCTCCGACGCCGACAAGCGCGCCCACTACGACCGCTTCGGCCATGCCGGAGTCGGCGACCAGCCGTTTTCGGGGTTCGATGCCTCGATCTTCGGAGACTTCGCCGATGTCCTCGGCAACCTGTTCGGGTTCGAGGGCATCTTCGGTGGTTCGCGGCGGCGGACGGGACCCCAGCGCGGGACCGACCTTCGGGTCGGCGTCAACGTGTCGTTCGACGAGATGGCGCGCGGGGTAGAGCGCAGCCTGACGATCCCGCGCGAGGAGAACTGCGAGACGTGCGACGGCAGCGGCCTGGCTCCCGGAGCGCGACGGGAGAGCTGTCGTGCCTGCGGTGGGCGGGGCCAGGTCCGCGTCTCGCAGGGGTTCTTCACCATGGTCCGCACCTGCCCGCAGTGCGGTGGCAGCGGGGAGGTGGTCTCCGATCCGTGCGCCACGTGCCACGGCCAGGGGAGGGTGGAGAGGCGGCGCGAGATCAAGGTCTCGGTCCCGGCGGGTGTCGAGGACGGCACCCGGCTCCGGGTGGTGGGGCAGGGCGAAGCGGGCGTGCGCGGCGGCCCGCCCGGCGACCTCTATGTCATCGTCCAGGTCACTCCCCACGAGCTCTTCGAGCGGCACGAAGCGGATCTCCACCTGGCTCACGAGATCGATGCGTTCCAGGCCGCCCTCGGGGTCGAGATCGAGGTCCCGGTGCTCGACGGCACGGAGAAGGTAACGGTCCCCGCCGGGACACAGTTCGGGGATACCGTCGCGTTGCGCGGCAAGGGCCTGCCCCGGCTGCGCCGGAGCGGCAAGGGCGATCTGGTGGTGCATTTCAAGGTCGTGGTGCCCCGCCGGCTCACTGCGAGGCAGAAAGAGCTCCTCCAGGAGGTGGTGCGGGAGGGCGAGCAGCACCCAGGTGTCTTCCGGCGCGTGAAGGAGTTCCTGGAAGGCAATGGGTGACTTCCTCACGATCACCTGTCGCCTGCCGGCCGCGGCCGAGGGAGTCCTCGCCGAGGCGATGGCACGCTGGCCGGTGCTCGGTTGCCAGGTCCAGGACGCCGGAACCCAGGTCCAGGTCACGATCTATCTCGACGAGGCGCAGGCGCTGGAGCTCGCCAGGGTCGAGGACGAGCTCAGGGAGCTGGGCGCGGTTGGGGTTGCCTCCGGGCACTTCGCCCACGAGGACTGGCTCGCGGAGTACCGCCGAGCGGTCACGCCCCAGGCAATCGGCTCGTTCTTCTGGGTCGATCCTCACCCGGGTTCGCCGACCCCTCCCCCGAGCGATCGGGTCCACCTGATCGTCGAGCCGCGGCAGGCGTTCGGGACCGGCAGCCACGAGTCGACGCAGCTCGTGCTGCTCCTGCTCGAGGAGCTCCCCGTGGTCGGTGCCCGAGTGCTCGACGTCGGCACCGGATCCGGGATCCTCTCCATCGCGGCGATGGCCCTGGGCGCCCGGTGCGCCGTGGCCTTCGACATCGATGCCGAAGCGGTGTTCGTGGCGCGCCAGACGGTGGCCGTCCAGCCGCGCCCGCTGCCGGTCCTCCTGTACGCCGGATCCAGCCGGGCCGTGCGAAGGTCGGCCAGCTTCGACCTCATCCTGGCCAACATCATTCCGGCGCAGCTCGAGCCGCTGCTGGACGATCTCAAGGTGCTGCTCGCCGACGGCGGCAGGCTGGTGATCTCGGGGTTGCTCGCCGACCAGCGCACCGCCTTCGCATCGGAGCTCGCGGAACTCGGTCTTTGGATCACGGCGCAGAAGGAGGCGGGGGAGTGGACGGCGCTGGTCTGCGTGCGGGGCGAAGGGTGACCCGCACGCGGCGGCGTCCCGTGTCGCGTCCGCGCCGCGGACTCACGACAGAACGCGAGCGCCGCGTTGCACGGGCGGCCGTCGTGCGCTCGCCGTGGTCGACCACCGGATGAGCGTGACCAGGATCGTCGTGGAGGGACTGGCGGTCGCACCCGGAGAGGTGATGGTCCCGCCCCCGGCCGCACACCACGCCCGCGTGGCTCGCCTCGCGGCGGGCGATCCGATCGAGGTCCTCGACCTCGCCGGCACGGTGGGGTCAGGCCGGCTCCTCGCTTGGCAGGGAGCGTCGTGCCTGGTCGTGATCGACTCGATCGAGCGGGAGCGCGGCGAGCCCCGCGTGCCCGTCGTTCTCGCCCTCGGGGTGCTGCACACCGCGGCGTTCGACTGGGCCGTCG
>JBLMXF010000071.1:0-2614 GCA_050257595.1 Acidobacteriota bacterium | reverse complement strand
CCGGGGTGGAGATGGATCCGAACATCTTCCGGCCGGCCGACTTCATCCAGGTGGCGGTGGACAACCTCACCCGCGCCCTGATCATCGGCTGCATTCTCGTGATGGGCGTCATCGCCGCGTTTCTGTTCCAGTGGCGTACCGCCCTGATCAGCATGGTGGCGATCCCCCTGTCGCTGATGGCCGGCGCGCTGGTGCTCTACCTGTCCGGGGCGGTCATCAACACGATGATCCTGGCGGGGTTCGTGATCGCCATCGGGGTCGTCGTGGACGACGCGATCATCGACGTCGAAAACATCATGCGGCGTCTGCGACTGGCACGTCAGGCAGGGAGCACCCAATCGACGGCGAGCGTGATCCTTGAAGCCTCCCTGGAGGTGCGGCAGGCCATCGTCCACGCCACGCTGATCGACGCGGTCGTGGTGCTGCCGGTCTTTTTCATCGGGGGGCTGTCGGGCGCGTTCTTCCAGCCCATGGCGCTGGCCTATGGCCTGGCCGTGCTGGCCTCCATGCTGGTGGCGCTGACGGTCACCCCCGCGATGTGCCTGCTGCTGCTGGCGAAGGCGCCCATCGTGCACCAGCGCCAGCCGCTCGTGGCCTGGCTCCAGGGCGTCTATACGAAGGTCCTGACGCGGATCGTCCAACGGCCGCAGCCGGTGTTCATCGGCACGGCCGTCATCATGGTGGTCGGGGTCGCGGTGCTGCCGCTGCTCGGCGAATCCCTGTTCCCGCACTTCAAGGAGCGGGATTTCCTGATCCACTGGATCACCAAGCCCGGCAGCTCGGTGGTGGAAGAACGGCGCATCGTCACCCGGCTCAGCAAGGAGCTGCGCGCCATTCCGGGGGTCCGGAACTTCGGCTCGCACATCGGCCAGGCGCTGCTGGCCGACGAGCTCAACGGCGTCAACTTCGGCGAGAACTGGATCAGCATCGATCCGGACGCGGATTACGAAGAGACGATCGCCGCCATCGAGGACGTGGTCTACGGCTACCCCGGCCTGTTTCACAATGTCGAGACGTACCTCAACGAGCGCATCGATGAAGTGCTGTCGGGGGCGAGCCAGACGTTCGTGGTGCGCATCTACGGACCGGACCTGAGGATCATCCACGAGAAGGCCGAGGAGGTGGAGGACTCGCTGCGCGGGATCCCCGGGCTCATCGACCTGAACGTGCAGCTCCAATCGCAGGTGCCGCAGATCCAGATCGAAGTGAATCTGGCGGCGGCGCAGCGCTACGGCCTGAAGCCCGGCGACGTGCGCCGGGCCTCCGCGACGCTGCTGGCCGGCGAGGAAGTCGGCGACATCTTCCGCGACGGCAAGGCGTACGACGTCAACGTGTGGAGCACCCCCGCCACGCGGCAGAGCGTCTCCAGCGTGCGCAATCTGCTGATCGACACGCCCAACGGTGGGCACGTGCGGATGGGAGAGGTCGCCGACGTGCGCATCGCACCGGCCCAGAGCGTGATCTACCGGGAGAACGACTCGCGCCGCATCGATGTCGGCGCCGAGGTGACGGGGGGCGATCTCAGCGCCGTGATGGACGCCGTCGACGACCAGCTGGAGAAGGTGCAGTTCCCCCTGGGATACCACGCGGTGATACTCGGTGAGTTTGCCGAGCGCGAAGCCGCCTCGACCCGGCTGTCGCTCTTCGCGATTGCGGCCGGGCTCGGCGTGTTCCTGATCCTCCTGGCGTCGTTCGAGAACACGCGCCTGGCGGTCCTCGGGTTCATGACGCTGCCGTCGGCGCTGGTGGGCGGCCTCCTGGCGGTGTTCTTCACGGGCGACGTCGTCTCGCTCGGGTCCCTGGTCGGCTTCCTCACCGTGTTCGGGATCGCGGCGCGCAACATGATCATGCTGATCAGTCACTATCAGCACCTGGAGCGTCAGGAAGGCGAGGTGTTCGGCCCGACCCTCGCCCTGCGCGGGGCGCGCGAGCGGCTCTCGCCGATCTTGATGACCGCACTCGCCACCGGCCTCGCCCTCGTCCCGCTGGTCGCGACCGGCGACATCCCCGGTCACGAAATCGAGTACCCGATGGCGATCGTGATCCTGGGCGGTCTGATCACCTCGACGTTGCTCAACCTGTTCGTCGTGCCCAGCCTGTATCTGCGGTTCGGGAAGAGCAAGATGCCGGACGCCGTAGCCCCGATCCCGGTAACCGCCTGACAAGAAGGAAGGAGCCGAGTTCCGATGACACAGAGCGACACCTCTCCCCCCCGGTCCGAGGTCCTGGTGGCCGAAGGCCTGCAGAAGAACTACGGCCCGCGGCACGCGTTGCGAGGACTGACGTTCACCCTGAAGGCCGGGCGGCTGCTCGGCTTTCTGGGTCCGAACGGCGCCGGCAAGACGACCTCGATCCGTATCCTCACGACGATCATGGAACCCGACGCCGGGCGGTTCACGGTGGACGGCATCAGCAACGAGTACCCGCAGCAGATCCGGCGCCGCATCGGGGTGCTGCCGGAGAGCTTCGGTCTGCCCAAGCAGATGACGGGCATCGAGTACCTGACCTACTTCGGGCAACTCTACGGACGCACCAAGGCTGATGCGCGGGCGGTCGGCCTCTCGCTGCTGGAGGAGGTCGGGCTGAAGGACCGGGCCCGCTCGCTGGTGGGCAC
>JBLMXF010000070.1:0-9205 GCA_050257595.1 Acidobacteriota bacterium | reverse complement strand
CCCCGGTCTCACAGGGTCTTCAGCATCCCCTCGGCCTCATCGCAGGTCTTCTTCACCCCGGCGACCGACTTGGCCAGCGCGGCCTTCTCCTCGTCGGTGAGGTCGAGCTCGATGACCTTCTCGATGCCGTTCTTGCCGATGATCGCCGGGACGCCGACAAACAGCCCCTTGACGCCGTACTCGCCGTCGAGCTTGGCGCACACCGGGAGGATCTTGCGCTTGTCGAAAATCACCGCCTCGGCCATCTCGAGCGCCGCCCACGCCGGGGACACGAACGCCGAGCCGAAACCGAGCAGGCCGACGACCTCGCCGCCCGCCTTGCGGGTACGCGCCTCGATCTTCGCCAGGGTGTCGGCATCGAGGAACTTGGTGACCGGGATGCCGGCGATCTGGCAGGAGCTGCGCACCGGCACCATGTCGTCGCCGTGGCCGCCGAGAACGATGGCGTTGACGTTCTCCACCGACACCTTGGCCGCCTCGGCCACGAAGTAGCAATAGCGCCCGGAGTCGAGCACGCCGGCCATGCCGAACAGCCTGTTCTTCGGCGGCGACAGGCGCTTGTCGAGGGTGAAGACGATCGCGTCGAGCGGGTTGGCGATGGAGATGATCATCGCGTTCGGGCAGTGCTCCTGGATCCCCTTGGCGACCTCGAGGGTGACCTTGAGGTTGATCGTCAGCAGCTCCTCGCGGCTGGGAAAGGTGCCGTCGGGACGGGCCTTGCGCGGCACCCCGGCGGTGTTGATGACGAGGTCGGCGCCGGCCAGGGCCGAGTAGTCCTTGGAGCCCACGAGCTTGATGTCCTTGCGGATGGTCGGCAGCCCCTCGGCGATGTCGAGGCTCTTGCCGATCGACACCGACTGCTTCTTGACCACCTCCTGGCGCTCCGGCGGGTCGGCCGGGTTGGGCATCGGCGCCGGGTCGGTCATCCCGACCTCCCGCGCCAGGCCGCGCTGCGCGATCTCCTGCGCGAGCACACCACCGATGTAACCGCCACCGATCAGACCGATCTTCTTCAACATGATGTTCCTCCCTCCTTGGGGCTCTCCGCCCTCAATTGGTTTCCGTTCGAAGTGCGGGGGCCGAGCCAAGCGCGGCCGGAGCCGACACATTTGAGACCCACGGCTCTCTCCTCCTCGTCCATCCTAGACCGTTCGTGGCGGCGCGTCCGGAACCTCCGGTCGGCGCTGCACACCCTCCCGCTTCTTCGCCACCTCTGCCGGACAACGGTGCTTGCGCAGCCGAAGGTAGTCCTTGACCAGCTCACGCTTCATCAGCTGGATCGCCTTGGCGGGATCGACACCCTTCGGGCACACCCGCGAGCACTCCCCGGCGAAGTGGCAGCGCCAGGGACCCTTCTCGCCGGACAGCACCTGCTTGCGGGCGGCGAAGCCGGCGTCACGGGTGTCGGTGTTGTAGCGGTGAGCCTGCGCGAGCGGCATCGGCCCCGAGTAGACGGGATCGGTGGCGCAGGTCGGGCACCCCGCCATGCAGCAGCCGCACTTGATGCAGTAGGAGAACTGCAGGTACTGCTCGAGCTCGTGCGCCGACTGCCAGAACTCGCCGGTGGGGTGCTCGCGCTCCTCGATATCCTCACGGACGACCCAGGGCAGCAGCGCCTGGTGCGAGCGGAACATCGGGGCCAGGTCGGGCACCAGGTCGCGGATGATCGCGAAGTTGGGCAGCGGCGCCACGGCGACGACGTCGGTCCCCAGCTCGGAGATCTGGGTGTTGCAGCCCAGCCTCGGCTTCCCGTTGATCAACATGCCGCACGAGCCGCACACGCCCATCCGGCACGACGAGCGCCAGGCCAGGCCGGGCGCGTGAGATTCCTTGACCTTCCAGAGCCCGTCCAGCACGGTCATGCCAGCCTGGTACGGGATCGTGTACCGCTCCCAGTGGGGCGCCGCGTCGACGTTGGGGTCGAAGCTGCGGATACGGTAGGTGACCTCTCTCAGCTCGACGGCCATCGTTCCCCCCTCACATCGACTTCGCCAGCAGGTGGCTGGCGATCGCGGCCCACGTCCCGTAGGCGAACAGGCCGAGCCCGGCAAGCAGCAGGACCGCCCCGACCACCCGGCGCAGCCAGGCGGAGGGGTTGAGCTCGAGCAGGATGTTGCGCAGCCCGTAGAGACCGTGGAAGAGGGCAACGCCGAGCAGGATCACGTAGGTGACGGTGAACGAGGCGCTCCGAGCCCGGGCCACGACGTTGGCCCAGTCGACGGGATGGCCACCCGCCGGATTGAAGATTCCGAGTATGGCGTCGAGGTGCATGATCGCCATGTGCAGCCCGAGCAGCACGAGGATCACCAGCCCGGCCAGCACGTGCCATGTCCACAGCTTCTGGTCTCTCATCATCGCCGGCCTCCTAGTGTCCCAGCACGAAGAAGTCGAGGCCGCCGAGGACGACCATGACGGCGGCGAGGAGCATGGCGCCCACCGCGAGCGGGCGCTGGAAGTCCACCGAGGTCTTGTACGGGTAGACCGGCTCGATCGGCGCGCCGACGCCGAGGCCGAGCTCGACCAGCACGAGCCGGATCCCGTTGACGGCGTGGAAGGCGAAGGCGACGAAGACGAGGTACTCGCCGACGGTGAAGAGCGGTCCCGTCACCTTGCCCATCGCGGCCTGCCACGACGCCTGGCCGAGCGCGCGCGACGAGGTCACGACGATGTGGAGGAGGAAGTAGGCCAGGATGCCGAGGCCGGTGACGCGGTGCAGGGTGTAGAGGTACCGCTCGTACCCCCACCTGCCACCGCCCAGCCAGCCCCAGATCCCCAACCGGTTCGATCGCACCTTTGTCTCGATCATCGTCTTCTCCCGGTCCCCTAGTACCTTCTCTCCACCGGCTTCCAGGTGTTGATGGTGACGTCCTTGGAGTCGAGGCGCGGCGCCTCCGCGGCGCGCCACGCCAGGGTGTGCTTGAGCCACCGCTCGTCGTCGCGGGTCGCGAAGTCGCGCCGCGCGTGGGCGCCCCGCGACTCCTGGCGGGCCAGGGCGCCGCTCACCGTCACCTCCGCGAGTTCGATCAGGTTGTCCAGCTCGAGGGCGTGGAACAGGTTCGAGTTGTAGATCCTGCCCTTGTCCACGACCGGCGCCTGCCGGGCGCGGACGCGCAGCTCCGTGATGGTCGCGAGCGCCCTGGCGAGCCCTTCGCCGGTGCGGAAGACGCCGACCTCCCGGTCCATGGTGGCGCGGAGTTGCCGGCGCAGCTCGTAGAGGTTCTCACCGCCCTCGCGACGGAGCAGCTCGTCGATGTGGGCGTGGGCCTTCTTCACCTGGGCCTCGGGGACCGGCGCCGGCGCTGGCAAGGCCGTCAGTCTCTGCGCGATCTCGCCGCCCGTGATCCCGCCCCAGACCAGACACTCGGCGGTCGAGTTGGAGCCCAGCCGGTTGGCACCGTGCAGCGACACGCACGCCGCCTCTCCCGCCGCCCAGATCCCCTCGATGCGGGTCTTGCCGTTGATGTCGGTCTCGATGCCCCCCATCGAGTAGTGGGCGACGGGCCGAATCGGGATCGGGTGGGTGATCGGGTCCAAGCCCAGGAACTTGATGCACACCTCACGGATGAGCGGCAAGCGCGTGTTGATCCTCTCCGCCCCCAGGTGCGTGAGGTCGAGGTGGAGGTAGTGCCCCCACTCCTCGGAGTGGAAGCCCCGCCCGGCGAGGATCTCCTCGGTCTCGGCACGGGACACCATGTCGCGCGGGGCGAGCTCCATGAGCTTCGGTGCGTACGTGGCCATGAAACGGTCGCCGGTGTTGTTCTTCAGGTAGCCGCCCTCGCCGCGGCACCCCTCGGTCATCAGGATGCCCGAGGGGACCAAGCCGGTGGGGTGGAACTGGAGGAACTCCATGTCCTCGAGGGGAAGGCCGGCACGGTACGCCATCGCCATGCCGTCGCCGGTGACGGTCTGCGAGTAGGTGGTGAAGCCGTACAGGGTGCCGCCACCTCCGGACGCGATGAGCAGCGCCTTTGCGCGCAGGGTCACCATCTCGCCGCTCGGGGCATGGATGCCGACCAGGCCGGCAAAGCGGTTGTCGGCCACCAGAATGTCGGTGACGAAGAACTCGTCGTAGCGCCGGAAGCACCTGTAGCGCAGCAGCGTGTCGTACAGGGTCTGCATCTCGAAGAAGCCGGTCTTGTCGGCGGCCAGCGTTGCCCGCGGAAAGGAGTGCCCGCCGAACGGGCGCTGGTCGATGCTGCCGTCCGGCCGGCGGGTCCACGGGATGCCCCAGTGGTCGAGCAGGCGGATCTCCTCGGGCATCTGCCGGACGAAGCGGTGGATGACGTCCTGGTCGCCGAGGAAGTCCGAGCCCTTGACCGTGTCCCAGGCATGCAGGTCGAACGAGTCGCCCTCGTCCTCGCGCAGGACGGCCGCGGTCCCACCCTCGGCACACACCGAGTGCGCCCGCATGAGCTGGACCTTGGAGACGATGCCGATGTCCACCTTGCCGTCCAGGCGCCGGGAGATCTCGACCGCGGCCCGCAGGCCGGCGAGTCCGACACCCAGGATGAGGACATCGTGGGTGATCGGTTCAACCATTCGTTCCCCCTTCCAGAACGTACCGACGTCTCACCGTTGACGACCGACGACTCCCGCAGCGCACCCGCGAGCGCGCGCCGGGGGACTGGCGGCCATCAGCCCTCCGCGGCCGTCCGACCGGCGCCGGCCACCGGATTCCCTCCCCCGAGCTGCACGTGCTGTTCTGAAGGCGACGGGCCCGAGCGCCGTGCGCCGGTCCCTGCCTCTCGCCCCACGCCGTCGCATCCGTCCGTTCACGGCCGCCCGATCCCAGCCGGCAGCTTGTCGATCTGGCTCCTGACGTCGGCGGCGGACTTCTCCAGCGCCGCCCGCTCCGCGGCCGTCAGCTCGAGCTCGAACACCCCCTCCATGCCGGCGGCGCCCAGCGTGCACGGGACACCGATGAAGACGTCGCGCAGGCCGAACTCGCCCTGCAGGTAGACGGCACAGGGCAGGATCTTCTTGCGGTCTCGAATGATGGAGTCGACCATCTCCCACACACCCGCGGCCGGCGCGTAGTACGCGGAGCCGGTCTTGAGGAGCTCGACGATCTCGCCGCCCCCCTGGGCGGTGCGCCGCACGATCGCGTCGATCCGCGGTTTGGCCAGCAGTTCCGTGATCGGGACGCCCGACACCGTCGTGTAGCGTGGCAGCGGCACCATGGCGTCGCCGTGGCCGCCGAGGACGAGGGCGAAGACGCTGTCGGCGGAGCACTTCATCTCCATGGCGATGAACGCGCGCATGCGGGCGGTGTCGAGCACCCCGGCCATGCCCAGCACCCGCTCCCGCGGGAAGCCGGACACCCGGCGCGCGACCTCGCACATCACCTCGAGGGGGTTGGTGACCATGATGATCACGGCGTCGCGCGAGATCTTGACGGCGCGATCGATGCACTCCGCGACGATCTTCGCGTTGGCGTCCCGGAGGTCGTCGCGACTCATCCCCGGCTTGCGGGCGAGGCCGGCGGTCATCACGATGACGTCCGATCCGACGGTCGGCTGATAGTCGTTCGCGCCCACCACCTGGCAGTCGTGATGGACGACCGGTGCTGCCTGCACGAGGTCCAGCGACTTGCCCTGCGGCATCCCCTCGACGACATCGAGGAGGACGACGTCGCCGAGCTGGCTCTCGGCCAGGCGGTGTGCCGTGGTCGCACCGACGTTACCGCCGCCGATCACCGTGATCTTGGCCTTCCTCATGCCCCGATCCTCCCGGTGCGACGCGCTTTCCCCCCCGGCTCGCTGCGCCGCCCGCACCTTAGCACTGCGTGCGAATGTTCACAAGAACGATGACGATCCCGACGCTCGAGTGGCACCGGGGGCGGCAGTCCGGTCCGCGCCGCGCCGCTCCTTGCCGTGGGGCCGTGCGGCTTGCATTCCTCACGAGAAAGGGGTATAAGGCTTCCGGCTGCTTTCGATAAGAAAGTGGGACCTCGGTCCCACTTTTTTTTCGGAGTGGCGGGAGAGGGATGGCGAAGCTTCCAGAGGAGCTGACCGGCAGGCTCGAGCGGCTCGCGGCAAGCGAGGGGCTCGCGTTGCTGGCCATCGAGGTGCTGGGAACGGCACGCAAGCCGACGGTGCGCCTGGTCATCGAGCGCGGGGACGGTGGCGCGTCGCTCGGCGACTGCGAGATCGTCTCCCGCCAGGCCTCGGTGCTGCTCGACGCCTACGACCCTTTCCCAGGCGCCTACACGCTCGAGGTCACGTCGCCCGGCATCGACCGCAAGTTCTACGAAGCGCACGACTACGCACGCTTCTCCGGGAGGCCCGTAAGGATTCGCATGCGCCCGACGTGGACGGCCACCAGCCGGCTCATCGCGGGCGTGCTCGAGGGCAAGGACGGCGGCGTCGTGCGCGTGCGCGACCCGCGCGGCACCGTCTACGAGCTTCCCGAGACCGAGGTGTTCGAGACCCGCCTCGACCCCTTCGCGGCGGAGACAGCTTCCGAAAAGCCCACACCCAGACGAGGTTCCCGATGAAGATGGAGCTTGGCACCCTGATCCGACAGGTTTCGCACGAGCGGGAGATCGAACCCGAGCGGCTGGTCGCCGCCCTCGAGGAGGCGATCTCGCAGGCGGCCCGCAAGCACTACCGCGAGCGCGGCGTGCGGACGCACATCGACCTCGACAACGGCGAGCTGACCTGCCTTCGCGTCCGCAAGGTGGTGGCCACCGAGGAAGAGGTGCTCGAGCCCACGGAGCAGATGACGCTCGCGGAGGCGCGCACCCACGATCCCGGTGTCGAGGTCGACGGCGAGCTCGTTCTCGGCGAGCTGGACGCCACCCAGCTCGGGCGGATCGCGGCGCAAGCCGCCCGCCAGATGCTCTTCCAGCGGGTCCGCGAGGCGGAACGCGACAACATCTACAACGAGTACATCGGCAAGCTCGGGGAGCTCGTCAACGGGATCGTCAAGCGTTTCGAGCACGGCGGGATCGTCGTGGAGCTCGGCCGGAGCGAAGGCATCGTACCCAGGCAGCATCAGGTCCGCCACGAGCGGTACAGCCAGGGCGACCGCATCCGCGGCGTGATCGTCGACGTGACCAAGGACGCCAACAAGCCCCAGGTCGTGCTCTCGCGAACCTCCCCGCAGGTGCTGATGAAGCTGCTCGAGATGGAGGTCCCCGAGATCTACGACGGGACGGTGATCATCAAGGGGTGCGTCCGCGAGCCGGGCGAGCGGGCCAAGGTCGCGGTGGCCTCGCGCGATCGCGACGTCGACCCGGTAGGGGCCTGCGTCGGCATGAAGGGATCCCGCGTCCAGGCGATCATGCGGGAGCTGAAGGGTGAGAAGGTGGACATCATCCCCTACTCCCCGGACCTCGTGAGCTTCGCCCAGAACGCCCTCGCCCCGGCCAAGATCAACCGTGTCGCGTTGCGCGAGCAGAGCGTGCAGATCCCGATTCTGGACACCGAGGGCAACCCCGCGATCGACGAGAACGGGTCGGCCGTGACGATCGACAAGGCCGAGACCGTGCTCGACGTGATCGTGTCGGACGAACAGCTCTCCCTGGCGATCGGCAAGCGCGGCCAGAACGTTCGCCTGGCCTCCCGGCTGCTCAACAGCAGGATCGAGATCAAGAGCGAGGAAGCGGTCAAGGACGAGGTGGCTGCCGCGCTGGCCGCGATGCTGCGGCAGGTCGAGGGGGTCGAGGAGGAGCCTGAGGCCGAGCAGGAGGCCGTTCCGGCGTCCGTCGATTACGACACCCACCTGCCCCTCGAGGACGTCCCCGGGATCGGTGAGAAGATGCGCGAGCGCCTGCTCGAGCACGGCTTCTCTCACGCCGGGGTCCTGGCCACGGCGGACCCGGCCAAGCTGATCGAGATCCCGGGAATCGGACCCCACTCCGCAGCCAAGTTGATCGAGGCGGCCAAGGTCGCCTTGGAGTCGCAAAGCGCCGCGGCGCGCGAGGAGTAACGCATGGCGCAGATGTTCCGAGTCGGTGACCTGGCCCAGCAGATGGGCGTGACGGTCGAGGAGCTGATCTTCAAGCTGCGATCGATCGGTGTCGACGTCAGCAGCGCCGACGACACCCTCGACCTCGCGACCGTGCGCGCGATCATCACGGGGGAGTCGATCCCGAAGCGACCGCGCGAAGTGATCATGCGCATGGACAACCCCCCCGCGGAGGAGGCCAAGAAGCCGCAGCCGGCCGCCGCGGACCGCACCCGCCGCCGCCGCCCGGCCCGCCGCATGGTGGGCATGGACGAGGAGATCCCGGACCAGGTCCCGGACCTGTCGGCGATGACGGTTCCCGCGTCGCCCCGCCCGGCGCTCGTCCGTCCGATCGAACCGGCGCCTGAAGCCGAGCCGGCGTCCGTCCCCGAGGCCGTCGAGCCGGCGCCGGTCGCGCACGCGGTGGCAGCCGTCGAGCCCGAGCCGGCACCCGCGGTACCGACCGTGGAGGAGGCTCCGGCGAAGCCCGCGAAGCCCAAGCGCCCGTCCAAGAAGGCGGCGGCAGTCCCGGTCGAAGCGGCCGTCACCGAGAGCGCCCCCCCGGACCAGGTCGCCGTGCGCACCCCGGCACCCGTCGCCGAGGCGTCGGCCACGGCTCCCGAGGGCCTGGCCACCGAGGCCGCGTCCGCCGCCGTGCCGGCTCCCGGCGCGAAACCCGCGGCCAGACCTGCCAAGAAAGGTGCGAGGACGCCGCTGGAGTCGCAGCTCCGCGAGCTCTCCGACGACGAGATCCGCCAACGGATCCTGGCCCAGAAGCAGGCTGCTGCCGCCAAACCGGTCGAGCGCCCGGTTCCCGCGGGGAAGACCAAGACCAGCCGGAAGGCCAAGTCCGCCGCTGATGCCGACGAGATCCGCGACCTCCTCGCGAAGTTCGAGGAGTCGAAGGTCCGGGCCAAGACCGAGAACGTGCCCACGACCACCGCGCCCTCCACGGCTCCCTCGCGCGGCCGCGTGACCCATCGGCCACGCCGCGAGCGCGCGGAGCCGGCGGCCGCCAAGGCGGTCACCGTCGAGTTCCGTGATGGGCAGAGGCCGGAAGGCCCGATCTACCTTTCCGAGGCCGTGACCGTGCGCGAGCTGGCCGAGAAGCTCAACGTGCTGGTCAAAGACCTGATGGCCTATCTGATTGCCAAGAAGGTGTTCGTCACCGCCAACCAGGCGCTGCCACAGGAGCTCGCCGAGCAGATCTGCGAGGAGCTCGGTGTCGAGGCGATGGTGATCAGCTTCGAGGAGG
>JBLMXF010000069.1:0-2907 GCA_050257595.1 Acidobacteriota bacterium | reverse complement strand
TCTCGGGGCGAGGGAAGTGAGGATCTTCTCCCTCTCCCGCCTGCCGAGAGACGTCCCGCTTTTCTCCCTCTCCCGCGTGCGGGAGAGGGCAGGGGTGAGGGTGAGTGCCATGTTTCTTCGCTTCTCCCCCAAGCCTCAAGCCCAAGGACTCAAGCGTGCAAGGCCCCTCACCCTGGCCCTCTCCCCGCTTCGCGGGGCGAGGGGAGAGGACGCGATTGCGATTCCGGTTGACTCCCGCTCCCCGCTTCGCGGGGCGAGGGAACCGGACGTGATCGTGCTCCCGGGTTTCTCCCTCTCTCTGGGGTGCGGGGAGAGGAGACCGGGGGTGACGGCGCTTCCGGGTTTCTCCCTCTGCCCGTTTCTCGGGGCGAGGGAAGTGAGGATCTTCTCCCTCTCCCGCCTGCCGAGAGACGTCCCGCTTTTCCCCCTCTCCCGCATGCGGAAGAGGGCAGGGGTGAGGGTGAGTGCCATGTTTATTCGCCTCACCCCCATGCCTCGAGCCCGAGGACTCGAGTGTGCATGGCCCCTCACCCTGGCCCTCTCCCCGCTTCGCGGGGCGAGGGAACTCCGGCGTGACCGCGCTTCCGGTCTTCTCCTCCTCTCCGTGGTGCGGGGCGAGGGAAGCCGGCAGCAGCGCTCCGATGGACTTGTTCCGCTGGCCGGGTGGCGGGGTGGGCACCCCTGGCTGGGTGGTTGGATGGGCACTCCTGGTCGGGTCGCAGGGAGGGCACCCCTGGCTGGGTGGTGGGGTGGGCAATCCTGGCCGGGCGGTGGGAAGGTATGCCTGGTTGGGTGGTGGACCGGGCATGGCTGGCTGGGTGGCGGGGAGGGCGCTCCCGGGTGGCTGGGCGGCCGGGCACGCCGCAACGTGAGCGGCTGCACCGCGTCGTGCGGGGGCCGGGTGCTAAGCTGCTGCAACCATGGCAGGCACGATCGCCATCGTCGGCCGCCCCAACGTGGGGAAGTCCACGCTGTTCAACCGCCTGACCCGCTCACGGCGGGCGCTCACGCACGACCTCCCGGGGGTCACGCGCGACCGGGTGGCGGCGGACGCCCCGCGGCCGGCCGGCGGCACCGTCGTGCTCATCGACACCGGCGGGTTCGAGCCCGACAGCGAGGCGGTCATCCCCGCGCTGGTCCGTGGGCAGGCGCTGCGCGCCGTGGAGGACGCCGACGTCGTCGTGCTCGTGGTCGACGGCTCGCTGGGGCTGGTGGCGGCCGACGCGGAGATCGCCGAGCGCCTGCGCCGCACCGGGCGGCCGATCGTGCTCGCGGTCAACAAGGCGGACCGCCGCGACGCGACCTACGGCGAGGCCGACTTCGCCGGGCTCGGGTTCCCGATGGTCAACGTCTCGGCCGAGCACAACCTCGGAATCTCGGAGCTGTGGGAGACCCTCGAGCCACTGCTCCCTCCGCCCGACGACGTGGCCGCCGCCGAGCCGGAGCTCTCCGTCGCCATCGTCGGCCGGCCGAACGTCGGCAAGTCCTCGCTCCTGAACCGGCTGCTCGGCGAGGAGCGGGTGATGGTCTCCGAGGTGCCCGGCACCACGCGCGACGTCGTCGACACGCTGCTGGCCGTGCAGGGCCGCGTGGTCCGCCTCCTCGACACCGCCGGGATCCGGCGCAAGGGGAGGACCGACCAGGGCCCCGAGGTGCTCTCCGTGGTGGTCGCCCGCAAGGCGATCGAGCGCGCGCAGATCTGCCTCGTCGTGCTCGACGCCGGCGAGGGGATCACCGCCCAGGACACCCACGTCGCCGGGCTGGTCAACGAGGCCGGCCGCGCCGCCCTGGTGGTGGTCAACAAGGCGGACCTGCTGCCCGGCAAGGGCGCCGGCGCGCGCGACAAGCTGGCCACCACGCTGCGCGAGCGGCTCAAGTTCCTGCGCGACACGCCGGTGGTGTTCGTGTCCGCCCTGACCGGCGAGGGCATCAGCGAGATCCTGCCCACCCTGGTGGGCGTCGGCAGCTCGTTCGCCCTGCGCGTCGGGACCGGCGAGCTCAACCGGGTGCTGCGCGCGGCCTGGGACCACCATCCACCGCCGGGCGGCAAGCGGCCGCCCCGCCTGCTCTACGCCACCCAGGTGGGCAGCCGGCCGCCGCGCTTCAGCCTGTTCATCAGCGGCCAGTCGGAGCTTCACTTCTCCTACGTCCGCTACCTGGAAAACGCGGTGCGGGACACGTTCCCGTTGGCGGGTGTCCCGATCCGGTTTATTATGAAGGCGAAACACGGACGGAGCGCCTAATGGTCCAGTTCCGACCACAGTCGCGCGAGATCATCGTCAAGGTGGTCTACTACGGCCCGCCGCTGGGGGGGAAGACCACCAACCTGCGCAGCCTGTACGACGGCTACCCGTCCTCCGTGCGGGGCGAGCTGGTCGTCGTGCCGACGGGCGGCGACCGGACCATCTTCTTCGACTTCCTGCCCATCTTCGCGGGCGAGCTGCGCGGCATGCAGCTGCGCGTCCAGCTCTACACGGTCCCCGGCCAGGTGCACTACAACTCCACCCGCCAGGTGGTGCTGCGCGGCGTGGACGGTGTCGTCTTCGTCGCCGACTCCCAGCGCGAGGTGCTCCGCAACAACCGCGAGTCGTGGGAGAACCTCAAGGACAACCTGCTCCTCCAGGGGCTGGCGCTGGGCGACATCCCGCACGTCCTCCAGTACAACAAGCGCGACCTCGCCGAGATCGTCGACATCGGCGACCTCGACCACATCCTCAACGAGTACAACGCGCCGTTCTACGAGGCCATCTCCACCCAGGGCATCGGGGTGGAGGAGACGTTGCAGGGGATCGTCAAGCTGGTCGTCCGCTCCCTGCGCGACCGCTTCCGCGTCGCCATCGAGCCGGAGGAGATCAAGGCCGCCGGGGCGGTCCTCGCTCCCCCTCCGGGACCGGCCAAGCCCGAGGT
>JBLMXF010000068.1:0-46993 GCA_050257595.1 Acidobacteriota bacterium | reverse complement strand
TGCCCGTCGTCGTGGAGCAGGTCGACCTCGCACTCCGCGTCGAGGAAGCGAAACGCGGCGACGAACGCCGGCGCGCCGCACAGCACGCCGTCCCCCTTGGCGACCAGGAACGCCTGCACCCGATCTTCCGCAGCGAAGACCGCCGCCGCCGTCACGTCGGGCAGGTCTTCATGGAGCGCCGCGGCGAGCAGCGGCGGGAGATGGGTCGCATAAGGTTCAGGCAGGCCGTTCACTGCGCTCATTCTAGCTCTCGTGGCGCAGCGCGGCGGCGACCGCTGCGACATGCTCCGGTCGCGTCCCGCAGCAGCCTCCCACCAAGCGCGCACCCGCCGCGGACCAGGCGAGGGCTGCGCAGGCATAGGACTCCGGATCGGACGGGGCCGCCGTAAGGAATGCCGAGTCCGTCCCGTACCAGGCGTCGTTGGCGTAGGCAACGAGAGGCAGGTCGGTCGCGGGCGCCATGCGCACCAGGGCGGCCATCACGTCGCGCCGTCGCGTGCAGTTCACCCCGAGCGCGACGACGCCGGGAAGACTGACTGCAGCCGCGGCGGCCCCGGCGTCCTCACCCGAGAGAAGCCGTCCGCCGGCCATGCAGGTGAACGTCACGAGGACCGGCATCCCGGTCGCGGCGGCGGCTCTGGCAGCAGTCCGGGCCTCGCCGATGGTGTTGAAGGTTTCGAGCAGCAGCGCGTCGGGCCCGGCCGAGGCGAGCGCGAGGGAGGTCGATGCGTGCTCACGCTCGAGAACGTCGGCGGAAGGTACCAGGTCGGGACGGTAGCAGTCCTCGAGGGTGGTCTGCGAGGCGAACACGAGAGCGTCGCGATCGGCGTCGGAGGCGCCGGCGCGGGCAAGCTCGATCGCGAGGCTCGCCAGCCGGGCGGCGTGGTCTCCCTGCCCGACGCGGCGGAGGGCATAGGGTGCGACCCTGAACGTCGCCGCCGTCAGGGCCTCGGCGCCCGCGATGGCGTGATCTCGGTGGATGGCGCGCACCGCCTCGGGTCGCCTCAGGAGGGCCCCGACCCCCCACAACTGCTCGGCCTCAGTCACGCCTCGGCGCAGCAGCTCGGAGCCCATCGCCCCGTCCAAGACTCGGGGCCTCGCCGCCAGCCAGCGGGCGAGTTGATCCGGCGTCATGACGCCAGGCCGCTTCCCGTGCGGCTGGGGTGGGGGTGAAGCAGCGACAGTGTAGGCTTGTCCCTCACCAATCGACCTCGCGCTGCATCTCGACGCTCCCCTCCGGCGGCGTTGACCGTGCCACGCCGCAACCCTAGCATGGAGCGGATGACGGAGCGCGAGCGTGCGGTGCTGGTCGGCCTGGCTTTGCCGGGGGTGTCGAGAGGCGAGGTGGAGCAGCATCTCGATGAGCTCGCCGAGCTGGTCTCGACGGCCGGCGGAGCCGAGGTGGCACGGGTGATCCAGGAGCGCAAGGCTCCCGACCCGGCGTTCCTCGTCGGGCGGGGCAAGGTGGCGGAGCTGCGCCAGCTGGCCGAGGACCGCACGGCTGGCCTGGTCGTGTTCGACGATGACCTCTCGCCGTCGCAGGTCCGCCACCTCGAGGAAGAGCTTCCTGACGGCGTGAAGGTGATCGACCGCACCGGGGTGATCCTCGACATCTTCGCGATGCGGGCACGCACCCGCGAGGCCCAGATCCAGGTCGAGCTCGCCCAGCTCACCTACCTTCTGTCCCGCCTGACCAGGAGGTGGGCCCACCTGTCACGCCAGGCGGGCGGCATCGGTACGCGGGGGGTGGGCGAGACGCAGCTCGAAATGGACCGGCGAGCGATCCGCCGCCGCATCGCGTTGCTCCGCGATCGGTTGGCCGAGGTGGAGAGGGAGCGCAAGGTCCAGCGGCGGCGGCGGGCCAAGCTGCCCGGTGCGGCGCTGGTCGGCTACACCAACGCTGGCAAGAGCACCCTGTTCGTCCGACTGACCGGGAGCGAGACACTCGTGGAGGACCGGCTCTTTGCCACCCTGGACCCCCGGGTCCGCCGCGCCGACCTTGGCGAGGGGCTGGTGGCCACCGTGGCCGACACCGTCGGCTTCATCCGCAAGTTGCCGCACCACCTGGTTGCCTCATTCCGCACGACGCTGGGCGAGGCGGCACAGGCGCAGGCCGTTCTCCACGTGGTGGACGCCTCGCACACCGAGTGGCAGGACCACCTGCGCGTCGGTGACCGGGTGCTCGAAGAACTCGGCGTCGAGCCTCGCACGGTGTTGGTCGTGCTCAACAAGGTCGACCGCCTCGATGGCGCGGCGCCGCCCGTGCCCCCTGGGCACGCCTCGGTGGCGGTGTCTGCACTCACCGGAGCAGGCACCGAGACCTTGAGGGAGGCTCTGCGCGCTCTCCTGCTCTCACAGCCGGGGCTCGAGACGCTGCGTTTCGGCCTGGAGGGCGGCGCGGAGCTCGAACGGGCGCTGCGCGACGAGCAGATCGTCGCCCGCCGATTCACCGCCGACGGCATCGAACTGGTGGTGCGCCGCACGTGAGCGGCCGGCGTCCCGCCGGCCGTGATGGGCGCCGCCCGGCTGCTCCTGCGGAGATGAGGCCGCCCGGCGCTGGACACCGGGCGGACGTGACGAGCTCAGGGTGGCGGGGGAACGGGCTGCCGGCTACGGTGTCTCCGCCCAGGCGAGCAGCTTCTTGGCCTGGGTGTAGGCGTCGCCGGACAGCGACGTGTTGTGCGCTCCCTTGGCCGCCAGCAGGGCTTTCTGAATATGCTCGGCCTCGGCGAGGGCCTGGCGGTGCGAGGCGGCCACTTGCCCGCTCTCGTGCTGGAGACGATCGCCAGCCTTCGCGATCGCCACGGCGAGGTCCTGAACGTTCTTCTGATCGTCGTTGATCCACTCCACGAGCATGTCGTCGAAGCCCTTCTCGTGGCAGGTGACGCATGCCTTCTGGACGACCTTGACTACGGGGTCCTTGTCCTGGAGGTCGTGGCATGACGCGCACTCGACGCCAGCCTTGGCCATCACGTCGGGATCACCCTTGACGCCGGTCCCGAGCAACTGCCCCTTGTACAGGCTTGCCTGGGCAGGGTGACAGCTTTCGCACGTGCGCTTCTGCTCGCTCCCGTGGTGACAGCCCATGCACTGCTCCCGGGCGATGATCGTCTTGCCGTGTTGCTCGACCGAGTGGCAGGTCTCGCAGGAGAGGCCGGCGGCGATGTGCCGGTTGTGATCGTAGGTCATGCCGGCGAACTCGATTGCGGTGCCGAGGTGCGACGTGGAGTGGCAGACCCGACAGTAGCCGGAGGCGGAGGCCAGGATGGGCTGGGGCGGCGGGGCGCCGGCGCCGGTCTTGACCAGGACGTCGGTCGCGTCGTTGCGGGCCGAGCGCAGCAGCTCCACCGCGTAGCGGATGTTGTGCTCGCCGCGGGCGTGGCGGACGAAGTCGACGTTGTGGCGGGCGCGGAGCAGCTCGGCCTGGAAGACCTTGCCGCGGTCACCGAGCGAGCGGGCCTGGGCCTCGGCGCGCTGGACGACCGAGTTGACGTCCAGCTGGAGTGCGCCCATTCCGTTGATCCAGTCGTCGACCATGCGGTCGAATCCCTGGCCGTGGCAGGTCACGCACGACTTGCGCAGCTGCTCCGCACCCCTGCGCGGGTCGCCGCCCGGCTCCCCGTGGCAGGAGTCGCACGCCACCCTTGCGAGGAACATCGTTGATGGGGTGTCGGGTACGCCCTCTCCCCCGATGCCGATGTACATCTGCTCCTGCGGGGTGTGGGTCGGCTTGTGGCAGTTCTCGCAGCGCTCGCCGAGGGCCGGTGCCATGGCCACCTTGCCGTGCTCGATGGAGTTGTGGCAGCGGCGGCAATCGATCTCGTGCTCCTTGAGGTGGATGGTGTGGATTCGCGCGTAGTCGTCGTACGCCTCGATGCGGCTCACGTGACAGCTCGTGCAGCGGCTCTTGGGGACGTTGGCGTCGCCGCGCGTCACCTCGACGTGGCAGAGATCGCAGCGCACGTCGCGCTTGAGGTAGGAGCTGTGGTCGAACTGGAAGCCCTGGTGGGTGACCACCTTGCTCGGGGCGCCGTGACAGGTCAGACAACCGGTCACCGCCTTGCCCTTCTCGGCACCCTTGAAGTGGCAGGTGAAGCACACCTGCTCCTGCACCGACACGTGGGTCGCGTGCTCGGTCTTCGAGCTCTCCACGCCGATCCCGGTGTGACAGGAGGTGCAGTGGAGCTGCATGCCCCGGCGCATCTCGCCGAGGTGACCCTTGTGCGAGAAGTGGATGTTCTTGAGGAACGGCTTGTCGGTGTCGAGGTTCTGGTGCTCGTGGCATTTCAGGCAGCGGCTGTCGGGCACCTCGGCGCGCAGTTGAACGTTGTACAAGCCGACGGCATAGCGCAGGTAGGTAGCGGAGAGGAGGAACCGCCACTCGGTGTGGCAGTTCACGCAGGCCACGTCCTTGTGCGTGGAGGCCTGCCACAGCTTCACGTACGGATCCATGATGTGGCAGGAGCCGCACACCGAAGACCGGTACGCGACGAAGTACGAGGTCACCTGCACGACCGTCACGACACAGAGAACGATCGCTGCGAGCCAGAGCAGGGCGCGCCGATGTTCGACGAACCCCTCCTTGACAGCGAGCCAGAGGTGCTGGAGGCTGCGCCTCACGATCCACCTCCAGAGGTGCTCCTTCCGCCGCCGGAGCCCGGCTCGGGCTCCTGTTCACGTGCCTTCATGAGCCGTTCGTATTCCAGCGGGTGCTCCTCGATCATCTCGCGCGCCGAGATCTTGCCGGTGATGAAGGTCCGGTTCATGGGGAACTTGTGGGGGTTGAGGTGCACGTTGTAGAAGTGCCAGATCACGATTGCCAGGGTGGCCAGCAGCGCCTCGTCGGAGTGGGCCTCCTTGGCGATGTCGGTCGCCCACTTCGGAAAGTAGCGCAGGAAGAAGTTGGTGAACCACAGCACCGTGCCCGAGCCGATCATGATCACCATGCCCCAGTAGACCGCCCAGTAGTCGAACTTCTCGACATAGGAGAAACGGTCAAACTTCGGGCGCTTGTCCGTCAGCCCCAGGTAGTAGCGGATCTGCTGGAAAGCGTCCAGGCCGTCCTTGGGCATCGGGATCAGCTGCTTGAAGTTCCACCGACCCTCGCGGGTCAATGCGATGTAGAACAGGTGCCAGAGGCCGGCGACGATCAGCCCGGTCGCCGCGGCCCGGTGGATGAGAGGCGACACGTCAGGGCCCCCGAGCAGGTCGATGATCGCCTTCGCCCAAGCATTCTCATGGAACTTGAGCGGCAAGCCGGTGAACACGAGAACCACGACCGAGACCGCCATGAGGACATGCTGGAGCCGGATGTTGAGTGAGAGGCGCTCGAACTCCTCCTCGGGCACGGCAGCGGCGGCAGCCGCCTCGTGGACCCTGGCGCGTCGCTCGTCGCGCTCACTGGCTCGCTGGATGGTGAGCTCCCGCCGCACCCACTTGCCGAACCGAGGCCTGAGCGGCTGCGCCATCCTGGCTGCACGCTCGGCCGCCTCCTCGGGCGCGAGGCCGTGGTTCTGGCGCAGCTCCTCCGTGATGGCCTGCTCCAGGGGCGGTGTCTCGCGCTCACTCACCGGTGTGACCCTCCGCGTGCCGCTGCCGCAGCTTCTTGATCAGGTCCATGAGGATGTGGACGATCAGCCCGATCATGGTCGAGATGGTCAGAATCTTGAAGAACAGGGCTACCCAGTAGATGATCCCCGCGCTCCTGCTCCCCGGATCGATGTGGAACCGGCCGCGCGCGTAGTTGATGTTGGCACCCTCATGGCATCCCGTGTGCCCGCAGGTCTTCGGGATGTTGGCCGGGTTGACCGACGAGCGCGGGTCCTCGGGCGGCAGCACGTCGTGGGCCGTGTGACAGGAGGCACAGTTGGCGACGCGCTTCGAACCCAGCTCGTTGGCGATGCCGTGGAACGTGTGCTTGAACGTCGTTACCGGGTTGATCGGGATGTTGAACTTGGTGTTGAACGCCAACGACCCGTGGCAGTGGGAGCAGGTCTCGGGAATGTTGGTCGCCGAAACCTCCGAGCCCTTCTCCTTGGGTGGCAGGATGTCGTGCTCGCCGTGGCAGTCGGTGCATGACGGTGCGTCGAGGTTGCGCTTGACGAGCAGCGAGACGCCGTGGATCGACTGCCGATAGCGGGCGAACACGTCGACGTGGCAGCGGCCGCAGGTCTCGGGGACGCGCTCCTTGTTGACCCTCGAGTCGGGGTCCGTGTGCTTGAGGATGTCGTGGGTCCCATGACAGTCCTGGCAGATCGGAGCCTTGGTGTTGCCCGCCAGGCGTAGCCGCCCGTGGACCGACTTGACGTACCCCTCGTAGTTGATCCGCTCCGGCGCGCCGACCTGGTTGCCGGCGTAATGGCAACGCTGGCAGTTGACCTGGGCGAGCGGAGCCTGGTGGGGGATCTTGCTCACGTCCGCGTGGCAGTCGGTGCACTGCCACTTGGCGTGAACCGAATGCTGGAGGATCGATTCGTCGACGTAGAGCGACCGGACTGTGCCGTCGGCCTCCACCTTCTTGAACTCGGGTCGGCCATGGCAGATCCCGCACTGTCGCGCGCTGGCCGGTTGAGCGACGATTGCCGTCGGGGGTGGCAGGGCCGGCTGGGCCGACGCTCCGGCCGCCACGAGCGCGCCCGCGACGGCGAGCAGCGAGGCGCGCATCAGCGGGCCTCCTCCCGGCTATCGCCGGCATCTTGGTCCGGCTCGTCGCCGAAGAGGGACTCGTACTCGAGCGCGTGCTCCCTGCGGAGCCGATCGATGGAGATCCGGCCGTTCAGGAAGGTCGTCTGCATCGGGAAGTTCCCCGGCGAGAGATGGACGATGTAGATATGCCACCCGAAGAGCAGCGCGAAGAGGAGGAGCCCCTCGTAGCCGTGGACGATCACGGTCACGTCGAGAACCCACTTGGGCACGACCATCATGGCGGGGGTGTGGAACCACAGCACCAGACCGGTGAGGATCATGACCAGCGAACCAATCCCGGCACCCCAATACTGGAGCTTCTGCATCGGGGTGTAGCGGCCGAACGCCGGCGCGGTGTCGCGGCGGCCGAGATAGAAGCCGAGCAGGGCACCGAACGTCCTGAAGTCCGCAATGTGGGGTTTCATCTCCATGAGCTGCCGGTGACCGCGTTCAGTGAACACCACATAGGCGAAGTGCCAGCCGACCAGGATCATCAGCACGATGGCGAAGAACCTGTGGGTCACACCGCGGGCCTCCATCCCACCCTCGAGCGCGATCAGCGTACGGCCCAGCCAGGTGCCGCCGGCGAACAGGGCCAGGCCCGTAAGGGCGAGGACCGTCAGGGTCACGAGCAGGACCCAGTGCTGTGCCAGCTCGTTGGCCGTGAACCGCCGCACCTCGGCGGGGAATTCGCTCTTGTGCCGACGTTCACTCGCCACGGCCCGACCTCCTCCGCCACCAGTAGCCGACCTGCTCGATGAGGATGTAGCCGAGCAGCAGGGCGATGAAGCCGAAGAGCACGACACGGACCGCCGTGCGGACGGTCAGCGATGTCGGCGGAAGCTGCTCGCTTGTCTGCTGGAACCCGATCACCGCCGTCGTGAGCGGCACTAACATCGCTGACCCCCCCAAGACAAATCTACCGGTTCCTCAACAGCCCGTGTGGAGGATAACCTCCGATCGTTCCATGCGCAAGCGGAGATATAACGGCAAAATGGACCGTGTCGCAACATCGTCCGGGAGTCGAGGCCTGTCGACCGTCACACTCTCGCCATCACGGCAAGGGTGATCACCGACTCCTGGTCAGGCCTAGGCAGGTCCGACCGGCCGATCAGGCGGACCGGTCGGGGGTTCGCCGTCGCCGCGCGGGCCAGAGGGCGGGGTGGCCGGGTGGAATCGTGCTCTCGGCGTCGAGGTTTCGTGATAGGATGGCGTCTCAGAATCACTGAGGGGTGTGTGGTCCGGCCCGTTCGGGCGAGCCGAGAACATCCTCTCCGGGGGCAATCATGAGCCTGCTCACGAAGTTCAACCTCGCGATGCTGCTGGTCTTCTCGCTGGCGCTCGTGCCGGCGGGGTGGATCTCGCATTCGTTGCTCCAGAAGAGCGCCCGTGCGCAGGTGATCCAGAACGCCCGCATCATGATGGAGACCGCGATGGCGATGCGAGGTTACACGATCAAGCAGATCAAGCCGCTGCTGGATGCGAGGCTGCAGGAGCAGTTCCTTCCCCAAACCGTGCCTGCCTACTCCGCCACTGAGGTGTTCAACTACCTACGGCAGAACTACCCCGAGTACACCTACAAGGAAGCCACGCTCAACCCCTCGAACCCCCGCGACCGGACGGTGGACTGGGAGGCGGACGTGGTCAACGAGTTCCGTCGCGACCCCACGCGCACCGAGATCATCGGCGAGCGAGCGACTACGGACGGCAGGTCGCTCTTCCTCAGCCATCCGATCCAGATCAAAGACCCGAAGTGCCTGGCCTGCCACCTCACACCCGAAGAGGCACCCAAGTCCCTGGTCAAGGCCTACGGACCGAGCAACGGTTTCGGCTGGAAGCTCAACGAGATCGTCGGCGCGCAGATCGTCTCCGTCCCGATGTCGATCCCGGTGGCGATGGCGGACCATGCCTTCCGCACTCTCCTGGCGTCGCTGGTCGGCGTCTTCGTCGTCACCCTGGTGGTCCTCAACCTGCTGCTCAAGTTCGCGGTCATCGGTCCCCTGACAAAGCTGGCAGGCATGGCCGACCAGGTCAGCCGCGGCAACATGGACCTGCCCGACCTCGAAGTCACGGGGCGTGACGAGGTCGCGCTCCTTGCCGGGTCGTTCAACCGCATGAGGATCAGTCTTCAGAAAGCAATGGCCATGCTCGACGAGGCCTAGGCGGCCAGCCGACTGGCGGGAGGCGTGCGCGTGAGCGAGGAGCTGGAAGCGGGATCGGTCTTCGGCCCGTACGAGATCCGCGAGGAGCTGGGACGTGGCGGGATGGGGTGCGTCTACCGTGCGCACCACATCGCCCTGGCTCGGGACGTGGCGCTCAAGCTGCTGAGCGAGCGGTTCTCACGCGACGCCGCATACCTGCAGCGCTTCCTCAAGGAGGCGCGGGCAGCGGCCCGGCTCAACCACCCCAACATCGTCCAGATCTACGACTTCGGCCAGGTGGGTGACGCGTACTACCTGGCGATGGAGTACGTCAAGGGGCGTTCGGTCGGCTACTACCTGCGCCACCTCGGCCGCTTCACCGAGCCGTACGCCGTCGCCGTCACGCGTCACGTGTGCATCGCCCTCGGCGTTGCCCATGCGGCCGGGATCGTGCACCGGGATGTCAAGCCGGACAACGTCATGCTCGCCGAGGACGGAACGGTGAAGCTCGTCGACCTCGGGCTGGCACGGTCGCTTTCCGACGACCAGCACCTCACCCAGACCGGAGTGGTGGCCGGAACCCCCCACTACATCTCGCCGGAGCAGATCGCCGGGATGCGGGACATCGACGGAAGGGCGGACATCTACTCGCTGGGAGCGATGCTCTTCCACCTGGTCACCGGGCAGACGCCGTTTCCGGGCTCGTCGCCGATGGTGGTCATCGCACGGCATCTGCACGACGAAGTGCCGGATCCGCGCAGCCTGACCCCGGAGCTCAGCGAGGGACTGTGCGCGGTGATCAGGAGGATGATGGCGCGTGACCGCGAGGCGCGCTATCCGGACGTAAGGTCCGTCGACGTGGATCTCTACCAGCTCCAGCGCGGGGGAGCGCCGGCCGGCACGGCCGTCCTTCACGCGCGTGAGGTTCCGTCGCACCGGCAGACCGGGGAGAGCCCGGTGACCACGCCGGCCGTGGCGTGGGACTCGGGGATTCTTCGCCAGCTCGAGGAGCGCTTGGCGGGCTCGATCGGGCCGATGGCGAGAGTGCTGGTCCGCAAGGCGGCCGAACGCGCCACCACGCTCGACGAGCTGTGCCGCCAGCTTGCGCAGCACATCCCATCGGAGAGCGAGCGCCAGACCTTTCTGACCACCGCCTCGTCCGGGGACCATGGACCCGCGTGGCGGCCAGCCTCCGATCCGGCGCTGCGGTCCGCCACCGCATCCGATCAGGCGGGCTCGCCCGGCGCGCCGTCCCGCGTCTCTGCTGGTCCCGCGGAATGGCCACCCGAGAGCCTGGCTCTCCTCGAGCGACAGCTCGCGGCCGCGATCGGGCCGGTCGCCCGTGTCCTGGTCAGGAAGGCTGCGCGAAGTGCCCACAGCTGGGATGAGCTCGTCACCGTCCTGGCGGCCAACCTGCCGACCCCCGCAGAGCAGGCGAGCTTCTGCAGCTCGGCGCGCGCCGTGGGTCACTGATCCCTCAGGCCGGGACGACGCGCCCGGCCTAGGTCGTAGGCCCGCCGACCTGCCGCACCACGTCGAGAATGGTGCCGTCGTCGGCCTTGACGATCTCGACCGCCTCCTCGGTGAAGATGGGTTCCGGCATCAGCGGGCCGAGCTCGTGCGCCCTGGCCAATGCCTTCGCGGCGAGCTCATCCATCGAGATGAGGGGGATGCCCGCCGCTCCGGCTTGGTCGCGCAGCGCCTGCACGTAGGGCGAGCGCGAGGTCGGGTTGACGACGGCGTCCTCTTCGGTGATCACCACATCGACGAGCTCTCCCGGCATGGTGACGGTGTTGACCCGCTCGCGGATCGAGGGGTAGCTCTGGCCGCGCCGCTTGGAGAAACCGGCCAGGGTCGTGAAGATGATCGTCAGCTTCGCCCGCCCGACGTTGGGGCCGCCGCCAATCCCGCCGACGTAGCGCCCGTCGTAGCCTGTGACGGTGTTGACGTTGAAGTCGCGGTCGATCTCGGCGCACGACAGCAGGGCGAAGTCGAGCAGCGGCGTCAGCGTTCCCTTGCACGCGAGGTTGGAGTAGAGCGACGTGGTCACTTCCTGGTGCCCACGGTCGTGAAGGAGCGACTCGAAGACCAGATCGGTGGGCTGGAAGCACTGCCCGTGGAGGATGAGCTCGACCGCACCGCGGCGCAGCATCTCGACGTGGATCTGGGTGATCCCGCCGATCGTGAACGAGGCTCGCAGCTTGTGCTCGGCGAAGTGGTCCGAGAGCCGCTGAAGGATGGCGAGGGAGGCGCCCGAACCGGACTGGAACGCCACCCCGTCGCGCAGCAGGCCGGCGGCGCCGAGCAAGCGCATGACGCGGTCGGCGACGGCCAGGTTGACCGGGCTCATGATGCGGCCGAGGTCGAGGGTGCCGGCGCCGATGCCGGCGCTCTCCCCGACGTTGTCGAACGGCACCACGAAGTCGACGTACTCCATCGAGATCGACCGGTGGGGGAGGAAGCGCTCGTAGATCGTCCCGGCGCACACGCACGAGTAGTCGGCGTAGCGCACGTCGGCGTCGAACAGGCCGAGCGGCCCGCAGCGCTCTTCCCGCTTGCCGAGCACGCCGGAGGCGTTGCCCCAGGGGTCGGCGGCCGGCGCCGGGAAGATCGCGAGGCGCACCGGCTCGACGCCGAGCATGATGTCGCGCTGGCGCCCGCCGTGGGTGCAGCCGATGACCCGGGTCGGGAGCAGCTGCCCGGCGGCGGTGGCCCTGGCGAGGCCGCCGTACGGGTTGCCGTACACGTACGCAACGGTGCCGTCGTTGACCGCGGCGACGAGGTCGTCGAGCTCGCCGAAGTACGCGTTGCCGATCAGCCGGATCCCCTTGCGCCCGCGCCGCCGTAGCTCACCGATCACCGCCGAGAGGAAGCGCGTGCCGCCGTTGCGGTAGTAGTGGGGGAACGACACAGCGTCGCCGTCGCGCACGACGTCGAACACGGCCTCGAAAGTGGTTTCCTTGGAGCCGCCGCCGAATGGCATGCGAGGCACACGGGCTGGCCAGGTGGCCTCCTCGGCCATCGGCGCATGGCTGCCGGCGAACGGCCGGCACGAGTCGCCGGCTATCGAGGTCGGGACGTCTCGCCCGAGGGCGTTCTTCCGCCAGTCTGTGAGACGCATGGCAACCTCCGGAGGGACGAGGGTAGAAGATGAGGAAAGGTTTCACAAGCCGGTCCTGCGATACACTCCGGACTCCGGAGGGGTTCGTGTACGGCTCGAGCTTCCTGATTCTGACCGCGGCCGCACTGGCGTCGTCCCTCAACGGGCCGGCGCCGGTCACCATTCGCCACGTCGGCGTGGAGCTGCCCACCCGTGCGGAGGCCCACGTCACGCTCGACGCGGACCTCCCGCCGGGTGGCCTCCCGACGGGCATCATCGATCAACGCTTGTCGACCGGCACCGTGGCCGTGCCCCTCGCGTCGGCCGTTCGGGTCGACGCGACCGGCGGGCGCGCGCAGGTTCGTTTCACCATCGAGCTGGCGAAGGTCCCGGAGGGGGTGCTCGCTCTCGACCCGAACCGGCTGCCGGTCCGCTGGGTCGGTCTCGGCGCGAGCGGGAGGCCGTTGCTGGTTGCGACGGCCACCCTGGACCTCGGCGACCGGGGCGAGGTCGACCTGCCGATCCGCAAGCTCCAGCAGCTCTACACCGAGGTGGGCCAGCTGTCGGTGGCGCCCGCGAGCGACGGCGTTGCCGTGCGGGCTCTGATCGGCCTCTTCAACCCGTTTTCCTTCGATGTCGTCGTGACGAGGGTCGAGGCCACGGTCACGGTGGACGGCCAACCGGTCGTGCAGGCGAAGCGACCCGGCTTTCGCCTGCGGGGCCAGCAGTCCTCGGACGTCCTCATCGAGCAAGACGTCCCGCTGGGGCAGCTCGCCGGTGGCATCGCCTCGGTGATGGGCGGAGCGACCGCCGAGCTGACCGGGTTCGTCGGCATCCGCACCCCGAGCGGTGAGCGGCTGATCCCGCTGCAGGCCGCCGGCAAGTTCTGACAGCCGCATCCGTGGCGCACCGGGCCGGCTCGGTTCGCGCGTGACGGTGTTGGTGGTCGCGTCCCGCAAGGCTCGGGGCTGGCGCCCAGGCGTCAGTCCTCCGAGGCGTGCCAGGTGACGCGGATGCGGCCGGTCCCAGGCCCGGTGACCCGGCCGATGACAGCGGCGTCGCGGCGATCGCCGCGCCAGCGCTGGAGGAACAGCTTGCCCTGCATGGCAGGAAGGGCGGCAAGCAGCCCGCCGGAGGTCTGCGCGTCCGCCAAGACGAGGCGGATGGCCTCGTGGATCTCCGAGCCGTAGCTGGTGAAGGTGGCGGCGTGCTCGCCGTTGGCGCGGGTCCCCCCAGGTACCTCACCCTGTTCGACCAGGCGCTCGGTCCCGTCGAGCACGGGGACCGCCTCGGCCCACACCTCGCCGTCCATCCCGGACGCCGCGAGGAGCTCATGAAGGTGGCCGAGCAGACCGAATCCGGTCACGTCGGTGACGGCGTGCGGCGAGGACGCACGCACCAGCTCGGCCGCGGCACCGTTGAGCCGGCGCATGACCTGGCAGGCCCGCTGCCAGCCCTCGCTCGGCGCGATCCCGCGCTTGGCCGCCGTGGCCCAGATGCCGGTGCCGAGGGGTTTGGTGAGGACGAGCGCGTCGCCGGGCTTCGCCCCCGCGTTGCGCCAGAGCCCGTCGGCGCTCGTGGTGCCGGTCACGGCCCAGCCGAACTTCGGCTCCGTGTCCTCGATGGTGTGGCCGCCGAGGACCGGGATTCCCGCCTCCGACGCGACCTCCTGGGCGCCCGCCAGAATCGCCTCGAGGACCGCGACCGGCAGCACGCCGACCGGGAAGGCGACGATGTTGAGGGCGAACAGCGGCGTCGCGCCCATGGCGTAGATGTCCGAGAGGGCGTTGGCGGCGGCGATGGCGCCGAACAGGCGGGGGTCGTCCACGATCGGAGTGAAGAAGTCGAGCGTCTGGACGAGCACCGTCCCGTCGGGCAGGCGCCAGGCGCAGGCATCGTCTGACGTTTCGGCGCCGACCAGAACTTCCGCGCGATCCGGGTGCGGGAGGTGGCCGAGCACCCGTTCGAGGAGCTGCGGCTGCATCTTGCAGGCGCAGCCCAGGCCGTGGGTGAAGCGAGTCAGGTGGACATCGCCCGCGACGGCCGCAGGACCAGTCCGGGAGCCGCTCCGGGACAGCTCGCGGGCGACCGCGACCACCCGCCCGGCGGCCTCGTCGATCTCCCGTTCGCTGGTGAAGCGCCCCACCGAGAAGCGAACCGTGGAACGAGCCGTCTCGAGGTCGACCCCCATCGCAGTCAGCACGTGGGACGGGGTCACCGCCTCGGTGTGACACGCGGCGCCCGCCGACGCGGCCACCTCGTCGGCCAGCCGGGTGAGGAGGAGGTTGGCGTCGACGCCGGGGAACGCCATGCTCGAGGTGTTCGGCAGCCGCTCGGCCGGGTGCCCGTGTCGGATCACGTCCGGCAGACTCTCGGCGACCCGGCCCTCGAACCGGTCCCGCAGGGTGCGCAGGCGTGGGATCTCCTCGACGAGCTCGCGGCGGACGAGCTCGCAGGCCGCGCCGAGGCCGACCAGCGACGCCACGTTCTCGGTGCCGGCGCGCAGGCCGCGCTCGTGACCGGCGCCGCGGATGAGCGGAGCGAGCTCGACGCCGCGGCGCACGAACAGCGCTCCGACGCCCTTCGGTGCGTAGAGCTTGTGGCCGGCGACGGTGAGCAGGTCGATACCGAGCGCGGCGACGTCGACCGGGACCTTCCCAACGGCTTGCGCGGCGTCACTGTGGACGAGCACGCCACGAGCGCGACAGAGCTCGGCGATTGCAGTGATCGGCTCGAGCGTCCCGACCTCGTTGTTGGCGAGCATCACGCTGACCAGGACAGTGTCGGCGGACAGCGCCCGCGCGACAACCTCGGGATCCACCCGCCCACAGCGGTCAACGGGCACCACCGTCAGGCGTATCCGCCCCTCCTGCTCGAGCGCCCGCACCGTCTCGAGGATGGCAGGATGCTCCACCGCCGACGTGATGACGTGTCCGCCACCGCTCGCCTCGACCACGCCCCGGATCGCCCAGTTGTCGGACTCGGAGCCGCCGCTGGTGAACACGACCTCGCCGGGCAGGCAGCCGAGACAGGCGGCCACCTGGCTGCGGGCATGCTCGACGGCCGAGCGCGCCTCGCGGCCGGCCCGGTGTCCCGAGGACGGGTTGCCGAAGAGCGCCGTGAGGGCCGGGCGCATCGCTTCCGCGACGCGCGGGTCGACGGGCGTGGTGGCGTTGTAGTCGAGGTAGATGAAGTCGGTGTGGGCGGCCATGCCGGTGCTCCTGCCTCCATGCTAGCCCACCGGGCGCCTTGGTTGGGCGTGACCTGAGGGCGCGGGGGTACTATCTTGCGACGCGGCCCGCGGCGACAGGTCGCCGCGGCGCTACCGGAGGGTCGTTCCGCAGCCCGCGCAGGTCGCTGCGGCCAGGCGCGACCGGAATGGCCCGAGGCGAAAGCGGCGGGGCGGACGAAAGGACGGGAACGATGAGGAGAGCGCTGATCGCGGTGGTGGGTGTCTTCGTGGCGGTAGGTGCATGGGCGGCGGGACCCCCGCCGACGCCGACCGCGGCTCCCGTGCGCGACACGGCGGTGTACGAGCCCAAGCACGAGGACCCCGTGCTCAAGGGGATGGAGGCGAAGAACGCCGCGGCGGACAAGGCGCGCGACGAGGATACCGCCAAGATACGCGCGGCACAGGAGGCCAAGCGGGAAGCCGACAAGAAGGCCGAGACGGTCCTCCGCTTCGACTTGTCGAAGATCGAGAAGCCGGCGTCCCCGGCTGCCTTCACGCAGGCCTGGCACTTCCCGCCGGTGGCGCAGTACCTCACCGGCACCTGTTGGAGCTTCTCGACCACGAGCTTCTACGAGTCCGAGGTGGCGCGGCTGACCGGGCAGAAGATCAAGCTCTCGGAGATCTGGACGGTGTACTGGGAGTACCTCGAGAAGATGCGCCGCTTCGTCCGCGAGCGCGGCGACTCCCTGATCGACGAAGGTTCGGAGTCGAACGCCGTCAACCGGATCTGGAAGGAGTACGGCATCGTCACCGAGGACGCCTACCCCGGCGTCCTCTCCAGCGACGGGCGGCACGACCACTCGCGCCTGATCGCCGAGCTCAAGGACCTGTCAACATGGGTGAAGGAGCACGACCTGTGGGACGAGGGCATGGTGCTCGCGATGACGCGCGTCATCCTTGACCGCAACCTCGGCCGGCCTCCCGAGACCTTCGTCTACCAGGGCGTCACGTACACGCCGAAGGAATTCCTCGCCAAGGTCCTGCGCCTCAACATGGCCGACTACGTCGAGCTGATGTCGACCCTCTCCGTCCCCTTCTACACCTACGGCGAGTACAAGGTACCGGACAACTGGTGGCACGACGCAAACTACTACAACGTGCCGCTGGACGAGTGGTACGGCGGCATCCTCAGCGCCGTGAAGGCGGGCTACACGGTGGCCATCGGCGGCGACGTCTCGGAGCCCGGCTACTACGGCATGGGCAACGTCGCGGTCGTGCCCACCTTCGACATCCCGCAGGCGTACATCGACCAGAGCGCGCGCGAGCTGCGCTTCTTCAACCACACGACCGAGGACGACCACGGCATCCACCTCGTGGGCCACACCCGCCTGGGCGGCCACGACTGGTTCCTGATCAAGGACTCGGCGCGCTCCTCCCGGTGGGGGAAGTTCGACGGCTACTACTTCTACCGCGACGACTACGTGCGCCTGAAGATGCTGACGTACACGGTGCACAAGGACGTCGTGAAGAACCTCCTGGCCAAGCTGAAAGAGTGACCGGCGCGGGGCGCGAAGACACCAGCAGTGCACGGTTCTGCTCGGCGGGCATTCGACGACCGTGACTCGGGCAGGGTTCCCGCCGCCCCCGCCCGTAAGCGCTTGACGATCGTAGGAATGAGAGGGATATTGCATGGCGATTCGACGTTGCGGAGGAGTTGTCATGAAGATCCGCGGGATGTTCTTCGCGTCAACGCTTGCCGTTGGTCTCCTGGGCGCCGCGGTCGTGAGCGCGCAGGAACCCTCGGCGGTCCCCAACCCTGTTCGGGCTGAGGACCCGGCGGCCAACGAGGCGATCGCCTTTGCGGACCCACTTTTCCAGGGTCCGGCGATGCGGCTGAAGGTTGGCGACGAGCTCTCCGACCTCCGCAAGACGGCAGCGGGGAACTGGGCTGAGCGAATCTCGTCGCTCAAGGTCGGGAGTGACGCCATCGTCGTGCTCTATTCGTGGTTCAACTTCGGCCATGTCTGCCTGGGCCTTCCGGGCACCGGCAGCGGAGGATCGGGCCGCTTCGCCGACCTATCGAGGATCAAGTCCAAGGACCTGCCCATTGGCTTCGACAACAACAGTCGCTCGCTCCGCGTCGTTGCGAAGGGAACCAACCTGCGAAAAATCTGCCACTGACGTGGCTCGGATGGGCTGGAAGGGCCAGTGTCGAATCGCGTCCGGGCGAGGCGAGTCGGGCCTTGAGCATGGGCGCGCCGACGGCTACGCAGTGGCGCTGGAATGACCTCCAATTGCTCTCGGAAAGGGGCACCTGATGCGTGCACGCATACTCGCAATCCCTGGACTCCTGATCTCACTCGCCAGTCCTGCTCAGCAAGATCGGACCAGTCTCGTCCAGCTCCCGGCCGGTGCGCTCGTGCTGACCGTGAGCAGCGAGTACGGGGGCTCGTGGAACCGTCTCGGTCTGCTCGACGGCTCCACCGCGTCGGGATGGTGCAGCGCCGAAGGAGCCAAGTTCCCCCACACCGTGGTGGTCGAGCTCCCGCAGGAATCTGCCCTGACCAGCGTCGCCGTCGACAACACCGGCGACCAGGAGGCGGGCTATCAGGGGATCTCGGCCAAACACGTCGAGATCCTGGCGTCGCTCACGTCGGCCGATGCGGGGTACACACCCGTGGTGGCGCTCGACGCCGCGAAAGGCGGGCGCAGGGAGGTGGCTCTCCCGAAGGCCGTCAACGCCCGTTGGTTGAAGTTCGTGGTCACGTCCAACTGGGGCAACCCAGACTACACGGAGATCATGGAGCTTGAAGCCTATGGCAGACCCGTGGGGCCGGCACCGAAGGTCGATGTGGCGGGGGTCTACAACACGTCGTACGGCCTGATGCGCATCGAGCAGGACGGCGCACGCCTCGCCGGCTGTTACGGCTCCAGTGGAGGACAGCTCTCCGGCAACCTCAACGGCCGGGTCATGGAGCTGGAGTGGCGGGAAGACGAGGGTAAGCGCATCGGCACGGCCGTCATGGTCGCTGCGGACGATGGTGGCACCCTGAACGGCGTGTGGTTCGAAAACGGCGCGCTGCACGGGGAGTGGTCTGGTGAGCGTGCGGCTCCGGGCCAGCAGCCGGAATGCGCGATCGTCCGGGGCGGTGGCCTGACGGCGCGACTCGCGGAGGGCGGGCGTGCGGTCCTCTACGGTGTCTACTTCGACAGCGACTCGGCCACGCTGAAGAGCGAGTCGGAGCCGACCCTCGAGGAGGTCGCCGCGGTCCTCACGTCCGAGCCCGACCTCAAGCTCCTGGTCGGCGGCTACACCGACGCGACTAACACCGACGCCTACAACCTGCAGCTCTCGCAGAAGCGGGCGGAGGCGGTCGTGGCCTGGCTGGTGGCACACGGCGTCGCCGCTCCTCGTCTGTCGGCGAAGGGGTTCGGCAAGGCGCAGCCGGTGGCGGACAACAAGACGGCAGCGGGCCGTGCGCTCAACCGACGGGTCGAGCTCGTCGTCCAGAAATAGCGCCAGAGGCGGTCGCTCGGCTCCGCTCGTGCAGGGGGACGGGTCGAGCTCTGCACCCGGACCCCGGATCCCGGACCCAGAGCCTCAGTCCACCGTGAGTGTCTTCGAGAGGTTGCGCGGGTAGTCCGGGTCCATCCCCTTGGCGACCGAGAGGTGGTAGGCGAGGAGCTGGAAGGGGACGGCGCCGACAATCGCGTACTCGAGATCACTGGCGAGAGGGAGCGGCACGAAGTGCGACGCTTCCGCCTCCAGGCCGGTTTGGTGGCCGGCGAGGACGGTGGCGTGGCCGCCCCGGCAGGTGACCTCGGTGACGTGGTTGGTCAGCATCTCGGCGCCCGATGGTGCGGCGGTGAAGAACACCGGCGTGTCCTCCTCGACCATCGCCAGCGGCCCGTGCTTGAACTCCGAGGAGAACATGCCCTCGCACGGGAGACCGGTGACCTCCTTGCACTTGAGCGCGCCCTCGAGGGCGATCCCGTGCCCCAGCCCGTAACCGAGGATGAACAGGCGGTCGCACCCGACGATCTTCAGGGCCAGCTCCGCCATTGCGGCGTCGGTCTGGGCGATCGCACGCGCGATCCAGTCGGGGGCGGCGACGAGCTCCTCGACAGGCTGTCCGCCGAGCGCAGCGGCCAGGGCGATCAGGGCGATCACCTGGTTGGTGTAGGTCTTGGTCGCCGGCACCGAGATCTCCCAGCCGCACGCGAGCGGGAGGTACACCTCGACCTTCCGCGTCAGGGTCGAGCCCAGCACGTTGACCAGGCCGAGAGCCCGGACGCCCTTGGGGGTGGCGTAGTTGACGGCGTTGAGCACGTCCTTTGTCTCACCGCTCTGGGAGACGTAGAGGGCGACGTCACCCGAGCGCAGCGCCGGGCCGTACTGTTCGATGAGCTGCTGGGGCAGGACGGGCACAGCGACCACGCCCGCCTGGCGCGCGAAGAATGCCGAGCCGACCACACAGGCGTGAAACGAGGAACCGGATCCGACCAGGAACAACCGCTCGGCGGCCCTCAGCTTTTCCACCATGCGGGGCAGATATTCGGAGGCCTCGAGCAGATGGAGCAGCTCCCGAGCGGTGGCGGGCTGCTCGTGAATCTCCTTGAGCATGAAGTGGGGATACCCCCCCTTTACGGCGGTACCCATGTCGTCCTTCACCTCGCGAGCCGCGCGGATCACCTCGCTCCCATCCGCGACGTGGAAGAGGCGTGCGCTGCCGGCCTCGAGCACGGCCATCTCGCCGTCCTCGACCGGGATCACGCGGCGCGTGAGGGGGAGGATCGAGGGCAGGTCGGACGAGCAGCACGTGAACCCGTCACCGATCCCGATCACCAGCCCGGAGCCCTTCTTCACCGCCACGAGGCGATTCTCCGTGGTGTCGGTGACGACGAACGCGAAGTCCCCGGCGAGGTCGTTGTACGCCCGGCGGACGGCATCCGGCAGCGCGGCGCCGCGCAGGACGTAACGCTCCACCGCGTGGACGCACGACTCGCCGTCGTTGGTGCCGCGCACGGTCATTCCCTCGGCGATGAACTCGCGGCGCAGCTCGGCATTGTTGACCACGTTGCCGTTGTGGGCGCCGACCAGGGTGCCCCGGGAATCGAGATGCGGCTGGGCGTTGGAAATGGAGGGCGCGCCGAAGGTCGCCCAGCGCAGCTGGGTGATGCCGCGTAGGCCGCTCAGCTCCGAGAAGTGGTGACGGTCGGCGACCTCGACCACCCGTCCGACGTCCTTGCGGAGATCGATGTCGCCGCTCGCCGACACGCTGGCCGCGCCGACCGAGTCGTAGCCGCGGTACGCGAGCCGGCGGGCGGCCTCGGTGAGGATGTCCCCGATCGGCCGCTCGGAGTCGAAGACGATGCCGAAAATCCCGCACATTGCGCCCTCCGCGCGGGCGCGCCGGCGCCGCCGGGCAGCCCGCGAGTGCGGCATTGTACCTGCGCGATGGGACCCGCGTGGCGACCCCGTTGCCAAGGGACCCACCCGCGCGTAACGTACTCGGCGAGGCGTCCCTCGAGATGGTCGGGGCGGAAGGGGAGAGTGCCATGCGTCGAGAGTTGCTTGCGGGTTTGATCGCGTTTTGTGTCGTTTCCTCCGCTGCGCTCGCACAGTCCGAGCCGCCGGTCAAGCCGGCCGGTCTCGGGACGGTCGCGGAGAAGGGAGGCGAGGCCGAAGCGGCGAAGTCCGAGGCCTCGGTCACCGAGCACACCATCCGCATCGGCGACCAGACCGTCGCCTACACCGCGACTGCCGGAACGCTCGTCCTGCGCGACGAGAAGGGCGCCCCGACGGCGCGGATGGGGTACACCGCGTACACGCGGAAGGGTGTGGGCGACGCGAGCCGGCGGCCGATCACCTTCGCGTTCAACGGCGGGCCGGGCTCGTCGTCGATCTGGCTGCACATGGGTGCCCTGGGCCCGCGCCGGGTCGTGACGGCCGACGCCGCCAGCACGCCGCCCCCGCCCTACCGTGTGGTGGACAACGCCTACAGTGTGCTCGACGTGACCGACCTCGTGATGATCGACCCGGTCGGTACCGGGCTGAGCCACGCACTGGGCAAGAAGGAAGACAAGGACTTCTGGGGCGTCGATCCCGACCTCGCCTCGGTGGCGCAGTTCATCTTCCAGTACGTCGACGACAACGACCGCTGGAACTCGCCCAAGTATCTGCTCGGCGAGAGCTACGGCACCACCCGTGCGGCGGGCCTGGTCAATCTGCTGCAAAGCGAGAAGGGGATGGCGTTCAACGGCGTGGTGCTGGTCTCGGTCGCGGTCGACCTCGGTGCCATCTTCGACCAGCTGGGCAATGATCGCGCCTTCGTGCTCTACCTCCCGACGTTCACGGCGGTCGCCTGGTACCACCACGTGCTGCCGGAGCGCCCGGACGCCCTCGAGCCGCTGTTGCAGGAAGCGAGGCGCTTCGCGGCCGGGCCGTACGCTGAGGCGTTGATGAGAGGAGACACGCTCACCGACGCGGAGCGCGACGCCATCGCGCAGCAGATCCACCGATTCACCGGGCTCGCCGTGGACTACATCAAGAAGGCCAACCTGCGCGTCCGCGAGGGCGAGTTCACGCAGGAGCTGCTGCGCGAGCACCGCGAGATCGTCGGTCGTCTCGACGCACGCTTCCTCGGCGTCACGCCCGACCCGCTCGCCCAGGACGCGACGTACGACCCGCAGGAGGCCGCGATCAGCCCGGCGTTCACCGCGGCGTTCATGGACTACCTGCATCGCGAGCTGAAGTTCGGACGCGACCGGGCCTATAGGGTGGAGGCGCAGGTGTTTCAGTCTTGGTCGTTCACCCACCGCGTTCCCGGTCTGCGCGAGAGGTGGCCGCAACCGGTCGTCAACACAGGCGTGGATCTCGCCCAGGCGTTGATCCGCGACCCCAACTTGCGGGTCCTCGCGCTCAACGGCTACTTTGACCTTGCCACGCCGTTCTTCGGCACGGAGTACATGCTCTCCCACCTCGGGCTGCCGCGTGATCTCGCCGGGCACGTCGAGATGCGCTACTACGAGGCGGGCCACATGATGTACCTCCACGAGCCGGACCTCGCGAAGATGAAGGCCGACGTGGCGAGCTTCATCGGGGCGACCGCTCACGAGGGCGGAGAGGGACGCAGGTAGCGGCGACGCGCCATCACTCGTCAGTTGTGTTCGGTCCGCATCCCGGTTCCCCTCTCCGATTGGGGGAGCGGCGACTGATCAGGCCGGAAACCTGCAGGGTGGGTCTCGTAGAATCGCACACGTGAAACGCGTGGCCTTCCCGACAGTCACCGAGGATCTCGCTCCCGCCGAGCTGGAGATGCCGCTGGGTGGTGTGACGCTGCGCGGCACATCTGTCGCGGCGCGGGCGACGGCGTTCACGCTCCCGGACCTGGGTGTTGCCCTCGACATGGGCCGCATGAGCCCCTCTCTGGCGGCCCAACCGGTCGTGCTGCTCTCGCACGGGCACCTCGACCACCTCTCGGGCATCCTCGCCTATCTCAACGTCCGTGTCCGTTTCCATGCCAAGCAGCCGCCGCGGGTCGTCGCGCCGCTGGAGGTCGCCGAGCCGCTCCGGCAGGCCCTCGCTGTGATGCCCGGGATGGAGTCCGTGCGCAAGCGCGTCAGGCTCGAGGATGTCATCGTGGGTGTGGAGGCAGGGGACACGGTTGGCGTGCCGGGAGGGTCCGCGACGGCCTTCGCTCTCGACCACGGCGTCCCCTCGCTCGGCTGGAGCCTTTGCCGATCCGGAATCGCGCGGCCGTGCCTGGCCTACGCCGCGGACGGTACGGTCGAGCCGTTCCAGGCCGATCCGCGGCTGCTCGATGCAGGTGTGGCAATCGTCGAGTGCACCTTCCTCGAGAAGAACCGGCGGATCGCTGCCCGGATGGCGCGCCACGCCCACATCCTCGACTGGATCGGCCTGGCGCCCCGTCTCACCTGCGATCACCTCGTGCTTGCCCATCTGCCGCCGCTCGGAGCCGATGACCTGCTCCGCCTCACGTCCCCCCTGGCGGAGGCATTCCGCGGCAATCTCGTCCTCTGGGCTCCGCGCTCCCAGTTCAGGTGAGGACTCCACGCAGACCCTCGCTCGGAATCCGGCGAGAGAGCGGTCGGGTGGGGCGAGACGCAGGACCAGGCCAGGTGTTTCAGCGGGACAACCAGGACCGCGGCGGGCGGCTGGGGATGCCCGGCGTCCAGTTGTCAGAGCGGTCGCTCATTTGGTGGAGCCGAACGGGATCGAACCGTCGACCTCTTGAATGCCATTCAAGCGCTCTCCCAGCTGAGCTACGGCCCCACCCAGGGAGGCGGACGATACCAGAGTGGGACGCGCAGTGTCAATTTCGCGAGTGTCTTGGCGGCCGCCTCCGGCGTGCTGCGGCGTGCCAGCGGCAGACTCCTCGATCGCACCGGCGGGTGGTCTCCCGGCGCCATCTGGTACATTTAATGATGGAAGCGCACGCTCGCTGGTGTGGGCCGCGGTCTTCAAAACCGTTGCTCCGTACCCTCGCGGTGCGGGGGGTGGGTTCGATTCCCATGCGCTTCCGCCAGGTTTCCTGGGGAGAGTGTCCGGTCTCGGAGAGTCGTCGCCGCATCATGCCTCCCCAGACTCGAGACCATGGCGCGCTGGGCGGTGTTTCGCGTGGCCGCTGCCATCCGGGAACGCGACCCGACCACAGTTATCGCCCGTCCTTGGCCCAATGCCACGGAGGGCGTGATACCATCGCACTCCGTGAGTGAGGCAGGACGCCACATCTTCGTGGCCGATCTGGCGGAGACGCCGCTTCCCGAGATGCTGGCCACGATTCACCGGCACCGGGTCCCGGGTGTCCTGGAAGCGGACCTGGGCGAGTTCAGCAAGCGGGTGGTCATCGCCCACGGCGACATCATCTTCGCCTCGTCAACCAACCGTGCCGAGTCGCTCGGCGAGATGTTGCTGACCAGCGGCCGGATCACGAAGGAGCAATTTCGCGCCTCCACCTTCGCCCTGCTCGACAACCCGAAGAAGCGTCACGGCCAAATCCTGGTCGAGATGGGGCTGATCACCGAGGCCGAGCTGAGGGCGGCGGTGCTCGAGCAGGTCCAGCGGATCGTGTGGAGCATCTTCGGCGCGGCCAGCGGCAGGGTGACGTTCACGCTCGGCGAGTACGCGGCCGACGAGGTCTACCAGCTGTGCATTCCGACCCCGCGTGCGATCCTCCACGGCTGCAAGACGGTTCCCAACGCGAAGCCGATGATCACGCGGATGGGCGGAAAGGGCACGGTGTTTTTCCGGGCCCCGAGCCCCGAGCACCTCCAGGGGTTCGAGCTCGAGCCCGGCGAGGAGCAGCTTCTCGACCTCGTGGACGGTCGGCGGACGTTCTTTGAACTGTGCGAGCAGGGGCCGTTCTCGGCCGGTCTCAACGCCCGCGTGCTGTACGCGTTCCACTGCCTCGCCCTGGTCCAGCGGGAGCGTGAGGCCGGCAGCGGGATCCACGTGCACGTTTCCTCGACAGCGGGCGGCGGGTGAAATAGAATCGTCGGTCGGCGCAGTTGTGGTTAGCGGGAGGATTTCATGCCGCTGTACGAGTACCGCTGCACGAGCTGTGGCGAGCACCTTGAGGCGCTCCAGCACCTCGACGAGCCCCGGCTGGTGGAGTGTCCGAACTGCGGTGGGAAGCTCGAACGGCTGATTTCGGCCCCCGCGCTCCAGTTCAAGGGTTCCGGGTGGTACGTGACCGACTATGCGCGATCAGGTGGACGCGGAGCTAACGAGTCCGCTCGGGCCAAGGAGGGCGACGGCTCAGCTGCCAAGTCGGACGAGACCAAGTCTGATGCCACGCCCGCCGCCTCGGAGTCCAAGGCCACGAAGGCTGAGTCCACTCCCGTCAAGGCTGCCGCCAACCACTGACCTCTCGCCGCCGGGCTCAAGCTCGTTCCCTCTCGAGGAGGTCCTCGAGGGCCCGACGCAGGGTAGGCCCGAGTTCGGGGTGCCGCAGGCCGATCTCGAGCGTGGCGCGGAGATAATCCGCCTTGTTGCCCGCGTCGTAGCGACGGCCCGGGAAGGTACACGCGTAGATCGGGCCCCGCTTGAGAGCGCTGCGCAGGCCCTCCGTGAGCTGGATCTCGCCGCCTCGGTCGGACGGCGTGTCGGACAGGGCTTGGAGCACGGTAGGGGTCAGGACGTAGCGCCCGATGATGGCGAGGTTCGAGGGAGCCTGCTCCGGTGAGGGTTTCTCGACCAGATCGCGAACCGCCCAGACGCCCTCGCCCGCCGGCTCCCCGGCGATGCAGCCGTAGTGCCGGATCTCGTCGGTCGGGACCTCCATCACGGCGATCACCGGCGCGTTCGTCCGGCGATGAATGTCGGCCAGGCGCGAGATCGCCGGGGTGTCGCCGACGATGACATCATCCCCGAGCAGCACCGCGAAAGGCTCGTCACCCAGCACCGGTGCGGCCTGGAGGACGGCGTGCCCCAGTCCGAGAGCCTCCTTCTGCCGGACTGCGACGACCCTCACCATGTTGCCGACCCGTCGCACGACCTCGAGCAGGTCTGTCTTGCCCCTCTCGGCAAGGAACCCCTCCAGCCGAAGGTTGCGGTCGAAGTGGTCCTCGATCGCGGACTTTCCCTCCGCCGTGACGAAGATCGCGGTCTCGACTCCCGCTGCGACGGCTTCCTCGACGACGTACTGGACGGCTGGCTTGTCCACGATCGGGAGGAGTTCCTTGGGGATCGCTTTGGTCGCCGGAAGAAACCGCGTGCCGAACCCGGCGACGGGGAAGACGGCGCGGTGCAGGATCATCGAGTCTCCCCGCCACCCACGGGGTAGCCCTTTACGCCCTCGAAGCGAAGCCGCACGCCCGGCTTGATGCCGAACCTGGCCGCCGCTCCGGCGTTGAGCTCGAGGACGGCCCGGGCCGGCTTGACGTTCTGGTAGGAGGCGCAAGGGTCCAAGTGACAGGGCTGGACGGTCCTGACCTCGACGGCCTCACCGCCGCCCGACAGCCAGACCATGTCCAGCGGGATCATCGTGTTCTTCATCCAGAACGGCCATACGCCGTCCTGCGCGAAGGGGAACAGCATGCCGCGATCGGCCGGCAGGCTGTCGCGGTACATCAGCCCCACGGCCTTCTCCTGATCAGTGAGTGCCAGCTCGAGCTGGATCCGGGTGCCGTCCGGGGCGATACACACCGGGGCCGAGGGAGGCGAGACGAGCGCCAGGGTGATGAGAAGGGTCAGCACGGGTCACTCCTCTGGTCCAAGGTTGAACTTCTGGGCGTGGTAGCGGAACGCACGGTAGCTGATGCGGAGCATCCGCGCCGCGTCCTTCTGGACGCCGTGGCAGCGCTCCAAAGCCTGTCGCATCAGCTCGCGCCGGATCGCATCGAGATGGGCCTCGAGGTCGAGACCCTCCTGGGGCAGGCTCATGCCGGCCTGTTTGGACGCCGTCCGGCTGACGCTGCCGACCAGGCTTGTCGGCAGGGAGCCGAGCGTGATGAGCTGAGAGGGTTCCATCGCAACGGCCTGCTCGACGATGTTCTCCAGCTCGCGGACGTTCCCCGGCCAGGGGTAGCTGCCGAGGATGGAGAGGACATCGCGCTGGATCTCCTTGGTGGCCAGGCCGAGCCGCTTGCAGGCGCGGTCGACGAAGATGCGGGCAAGGATCGGGATGTCCTCGCGTCGCTCGCGCAGAGGAGGAACGTGAAGGGCGAGGACGTTGATCCGGTAGTACAGGTCCTCCCTGAACCGTCCCTCCTGGACCAGCGCCTGGAGGTCCTGGTTGGTGGCCACGATCACCCGGGCATCGACGTCCGCTTCCTTGGTGTCGCCGACCGGCCGGACCTTCTTCTCCTGGAGCGCTCGCAGGAGCTTGACCTGCATGTTCGGCGACAGCTCGCCTACCTCGTCGAGGAACAGCGAGCCGCCATGCGCCTCCTGGAAGAGGCCCCGCTTGTCGCGGAATGCCCCGGTGAACGAGCCGCGAACGTGGCCGAACAGTTCGCTCTCGAGCAGCCCTTCGGGGAGCGCCCCGCAGTTCACCGGGACGAAGAGTCGACCGGCCCGTGAGGAGGCGGCGTGGATCGCGCGAGCGAGCAGTTCCTTGCCCGTACCCGACTCGCCGGTGATCAGCACCGTCGCCTCGCTGCGCGCCACCTGTGGGATGCGGTCGATGACCGGTCGCATTGCCCGGGCGACCGCGACGAACTCGTGGCCGCTGCCGCTGTCCTCCCCGGAGGCTCTCGGCAGCAGGTGCTTGGCGACGACCAGCTTGAGCTCGTCGACGTCGAAGGGCTTGGAGAGGTACTCGACTGCGCCCTCGCGAAGAGAGGTCAGCATGTGGGCCGGCGTCGAGTGAGCAGTGATCATCACGAAAGACGTGTCGGGTCTCGTCGCATGGTGGGAGCGGAGCAGATCGAGCCCGTTCCCGTCGGGTAGCACGATGTCACAGATGACTAGGTCGAACGTCTCCTGACTCAGGAGCTGGCTCGCCTCACGGTAGGTGGAGGCGACGCGGACGCCGTAGCCCTCGCCCTCGAGCACGATCGAGAGCAGCTCCCGGAGGCTGGGTTCGTCGTCGATGACGAGCAGCCGACCGCTCACGCCGTCCTCAGCGGAATTCGGAGTGTGAAGGTCGTCCCGCGCCCGGGCTCGCTCTCGACGTCGATATCGCCGCCGTGATCGCTGACGATCGAGTAGACGACGGACAGCCCCAACCCCGTGCCGCCAGTCCGGAAGGCCTTGAACGGCTGAAAGATCTCCTGGATCTGGTGGGGCTGCATCCCGACTCCCTCGTCGTGCCAGCGGATCACGTAGTGGTCGCCCTCCGGGCGGGCCTCGACCCGCATCGTACCACCGCGGGGCATGGCCTGAATGGCGTTGCGGGCGAGGTTGAAGAAGGCCTGGCGGAGCTGCTTTTCGTCGGCGACCACCGGATCGGTGTGGGGCCGGATCGCCGTCGTGATCCGGTGCTCGGGGCCGAGCTCCGGAGAGTTGCGGAATAGCGTCAGCGTGTCGTCCAGCGTACGTCCGATGTCGCAGGGCCCTCGCTCGGGAGCCGGGGGTCGTGCATAGCCGAGGAAGGCCTCGATGATGCCCGAAAGCCTGCGCGACTCGTGGACCACGATCCTGAGCAGGCTGCGCTCCTTCTGGCCCAGGCCGGGCAGGTTCCCGAGGACCTGGGCCGAGCCGGAGATCGAGGCCAGCGGATTGCGGATCTCGTGGGCGATGCCGGCGGCCATCTCGCCAACGGCTGCCAGCCGCTCGCGCAGGCGCTCTCGCCTGGCCGCTTCGTGGGCCTCGGTGAGATCGCGAAAGTGGACAACGACGCCCACCGGATGGGCATCCTCGTCGCGTAGGGTAGTGACTGTGCAGCCGAGTGGGATTCCAGAGCTGGCAACTGTACCCTCGAACCGCTGGGGAGCCTCGTCCGACATCCGCTCGAACACCTGTCGCCACGAGAACCCACCAATGGGCAAGAGCTCGGCGAGCATCCGGCCCTCGAGGCCATCGGCATCACCGAGAATACGCCGCGCCGCGGAGTTCGCCATGATCACCCGGCCTTCGAGGTCCGCCGCCAGGACGCCGGATTCCACCGACCTCAGCACGTCCACAGAGAGGGCGAGGAGGCGCGCCGTCGCCGCGCGCTCACCCTCGAGGCGCTGCTCGGCCAGCTTGAGCGAGTGGGCGAGATACGAGGTCAGCAGGGCGATCGCAACGAAGCCTGCGCCCGTGACCAGGAGCTGAAACGCGAGGGAGGATGAGGCCAGCGAGGTGCTCTGCGGAACGGACGACGGCGCCGGAAGCAGGTGTGTCGCCATGGCCTCCGCCATCGCGGCGTAGATGGCGAACGCCGCCCCCGCGACCGTGAGTGCTCCCCGCAGCCCGAAGACCAGCGAGGCAACCGCGACCGGAATCAGGAAGAGGAAGGGGAAATACGACCACAGGCCGCCCGTGAAGTAGATCAGCGAGCCGATGATGGCGAGGTCTCCCACCGTCTGCAAGGCGATGTGGAGGCGCGCAGAAATGTGGCCGACGAAGAGGCCGATCCAGAGCAGGGAGAGGAGGTAGCTGAGACCGGCCAGGCGCGCCAGCGGCCCGATCGGCAAGATCTCGTCCGTCGCGGTCTGCACGACGAGCGCGCCGATCAGAAGGGCGGAGACGGCGACGAGCCGCAAACCGACCAGCCACCTCGCGATCAGCGCGGTGGACAGGCCAGAGGGCGGGTCGCCGGCAGCGGCCCGCGACAGAATCGGTGAGGTCATCCGATCTTGGAGATCAGGTCGAACATCGGCAGGTACATGGCGATGACGATGCCGCCGATGACGACGCCGAGGAATAGGATCATGATCGGCTCGATGAGCTTCATCATGCCGGCCACGGCGACGTCAACCTCCTCCTCGTAGAACTCGGCGATCTTGGCGAGCATGGTGTCCATCGCACCCGTTGTCTCACCCACCGAGATCATCTGCACCACCATGGCCGGGAATTGACCGGTGCTCTTGAGCGGCTCGGCCATGCTCTTGCCCTCCTCGACCTGCTTGCGAACCTCGAGGATGGCCTGCTCGATGACGGCGTTGCCCGACGTGCGGGCCGTGATCTCGAGCGATTCGAGCACGGGGACGCCGGCCGAGAGCAACGTGCCCAGGGTCCGACAGAAACGTGCAACTGCGATCTTCCGCAGCACGGTCCCCAGAATCGGCGACTTGAGCAGCATTCGGTCGATTACCAGCTTGCCCTGCGGCGTCGCATAGTAGCGGCGGACGGCGATCACGCCCGCTGCGGCGACCCCGATGATCAGCCACCAGAAGCGCCCGACGAACTTGGAGAGCCAGACCACAACCCGGGTCGGTAGTGGGAGATCGGCACCCAGCGACGCGAACAGCGATGCGAAGACGGGGATGACCTTCCACAGGATCACGTAGACCACCAGGATTGCAATCGAGATCACGGCGGCGGGGTAGATCATCGCCGACTTGACCTGCGCCTTCAGGCGTGCCGCCTTTTCGATGTAGGTTGCGAGCCGCTGGAGGATGGTGTCGAGGATGCCGCCCGCCTCGCCGGCCGCCACCATGTTCACGTAGAGGTCGCTGAACGCAAGCGGGTGCTTGCGCATGGCGTTGGCCAGGGAGGAACCCGACTCGACGTCCTCGCGCACCTGCAGGATGATGCGCTGGAAAGGCTTGTTCTCCTGCTGTTCGCCCAGGATCTGCAGGCACTGCACGAGGGGCAGCCCGGCGTCGATCATCACCGAGAACTGGCGCGTGAAGATCGCGAGCAGCTTCTCGTCGACGCCGCGGCGGATCTTCGGGAGCGCGATCTCCTTGCCCTTCTCCTTGACGGCGAGCGGGACGATCTGCTGCCGCCGGAGAACGGCCAGGACGGCTTCCTTGTTATCCGCGACCAGAATGCCGCTCTGGGGGTGACCCCCGCGATCACGTCCTTTCCACTCGAAACTGGGCATAGCCTAACCCCTCCCCGGCGCCTTGGGCACCGCCATGGGCTGCACGACGCCTGTGCCGCGATTGATCATGTCCTGTAGCTCGTCCTGGTTCGACGAGTATGACATCGCCAGCTGCAGAGTGATGAGGCGACGCTGGTAGAGCGTCGCCAGGGACTGATTGAACGTCTGCATGCCGTGTTTGAGCTGGCCGGTCTGCATGATCGAGTAGATCTGGTGGACCTTGTCCTCCCGGATCAGGTTGCGAACCGCCGCATTCGGGATCAGGACCTCGCACGCCAGCACGCGTCCCTTGCCGCCCGCGCGGGGGAGGAGCGACTGACAGATGATCCCTTCGAGCACAAACGAGAGCTGCGCGCGGACCTGGGGCTGCTGGTGCTCGGGGAAGACATCGATGATCCGGTTGATCGTCTGCGGTGCGGAGTTCGTGTGGAGCGTGGCGAACGTCAGGTGCCCCGTCTCGGCGATCTGCAGGGCCGACTCCACCGTTTCGAGGTCGCGCATCTCGCCGACCAGGACGACATCGGGGTCCTCGCGCAGGACCGAACGAAGCGCGTTGGGGTAAGACTGCGTGTCAGCGTGCAGTTCGCGCTGATTGACCATCGCCTTCTTGTGGGTGTGCAGGTACTCGATCGGATCCTCGATGGTGACGATGTGGAGAGACTTCTCGGCGTTGACCTTGTCGACCATCGCGGCGAGCGAGGTCGACTTGCCGCTGCCGGTGGGACCGGTGACGAGGACCAGCCCGCGCGGCTTGTCGCACAGGTGCTCGACGACCGGAGGCAAGCCCAGCTCCCGGAAGCCGAGGATCTCGTAGGGGATGCGGCGAAACGCCCCGGCCACCGCGCCGCGCTGGTAGAAAATGTTGGCGCGGAAGCGCGCGAGCCCCTTGATTCCGAACGAGAGGTCCAGCTCGAAAGTCTCCTCCAACCGGTGCTTCTGGGCGTCGGTCAGAACCGAATAGGCGAGACGCTTGGTCTCGGGCGAGGTGAGCGGCGGCAGAGGCAGGCGCTCGAGCATGCCGTCGATCCTGATCACCGGCGGGGTGTTGGTCGTGATGTGGAGGTCCGTAGCCCCTCGCTCCACCATGGTCTTGAGCAGTTCGTGCAGGGTCACGGGCATGATTTCCCCCTACAGCACCGTCTCGCGGACGACCTCTTCGATAGTGGTGGCCGCTTCGCGGATTTTCTGGAGGCCGGACTGCCGGAGGGTGATCATTCCTTCTTCGATGGCCTTCCGCCGAAGCTCCACGGCGGTCGAGCCGGAAAGGATCAGCTCCCGGATGTCCTCGCTGACCTCCATCACCTCGAACAGCCCAACGCGGCCCTTGTAGCCCGTCGCGCTGCACTTGTCGCAGCCGCGGCCTCGGTAGAGCTTGATACCCGGTGCTTCGGCCTCCGAGAAACCGACGGAAAGCAGCGCCTGGATTGGAGAGTCCACCTCCTCCTTGCAGTTCTGGCAGATCCGCCGGACCAGCCGCTGGGCGGCGATGATGTTGACCGAGGTGGCGACCAGAAACGGCTCGATCCCCATGTTCATCAGGCGCGAGATGGTCGATGGGGCGTCGTTGGTGTGCAGGGTCGAAAGGACCAGGTGTCCGGTCAGCGCAGCCTTGATCGCGATCTCCGCTGTCTCGAAGTCCCGGACCTCACCGACCAGGATGATGTTGGGGTCCTGCCTGAGGAACGATCGCAGAGAGGCCGCGAAGTTGAGGCCGATGGACTCCTTCATTTGAACCTGGTTGACGCCCTGGAGCTGGAACTCGACCGGGTCCTCCGCCGTCATGATGTTGACCTCGGGAGTGTTGACCCGCTGGAGTGCGGAGTACAGCGTGTTGGTCTTCCCCGATCCTGTCGGGCCGGTGACCAGGACCATACCGTACGGCCGAAGGATTGCATCCTCGAACTTCTTCAGGCTCGACTTCTCGAACCCGAGCTTGGTCATGTCGAGCCGCAGATTCTCCTTGTCGAGCAGCCGGAGCACGACTTTTTCACCGTGCAGTGTCGGCAGAGTGGAGACGCGAAAGTCGAGCTCCCGGACGCGGCCCTCGACCTTCGCCTTCATCTTGATCCGTCCGTCCTGCGGCAGCCTCTTCTCGGCGATGTCAAGCTTGGCAAGGACCTTAATCCGCGAGGTGATGGCGTCCTTGAGCTTGAGCGGTGGCGTCATCACCTCGTAGAGGATGCCGTCGATGCGGTAACGTACGCGGTAGTTCTTCTCGTACGGCTCGACGTGGATGTCCGAGGCCCCGCGCTTGATGGCGTCGGTCAGGATGATACTGACCAGCCGCACGACAGGTGCCTCTTCGGAGGCCTCCGCCAGTTTCTCGACGTCGAGCTCCTCCTCCTCTTCGAGGACCTCGAGGGCTGCCTCGTCGACGGTCGCCAGGTCCTCCATCACCTTCTTGAGCTCGAGCTCGCGGGAGGAGCCGAAGTAGCGGTCGATCGCCTCCCGGATTGCTTCCTCGGAGGACACCACCGGCTCGACCCGATAGCCGGTCATGAAGGTGATCTCGTCCATGGCGAAGATGTTGGTCGGATCCGCCATGGCGACCGTCAGGGTGGCACCGGTCTTGTTGACGGGGATGACGTTGTACTTCCGGCAGAGGTCCACCGGAATGATCTTTGCTACCGACTCGTCGATCTCGAAATGGCGGAGGTTGATGGAGGGGACCCCGAACTGGTGGGACAGGCACTCGATGATGTCGTCCTCGGTGACGTACCCGAGGCGCTGGAGGATCTCGCCAAGCTTGCCGCCGCTGCTCTTTTGCTCTTCGAGCGCCTTCGAGAGCTGTTGCTGCGAAACCAGTTGGGCCTTTAGCAGCAGTTCGCCGAGCTTGAGGGCCATGCGGGTCCTTTCCCTTTATGTGGTACTTCGCCGGTTGATTCTACCACTTCCAGCCAGGTGCGGGCGAACCCGAAGAAGGGTGAGCCCGTGCTGCGAGCAGCACCTGACGGGCGTTGCGCCCCGTCGCTTGTCCTTCCCTTCCCGTCGCATTGGCCGCACGACGAGAGAATACTGTTTCCCTGCCGTGCCGCCGGGGAGGAGTCCTGGCCCAACGGGACTCGTGCCACGCCGTCCGCGCGGGCCTCCCGGCGCGGTACGCAGGTACCGCGACCGAGTCCCGTGGCATCTACCTCCGACCAGCCGGCCAGGGCCATTCCGAGATCGAGTGTTGCCAGAGCGTACAGGAACCTTCAAGACCCCCTCGCCGCGGCCGCCACCTCGCTGGGTAGCGTGTCTGCGGTGTGGTCCTACCGCCCTGGCCGCGAGGCGCGGAGTGGCGCCCATCCCGCGAGGGAGCCCAATGCGGCGCGATGGCCCGACCGTGGCACACCAGGCGTTCGCAGAGCGGTAGGGGAACAGCCGGTGAGCGCGCCCACGACTGCGCCTGCCTTGGGGAGGAGTCGGATGGCCACCGGGATTCACGACCGCTCCGGTGAGCGGGTTGTGTTGGTGGGGTGGCGTGGGAGGACAGGTGACGGGGGTCACCGCACGAGAGCCTGCGACGAGTCGGCCTCTCCGCGAGGGCAGTCCCGGGCCTCCGCATCGCGCGTACCAGGTCGCGCATGTTCTGAATGGGGTCGAGAGCAGGTCGCGAGGACGCCGTGGCTGCCTGTCCTCGCTCCGGGGGGAGCAGGCCGGCCCTCGTCGGTCCTCGGCGAGTGTGGGACGGTGTGATTGCGCCGTTGATTATTTAAACGCTTCATAAACTACGCTTGTTCAGTAGTTTGAGTTGGTGCAGCCATTACGTGAATGTTCATACAAGGACATTACATTTCAAGAACGTTGAGAAAGTCAACGAAATGATCGGGAGGTGGTCCGATGCTTTTGTCGAACTCTTTTCTCATCAGTAGTTACGGGCTGTGTGCGCGACTGGCACCGCGGTTGCAACCGCTTTATCTCGAGCGGGGTCCAGACCCCAAGGAGGCTGACATGGTTGCGATCCTCGTCATCCTGACAATCGTGGTCGCGGTGGCCGTCGACGCGCTGGTGGTCGCCAACCGGCGGCGCGCCGGCGCCACCGCGCCGCATCCGGCTCGCGGAATGGCGCAGCCGAGACCGCCGCAAGGCGTGTTTCTCGACGCGTCGCACAGTTGGGCCCGGATCACGTCGGACGGGTCCCTGCGAGTCGGAGTCGACGAGTTCCTGACCGAAGCGCTCGGGGAGGTGGACCGCGTCGGCGTCCCGGGCCGCGGCACCCAGGTGAAGCGCGGCGAGGCTCTGCTGCACCTCCAGGTGAAGGGTCGCGAGATCATCGTACCCTCACCGGCCTCGGGCGAAGTGATGACCGTCAACTCTCAGGTCGTCGAAAAGCCATGGCTGGTGGCTCGGGATCCCTACGGGGTCGGATGGGCGGTCGCGCTGTGGACACGCGATCTGCAGGAGGCAATCCGGCCGCTCAGGATCGGAGCGAGCGTGGCCGGCTTCCTCAGGCAGGAGATGATGCGCCTCGCCGATTTCCTGTCCGCATCGTCCCTGCGTCGCGCCGAGGCGCCCTTGCTGGCCGACGGTGGGATGCCCCGCCACGGTGCGGTTATGGACCTTGACGATGCCGGTCTGGCTGCCTTCCAGGACGAGTTCCTCAGGCCCGGCAGGGAGGGGTGAGCCATGGCGCACCGTGCTCTGCTCGTCGACATCACCAAGTGCATCGGCTGCGGAGCGTGCTGCGAGGGGTGCCAGAAGGCCAACGGCCAGCCCGCGCACGAGGCCAGGAAATTCGACGAAGACAGCTTCACCTACCTGATGGACCGGGGAAGCGACACCTTCGTGCGTCGCCTGTGCATGCACTGCGAGCACCCGACCTGCGTCTCCGTGTGTCCAGTCGCCGCCTTGCGCAAGACCGCTCAGGGTCCGGTGGTGTACGAGCCGGAGCGCTGCATGGGTTGCCGCTACTGCATGATGGCCTGCCCTTACAACGTTCCGACCTATGAATGGCACTCGGCGGTCCCGCGGGTGCGCAAGTGTCAGATGTGTGCCGGTCGGACGGCGGGCTCAGCATGTGCTGAGGCATGCCCGACCGGGGCGACCATCCAGGGCGAGCGCGACGCGCTGATCGCAGAGGCGCGCAAGCGGCTCGCGGACGACCCGGAGACCTACTACCCCCACATCTTCGGTCTCACGGAGGGGGGCGGGACGAGCGTGCTGTACATCGGCCCCAAGAGCCCGGTCCAGCTTGGGCTCCCCTTGCCACCTGCGGACGGGCCGTTGCCCGACCTGACGTGGCGGGTTCTGAGGCACGTTCCCGATGTCGGCATCTTCGGTTCGGTACTGCTCGGCGGTTTCTGGTGGCTGACCCGTCGCAAGGACGAGGTGGCCGCACACGAGCGCACCTTGGGGGGAGACACCCATGACTGAGAGACTCCTGCACGGGAGGCACGTCGGCTTCTGGACGGTCGTAGGAGGCGCGCTCGCCGTGGTCCTGGGCGGCATCACCGTCGTGCGCTTCACCCGGGGACTCGGTGCCGTCACCAATCTGTCCGACCAATTCCCCTGGGGGCTTTGGATCGGCTTCGACATGTTGGTCGGGATCGGCGTCGCGGCCGGCGGGTTCGCCATCGCGGCGGCGGTGCACGTGTTTCATCTCGACGACTTCAAGCCGATCCTCCGTCCGACGGTCCTGACAGCCTTTCTGGGATACCTGTTCGCCATCCTCGCCTTGCTCATGGACCTCGGTCGCCCATGGAACATCTGGCACCCCCTCATCATGTGGAACCCGCATTCGGTCATGTTCGAGGTGGGCTGGTGCGTAATGCTCTACACCACGGTCCTGTTCCTCGAGTTCTCCCCGGTCCTCTTCGACCGCTTCAAGCTCGAGCGAGCGGGGCGGGTGCTCCGCTCGATCGCACCGGTGCTGGTGATCGTCGGAGTGATCCTGTCAACCCTCCACCAGTCATCCCTCGGAAGCCTATTCCTGATCATGCCCGGCAAGGTGCACCCGCTGTGGTATTCCCCAATCCTGCCGGTTCTGTTCTTCGTGTCGGCGCTCGCCGCCGGCTTGGGGATGGTCGTGGTCGAGTCCTGGTTCTCGAAGCGGGCCTTCGGGAAGCCGATCGAGGGGCAACTGTTGAGCCGGCTCTCGCGCGGGTCGGTAGTGGTCCTCGCCCTGTACCTCGCCTTGCGGCTCCGCGACCTCCAGGTTCGCGGTGCCCTCGGACAGGTGCTCGAGTTCGACAGCGAGTCGTGGACCTTCCTGATCGAGCTCGGGGTGGGCTTCGCCCTGCCCATGGCACTCCTCGCATCGGAGCGGCTCCGCCGCTCCCCCAAGTGGCTCGCGTTCAGTCAAGGTCTCGTGGTGCTCGGTTTCATCTTCAACCGGCTCAACGTCTCCATCACCTCCGTCGAGGCCGCCACCGGCCAGCATTACCTGCCGTCCGCAGCCGAGTTTCTCGTCAGCATGGGGTTGGTGGCCGTCGGGATGATGGTCTTCGTGCTGGCCTGCCGCTACCTGCCGGTTTTCCCCGAAGGAGCGCTGGTCGACCGGCACGAGGTGGTGACCGGCGTGATCAAGAGCTTCCCCGTTCCTGAGACCGGGACTGCGGAGGTGGATCCGTTGACCCTTTCGAAGTGACCAAGTAAGGTTGAGGTCGGGGGTGGAGAGCCCACCATGTCAGGGCTACGCTTGAACTCTCTCGCCGTCCGACTGACCGGAACGCTGATCGTCGTGCTCGCGCTCCTGCTGGTCATCACCGGCCTCGTGCAGGTGAGCCTGCAGGAGCGCTTCGCTCATCAGTGCTCGATGACAAACGGCCTGCTCCTGTCGGAAACGTTGTACGGCGCCCTCCATACCAGAATGCTCGACAACGACAGCCAGGGTCTCCACGAGTCCGTGCAATCGCTCGCCGAACGCGTGCCCAACCTCCGGGTGAGGATCTTCAACAAGGAGGGGCTGATCGTCTTCTCGTCCAACTCCAAGGAGATCGGAACCAAGCTCGATCCGCGTTCCGAAGCCTGCTACAAGTGCCACGCGGCCGGTCGGCCGATCGAGAAGCTCCCTCCGGGCGACCGAACCCGTTCGTTCCGACTGAACGGAGTCCCGGCACTCGGCGTCATCCGGCCGATCGAGAATGAGCCGGCCTGCTCGAACGCCGCCTGTCACGCCCACCCGAAGGAGAAGCGGCTCCTCGGCGTGCTTGACGTCACCCTCCTGCTGGGTCCTGCTCAGCAGGCCCAGCGCCAGACGACGGGCCTCATGCTCGGCACGATCGGCGGCGTGCTGGTGCTGGTCGTCGCCGTCGTCGTAGGCGTTCTCCATCGGACGGTGCGACGGCCGATCCACAGGCTCTCCGACGCCCTCGACGCTCTTGGCTCGGGTGACTTCTCTGCCCGCTACGAGAACCACGACATCACCGAGTTCGCCCGCCTAGGGACGTCGCTCAACAACACGGCGCAGCAGCTGCAGGCGGCCCACGCCGAGCTGGTCGACTGGGCCCAGACGCTCGAGCGCCGCGTGGACGAGAAGACCGCAGAGCTGCGCAGAGCGCAGGAGCAGATGATCCGTATCGAGCGGATGGCATCGCTCGGCAAGCTCGCCGCTGTCGTGGCACACGAGATCAACAACCCGCTGGCCAGCGTCGTCACCTACTCGCGTCTCCTCCTTCGGAAGCTTGTCTACCTGCGCGACTCCGACGAGCAGCGTGCCGAGATCTCGCAGATTCTCGAAGCGATCGCCACCGAGTCGGCCCGCTGCGGCGAGATCGTCTCCAACCTCCTGCTCTTCGCGCGGCGAACCGGGTCGAGGTTCGAGCCGACCAATCTCAACGACGTCGTAGGCAAGGTAATGTTCCTGATCAAGCATAAGATCGATCTCGCGCAGGTGAAGTCGGTGCTGGAGCTGGCACCGGCGGCGCCCGAGGTGATGTGCGACCCGTCGCAGCTCGAGCAGGCCCTCTTGGCCCTGACCATCAACGCGATCGAGGCGATGCCGGAGGGCGGCACACTCACGATCGCATCCCGGCCGCTTGGCCAGGACGCGGTGCAGCTGGAGATCGCGGACACCGGCAGCGGTATCGATGAGTCGGCACGAGCCCACATCTTCGAGCCCTTCTTCACGACCAAGACCGACGGAGAGAGCAAGGGTCTTGGCCTCGGGCTCGCAGTCGTCTACGGGATCGTCCAGCGTCACGGAGGTACTATCGATGTCGACTCGGTGCCGGGCCGGGGCACCCGCTTCACGATCACGCTGCCGACGCAGCCGCCCCGGGAGAGGGAGCCCGAATGACCTCCGCTGTCCGCATCCTGATCGTCGACGACGAGCAGCACGTCCGCAACTCGTTGGCCGCCTGGTTTCGGGAGGACGGCTACCAGGTGGGGGTCGCGGCCAGCGGCCGAGAGGCGCTCGCCACCCTGGCTCGGGAGGGCGCTGATATCTTGCTGGTGGACATCAAGATGCCCGGGATGGACGGACTCGAGCTCCACCGCAAGGTGCGGGAGCTCGCGCCCGACGCGACGGTGATCATGATGACCGCCTTCGCCTCCGTGGAGACCGCCGTCGAGGCTCTCAAGGACGGGGCCTACGACTACATCGTCAAGCCGTTCGACCCCGAGGACGTCTCGCGGCTGGTCCGGAAGGCCGCCGAGAGGTACAGCCTCCTGCGCGAGAACCGCGCACTGCGGGAACGGCTGGAACATGCAGCTCCTACCCTGATCACGTCAGGGATGGGCGCGATGAAGCAGGTCCTCGACCTGATCGAACAGGTGGCACCGACCGACACCTCGGTGCTGATTACGGGTGAGAGCGGAACCGGAAAGGAGCTGGTGGCCCGCCTGATCCATGCGAGGAGCGGCCGGCGCTTCGGCCCCGTCGTGGTGGTCAACTGTGGCGCCCTGGCCGAGGGCGTGCTGGAAAGCGAGCTGTTCGGACACGAGCGCGGGGCATTCACCGGCGCCGTCGGGCGTCATCGCGGGAAGGTGGAGCTGGCTCACGAAGGTACCTTGTTCCTCGACGAGATAGGCGATGTACCTGCCAAGGTGCAGGTCGATCTGCTCCGCGTCCTGGAGGAACGAGCGGTGACCAGGGTCGGGGGGAGCACGTCGGTCCCGGCTGACTTTCGGCTCGTGACGGCTACCCATCGGGACCTCGAGGAAGAGGTGTCCGCGGGGAGATTCAGGGAAGACCTCTACTTCCGGATCAACGTCTTCCGGATCCAGCTCCCGGCCCTCCGGGAACGTCCTGAGGACATTGCCCAGTTGGCCGAGAGCTTCCTCCAGCGCTTCGCGACCCAGATGAACCGCCGGATCGAGGGGTTCACCGACGATGCGATGGCGGCCCTGCGTGCGTATCCGTGGCCGGGGAACGTGCGCGAGCTGCAGAACGCCGTCGAGCGCGCGGCGGTGCTGTGCCGCGGGGAGAGGATCGAGGCTGGGCACTTCCCATTCGCCGCCGGGCCTCGCGACGACGACCTCTCGCTCGCGGGAGCGGAGGCGGCCCACATCCGCAAGGTCATGGTGGCCTGCGGGTTCAACGTCACGAGAGCGGCCGAGAGGCTCGGCATCGACCGGGTCACGCTGTACAGCAAGATGAAACGGTACGGTATCGAACGGCCGTGAGAGTCCGGCTGCTCGTGCTCGGCGAGTCCCCTCCCCGACTGGCTGCCAACGTTCTCGCCACGCTCCCTCCCCCTTTCGTCGGCGGCGAGGTGAGCCACGCGGCTCTCCCGGTGACTCGCTGCTACGACGTGCAGCGCGCCCAGGTCGATGCTACTCGACTGCTCGACGTCATGCCCGAGTCGCCGCCCGGATGGGCCTGCGTCGGCATAACCGCGGCCGACCTCTTCGTCGAACCTCTCGCCTACGTCTTCGGCCTCTCCGTCCTCGGAGGGAGGAAGGGCGTCGTGTCCTGGGCCCGCCTGCGGCCTGACGAGACCTCGGAGGATGTCCTCCTTGTCACCACGCGCCGACTCAGCGTGGAGGTCGTCCACGAGCTGGGTCACGCGATCGGTCTGATTCACTGCGTTGTGCCCGACTGCGCGATGCATCGTTCCTTGTGGCCGGAAGCCGTGGATCTCAAGCGCGCCGCGTTCTGCCCCTCATGCTTCGAGGGACTCCAGGCCGCCACCGGCGAGGTCGATCAGATGGCTTGAGCGATCCGGCGGAGCACGGTCGCATCCTGTTCTCGGGGACTGGCTATAGCGGTGCTCACGACTGGAGATCGTCTTCCCCGCCCGCAGGATCACTGGGCCCCGAACCGCCGGACGATCTCGCCAATCAGGTCGGTGGTCGCGTGGTCCTTGGGATCGCCGCAGATCAGGGTCCGGCCCCCCCATGCCGCCACCACGTCGCGCTCCGGCACGGTTTCGGGAGTGTAGTCGGTCCCCTTGGCATGAATGGCAGGCTTGAGCTCCCGCAACACCTCGGTCACCGTGGGCTCGTCGAAGACCACGATCCAGTCGACGACGTCCAGGTGTGCGAGCAGCTCGACCCGCTCCGCCGCAGGCACGAGGGGGCGCAGGGGGCCCTTGATGGCATGAACCGATGTGTCGGAATTCACGGCGACCACCAGGAGGTCGCCGGCGGCCCTCGCCGCAGCCAGGTAGCGGACATGCCCGACGTGGAGGAGATCGAAGGCGCCATTCGCGAGCACCACCGTGCGTCCAGCCAGCCTCGCAGCCTCGCACCGCGCCCGCACCTCCTCGAGCCGGAGCACCTTGTCGCGCGGCTCAGGCATGGAGGAAGGTGGCCAGGTCGATGGCGTGGTGGAGCTCGCCGGCGGAGACGGTCGCTGTTCCCAGCTTGGTGACCACGATCCCACCGGCGATGTTGGCGAGGCAGGCCGCCTCGCGGGCAGAGGCGCCTGCCGCGAACGAGAGCGCGAGAGCGGCGAGCACGGTGTCCCCGGCACCGGTGACGTCGGCCACCTGGTCGGTGCCGAAGACGGGGAGGTGGAACGGCTCGTGGCCGTCCTCGACCAGCGTGAGGCCCTGGCTCCCCCGGGTCGCGACCACGAAGCGAGCGCGCAGGAGACGGCGGAGCGATTCGGCCGCGGCGGCCACCTCGGTGTCGGACCTGGGGAAGTCGCCAGTAACCTGGGCGAGCTCTTCGAGGTTCGGCGTCGCACCGTCGATCCGGCCGAGTGTCGTGAGCGAGTACCTGGAATCGGCAAGGGTCAAAGCTCCGGCGGGCAGAAGTTCTCGGAGGAGGGCCACGCCATTGGGGGTCACCGCCCCGTAGCCGTAGTCGGAGACCGCTGCGGCCTCGATCGAGGACGTCGCGGTGGCCAGCCGACGGGCCACCGCATCGTGCCAGCCGGCCGACACCGGGAGCGTGTCCTCGATGTCGTAACGCGCCACTTGGAACTTCAGGGACGACGGCCCGCCGGCGAGCAGGCGGACCTTGGTCACGGTCCGGAACCCGGGCAGAACCGTCACCCCTGCCGTCTCCACCCCGCGTGCCTGGAGGACAGCCAGCAGGCTCCGGCCAGGCTCGTCGTCGCCGACGAAGCCCACCGGAATGGCGACGCCTCCCAGAGCGGCAATGTTCGCGAGCGCATTGGCGCCGCCGCCGGGGATGTCGCGCTGCTCCTCGAAGCGGAGGATGATCACCGGGGCTTCCCGCGAGATGCGCTTGGGGCTGCCGAGGACGAAACGGTCGAGGACGAGGTCGCCGTAGAGGAGGATCCGCCTCCCCGGGAAAGCGCCAACGAGGTGGTGAAGCCGCTCCCGTCCGATCACGAGCCGGATTCTAGCCCACCTCTCGGCGGCAGCAACGCGAGCAGGCCCACCACGGAACCCTCCCGGAACACCGTCTCGACCTCGAGCCAGGCCACGGCGCCGGCCAGTAGGGGAGAGAGCTTGACGACGTCCTTCGCCGTCATCACCACCTCGGCGTTGGCCGCCTTGGCTTCTCTCAGGAGGGCTGTGACCTCGGCCGGCGTGTGCACGTGGTGATCGGGGCGTGGGATCTGTGCCACGACTTCGGCGCCGAGGTCCCGCAGCGAGGCGAAGAAACGCTCCGGGACGGCGATTCCGGCGACGGCGACGACCCGCACACCTGCGAGCGTCGTGGCCGGGACACGGACATCCCCCCGGTGCAGCCAGGTGGGCCGGGCCGCGCAGGCGAAGTACGAGGCACGCGGAGCGAACGGCCGGAGGAGAGCGAGAGCCGCAGCGACGTCGCCGCGGTCCGCGTTGGTGATCACGACGGCGTGGGCCCGGCCAAGGGCCCGTGGCGGCTCACGACGGGGCGCGAGCGTGCACAGGGGGTCGGCTACGTCTACGGTCACGACGTCGAGGTCGCGCGCGAGCCTCCAGTGCTGGAAGCCGTCGTCGAGCACCACGACCCCCGCGCCGGCCCTCACTACCGCTGTGCTCGCGCCCCTGACCCGGTCGGCGTCGACAACGATCGGAACGCCCGGCACAGCCTGAGCGATCAACGCGGGCTCATCGCCGACCTCATCCCAGGGGCGTTCCTGGCCTGGGGCCAGGAACACCGGCTCCCTGCCTCGGCGTCGGTAGCCACGCGTCAGGATCGCCGGTCGCCGGCCACGGATGGCCAACTCACGGGCGAGGGCGACGACGAGTGGTGTTTTCCCGGTCCCTCCGGCGGCGAGGTTGCCGACCGACACCACGGGAACGGGGCTACGATGGACGGAACGGACGCCGACGCGGTAGAGGCCGAGCGCAAAGGCGTTGACGGTCTCCAGCAGACGACTCGCCGAGGCGACGATGATGCGTGGCGTGCTCACGCCAGGAAAGGCTCCAGTGCGTCCACGGTCAGGCGAGTGACACCAGCGTGACGACCGAGAAAAGCCCTGCCGGCCTCGCCGGCCTGCCGTGCACCCTCGGGGTCGTCAAGCCAGGCGGAGAGTAGCTCCGCCATTTGGGCGGACGTGTAGACCACGCGCGCAGCTCCCGCCTTGAAGAGCTCGCGATAGATGGTCACGAAGTTCCGCACATGGGGACCGGTCAGCACCGGCACCCCATGGTGGGCCGGCTCGATCGGGTTGTGGCCACCGACGGGCACGAGCGAGCCGCCCACGAACGCGACGCGGGCCAGTTGGTAGACCGCCGCGAGCTCCCCAATGGTGTCGAGGACGACCAGGTCGCAGGGGGCGGGAGCCGCGTCGATCCGGGTCCTCCGAACGGCGGCGACTCCGCGGTCAGTGGCGAGGTCGAGCACCTCGCCGGCGCGCTCCGGGTGGCGGGGCGCCATCACGAGCAACGGCCGCCGCGGTCGGGCGAGGGAGCGCCAGGCGTCGAGGACCAGACTCTCCTCTCCCGCGACGGTAGAACCGGCCACCAGGATCGGCCGGTCCCCTGCCAGCTGGGTGAGGCTGCCGAGCACCGCGGCCGGGGCGCCCGGAGGCGAGGCGTCAAACTTGATGTTCCCCACGACCCGAATGCGTTCCCCCGGGACCCCGAGTTCGGCGAAACGGCGTGCGTCGGCGTCGTCCTGCGCCAGAACTTGAGAGATAGGCTGCAGGAGCGGTTGGAGCAGTGAGCGCACGAGCCGGTAGCTGCGGAAGGAACGCTCCGAAACCCGGGCGTTGACGAGCGCCACGGGGATCCGTCGCCGGCCGCACTGGGCGAGGAGCTCGGGCCAGAGCTCGGTTTCGATCAGGATCACGAGTCGCGGGCGTGCCAGGTCGAGGACCCGCTGGATCGGTCCGGGGAGGTCGACGGGAAAGGGGACGACAGCGTCCGCGAGCTGCTGTCCGCTGGCCAGCCGCAAGCCGGTCGCCGTGGTCGAGGAGAGCGTGAGGCCGAGAGTGGGATGCCGTCGTCGCAGCTCGGCCAGAACCGGCCTGGCGACGGCGACCTCGCCCACCGAGACCGCCTGGATCCAGACCCCGTCGACCGGCAGAGGCGGGAGCCGCCGACCGAGGCGCTGGGACAGGGGCGGCCGGTCCCGGCCCCGCTTGCGGGCCTGGAGCAGGAAGTAAGGGGCGAGAACGGGCAGCGAGGCCGTGAGGATGGTGCGATAGACCCACAGGGCGGCCGGCGCCATGGCCGCGAGTGTAGCCTAGAGGATCGGGGGTCGGGGTCCGGCACGCGGCCTGGGGGTGGATATAATCCGCCCGCGCCCAACGACCGGGCGCCCACCCCCGTATACGCAGCGGAGGTTGGGGCAGGGATGGGTTTCTTGCGTCTTGTGGTCAGGGAGAACGTGAGCGGCGAGAAGAACGACCGTGAGCTGGCTGCATCGGCGCGGTCCGGGGACGAGGTTGCGTTCGCCGAGCTGGTCCGCCGACACCAGGGCGGGCTGCGGCGGTGTGCGGCCCGGATCCTGGGCGACGCCGAGGAGGCTCGCGACATCGCCCAGGTCGCGTTCATTCGAGCCTGGGAAAACCTCGCCAAGTACGACGAGACGTGGTCGTTCTCCACCTGGCTGTATCGGATCGCGACCAACCTCGCCATCGACCTGCTGCGATCGCGTGACAGCCGCGACCGCACCCACGTCGCCCACCTACGACTGGTCGGCGACTCGGTGGGCCCTGCCGCCCCCCGAGATCTTGCCGATCGCGAGGTGCACGAGATTTTCGCTGAGCTTGCCCGGGTCCTCTCGCCGACGCAGCGAGCGGCATTTGTCCTTCGCGAGGTCGAGGGGCTGTCGACGGGAGAGGTGGCCGGGATTCTCGGGTGCACCGAGGCAACGATCCGCAACCACGTGTTCCAGGCTCGTGGGATCCTTCGCCGGGAGCTGGCTGCGCGTTACCCCGAGTATCTGCCCAAGGGAGGTCGGGAATGATGTCGTGCCGTGAGGTCCGTCGGTCCGTCGAGCGCTTCCTCGCGCTCGAGCTCGACGCCGGTACGGAGACTGCCATGCGGGCGCACCTGGCGGCCTGTGCGGCGTGTCGCGCCGTGGTGGAAGAGCGGGAGCCGGCGATGCTGCTGGCCCTTGAAGTTGGCGCACAGGACGAGGCGGCCGATCCGAGCTTCGCGACGGAGGTCCTCGGGGGTATCCATCAGCGCCGGGCTGAGGGTGGTCTGCGCGTCCGCCGTCGCCGCTGGCTGGCGGTCGCCGCGGCGGCGGCGATGGTCCTCGGCGGTGCTGCGATCATGCGCTGGGGGCCGAGCCCCGCTCCGACGCCCGTGCTGATCTCCTCACCGCCGCCGGTCGCAAGAGTTGAGCAGGCCTTCGTCGAAGTGGACGGGGAGGGCGTGCGCGTCTATCAGGTCGTTCCCTCCCCGCGGGATGTGGTCCAGGTCGCGTTCATCGTGGACCCCAGGCTGGAGCTGTAGGTGGGCCGGCTGGCGACCTACATCGGCCTGCTGGTGATGGCGACCGCCGCTATGGCGGCTCAGCCGACCTCGCAGGTCTTCCGACTCCGGCATCGGACTGTGCAGGAGGCGGTGGCCTTCATCGCCCCCATGCTGTCCCCGAGCGGCAGCGTGCTCATCCAGCCGGGCAACGAGAGCATCACGGTAAGGGACGGTCCAGATGTGCTCGCGCGGGTGGCCAGTTCCCTCGCCGGCTGGGACGTGCCGCCGGTGTCGTATCGGGTGAGGGTCAGGGTGTTCATCGCATACTCTGGCGTTCTGGTCGAGGGCAAACAACCCGAAAGGCTCCCGGACCTGAACATCGACCTGTTTCGCTTGTTCCACTTCTCCTCGTACCTGCCGCTCGACGACCTCCAGTTGGTTGCTGTTGATGGCAACTCGGTGGAGACGAACATCAGCGACAGGTACAAACTGCGCTTCCGCGTCTCGGCGGCGGCACAGGACCCGGAACGTCTCCAGCTCAAGCCGCTCGAACTCCTGCGGCGGGAGCCTGCACCGTCCGGTGTCGAAGGATCGGCGCTCGTGATGCGCACCGTCGTCAGCCTGACCGTCGGCCAGGTCGGGGTCGTGGCCGCCGCCCAGTCCGAGCTCGCCGACCGTGCCCTGCTGCTGGTCATGACGGCCACCAAGGACGAGGGACAGAGGCGGTGACCGAGTACGTCGTTCGCCTGGGGACCCCGGAGGGTGCCGTGGTCGAGGAGCGGCACCGCAGCGTCTCGCCCGAGTCGCTGCGCCGGGAGCTCGAGGGCAAGGGGCTCCACGTCTTCCACATCCAGGCGCGCCGCGCGCACCTCCGTGGCTCGTTCCTCGGCCGCAAGGAGAGGATCGGCTCGCTCGAGTTCCTCATCTTCAACCAGCAGATGGCAACCCTGCTGAAGGCCGGGATTCCCGTCCTCCAGTCGCTGGAGCTCCTCCAGTCGGCGCAGGCTTCACCGTTCTTCCGCTCAATACTCTCCCGGGTCCTGGAGGACGTTCGCTCCGGCGTGGCGCTGTCCGAAGCGTTCCAGGCGCAGGGCGAGCTCTTCCCGAGGTTGTACTGCGCCACGCTCATGGCGGGCGAGCGCTCCGGCGAGCTGGTCACGGTCCTGCGTCGTTACATCCATCACCAGCAGATGCTCGAGTCGGTACGGCGCAGGGTGTCCTCTGCTCTGACCTATCCGGTCGTGCTTCTCTCCCTTGCCCTGGGCCTGGTCGTCTTGCTGGTGACCTATGTCATTCCGCGCTTCGCCGGGCTCTACAAG
>JBLMXF010000067.1:0-17918 GCA_050257595.1 Acidobacteriota bacterium | reverse complement strand
CCAGCCGATGATCCACGCAAACAACTCGCCTAGGGTCGCGTAGGCATAGGTGTAGGCCGACCCCGCGACCGGCGCCATCGAGGCGAACTCCGCATAGCACAGCGCAGCGAAGATGCAGGCGATGCCCGAGACGACGAAGGAGAGAATGAGCGCCGGCCCGGCCTTGTCGTGCGCCGCCTGGCCGGTGAGGACGAAGATACCGGTACCGATGATCGCCCCGACCCCGAGGCTGGAGAGCTGGACGGGTCCCAGGATCCGGCGCAGCCGGTTCTCACCCTTCATCTCCTCGAGCAGAAGGCTGAGCGGCTTGGTGGCCCACAGCTGACCCTTCATGCGCGACCTCCCCCCGCGGTCCCGCTCGCCGGACACGATCAGCGGGTCGTCGGAAGACTGACGCGGGATTGTACGCCAGACGGGGCAAGGCAGAAGCTCGGCGCGCCGGCCGCGGTCGGCAGGTGCACGCAGGGACAGTCAGACCGGGAGATCAGAACAGCGGACGGCTCACGTTGTGCTCGACCTTCCAGAGATAGTCGGTGACGATGAGGTCGAGCTTGACCGTGTAATGGACCTCGACGAACACCTCCGCCTGGTTGCGGTAGACCTTGATGTTCTCCTTGGTCACGGGGAGGTGCTTGTTCTCGGCTTCGGTGAGCACGTCGTAGGCGATCTTCTCGTCGTTGTAGTGGAACGCCTGCTCCGCTTCCTTCTCGCAGAAGTCCTGCAGCTCGGCGACCGCGATCCGGGTCGGGACGATCTTGACGGCAAGTACGACGACGATCGCCAGGATGATCACCCCGACGATACAACCGAGATTGCCCTCGCCCCGCTCCCGCCATCTCCGCATCACAACCTCCAGCAGGTCTGTTGCGGCAAGTCTATCACCACGGCCGCTCAGTGAACCAGGGTGAACATTCGGCTCCATCGCGTGCGCGTGACGAAGTGGATTGCGACCGAGGCGAGCTGCTGGATGCGATCCCACCAGCCGTGCCACTCATGCGCGTTGGGTGCCGCCTCGTACGACCAATAGATGAACAGCGCGCGACCCTTGAAGTAGTTCCGGGGCACCGGGCCCCAGAAGCGCGAGTCGTACGAGTTGTCGCGGTTATCTCCCATGCAGAACACGAACCCTTTGGGAACCTTGAAGGGGCCGAACTGATCGCGGTTGCGCAACGAGGAGGGCAACAGCGGGCTGTCGGGAAGGACCTGGTTGTCCTTGTGGATCTCGTACGGGTTGACCTCGGCGACATCGTTGACGAAGACCTGTTTGTCCCGCACCTCGACGGTGTCACCCCCGATCGCGACAGCCCGCTTGATGAAGTCCCTCTCCGGGTCCTGGGGATACTTGAACACGACCACGTCGCCGCGTCGGATGTCCCGATAGGGGAGGAGCTTGGCCAGGGGCCAGTCCCAGTGCGGGGCGTAAATGAACTTGTTGACGAAGAGATGGTCCCCGATCAGGAGGTTGTCCTCCATCGAGCCGGACGGGATCTTGAAGGCCTGGGCCACGAAGGTGCGGGCGAACAGGGTGAAGATGACCGCCACTAGGATGGCCTCGTAGTATTCGCGGAACCAGTGACCCTTCTTCATGGCACCACCTGACGCGCGAACGCGCGTGTGTTGCGTATCTTAACCCATGGGACTCGAGGCTCGGGGAAGGGCGCGAAGCGCCGTGCCTTGGGGTTGGCCGTCCGCAAGCTGCAGGTCCCCAGCCTCCTACGTGTCAACCTTCAGCACCGCGAGGAACGCCTCCTGCGGGATCTCCACCCTGGCTCCCGACCCGGGGGGCCCGGCGACCACCCTCCCTCGCCTCCGTCGCCTTCGACCCCCCGAACCCCCCGCGCTCCGCGGGAGTCAATCCCGCGTCGCGCCGCGTACCCTCCACCCGAGCACCGCGCTGCTAGCTCCCGTCAACCTTCAGCACCGCGAGGAACGCCTCCTGCGGGATCTCCACCCTGCCCACCCGCTTCATTCGCTTCTTCCCCTCCTTCTGCTTCTCGAGGAGCTTGCGCTTGCGGGTAATGTCGCCGCCGTAGCACTTGGCGATTACGTTCTTGCGCAGGGCCTTGACCACTTCCCGGCTGATCACGCGGTTGTGGATCGCCGCCTGGATCACCACTTCGAAGAGCTGGCGCGGGATCATCCCGCGCAGCTTCGCCGACACCGTCCGCGCTCGGTCGTAGGCGAAAGAGCGGTGCACGATCGTGGCCAGAGCGTCGACCGGCTCGCCGTTGACCAGCAGGTCGAGCTTGACCAGGTCACCCTCGCGATAGCCGTCGAGGTGGTAGTCGAAGGAGGCGTACCCGCGAGAGACCGACTTGAGACGGTCGTAGAAGTCGAGCACCACCTCGGCGAGCGGGAGCCGGTACTCGAGGAGCACGCGGCTACCGCCCAGGTACTCGAGCTTGACCTGCTCGCCGCGGCGCTCCTGGACCAACTTGAGGACGCCCCCGAGGTGCGTATCGGGGGTCAGGATCGTCGCCAGGATGACCGGTTCCTCGACGGCTTCGATGCGGCCGGGGTCGGGGAGCTGCGCGGGGTTCTCCACCTCGAGCACCTCGCCCGTGGTGGTCAGCACACGGTAGGCGACGTTCGGCGCGGTGGTGATCAGCTCGAGCCCGAACTCGCGCTCGAGGCGCTCCTGGACGATCTCCATATGGAGGAGGCCGAGGAACCCGCAGCGAAAACCGAAGCCGAGCGCCTGCGAGGTGTCGGCCTGAAAGGTGAACGCCGAGTCGTTGAGCGAAAGTCGCTCGAGTGCGTCGCGCAGCTCGCCGAACGCCGAGGAGTCGACCGGGTACAGCCCGGCGAACACCATTGGCTTGGCCTCGCGAAAGCCCGGCAGTGGGTTGCGCGCCGGGTCGACGGAGTCGGTGACCGTGTCGCCCACCCGGACCTGGTGGATGTCCTTGATCCCGGCGAACAGGTAACCCACCTCGCCCGCGCCCAAGGCCTCGGCGGCCACCGGCCGCGGGGTCAGAGTCCCGACCTCCTCGACCAGCACCTCGCGGTCGAACGCCATGAAGCGGATCTTCGCGCCCGCCGCGAGGCGGCCGTCCACTACCCGGACCAGGCAGCGCACCCCCTTGTAGGCGTCGTACGAGGCGTCGAAGACGAGCGCCCGCAGTGGGCCGTCGGGGTCGCCGGCGGGATGCGGGATACGCGCCACCACGGCCTCGAGCACCGCCCCGACCCCCTCGCCGGTCTTGGCCGAGATCCGCAGGCTGGCCGACGCGTCGAGCCCGATGACCTGTTCGATCTGGTCGCGCACCCTCTCGGGCTCGGCCTGGGGGAGGTCGATCTTGTTGAGCACGGGGATCAGCTCCAGTCCCTGATCGGCGGCGAGATAGGCGTTGGCCAGGCTCTGGGCCTCGACACCTTGCGAGGCGTCCACCACGAGCAACGCGCCCTCGCAGGCGGCGAGGGAGCGCGACACCTCGTAGGAGAAGTCGACGTGGCCGGGGGTGTCGATCAGGTTGAGGACATACGCCTGCCCCGAGGCGTGCCGATAGTGGAGCGTCACGGTGTGTGCCTTGATCGTGATGCCGCGCTCGCGCTCGAGATCCATCGAGTCGAGCACCTGCGCCATCATCTCCCGCGACGACAGCGCGCCGGTGAGCTCGAGCAGGCGGTCCGCGAGCGTCGACTTGCCGTGGTCGATGTGGGCGATGATGCAGAAGTTGCGGATGTGCTGCTGGTCCACCTGTTCTCCGGGACGCGCCGTGAGCGCGAGAAGCTGTGATTCTATCAGAAGATGCGGGGCTCATGGGGACGCCGCCGGCAGCCAACCGTTACCGTCGCCCTCCACCCGACGAAGCGAGTCCGCCGCCCCCCGCAGGGAGGTCCATCTCTCGCGGAGGACGGGCGGGGGCGACGGGGGCGGCCGTGCCGTGTGGGGTCGTCGCGGGAGAACCGTCAGCCGTGAGCTGCCAGCTCTCTCCACGCATCTCTGACCTCATTCCCCATTGTTTGTCCCCTTACAGCCTCGGGAACACCGGCCGTCCCTTGGCGTCGGCACCGCCCTTCCACGGTGCGCGCGGGTAGGCACGCAGCGAGAGGGCGTCGTCGAAGCAGCCGCGGCGGGCGCGCAGCTGGCCGGCGCGCGCGATCATGGCGGCGTTGTCGGTCGTGAGGGCCACCGGCGGCAGCACGACCTCGATCCCCACCTGCTCGCCCCAGGACGTCAGACGGTGGCGCAGCTCCAGGTTGGCCGCCACCCCTCCCGATGCGGCAACCGCACGAGGTCGGTGCCGGGCTACGAGCTCGTCGAGAGGTGACAGCAGCCAGTCCACCACGGTGCGCCGGAACGACGCCAGCAGGTCGAGGACCGCCTGGGATGGCTGGCCGGGATCGGCGAGCGGAAGCTCCGTGAGCTCTCCGGCCCGGCGGATGGCCGCGGTCTTCAGCCCAGAGAACGAGTAGTCCAGTGAACCGGCGGGATCCTTGATGCGCGGCACGCTGAAGCGGAACGCATCCGGGTCGCCGGCGGCGGCGAGACGGTCCACCACGGGGCCGCCGGGGTAGCCGAGTCCGAGCGCGGCAGCCAGCTTGTCGAAGACTTCCCCGGCGGCGTCGTCACGGGTACGGTTGAGCGGACGGACGTCCCCACCCGCGAGCAGGAAGAAGGAGGAATGTCCCCCCGACACCACCAGAGCGAGGGTGGGATCGGGAGCCTCACGAGCCGGGGCGCCTGCCAGGCTGAGGAAGGGTGAGACCAGGTGCCCTTCAAGGTGATCGACCCCCACGATCGGCAGGCCCCGCGCGTACGCGTAGGCCGATGCGAAGCACGTCCCGACCAGCAGCGATCCGATCAGACCGGGCCCCCGCGTCACCGTCACCAGCTCCACGCCGGCCAGTTCAGCCACGCGGTCCGCCTCGGCCAGGAGAGGCCTCAGCGCCTCGAGATGGTGGCGCGCGGCAAGCTCCGGGACGACGCCGAGGAAAGGGGCGTGGGCCGCGGTCTGCGAGGAGACCAGGTTGCACCGCACGGTTCCGTCGCCGTCGAGGACCGCGACCGCCGTCTCGTCACACGACGTCTCGATGCCGAGGGTCAGGAAGGATGGGGGTCCGGGGTCCGGGGTCCGGGGACCGGAGCGGGGCTCGCCCGGCCGGGACGAGCTGGAGGCCGCGGGCCGGTCTCCGACACCCTGGCTCGCCCCGCGCGGCGGTCCCGTCATACCACGGCCGCTCATCCGGCAATTTCCGCCACGCTGGCCCGGGTGACCGGACTCGCCACGCCGCGCTCCGACACCAGGGCGGAAATCAGCTCGGGGGGCGTGACGTCGAATGCCGGGTTGAAGACGGCCACCCCCACCGGTGCCACGGCGCAGCGCCGCACGCTGCGCACTTCCGCCGGTGGTCGCTCCTCGATCGGGATCGCGGCACCGTCGGGACAGGAGAGGTCGAAGGTCGAGGTCGGTGCCGCCACCACGAACGGCACCGAATGGCGGGTCGCCAGCACCGCCAGGGGGTAGGTTCCGATCTTGTTCGCGACCGATCCATCGGCCGCAATCCGGTCGGCCCCCACCACCACGCCGTCGACCTCGCCCCGTGCCAGCAGGCTCGCCGCCGCGGAGTCGGGCAGCAAGGTGACCGGCAGACCGTCCTGCATCGCCTCCCAGGCGGTCAGCCGCGCGCCCTGCAGGACGGGGCGCGCCTCGCACGCGTACACCCGGGCCAGCCGTCCCTCGGCATGGAGCACGCGCACCACGCCGAGGGCGGTCCCGATCCCACCGGTGGCCAGAGCACCCGCGTTGCAGTGGGTGAGGAGCCGTACCGCACGGGAGGGGAACAGCCGCGCACCGTGACCGCCGATCGCCCGGCACGCCGTGGCATCCTCCTCGTGGAGCGCCCGCGCGGCAGCCAGTGCCGCGGCAAAGCGGTCGCCCTCGGTGCCCTGCTCGATCGCGTTCATCACGCGCGCCACCGCCCACGCGAGGTTGGTGGCGGTCGGCCGGGCCGCCGAGAGGGTCCGGGCGGCGCGCCTGAGATGGGCGAGGTCAGGCCGGGCGAGCGCCTCGACGGCCATGGCGTAGGCCGCGACCAAGCCGATCGCCGGTGCGCCGCGCACCGCGAGGTCCCGGATCAGCCGGCCCGCGTGAGCCGCTCCGCGCACTTCGATCCAGCGGACGCGCTCCGGCAGCAGTCGTTGATCCAGCAGCTCCAGACCCCTCGACCAGCGCAGCGCGCTCACTGGCATTGGCGACTCTCCCCGCAGCGCGATGGTACTCCACGTGGACCGGAACAACTGTCGGGCGTTATACTTCTTGCCTCGAATGAAGGGAGGCCACATGGCACTGCGCGTCGCCATCAACGGTTTCGGGAGGATCGGCCGGCTCATCTACCGGCAGGCTTTCGAGGACCCGGCGTTCGAGTTCGTCGCTGTCAACGACATCACCGATGCACCCACGCTCGCACATCTGCTCAAGTACGACTCGATCCATGGCCGCTTCGAGGCCCGGGTGGGCACCACCGAGAACGGCTTCGAGGTCGGCGGCAGGACGGTCAAGGTCACCGCCGTTCCCGACCCCACCAAGCTGCCCTGGAAGGAGCTCGGTATTGACCTTGTGTTCGAGGGGACCGGCCGCTTTACCAAGGGCGAGCAGGCCCGGGCCCACATCACCGCCGGAGCGCGCTGGGTGCTGATCACCGCGCCCGCCAAGGGGGTGGATGCCACGGTGGTGTACGGCGTCAATCACACCACGCTCAATCCAGCCAAGCACGTCATCGTCTCCAACGGCTCGTGCACCACCAACTGCCTGGCGCCGGTGGTCAAGGTGCTGGTGGAGAGCTGCGGCATCCAGCACGGCCTGCTCACGACGATCCACGCCTACACCAACGACCAGCGCATCCTCGACCTCCCCCACAAGGATCTCCGCCGCGCCCGCGCCGCCGCGCTCTCCATGATCCCGACCTCCACCGGGGCCGCCAAGGCGATGGCCGAGGTGTTCCCGCAGCTCAAGGGCAAGCTCGACGGTCTCGCCGTTCGGGTGCCGACCAGCGACGTTTCCCTGGTCGACTTCACCTTCACCGCAGAGAAGGCGATCACCGCGAACGGCCTCAACCAGGCCTTCCGTGCGGCCGCCTCCGGGCCGCTCGCGGGTGTGCTCGACGTCAGCGACGAGGAGCTGGTCTCGATCGACTTCCGCGGCACCACGGCCTCGTCGATCGTCGACGCACGCTCGACGATGGTGATTGGCGACCGGGTGGGCAAGGTGCTCTCCTGGTACGACAACGAGTTCGCCTACGCCGCTCGCTGCATCGACGTGGCCAGACTCTTCGCGAAGTAGGGAGGCGGCCATGGCCCTGCGCTCGATGGACCGGCTCCCGGTCGAGGGGCGCCGCGTACTTCTCCGCTTGGACCTCAACGTGCCGATCAAGGACGGCAAGGTCGGCGACGACTCCCGCATCCGCGAGGCCGCTCCCACGGTCCGGGAGCTTGCCGAGCGAGGCGCCGTCGTCATCGCCTGCTCCCACCTTGGACGCGCAAAGGGCAAGCCGGACCCGGCGCTCTCGCTCGGCCCGGTCGCTCCCGTGCTCGCGCACCACGCCGGCTGTGCGGTTCGCTTCGTCCCCGACCTGGTCGGCGATGTCGCTCGGGCCGCCGTCGCGGCGGCGCGGCCCGGCGACGTCCTGCTGCTCGAGAACCTCCGCTTCGACAAGGGCGAGGAGGGTAATGACCCTGTCTTCTGCCGGCGGCTCCGGGAGCTGGCCGATGTCTACGTGAACGACGCCTTCGGGACCGCCCACCGCGCACACGCCTCGACCGCGGGTGTGGCCCTCCTCTTCGCCGAGCGGGCCGCCGGCCCGCTCATGACGCGCGAGATTACCGCCCTGACCAGGCTCCGCGACCATGCGGAACATCCCTTCGTGGCGGTGGTCGGCGGCGCCAAGATCTCCGGCAAGCTCGAGACACTGCAGTCCCTCGCCGCGCTGGCGGACACGCTGGCCCTGGTCGGCGGAATGGCCAACACCTTCCTGCTCGCCGAGGGCGTGGCGGTCGGCAGGTCGCTCGTCGAGGCCGAGCTCAACGGCACCGCACAGGCCATCCTCGCCGAGGCCGGTGGCCGGGGAGCGAGGGTGCTCCTGCCCGCCGATGTCGTGGTCGCCGCCGGCCTCGACGCCCCCGGCCGGGTCGTGGCCGCCACCGCGGTGAGCAGCGACGACATGATCCTTGACATCGGGCCGATCAGCCGCGATGCCATCGCCAAGGCTCTGTCCGGCGCCCGGACAGCCTTCTGGAACGGCCCGGCGGGGGTGTTCGAGAGGACACCGTTCGCGGCCGGCACAACGGCCATCGCACGGGCGATGGCGGACTCGCCCGCCTTCACGGTGGTTGGGGGCGGCGAGTCGGTGGCGGCGGTCCACCAGGCCGGGGTGGCCGACCGGCTCTCCCACGTCTCCACCGGGGGGGGCGCATCGCTTGAGTTTCTGGCCGGTGCCGAGCTTCCCGGCGTCGCGGCGCTCCAGGAGTAAACGATGCGCCGCTACCTCATCGCCGCCAACTGGAAGATGCACGGTGGACCGGCGTCCGTCCAGAGGTACCTCGAGGGGCTGCTCGTCCAGACCCAACCGAGCGGTCCCGAGATTGTCATCTGCCCGCCGTTCACCGCGCTGCCGGCGGCGGTCATGCTGGCCTCGGGCTCCCACCTCGCAATCGGCGGGCAGAACTGCCACTGGGAAGAGAAGGGGGCCTACACCGGCGAGGTCTCGGCGGCCATGCTGGTCGAGCTGGGAGCGCGCTGGGTGATCGTCGGGCACTCGGAGCGGCGCCAGTACTTCGGCGAGACCGACGAGACCGCCGCGGCCCGCGCCCGCGCCGCCCAGCGGGCCGCCCTGGCCGTCATCTTCTGCCTCGGCGAAACTCTCGAGCAGCGCGACCGGGGGGAGACGCTCAGCGTTCTCGAGCGACAGAGCGCGGCGCTCGCCGGGCTCGATCCCCAATCGCTCGCGGTCGCCTACGAACCCGTGTGGGCGATCGGGACCGGCCGCAATGCGACGCCCGCCCAGGCCCAGGAGGCCCATGCGTTCCTGCGCGAGCGCGCCGGTCAGCTCTTTGGCACTGACGTCGCGGCCCGGTTGCGCCTCCTCTACGGCGGATCGGTGAAGCCCGACAATGCGGCCGATCTCCTTGCCCGCAGCGACGTTGACGGTGCCCTCGTCGGGGGTGCCAGCCTTGACGTGGCGACGTTTTCCGCTATCATCCGCTGTGCTCCGGGCGACGGCCCGGCGATCGCAGAGGAGTCGTGATGTACACCTTGTTGGTCATCCTGTATATCGTTGTCTGCATCTTTCTGATCCTCGTCGTGCTGCTTCAGCAGGGCAAGGGAGCGGACGTGGCGGCGGCGTTCGGCGGCGCCAGCTCGCAGACCTCGTTCGGCCCGCGTGGCACCACCACGCTGATGCACAAGCTGACCACCGGATCGTTCGTCCTCTTCGTCGCCCTGTGTATCGGGCTTGCGGTGATGAAGTCGCGGGAGGGGCGCTCCGTCGCTTCGGGAATCAAGGCGACCAAGGCACCGGCGACGGCGCCCGCGACCCCGGGCACCACGTCGCCCAGCGGCACTCCGGCTGGCCCAGCCAACCCGGAGCCGGCCAAGCCGGCACCGGCGCCCGGCAAGTAAGATGAGTCAACGACGTGCCGAAGTGGCGGAATTGGTAGACGCGCACGTTTGAGGGGCGTGTGGCGCAAGCCATGCCGGTTCGAGTCCGGCCTTCGGCACCATCTGTTTCGGGGGGCGGCTGCCCCCCACCCCTTCCTCCGCAGCCTTGACCCCCCGAGCCTCCCGGCTCGCGCGACGTGAACTCGCACTCGCCCATCTCGCCTCCTTCCCCCCACCACCCGCCCCTCCGGCCCCCATCTCTCCCGGGAGTCCGGCGTCCCCCCACCTCTTCCTCCCCAGCCTTGACCCCCGAGCCCCCGGCTCGGCGCAACGCCACCCCGATCGGCCGGGCAGGGTCCGGCCACCGTGACCGGTGACACGGTTGCGGGGAGTGAGATTCGGTACAATGCTGTGGTTAGGGGGAACCATGAAGGCACTCAGAGCAGCGTTCGTCCTCTCACTGCTCGCGACGGCGGCACTGGCGATCCCGCCGTCGACCGACCAGTACCTGGCGTCGACCGGACGCGTCCAGGGCCAGTGCCCGGGTGGAGTCTGCGCCCTGTTCCGCACCGACGTGTGGGTGTTCAACCCATCGACCACGCAGGCGGCCAACGTGCAGATCACCTTCCTACCACGGGACACCGACAACACGAACCCGACGACCATGACGTCGGTGGCCGTGCTGCCCGGGCAGACGAAGGAGTACGACGACATCTTCCAAAGCGTCTTCAACCTCGATGGCGTCGTCGGCGCTCTCCGGGTGACCTCCGACATCCCGGTGGTGGCGACCAGCCGGATCTACGACGTCAACGTGCAGACCAACAAGGGGACCGGGACCGCCGGCCAGTTCTACCCCGGGCTCGATGCGGGCCTCGCGATCGGAAGCGGCCAGTTCACCGACATCATCGGGACCGCCGAGGATACGACCAACTGGCGCACCAACCTGTCGATCTGCGAGACCACGGGCCAGCAGGTCACCCTCAAGATCGACCGCCTCGACGGCAGCGGCGCCGTCGTCGGCACGATCAACAACTACGTCGTGCGGGCCCGCGAGGCCAAGCAGCTCAACAGCGTGCTGCCGATGCTCGGGGGGACGCCGGCCGCCAACCAGCGCCTGCGGGTCACCCCGGTGTCGGGCAGCGGCCGCGTGCTCGTCACCGCGTCGCGCATCGACAACCGCACCGGCGACCCGTTCAGCATCGAGATGACCACGCCGGCCGTGACCGCGGTGCACTCGACCGGCCTGTTCGAGGGCGTGGTCCAGGCGACCGACAGCGCGGCCGTCGACGGCGCGATCCGCGTCACGATGGCGAACGGCGTCGCCGAGGTCGCGGCCCTCATGGGCCTGCCGTGCGGCTACATCATCGACTTCGACACCTCGCCGAACCCGCCGATCGCGCTTGACGGCGCGGGCAACTTCACACTCTCCCTGCCCGGCCAGGACTACACCGACGGAACGTCCACGGTGTTCACCGTGAACTTCACGCTGACCGGCCAACTCTCCACCGGCGGCGCCTTCACCGGTGCCCTCACCACCGAGGTCACCGGCGGCACCGGAGACTGGGCCGCGTGCAACGGCACCAGCTCGCGGAATTGGCGCGCCGGCTGGGTGGGCAGCAACTGAACGGCAGTGTCCTGGGTTTGCGTCCTGCCTGGTCGAGATCAGGTCCGGGGGAGCGGGGCGACCCGCTCCCCGATGTTCATGGAGGTGCCATCATGAGGATTCTCGCGGCGGCGTCGACAGTGATCGTGATGGCAAGCTCAGCCTGGGCGCTGCTCCCCAGTCGCGATGCCTACCTGCCCACCGTTGGTCATGGCCAGGGCGTGTGCGTCGGCGACCCGCCGGTGTGCTCGCAGTGGCGCTCCACCGCCTGGGTGTACAACCCGTCGACCGTGCAGTCCGCCCATGTGGCGATCTCGTTCCTCAGACGCGACGCCGAGAACCTCAACCCGGTCACCGAAGACGTCACCGTCCCGCCGGGAGCAAGCGTCGAGTTCGACGACGTCGTGCTCTCCCTGTTCGGCGCCGATGGCGCCTACGGTGCGCTGCGGTTCGCCTCCGATCAACCCGTGGCGGTGACGGGCCGCATCTACGACGCCAACGTGCAGACCGCCAAGGGAACCGGGACCGCCGGCCAGTTCGAGGGCGGCCTCGACGCGGCGAGCGCGATCGGGGCCGGCGAGACCGTCGACCTGATCGGCCTGGCACAGGACGCCGCGGGGGTGTGGCGCTCGAACTTCGGCTTCGTCGAGACCAACGGCGCGGCATGCACGGTGACCGCACAGCTCGTCGACGCCAGCGGGGCCGCGGTCGGTGACGCGAAGTCGTACCCGGTCGCGGCGCGCTCCCAGCGCCAGTTCAATCTCGGCGACCTGGTTACTTCACCCGGTACGAATCTGCGCCTGCGGGTCGGTGTCAGCGACGGACAGGGCAAGGTGGTGGCGTTCGCCAACGTGATCGACAACCGCTCGGGCGACCCATCCAACGTGGACATGGCCGGCCAGGGTCATGACGGGACATACGTCGGGAAGCAGGACAAGACCAGCTACGACACCCCGGTCACCCTGACCGTCGCCGGTAACCGCGTGACCGACGTCGATGCGACCATCCTGTTCACCGATGAGGACGTGCCGGCGTGCAGCGGCGGTGAGCTCGCCAGCCTGGCCGGAGCGCTCCCCCAGTCCGTCGTCGTCGAGGACGACGGGACCTTTTCGTTCGTGCTCTCGAACCCGAACGTCGGTGGCGGCCTCGGGGTCGCGCTCCAGGTCGACGGTGTCATCGACCCCACCGGCCACCTGGGCGGCACGGTCACCACCACCCTCACGGGCGCCGGCTCCTGCTCGGGGACCAGGTCGTGGCCGCTGGTCGGCGCTCGGGTCCCCTAGCGTTCGCCGCGGCGCAATGTGCGCACGCCCAGCCGCAGGTAGAGGAAGGCGAGCAGCGGCCCGACGACGACGACACGCCAGTTGAAAGCAACGGCGCCGCCGAGATCGCCGTGGAGAGCGTGCCACAGCGCTCGCGACATCCCACACCCCGGGCAGGCCGACAGCCCCACCAGGCGCCACAGGCAGACCGAGGGCCCGGTGTCGAGCCAGGTCGCGGGCAGCGCGCCCACGATCAGGAGGCCGGCGGTGAGCGCGGCGAACAGCCAGCCGCTACTTCTTGACCAGTGGGCGACCCTCCGCATCCTTGAAGCTCCCGGTAGCGATCATGATCAGGTCGATGAGGGCCCAGATACCGCACCCTCCCAGGGTCAGGAGCTGCGCGACCCCGATCCCGGTATGCCCCGTATAGAAGCGGTGGACGCCGAAACCACCCAGGAAGATACAGAGGAGAAGGGTGGTCAGCCAGTCTTTCCCTTCCGTCGGCTGTGGTGGTGGTGGTGTCGGGACCGCGCTCATGCTCTCCTCCTCCTTCATCCCCCGGCGCGAGCGTCTGCCCGCTGGGGTATGCCTCGCCCCCGAGGGGCGGACCGCCGCTGTTGTCCGAGCCGGCGCCGGACCGACGTCAGCTCCGGGAAAGAACGCGTTTCGGATGCTGCTGCCATCGACTATCGATCGGGCGCCCGTCATTGTCAAGCGCCGGCGTTCTTGCTACGGTGTCCGGCCGCGGGCGCGCAGGGCTTTTCTTTTTCGGCGAGGGAATCTAGAATCAGTTTCAAACGTAGCTTGCGAACAGGGAGGAATCATGACCTTTCAAGACCCGGCCGCGCCGCAGACTCCACCACCGCCGCCCCCACCGCCGGCGGCACCCGCGTCGAGTAACCGCAATCTGATGATCGTCCTTGCCTACCTGTGGCTCCTCGCGCTGGTTCCGCTGCTCGCCGAGAAGGATGACCAGGAAGTCCAGTGGCACGCCAAGAACGGGCTCGTGCTGCTGGTCGCCGAGGTGATCTTCTGGATCGCCATCAACATCGTCAACTGGATCGTCGGCGCTGCCACGGCGGGCCTGGGGTGCTTCTTCACCCTGCTCTTCCCGCTCTTCGCGCTCGGCTTCCTGGTCCTGCGCGTGATGTGCATCATGAAGGGAATCAACGGGCAGCGGTTGGTCATCCCGGTCCTCTCCGACATGGTCAACAAGTTCTGAGGCGAGGCTTCGACCGTGCGGCCCGGCAGTCCGCCGGGCCGCACACTGACATGAGAGACCGCATACCCGCCGCGGCGCGGTCGGTCACCGCCGGAACACGTGGCACCTCTCGCCGGGGGCGCCGGGTCTTCGCCATCGCCGTCGCGGTCGTCGTGCTGGCGGCGGCCGTTCTCGACACGCGGCGCCCGCCGACGCAACAGGTCGCCGCGAAAGTCCTGCTCGCCGGAATTCATCTGTACCAGCACACGCTGTCTCCCCTCCTGCCCCACCTCGCAGGCCGTTGCCGCATGGTGCCGAGCTGCAGCCGCTACGGCGAGGAGGTCGTCCGCCGCTTTGGCGCGCTGCGCGGCGGTTGGCTCACGCTCCGGCGCCTGCTCCGCTGCGGCCCGTGGACCAGGGCGGGGACTGTCGACGAGCCACCCCCGCTCGAGGCGCATCCGGCCGGAGGCCCCCGACCGGGCCCACCGTACCGGTCCCCGACTCCGCGCCCAACATCGCGGGCCGCCGTCTGACGGGGTGCGCCGTCACCGCCGGGCTGCCGGCTCGAGCCTTTCGTTTGCTGCAGAGGGGGCCGTGGCAGACCTGCGCCGCCTCACCAAGCCACCACACGCCCAACGGAGGGCGCGGACTTGCCGGCGTCGCGAGGCGCGTGGGGGAATGGGGGCCAGCGGGGGGCGGCCGCGGGTCGAGAGGTTCGGGGAGTCGCCCGGCCATGCGCCGGACGGTCGGGCGTCACGTCCTCCTGCTGTCGAGGACCTCCCTCACCTTGCGGGCGAGCGCGTCGATCCCGTACGGCTTGGCGATGAAGAACGCCCCGCCCCGCTTGACGGCCTCCTCGTGGAACACGTCGTCGCTGTAGCCGGAGGAGAACAGGAAGAGCGTGTTGGGGAGGCGGGCGAGGACGCGCGTGCGCAGCTCGCGACCGCCCATTCTTGGCATCACCACGTCGGCGATGATGAGATCGACCGGAGCCGTTTCGAGCTCGTCGAGGGCGTCGAGGCCGTCGCTCGCCTCGGCGACACCGTAGCCCAGGCCGGAGAGCACCTCCACGAGGACCCTGCGGACCTCCGGCTCATCTTCGACGACGAGGATGCGCTCCTTGCCTCCGACCACCGGCAGGCTGGGCTTGGCGGTCATCTCCACCGGCCGGCGCTCCACCAGCGGCAGGAACACCGTAAAGCTGGTCCTGGTGCCCGGGGCGCTCTCGACCCGCACCGCTCCCCCGTGCTGCTTGACGATGCCGTACATGGTCGCGAGGCCGAGGCCGGTTCCCCGGCCCTGCTCCTTGGTGGTGAAGAACGGCTCGAAGACATGTGACATGACCTCTTCCGACATGCCGAGCCCGGTATCGGAGATCGCCAGGGCGACGTAACGGCCCGGGCTGGCCCATGGGGAGCTCGCCAGGTCGGCCGCCGACAGCACCGCGTTGCGCGTCTCCACGGTGATCATGCCGCCGTTCGGCATGGCGTCACGGGCGTTGACGCACAGGTTGACGAGGACCTGCTCGAGCTGGCTCGGGTCGGCGTGCACGGTGCCCAGGTCACCGCTGGCCACGTGACGGATGCCGATGTTCTCGGGGATCAGGCGGCGCAGGATCGGGAGATCCTGGCGGACCATCTCGTTGAGATCGAGGTCGATCGGCTCGAGCACCTGGCGGCTGGCGAACGCCAGGAGACCCTTGGTCAGCTCGGCGGCGCGGGAGGCCGTGCGGTGGATGGTGCCCAGCTCGGCCCGGCCGTCGGCGTCGAGGTTCCCGCGCCGTTGCAGGAGCTCGCAGGAGCCGATGATCGCGGTGAGCAGGTTGTTGAAGTCGTGGGCGATGCCGCCGCCGAGGTGGCCGACCGCCTCCATCTTCTGGGCGATGCGCAGCCGTTCCTCGAGCCGCTTCCTCTCGGTGATGTCGGTCATCGCGCCGACCAGCCTGACCGGCCTGCCCGCGTCGTCCCGCACGACCATGCCACGGTCCACCACCCACGCGACCGTCCCGTCCCGCCTGCGCAGCCGATACTCGCCGACGACGCCCCCGCCGCCGCCGAGCGCCTCGTCGAGGTTGGCGCGCACGGCCGGCCGGTCATCGGGATCGATGAGCTGATGCCACGAGGCCAGCGTGTGCGCCATCTCCTCGGGCTCGTAGCCCAGCACGGACAGGGTGTTCTGGTTCCAGATGATCTCGTCGCGGCCGACGTCCCAGTCGTACATCACCTCCTGGGAGGCCGTGATCGCCAGCTGGTAGCGCTCCTCGCTGGCGCGCAGCGCCTCGTCCGCCCGTTTTCGGTCGGTGATGTCGTCGACGAAGGCGACCTCGCCGAGGCTGCCCTCCCACTCCATGATCTGGCGGCGGACCTCGACCCAGCGCCGCTCCCCCTGGGGATGGAGGATCTCGACCTCCGCACGGGCGGTTCCCCAGGTCGGACTCTGGGCGCTCTCCGAGACCGCCCGTGCCAGCAGCTCGCGGTGCTCGGGGCGGACGAACTGGTCCAGCGGACGGCCCACCACGTCGGCGGCCGTGACCCCGAAGATCTTGCCGAACGCACGGTTGGCGAAGGCGATGCGGCCGCCCACCTGCATTACGAACGCCTGCGGGACGCGTTCGACGAGCGAGCGGTAGCGCTTCTCGCCGGCGGCGATCTCGCCGGCCTCCGGCGGCGCGCCTGTCGCCCCGGTCCGCGGCGCGGGCAGGGTGCGGGCGAGCACCGCCACCCCCACGAGCACCAAGACCGAGCCAAGCAGCGCGGGCCCGGCCGCCAGCACGCCGCGCGCTCCTGCCCCGACGAGGCTGCCGAACATGCCGGCCGCGAGGGCACCGAGGCCCGAGGCGATCAGCACCCAGCCCCGTCGGCCGCCGCTGCGGCCGCTCAGCCGTGCCGCCACAACGGCGGTCGCGGCCAACAGCGCACCACAGACCGTGAGCAGAACAGTGCTCTCAAGCATCCGTCGCGTCTCCAGGGGCCCGCAGCAGGCGCCCCATTGTGGCCGAGACGGCCGGCACTGGCAAGACGCAGGCCCTTCCGGGCGGGCGAAAAGAGATGGCCCTCCCCCTGGGAGGGCCGGAAGAACGGGCGACGGACGAGCTACTTGCTCGCGCGCTGGAACAGCACGTCGAGCACCCAGCCGTCCTCGTAGCCGGGCTCGGCGTGGACCGTCGCGGACGACAGCACGTAGTTGCCGCGCGGGTCGGCGAGATTGACCGGCTGCGAGGTGAGGTCGATGGTCTGGATGTGGAGGTCCCCCATGGTCGACACCTCACCCGCCTCGACCTGACCGTCGTGGTTCCAGTCCACCCACAGCTGGAGCCGCGGCCAGATGGCGTCGGCCGCCGACAGCACGCCGTCGCCGTTGCCGCCGTTGCGCACCAGGTCGTACTGGGCCAGGGCGGCAAAACCGTTGCCGGCCGGCAGCATGCTGCTCACCTGGGTGTCGCTGCCGAACAGCTCCCGGCCGCTGTCCACCTGGCCGTTGCCGTTGAGGTCGACCCAGAAGAACCCGGTGTCCGCGTTCATCATGGTCCAGGTCACCCGCTCGACCGTGCCGTTGCCGTCGAGGTCGAACGGCACCGCGTCATCGAGACCGGTGAGGTTGAGGCCGTCCACCCCGCCATCCTGCACCACCGGCCGGACGGTGTACTCCTTCGGCTTCTTGGTGACCATGATTCCCTCGGCGGTGGGGATTCCTGCCACCACCAGGGTCGCAATCGCGGCGGCCAGCACCGCAATCCGCTGCAGGTGATTGACTGTGACGTTTCTCGTTGACATCGCTCTCCTCCTTCTTTCTTTCGCGTCAGGGGCACGCGTCCTTGGAAGACACGTCGGTCGGTTTCACTTGGCCGGGCCCACGCGTGATGCCACGACCCGGATCGGGCTCACTGACCGCACGGCCGGCTGCTGGGATCCCCTCCTTTCCTGTCCTCGGCCGCCGGACCCAACCACCGGTGGCTCCGGCGCACGGCTTGGTTCGCGAGTGTCAATGTACGTCCTCGGGGCACCAGATGCCGTGCCCCGACTCACGTTCCTTCGCGGCCACCGCAGGCACCGGTGGCGCGCTCAGCTCCCCGCGAGGCGGCGCGCGCGCTCCAGGGCCTGCCGGTACTTCGCCGCCAGGCCAGCATCGACGTTCGCGGCCTTGGCGAGGTCGGTGGCCGCGAGGCGTGCCAGTTCCCGTTGCCTTGGGCCACCAGCCGTTTGTGCCGCCAACGCCCGGAGGGCGCCGCGCACCGCGATCGCCTCTGCCATGCC
>JBLMXF010000066.1:0-14992 GCA_050257595.1 Acidobacteriota bacterium | reverse complement strand
GGCGCGGTCCCGGGCGACATGGGCCTCGCCACCGTCAAGGCGGTCCTCGAGGCCGGCCGCAACGTCGTGGACATCTCGTTCTTCCCCGAGGACCCCTTCACCCTCGACGCGCTGGCCCGGGAGAAGGGCTGCACCGCGGTGGTGGATTGCGGGGTCGCGCCGGGGTGCGACAACATCATCCTCGGCTACTTGAGCACCAGGCTCGAGAGCGTCGAGACGTTCGCGTGCTACGTTGGCGGTCTGCCCGTGGTGCGGACGTGGCCGTGGGAGTACAAGGCGCCGTTCTCGCCGATCGACGTGATCGCCGAGTACACCCGGCCGGCCCGCTACCGGCGGCGCGGCGAGCTGGTCACCATGCCCGCACTTTCCGAGGCCGAGCTGATGGACTTCCCGGGTGTCGGCACCCTGGAGGCGTTCAACACCGACGGGCTGCGCTCGCTGCTCTCCACCACCGAGATCCCCGACATGGTGGAGAAGACCCTGCGCTATCCCGGCCACATCGAGCGGATCCGCGTGCTGCGCGAGTCCGGCCTGTTCTCGACCACGCCGGTGGAGGTCGGAGAGACCCTGGTGCGACCGCTCGATTTCACCGCGCGCCTGCTCTTCCCGGCCTGGCAGCTCGCCGAGGGGGAGGAGGACCTCACGGTGATGCGGGTGGTCGTCGAGGGCCGGCTCGAGGGACGGAAGGTCCGCCACACCTTCGACCTTCTCGATCGCTACGACCGTGCCACCGGCATCACCTCGATGGCACGCACGACCGGATACACGTGCACCGCGGGAGTGCGCCTCCTCGCCCGCGGCCTGTTCGGCCGCAAGGGGATCTCTCCCCCCGAACTGATCGGCCGGGAGCCGGGCTGCTACGCGTTCGTCATGGCGGAGCTGGCCGCGCGCGGGATCGCCTTCCACGAGACCGTCGAGCGGCTCTGACCGCGGACGTCGCGGCCGGGCGCGACCATGGGCCTGGCGTCCGCGTGCTGCGCGAGAAGATGGTGTGCCCCGGACTCCGTCACCTGCGCGGGTCGGCCGCTGGCGCGCTCGGTCGTGACCTCGCCGTCACCGTGAAGGTGACCACGCGCAGCGGTGGCGTGTCGTTCTCCCATGGCCGGCGATACTCGAAGCGGACAGGCTGCGCTCCCCTCCGGACCGCCCGGAAACGCCACAGCTCGTAGCCGGGCGCGCCCACGAGCGGTGTGCCCGACGACTGGCTCTCGAAGCCGGGCGAGCCCTCCGACTCGAGGACGCCCTTCGCCGGTGCGACGAGCGACCAGCGGTAGCCGGTCGTCGGGTTGCTCGGCAGCCGGACGATCAGCTCCTGACCCGGCGCGAGCTCGACGGGGCGGCCAGAGTGGTCCGGCGTGACCGTCACCGCCGGCCATCGGGAGCCGTGTCCTGTCATCTCGGACGTCGTACACGCCGCGCAGAGCACACCCGTGCCGACCATCACGCCGAGCAGGGACGAGCGTCTGCGGCCAACTGTCCGCGGTGAGGCCACCGCGTCCTCCACGATTCGGGCGCGAGTATACGACGGGGGAACGTGCCTTGGTGCTCGCGCGGCGGGGGAGTGCCCGCGGGTGCGTGCCAGGAATGCGCGCGCGCTGGGGTGCGTATGCTCGGGAGGGCGAAAGGGGACGGCGATGAAGATCGGGTTCATCGGGCTGGGCAGGATGGGTCAGGGGATGGCGGCGAACCTCGTGCGGGCCGGGCATGCGGTGGTCGTGTTCAACCGCACCGCGGCCAGGGCTCAAGCCCTCGGCACCAGCGGGGCGGAGGTCGCGACCTCGCCCGCGGGCGCGGCGCGCGACGCCGAGGTGATCGTCACCATGCTCGCCGACGACTCCGCCGTCGAGATGGTCACGCTCGGTGAGGCCGGCACCCTGGCCGCGCTCCCGCGAGGGGCGGTCCACGTCGGCATGAGCACGGTGTCGGTGGCGCTCCAGCGCCGCCTCGTGGAGGCGCACGCCGGGGCCGGGCAGCGCTACCTCGCGGCGCCGGTATTCGGCCGTCCGGAGGCGGCGGCCGCCGGCCAGCTGCGCATCGTGGCGGCCGGCGACGAGGCCGCGCTCGCCCAGGCCCGTCCCGCTTTGGCGGCGATGGGGGCGGTGATCCACCACGTCGGCGCCGATCCCGCGGCCGCCAGCGCCGTCAAGCTCGCCGGCAACTTCCTGCTCGCGGCCGCCATCGAGGCGCTGGGCGAGGCGACGGCGATGGTACGGGGTGCGGGCGTGGACCCGAACGTCCTGGTCGAGATCGTGTGCGGCGGTCTGTTCCGCTCCCCGATCTACGAGAGCTACGGCCGCATGATCGTCGAGGGACGGTACACGCCGGTCGGTTTCGCCCTGCCGCTCGGTCTCAAGGACATCCGCCTCGCCCTCGCCGCCGCGGACGAGACGAAGGTCGCGATGCCGGTGGCGAGCGTGCTCCACGATCGCTTCCTGGCCGCCCTCGGGCGCGGTCTGGGGGAGCTCGACTGGGCGGCGCTCGGCCGCCTCGCCAGCGAGGACGCCGGCCAGCGCGGGTGATGGCCCCGCGTGGCGGGGATGGGCGGCACCTGCCAAGCGGGCCGGCAGTGCGGCGTTGACCGCGACCGGGGCCTCGTCTATAAGCGGGCCGTGCCCTGGTGGGAGGAGACGTTCGAGCGCATCCGTTTCGCGGTGGTCTCGTTTGCCACCGCGGTCCTGCCGGAGCAGGTGAAGGCGCGCGGGTGGCTCGCCGGCTACGCATCGGTGGCGATCCACATCGTCTCGGGGGCCGTCGAGTCGGTAGCCGCGGTCGGGATCTTCATCGTCGGGATGATCGCCGCCGTGACCGGCTTCGCCCGCGGGCCCGGCTGGGTCTACCTGTCCAGCCGGGGGAGCACGCAGATCGGCGAGTGGTTCGCCATGGGTGCGCTGGGATTCCTCACCTACCTCCTCCGCCCTGTCTCTCTCCTCCTCCTGTACTGCTATGCCGAGGGGTTGATCCGCATCCTCGAGGCGGTGTTCTCCGGGCGGATGCTCGGGTCGGCGCTGGTCGCCCTGCCCTGGCGAGGTGCTGTCTGGCTGGCCGGTCACCTGGAGCGCGCCCACACCACGGCGCTGCTCGGCCCCCCGCGCCCCGACGAGGTGGTGCGACCGGCGGACTCGCGCTCCCGCCTGCTCGAGATCTACTCGTGCACCGAGAAGCCCTGGTCGGAGCTGCAGGTCATCGAGTTCGAGGGCGAGTTCTTCCAGTCGGTGGGCAGGCGCCTGGTGCCGCGCGGCGCCCATCACGCCTGGCGCTACCTGTTCGTCGAGCTTCACCCGGGCGAGGTGATCCGCGGCGCCCTCGTCCACTACGGCGCAGCCGCCGCCTCCGTCCCGCCGCACCCCCCGCACGTGCCGAAGCGGGCGACCTCCCACGAGGCGGGGGAGATGCAGGGCAAGGACGGGCCGCGCTGATCAGGCGCCGAGCTTGCGGGCGACGGCGCGGCCGACGACGCGCAGGCGATCGCGCCACGGCAACCGCCACAGGTTGGTCGCCACCACGCCCTTCGTGAAGTAGGTTTTGCGGGAGTAGTCGATGGCCACCTCGACGACCACCGGCCGCCCCGTCCGCGCGGTGGCGAGCGCCTCGCCGAGGACCGGCCTCACCTCCTCGTCGCGGCCGATCGCGAGGAACGCGCAGTTGGCCGCCCTGGCGAACGCCTCGGTCGAGTAGGGGTGGAGCTCGGAGCAGGTGGCGCGGTCGAGCGTGGTGCGCTGGAACTGGGCGATCTGGGCCAGCTCGCCGTCGCGCAGCACGCACACGACCACGCCCGCGCGGTAGGCAGCGGCGGTGAGCAGCTCGAGTCCGGTCATGAGGAGGGCGCCGTCACCGGTGAGTGCGATGACGTCGCGACCGGGGTCCGCGAGCTTGGCGCCGATTGCCGCCGGCACGCTGTAGCCCATGCACGAGTAGTCCACCGGGGCGAGGAACCGGCCGGGCGCGCGCAGGCGCAGCTGCTCCATGGCGAGGAAGGTACCGTTGCCGCTGTCGGTCGCATACACGGCATCGTCCCCGGCGAGCTCCTGGATGGTGGTCAGCAACACCGCCGGGGTGACACGGTCGGCGCTCGGGTGGCGCGCCCACTCCTCGCGCACGTCACGGTGACCGGCCGCAACGGCCGCGCGCCGGCCCTCGTCGGGCGACCGGGACCGCAGGCGGGGACGCAGCGCCTCGACGAACGCCCGGGCGTCGGAGACCACGTCGATCCGCGCCGGATAGTTGCGCCCGAGCACCTCGGGGTTGACGTCGACGTGGATCAGGTCGGCCGGCGGCTCGAAACCGTACGATGCGGTCGCCACCTCGCCGAAGCGGCAGCCGATGGCGAGCAGGCAGTCGCACCGTCCCATGGCGTCGCGGACGAAGCGCGGGGCCGAGCGACCGAAGCCGTTCCACAGGAACAACGGGTGGTCCTCGGGGAACACCCCCTTGCCAGAGATCGTCGTGCACACCGGGGCGTCGAGCGCCTCGGCAAGCGCCGGCAGAACGTCGGCCGCGCCACGGCTGCCGAGGCCGATGTAGAGCGCGGGCCGGCGGGCCTCCTCGAGCAGAGCGACGATCTCCCGCACGGCATCGGGCGTGGGAGACGGCGGCACCGGGTCGGCGGGCGGAAACGAGGGGGCGTGAATGTCGTGGGCGAGCAGGTAGTAGTTGGCCGGGATCTCGACGGCCACCGGCCCCGGCGAGCCGGCACGAGCGAGGGCGAAGGCGCGCCTGACCAGGGCGTAGCAGTCGGCCGGTTCCTCGGCGCGCCATGCCGCCTTGGTGACCGGGCGCAGCAGGGCGAGCTGGTCGATGTCGTGGAGCTGGTAGGCACGGCCGGTGTCGTTGCGCACCCCGCAGGTGAGCACCACGAGCGGGACCGTGTCCATGAAGGCCTCGGCGATACCGGAGAGGGCATGGGTGACGCCGGCGCCGGGCACGACGTTGACCACCCCGACGCCTCCGGTCGAGCGCGCCACCCCGTCGGCCATGAACGAGGCGGACTGCTCGTCGGTGACCAGGATCGGGGTGATCGCGGCCGAGCGGTCGAGGGCGTCGTAGAGCTCGATGTTGTGCGTCCCGGGGATGCCGAAGGTGTAGCGGGCGCCCTCTTCCTCGAGGGCGCGGACCACCAGCTCGGCGCCGGTGGTCCTCATGCCGGGACCAGATCGCGGGCCTCGCTGCGGACGCACTCCGCGACCCGGTCGGCGAGAGCCATGATGGTCACGTAGGGGTTGATCTCGGCGGCGCGCGGGAACAGGCTGGCGTCCGCGACGAACAGCCACGGCACCCCGTGCACCCGCCCCCAGACGTCGGTGACCGAGTCGTCGGCCCCCTCACCCATCCGGCAGCCCCCCATCAGGTGGGCCGACGAGATCGAGATCTTGCCCAGCTTGAGGTGCTCGCGCGTGATCAGCGCGTCGATGCGGGAGGCCTCCTCCCGCTCGATGAAGAAGCGCTCCCCGGCCGGGGCGTGGACCCGGCGGGCGCCGGCGGCGAAGAAGACCCGTGCGGAGGCCCGCATCGAGGCGAGCAACGACCCGAGCACCGGCTCGGTGAAGCGGTAGTGGACGACCGGGTTGCCTTCGCCGTCGACGGTGACCCGGTTGTCGGGGATCGCCGGGTCGATCGCGAGCACCAGGATCATCTGCATCCGGTCCATGTGCCGCATCAGGGCGGTGTGCTCGGCGCCGAAGCCAATCAGGTTCTTGGCCGTGGTGAAGGGGAAGTACATGCAGGTCTCGAGCAGGAACCCGTCGGAGTCGGCGAAGTGGTCGCAGTAGAAGCTCTTCGGATGGCCGTAGTAGTTGGTGATCGGGGTGTCGTGCTCGGCTACCAGGATGAGCGCGGGCTGCGCGGTCAGATAGCGGCCCAGCGCGGGCAGGGTACGGCCGAAGCCGGAACGTGCGAGCAGGGCGGGCGAGCCCACCGCGCCGCCGGCGACCACGACGATTCGGGCGCGGATGCGGTAGGGACCGGGCTGCCAGCGTGACGGCTCGCCGTGAGGCGGGTTGGCGACGGTGGCGACGAGCTCGCGGTCTCCGATCGTCTCCACCCTGCAGTTGGTGACCACCTCGACACCGAGACGCTCGGCCTCCGGGAGCTGGACCCTGTGGGTGCCCTGCTTGGCGGCGTTCGGACAGCCCAGGTTGCACAGGCCGGAGCCCTTGCACCCCTTGACGTTGATCGGGAACTGCTCGACCCGATAGCCGAGCGCCTCACACCCCGCCCGGAACAGTCGGTTATTGTCGTTGATCCGCTCGTCCTCGAGCAGGTGGACGTTGTTCTCGGCGAGGTAGGCGCGCGAGCGCCGGGCGAGGTCGTCCCACGAGAGACCGGGAACGTTCCAGCGTGCCACCGTGGCTTGCGGGATGATCAGCGAGGTCCCGGTGTAGACCACCGTGGAGCCGCCGTAGGCACGGCCGAACGCCAGGGTCATGGTCCCGTCGGCGGTCAGGAAGCCGCCGGAGTCGACGTACAGCCGGTCGGCCATCTCCATCTCGCGGCCGGTGAACTCCTCCTCGCGCAGCTTGGGGCCCCACTCGAGGACGGCGATCTTGAGCCCTTCGCGGCACAGCGGCGCGAGCGCCTTGGCTGCCGTGCCGCCGCCGGCCCCGGAGCCGACGATCACGATGTCGTAGGCGGCCTCACGCATGGAGCCTCGAGTTACCGTCGAACGACGGTGCGTAGCCGAGCGACGGCGTCACCTCGGGCTGCGCGTAGTAGCCCATGAAGACGAGCGCCTTCACCCCCCACAATCCCTGGCGCAGCTTCTGCACGCGGGCGTCCTGGAACCACCGCAACACGGCGTCCTGGCGCTCGGGCGCGAGGCGCTCGAACCGCCGTCCGTAGCGTGCGACCGGTGCCGTCCGCAGCACCCGGAGGAAGAGCCGGACCTGGCGGACCATCGCAGGGGATCGGAGAGCGAGAGCCTTCTCGACGATCGCGCGGAAACGCTGTCGTCCCGCCGCGTCGAGGCGCTCGGTATCAGGCGCGATTCGTGCGGCGAGGACGTCGAGGAACGTCCACTCCCGCTCGTCGAGGGTCATCGTCGGCATTACACCGCGCCGAGGGCGGAGATGCAAGCTGGCAGAGACCTGAGGCCCGAGGCGTGAGGAGTGGGAGGTACCCTACCCGACAAGCCCCAGGCCTCGAGCCCCACGCCGGAGGGGCGGGCAGGCGGGCCGTTACCCGCGCTTGCCCAGTCGATGGTCGATGAAATAGTGGCCCCCCACGGAGTCGGGGGCGCGGCGGAACTGCTCCACGATCGGCTCCAGCGTGGCGATCTCCTCCACCTGCTCCTTGATGAACCAGTGGAGGAACTCGGCCGAGGCGTGATCCTTCTCCTTGATCGCCTGGTCCATCAGCGCGTTGATGCAGGCCGTGATGTGCTTCTCGTGGGTGAGGGCCGCCTCGAACGCGGCCTTGGGCGACGCCCAGCTCGCCTGCGGCTTCTTGATCGCGGGGAGGATCGGTCGGCCGCCGCGGTCACCGAGGTGATCGAAGAACTTCATCGCGTGGCCCCGCTCCTCCTCCGCCTGCGTGCGCATCCAGTGGGCCATGCCCTTGTACTGCTCGGCGTCGAGGTATGCCGACATCGACAGGTAGAGGTAGAAGGAGTACAGCTCCTCGTGCATCTGGGCGTTGAACGCCTGCTCCATGGTCTTGCTGATCATCGTGTCCTCCTGATCCTGATCTCGCGATCGAGTGCTTCCTCGCGCGTCGGACCGCGTGCCCCGATTGTAACCCTGACGCGGGCGCTGGTGCTTCGCGGTTTGGCCGGGCGGCCACCGGGTGCGCCGGGGAAAGAAAGCGCCCCCGCTCGCGTTGTGGCTACTGTCGCGCCGCCTCGCGGTCTGGTCCCGGGCGGCCGACCCGGAGGCGGCATGAGGCAGGCAAACAGGCCCACCACGCTCGGCGCGCTGCGGCGGTCCGGCTACCGGCACCGTCCGGTCAAGCAGGAGGTCCGCGAGAACCTGGTTGCCGCACTGCGCGGCGGCGTGGCCATCTTTCCCGGGATCGTGGGGTACGAGCGGACCGTGATCCCGGGAGTCGTCAACGCGCTCCTCGCCCACCACGACTTCATCCTGCTCGGTCTGCGCGGCCAGGCGAAGACCCGCATCCTGCGCTCCCTGGTCACCCTGCTCGACGAGGAGCTCCCGGTGCTGGCCGGGACTCCGCTCAACGACGACCCGTTCGATCCGGTATCGACCACCGGGCAGAGGATCGTCGCGGAGGCGGGCGACGACGCCGTCGTCGAGTGGCTGCCGCGGGAGGCGCGCTACAACGAGAAGCTGGCCACGCCGGACGTGACCATCGCCGACCTGATCGGCGACGTGGACCCGATCAAGGCGGCGACCCGCAAGCTCACCTACGCCGACCCCGAGGTCATCCACTTCGGCATCGTGCCGCGCACCAACCGCGGGATCTTCGCCATCAACGAGCTCCCCGACCTCGCCCCGCGCATCCAGGTCGGTCTGCTCAACATTCTCGAGGAGCGGGACATTCAGGTCCGGGGCTTTCCTCTTCGCATCCCCCTCGACATCCTCATGGTGTTCTCCGCCAACCCCGAGGACTACACCAACCGGGGGAGCATCATCACGCCGCTGAAGGACCGCATCTCATCCCAGGTGCTCACCCATTACCCGAAGGACGCCGAGACCGCGCTTACCATCACCGGCCAGGAGGCGTGGGTCGAGCGCGCCGGGCCGAAGGTGGTCGTGCCGCGCGAGGTCCAGCTCCTCCTCGAGGAGATCTCCATCGCCGCCCGCGAGAGTGAGCTCGTGGACCAGTCCTCCGGCGTGAGCGCGCGCGTCGCCATCGCCGCCCAGGAGCTGCTGGTCTCCAACCTCGAGCGCCGCGCGCTTGTCACCGGCGACGACCCGGTCTATCCGCGACTCGCCGACCTTCATACGCTCCTGCCCGCGATCACGGGCAAGGTGGAGATGGTCTACGAGGGCGAGCAACAGGGGGCGGAGATGGTCGCCCGCACGCTGATCGGCACGGCGATCAAGAAGTTCTTCGCGGCCCGCTTCCCCTCGCCCGGGCGCGAGGGCGAGGAGGGCTTGGGTCCCTATGCCGAGATCCTCGCCTGGTTCGCCGGCGGCAACACGGTCATGCTCTCCGACGAGCTTCCCCACGCCGCCTACGAGGCCGAGCTCCGGCAGGTTCCCGGCCTGTGGCCGCTGGTCGGCGACCGCGGCCGCACCCCTCAGGAGGTGGCGTTCTTCGCCGAGCTCGTCCTCGACGGCCTTCACCAGCACCTCCGCCTCGCCCGCGAGGACGTCGACAGCACGGTGTCGTACCGGGAGATGGTCAAGTTCCAGGTGCTGCGCCGTGCAGCGCGGGGGCAGGACCGTGATGCCAACTAGCCTCCCTCCCTCCCGGCCCGGGGACCGGGGACCGGGGACCGGGGACCGGAAGAGCGGGGTCTGAGCGATGCGCCACAGGTACAGCCACCTCGACCCGGACCTGCTCCGCCGGCTCCTTGCCGAGCTCGACCTGCGGCGTCTCTTCACCAAGCTCGTGCTGATGGCCGGCGGCGACCCCGCGCGGGCGATCGAGTGGATGCGCGAGCTGCAGGGGCGCGGGTACATCGACGAATCAGTCGACCTCGACGCATTCCTCGCCGCCCTCGAGGACGAACAGCTCGTCCAGCGCGATGGCCGCGGCGGCGTGATGGTCTCCGGCGCCGGGATGAGGCGGATCCGGCGGTCGGCCTTCGAAGAGGTGTTCGGCGGGCTGCGCAAGGCCGGCCCCGGCTACCACCCCGTGCTCCACAGCGGGGAGGGTGTCGAACGGCTCACCGAGACGCGTCCCTGGGCGTTTGGAGACGAGCTGGCCAACCTCGACGGCGTGCGCTCGACCGAGAACTCGCTGCGGCGGAGCACGGGCGGGCTCGAGCTCGCGGAGGAGGACCTCGAGGTCTACGAGACCGAGCACCTGACCTCGTGTGCCACGGTCGTGGCGATCGACATCAGCCACTCGATGGTGCTCTACGGCGAGGACCGCATCACCCCGGCGAAGACCGTGGCACTCGCGCTCACCGAGCTGATCACCACCAAGTACGCGCGCGACTGGGTCGGCGTCCTGGTGTTCGGCGACCGCGCCGAGCGCATCGAGCTGTCGCGGATCGCCGCGATTCAGGCGGGTCCCTACCACACCAACACCTGCGAAGCGCTCGCCGTCGCGCGGACCTGGCTGTCCTCCCGCAAACAGCCCAACAAGCAGATCTTCCTGATCACCGACGGCAAGCCGTCGGCGATCACCGAGGGGAACATGATCTACAAGAACCCATTCGGGCTCGACCTCAAGATCGTCAACCGCACGCTCGAGGAGGCCGACCGCTGCCGCCGCCAGCGGGTGGTCGTCACCACCTTCATGATCGCCACCGACCCGATGCTGCAGGAGTTCGTCGAGAAGCTCACCCGGGTCAACCGGGGCAGGGCCTACTTCGCCTCGCCTGACAATCTCGGCGAGTTCATCCTCGCCGACTACGTGAGAAACCGCCGCAAGCGCGTCCACTAGAGTCAGCCGATCGTACGCAGCCGACGGCTCTCCCCCGACCGCCTCACGCCGCAGCGAGACTCCTCATGCCACGGGCAGGAAGATCCACCTGCCGGGAAACCGGGCGGGCGCGGCGGGCGGTGGCGGTTCGGCGCCGGCGGGAAGGGGCGAGCTGTCAGCTCTCTCGCCAGGTCCCGCTCCCGGTGCCCCCACGCCGGCAACCTTGCGATACCCTTGCCGTAGGAGGGTGTGTGAGCAGACAGGGCGTGCGCGCATTCCTCGGCCGCCGGCCGGTGGTGGCTGCGCTGGTGCTCGCCGGCCTGGCGGCGACGCAGCAGCTCGCCCATGCCGTCGCCAGGGACTCGGCCTTCGACGACCTGCTCACGGTCCTCTTGGTGATCTGGATCGTCGTCACCGGTGTGGTCGCGCTGCGCTACCTGTGGCGCAAGCTCACCTATCGGGTCGGTGTCCGGCTGTTCCTCTCCTATCTCCTGATCGGGCTGGTGCCCTTCCCGCTCCTCGGGCTTTTGGGTGCAGTGACGGGCTACATGCTGGTCGGGCAGTACGGCGCGCGTGCGGTCGGCACTGTCATCGAGGCCGAGAGCCAGCGGCTGGGCTCGCGCGTCCAGGCTGCGGTGCGGGAGCTCGGCCGAGGCGACGCCACGGCCGCGCAAGCGGCGGCGGCCGGCAGCCCGGGCGAGCGCGACGAACCAGCGGTGCACACCGAGTGGCTGCTCGCCGATGGGAACCGGAGCTGGAGGAGCGCCGGCGCCGGCGCACTGCCCGCACCGGCGTGGGTGGCCGAGGGGGAGTGGCGCGGCCCCGTGCTGCTCGGCTCGCGGCCCTTTCTCGCGGCCGTGGCACGCCAGGGCGGCCGCCTCGCCGTGGTGGTCATGCCCCTCGACATCGCGAACGCCAACGCCCTGTGTCAGGGCGAGTGGTTCGCGGTGCGCTTCCTGGCCAGTCAGCACCTGGCGAAGGTCGCCGCCAGGAGCGGGACCGAGAAGCACGGCGTGACAGTCATCGTCGGCGAGAAGAGCGACACCGCCTCGAGCGGGGTCCGACTCGGTGGCGAGGAGGTGTCGTCCGAGCAGATCGAACACGGCTGGGCGCAGCAGAAGCTCCGCACCGGCACCTTCTGGCAGCGTCTCACGATCGCGTGGATGAAGTCGTTCCAGCCGCCGCGCGACTGGCAGGACGGCGCCGAGACCAAGGGGTGGCTGCTCGTCGGCCTCGTCAAGGTTTCGGTGGGCGGGGCGGCGGCCGACCTGTTCACCTCGCCGAGGAACATCGGCGCGGAGGTGTCAACGGCGTTGCTGATCACGGCGGCCGTCTTTGCGGGCATTTACCTGGTCGCGGTCAGCTTCGCGGTCATCATGATCCTCTCGATCACACGCTCGACCGCACGGCTGACGCGCGGCGAGCGTGAGATCGCCAGGGGCAATCTCGACTACCGCATCCCGGTCAAGCGCCGCGACCAGCTCGGTGACCTCGCGGTGGCGTTCAACTCCACGGCCGAGTCGATCAAGCGGATGCTCGTCGACGTCGCCGAGAAGGAACGTCTGGCGCGGGAGCTCGAGCTCGCCCGCGAGATCCAGGAGAGCCTGCTGCCCAGGCGGGACTTCCGTCACGGCGGGCTGGCCGTCCACGCCCTCTTCCGCCCGGCCGCCGAGGTCGGCGGCGACTACTTCGACCTCTTCCCCCTCGAGTCGGGGCGACTCATCATCGCGGCCGGGGACGTGGCCGGGCATGGCCTCTCGACCGGCCTGCTGATGGCGATGGTCAAGTCCGCGGTGGCGGCGTTCATCCAGGAGGGTCACCGCGGGAAGGACCTCCTCGAGCGGCTCAACGAGCTGCTCCTCCAGCATCCCGTGCGCCACCGCATGGTCACCCTCGCGCTGATCGAGATCGACGAGCGGGCCGCCGCCATCGAGGTGACCAACAGCGGCCACCCCCCCGTTTACGTCCTCTCACCCGACGGCGCGGTCGACGAGGTGATGCTCTCCGCGCTGCCGGTCGGCCATCGCTGGATCGACCCCCCGGCGTCGTGGAGCGGGCGGTTCCAACCGGGCAGCCGGCTGGTCGTCTACTCGGACGGGCTGGTCGAGGCGCTCAACCAGGCCGGCGAGCAGTTCGGCTACGAGGCGCTCCGCTCCATCCTGCAACGCGATGTCCGGCTACCGGCACAGCACCTGCTCGCCTCGCTCGTGGCCGAGCTCGAGCGCCATACCGGGGGTGCCCCGCTGGCGGACGACCTCACCGTCCTGATCGTCGAGTCGGTCGCGCCTCCAACCGAGTAGCCGGCGCCCGGCCGGTGGCGAAGGGGACCCGAAGAGACCAGGAAAACGCGTCTCGTCGCAACTTGCAGGGAGCGGCGAGGCCCGGCTAGACTCCCGGTCAGGATGTGTCTCTTCCGAGAACAGGAGGGCAGGATGAGGCGGATGTCCGTGTCGCTGGCCGTCGTGGCGAGTGTCCTCTGTGCGGCTGGAATCCCCGCCGCGGCACTCAACGTGGCGGAGTGGTCGAAAGCCTTCGCCAGCCCCAAGCTGGCCGGCACCGGCATCGACGCTGCCGGCAAAGAACTCACATTCGGCCACCTGCAACTCAGCTTCAGGAGCGGCCGGTTGGTCCCGGTCGCGGCCGGTGGTCGGGTGGTCGGCGTCCTGTTCGCCGGCCAGGGGAACCTGCGCTACACCTCGACCGACCCCGTCGAGGCCGCGGTCTACCGGACCAACGTCGACCGGGTGAGCCCGTACAAGGTCGGCTCCGACGGCTCGATCACCGATACCGTGACGGTTGCTCTCGTCATGCTCTCGGGCGGGGCCGAGCCGATCACGGGGGGAGTGGCCGGGCAGACCGGGAGCCCGCCGGGGGAGGCAGTGGCGGCGCTGGCCACCCATCTCGAGCGCTTCTCCCTGGACGAGGGCGTGCGCTACACACAGCTCATGCCTCAGGCGATGGTCGATCCGCCCGCCGAGCCGCTGGCCATGGCGGAGATCGAAGCCGGCAGGAGCGACATGGTCTACGCCTACGACACCCTGCGCGACCACGACGAGTGGATCGCCGTACTGCGCAAGAGCAGGAGCGACATCTCGTTCTTCGCGGACCTGCGCCTTCCCGACCTGCTCTCCGACCAACTGATCGGCCGCAAGCGGCTGGAGCCCAACCCGAGGAGCTTCATGCTCACCGCCGTCGATCTCACCATGACCAACCCGGACGGCCTGCGCGCCGACCTCGACGTCAGCGAGACGTACCAGGCACTGGCGCCGATCCGCGCCCTCGGCCTGTCATTGTGGAGCGCGCATGCCGGGACGCAGGGGGCCGGGGCGAAACCCGCCCAGCACGGGTACGTCGTGAAGAGCGTGACGCTGGCGAGCGGAGAGCCGCTGGCCTTCGCGCACGTCAACGATGACCTGGTCGTCGAACTGCCCCGCCGGCTCGTTGCGGGCGAACAGGTCACCGTCCGCGTGCAGGTGGGCGGTGACATCCTCTTCCGGCCCGGCAACGACAGCTACTGGATCCTGGGCACGAGCTCGTGGTTGCCGGTCCCGGGGCGCCTGGACATGCAGGCCTACACCTACCACGCGGTGTGCAAGGTGAGAAAGCCGTTCACGGTGTTCTCCGACGGTGTCACCGTGCGGCGCTGGGACGAGGGGGACCTGGCCTGCGCCGAGTTTCGTGAGGACAGGCCGATCCAGTTCCCGGTCATCATCGCGGGCAAGTACTCGACCCACTCTGAGGCGCGCGATGGCGTCACCGTCCGGGTCGCGAGGTATGCGATGGCGGACCCCAAGACCGACGTCAAACTGGCCAACAACGTTCTCGGACTGCTGCAGTTCTACAAGCTCTACCTCGGCGACTACCCGTTTCGGGAGCTCGAGCTGATCGAGATCAACGACTACGGCTTCGGCCAGGCGCCGGCCGGGATCGTATTCATCACCAAGGAGGCGTTCTCTCCCCTCCAGGACGAGACCTCGCGCCTCTTCTCGCAGGGGGTCAACGCGCGCCTCGCGCATGAGGTCGCCCACGCCTGGTGGGGACATGTGGAGAAGATGGGCAGCCTGGAGGACCAGTGGATCTCGGAATCGCTGGCGGAGTACTACGCCGCCTTCGCGATGGGCAAGCTGAGGCGGGAATCGGAGTTCAAGCGCGCGGTCAACTCCTGGAAGGCCTCCTCCCGCTTCGTCAAGGACAAGGGGTCCGTGTACCTCGCCGACGAGCTGTCCGGCGAACGGGCGTGGGACGACCGTTATGCCCTGCTCTACGCCAAGGGACCCCTGATCCTCGACGCCCTGCGCAAGGAGGTCGGCGACGACGCCTTTTTCACCATCTGGAAGAGCTATCTGAAGAACTTCCACTTCAAGTACGGTGAGACGCGCCACGTCATCGGTCTGACCAACTTCATCACCAAGAAGGACTACACGCCGTGGTTTGACAGGTACCTGTTCGGCACGGAGTGGCCGTAGCGGCAGGGGTCCGGGCCTACAGCACCCGAAGCAGGAGG
>JBLMXF010000065.1:0-39123 GCA_050257595.1 Acidobacteriota bacterium | reverse complement strand
CGCGCCATCGAGGCGTTCAAGCGCGAGTTGGAGTGATCCTGTGCGCCAGGTCAAGCCCGGTGGGCCTCGTCGCCCGGCGCGGCGGTCGCCCTGAGCGTTGGACCTTGACCCCGCACGAAGGACGCGGGAGCGTCAGCCAGGAGCCGGCACATGCTCTGCTTCTTCGCCTCCGATCTCCACGGTCACATTGAGCGCTACGAGGCGCTCTTCGACCGCGTCGCCGCGGAGCTTCCGCACGCTGTGTTCCTGGGCGGCGACCTGCTGCCGTCGGCGATGCCGGGGAGTGCCGATTCTGGCGCCGCCCTCAACGAATGGGCCGCGCGCTCCCTAGGGTCTCGACTCCGCCGCCTCCACGAACGCCTCGGGGACTCGAGACCTCGGGTTTTGGCCATCCTGGGAAACGACGATGCCAGATCCGCCGAGAGCGACCTTGAGCAGCTCGTCCGTGATCGACTGCTCGAAATGGTCCACATGCGGCACACCACGCTCGCGAGCTTCGACGTCTACGGCTATTCGTGCGTGCCGCCGACACCGTTCCTTCTCAAGGACTGGGAGCGGTACGATGTCTCCCGTTACGTCGAGGCCGGCTGTGTCTCGCCGGAGGAAGGCCAGCGCACGATGAGGCTCAGTGCGAGTGAGGTGCGCTTTGGCACGATTGCTCGCGATCTCGAACTTCTCGTCGACGGCCGCGACCTCTCACGGGCGATCCTCCTCTTCCACGCGCCGCCGTACCGCACGATGCTCGACCGTGCGCCTCTCGACGGCCGCATGGTAGACGGCGTCCCCTGCGACGTGCACGTCGGCAGCATCGCGGTACGGCGGCTGATCGAGAGCCGCCAACCGCTGGTCTGTCTTCACGGTCACGTCCACGAGTCGCCCCGTCTGACGGGGTCGTGGTGCGACCGTCTCGGCCGTACCCAACTCTTCTCGGCGGCGCATGACGGTCCCGAGCTCGCCCTGGTACGCTTCGATCCTGAGCAACCCGAGCGGGCCAGCCGCGAGCTCATCCCGGTCGCTTGACCGCGAGCTCCCACGCTGCGTCGGTGACGGCTCCGATCTTCACCGCGTAGCTGCTCCGAGCCTCGACGTCGATGTCGGTAAGGACATGCACGTCCAAGAGGCCACCGCTGCGGTACCCCGTGCGCAGGTAGTTCATCTCGTCAAGGCACAGACTCCACCCCTCAAGCCAAAGACGCAGGTCGCGGAGTTGCTCGTCGCTGCCACGCACGTGCACCAGCAGGTCGATGTCACTCGCCGGCCCGGCGGTGGCGTTCTTGGCGCTGCCGATCACGTACATCGCCGCGACCCCGAAACGCGCGGCGTCGAGCTGCCCGGCGATCCTCTCGGCCATGCGCAGACGCCACCGCCAGTGGTTCTCCGCGGACCCGTCAACGACCGATGTCTCGTCGGCCGGCTCGTCCGGAGGACGCCCGGGCTCGACCAACATGCCGATTGCCGAATCCAGCTCCGCATTCATCAGGACGCGGAGTAGCTGTCCCCGGGTTGCCCGGGGAATGTCTATCACCCTGAGTACATCGGCAAGCGGCTCGAACTCCGGCAGGAGGCCAGGCAGCTCGTTGTTCGCCGTGAGGAAAAACCGCTCGTTGAACTTGGTCCCCTCGTCATCCGGGTAGAGCGGCAGGTAGCGGATAGAGGCTTCGACGAGGTCTTGGAAGAAATGTGTACCGAAAGAGAGGTCGGGAAGGTAGCTGCCCCGCTGGCGGGCGATCTCGACGAGCAGCGCGGTGTTGCTGATATCCGAGTACGTGACGTTGACACCGAGCCTAATATCGCCGCGGCTCCCCCACCGGCCCGGACCCATGAGGATGAACTGCCGCTTGGGAAGCACCTGGTTGAGCTTGGCGACCGCACGCCCAACCGCCAGCAGGTCCGCCGTATCGCCGAGATCGTGGTAGCGGTCGGGATCGATGTAGACGATATGGGTGATGTCCCCCACGCGTCCGTTCGAGACGTATCGGTCAGCGGTGAACAGCACCCTATCGTCCGGCACGTCGCGCGGGATCGCGGCTGCCACCATCCCACGCGCCGCCGTCTGCGGCCGGCACTGGAGAAGGAACAACTCCTGGCCATCAGAGGCGAATTCGATCTCCACGGCGTGACCCAGTTCGCGCTCGAGGTGGCGCAATACGCCACCGACGCAGAGCACCCAGGGCGTGTCGGCGACCAGTCCCTCGAAGGTGACGATGGCGCGCTTCCCGGCGAAATCCAGCCACCGCCCTGTCGGCTTGACGATCCGGTCATCCTCGACGAGCGAAACAACTCGATGGACCTCGGGGTAGGCGTCGCCGGCTTCCCGTAGGAGCGTGGCGACGTCGACGGTGCTCATGCAACGCCCCTCGAGATCGATGGCGTCCAGGCAGCGCGGCGCGTACCTCACGATCTCATCGGGGGAAGCGTTGACCCGCAGACCGGGCTGGCCCGGGGCGATAAGCACGGGGTAGTCGTCGCGCAGTCGGTCGACGGCCCGGGTGCCGAGGCCGGGAACCAGGCGAATCAGCCCGTCCTCCCGCTTGATGCGGGGCGACCAGCGGAACTCGTTGTGAGACACCGCCACACCGGCCCACGCCGGCAGGTAGTAGTGCGAAACTTGGGTGCCCACCACCTCCTGAATGAGGATCCCCATCTCCTCGCGGAAATCGAGCAGGCCGCGCTCCGCGCGGTATTGAATCGGGTCGGGACTGAAGATCGAGGCGTAGACCTCGGCGACGGCGTCGAGCAGTGCGGTGAGGCGCTCGCCCTTGCTTCCACGGTTGGGCAGGAACAAGCTCTTGTATTTCCCGGAGAACGCCGCCCCCAGCCTGTCCTCGAGCAGGCTCGAGCTGCGCACGATCAACGGTCCCGAGTGCAGCTCATCGAGGGCGACGGAGAGATCCTTGACGATCTCCGGCGGGAAGCTCGAATTCTTGAACACCTGGACCAAGTGCGGATATTGGAGGCGGACTTGATCGACCTCTTTGTACTTCTGCTCGAAGACCTCCTCGAGGTTGTTGTAACGGATGAACGCGAGCGAGGCGTCGGTCGCCACGTACCAGGTCTCCGGGGTGCGGACCTTCTCGCACTTCTCGTCTCCGCAGCGCTGGAGGATGAGCCGGGCGAGGAACATCCCGGCGGCCTTTCCGCCCACCCGGCCGGGGCTGTCGGGCAAGCAGACCAGCCGCTCGAGCAGCCCGACCATGTCCTCGAGACCGATGAAGCGCTTGGCCACGGCGACGTATCCCGGCTCCTCGCTGAGGAACCTACGGATCAACGCCACCCGCATGTTGGCAAGCAGGGGAAGAGAGAACCCCGTCCCTTCGGGGGTGAGATGGAGGTAACGGCGGATGGCGTCGACGATCTCTCCCGGCGACGAGCGCGGATCCATGACTGTCTTCACCACGAAGCTGGAGCGATCCTCGTGCATCCAGCGCTGGATGCGGGCGAGGATCTCCTCCTCCGACAGGTAGGAGCTGGCCAGGGCGAAAACGCGGTCAGCCAGCTCCAGCGAGGCGTCCAGAGGGCGGCGTAGGCTGGGCTCGTTGTGCTCGCCGACCTGCCCACTCTCGCCGCCACGATCGCCGCCCAGACCGTGCAGAAGTGGGTGGGCCTCGGCGATTCCGCTCCAGGACAGGTGGTTGGCGAGCTTGCGCGAGATCCGGACGAAGAGCTCTTGGTCGGTGCGCCGCAAGAGGTTCATCCCGACCCGCCACTCGCTGGTGCCCCGTGTGGCGACAGCGTCCGCGGCCTGACGCCAGTCCTGTACCAGCGTCCGCAACTCCTGGTGCTGGATGAAGTGGCCGAGCCGATCCGCGATCGTGCGGATCAACTTGCCTTCCTCCTTGAGGAACGGGCCCTCGTCCGCCTGCGGCATCTCCTTCGTGTAGTAGACGGAGATACGTCCCACGACGCGATCCTGGACCACGATGTCGGCGGATTGCACCCAGGGCGACTCAGTAAACTCTTCTGGAACGAAAGTCTGCCCCGCGTACTCGATCCTGGCCTGACAGATCTCGGGGTACTGCCAGCCTGGAGGAAAGGCACGGACGACGCCAGAGAAGACCTCGCTGAGCGGCGTTTCCGAGTTGTTGAGCAGCTCCTCCACCTCGTAGATGCAGGACAGCTCCTTCGCCCGCTCCTGGAGGGCCCAAAGAAGGTGCTCGGTGGTCTTGCCCGGCTCAGTCATGGGTGATGACCCCCCGGCCGGTGCGCCCATCTACCCTGATGGTGAGCGGGTGCGCCAGTCTCACGTGACGCAGGTGCATACTCTCGCCTTCGGCAGCCTGGCCGTCCAGCCAGCTCCACTTTACCCGGTACGGCCCTCGGTGGCCGACGGACAGGTAGAGCACGCCGAAGCTGGTCAGGTTGTGGAAAAAATGGGAACCCTGTGAGAGCTCTGGACGGACCTCGGGAAGCTGCGCCTCGACGATCGCCCGCGCACCCGAGATCTGCGCCCATTTGACCGGGACGCCGGCCCAGGGGTCGGACGTGCCCCAGCGACCAAAACCGACAAGAAGGTACGGGCGGCTCCCGCGCCTCAGTGTCTCGTTTAGTGCTCCGATCTCGGCTGCGACCGCCGGTGATCGCGCCGGGTCGAACCGATCCGGCCGGACGTAGACGACGTCACGAATGTCGTCCAGCTGCCCATTGCCGAGCGCGTGGTCGCTGGCGACCAGCACCCTGTCGGCCCCAAGCTCCTCCTCCCCGACCTCGCAAACCTCGCCCGGCGCGACCAGCGGCCTGACCTGGAGAAAACCGAGGTGAGCAGGCGCTTCACCCAGCTGGTCGAGGGTAAGCGCGAACTCGATCTCGACGGGACCACCCGTGGCATCCTCGCATGCCGCGAGCACCGCGCGCAGGGCGTCGTTTACCGGAGCTACGCCGTACTGCAGCAGAGGTGCGAAGTTGATTAGCCGCGGTCCCTTCCTGCTGACGCCTGGGGCAAGGCGGCCGGACTGTGGGTCAAACGTCGAGCCGACGTAGCGGACCGTGTCGTCCGCCTCCGCCGCTGCGAGCTCACAGCGGAGCATGTACTCCGTCTCTTTCGCCGGGTCGTAGGGCGCAGTGCCAAGGTTGATCGCCCAGAAGGCGTTCTGGGTAAACCTGAGCATCTCATTCAGGTCATTGAACGGCGGAGGCGCCTTGGGAAAGGCCGGCGAATAGCCCCACACCGGCTCGCCGTCGACGATCCACTTGCCCAAGCCGAGAGCGAGCTCGACCACACCGTCCTCGGGGCGGGCGTAGCCGGAGGGGTAGTAGTTGATCGAGCGGGCTACTCCAGAGACGTTCGGGTAAAAGCGCTGGCCGTGCCCCAGGCCGACGACCTCCTGGACGATCACGCCCATATGCTCGTCGTCGCTCCCGACTGTGCTGCGGTAGGTCCGTGCCTCCTCAAAGTACGTCGAGGCCCACACGAGCTTGATGGCCTCCACGAGCTGGCGGAACCGGGCATCGGGATCGGGCTCGGAATTGGGGATCATCTTGGTCGCGTACACTCCGGCCAGCGGTCGGCCGGCAATGTCCTCCAGGAGACTCGAGGAGCGCACGGCGAGAGGCCCGCGGGCCCGGTCGATCAGTGCCCACAGGTCGCCGACCAGTTCCACCGGAAGCTCTGCCCGCAGGAATGCGCGGGCGATCCGGTCGTCCGGCAAGCCGGAGGCCTCCATCGCACCGAGCTGGTTGTGGCCGACGAAGGTGTCGAACAGGCTCGTCGTGACGACCGTCAGGGTCGGAATGGCCACTCGGATGCCGGCCGTCTGGCCCGGACCAAGGCGGTCGGCAAGGGTCCGCTGAATGAACGCGAGACCCTGCGCCTTCCCGCCCAGCTCGCCCTTGCCGATGACGGTGAACGGCTGGTCCGGGCCGAAGGAGTCGCGGGAGAAGTGCACGATCCTGTCGCTCACCACCTAGGTCCCTCCGGCTTCGTGACCTGCCGCCAATCCCGCTCCGGTCTTCCTCCCTTCGACCACCCCTACACCCAGCCTCGGCCGCGGCAGGCGGCCGCCACCCGCGACACCGCGATCACATGGGCCGCGTCGCGCAGTGTCACTTTCCGCGTGCGCGCCATCTCGCTGACCGTCACGAACGCCTCGGTCAGCGCTCGGTCGAGGCGTGCCAGGACCTCCTCCTTCTGCCAGTAGAAGTTCATCGCCGCCTGGACCTGCTCGAAGTAGCTGCAAGTCACGCCTCCGGCGTTGGCGAGGAAATCCGGGATGATGATCACCCCCCGACTCGAGAGGAGGGCGTCGGCCTCCGGTGTGGTGGCGCCGTCGGCGCCTTCTGCGACGATCCGGACCCTGGGAGGCATGCGTGCCGCCTGCTCCTCCGTGATCGCCTGCTCAAGGGCAGCTGGGATCAGGACGTCGACCGGTCGGGCGAGCCACTCGTCACCCTCGCCAACCTGATAGCCGGCCTCGATCGCACGTACACGATCGATGGTGCCGGACGCGTCGGTGATGCCGGCAAGCTCGTCAACGTCGACGCCGCCCTCGCGAGAGAACGCCACGGAGCGGCCTTCCTTGGGCTCCCATGCCGCGACGCACGCGACCTCACCGCCGAGCTTGCGGAACAGTCGGGCCGCACTTTGCCCGACCGCCCCGAACCCCTGAACTGATGCGCGGGCGTTCCCCGGATCCACGCCCAGCTCCTTGAGCGCTTCGCGAACGGTAAAGACGAGCCCGTAGCCGGTAGCTTCCAGACGACCGAGAGAGCCCCCCATGCCGACCGGCTTCCCCGTGAAGGCACCCGGACGCTTGCCCATCGCGATCGTCTCGTACTCGTCGAGCATCCATAGCATATGCTGCGCGTTGGTTCCGAGGTCCGGCTCGGGCACGTCCTCGTCCGGGCCCAGGCATCGCGCCAGTCTCCTGACCCACCCGCGGCAAAGTCTTTCCTGCTCGGCGGCGGAAAGACCGTGGGGATCGCAGACGACCCCCCCATACGCACCTCCGAGCGGGATGTCGAGGAGCGCGCACCGCCAGGTCGTCCACATCGCCTTGGCGCGGAAGATGTCCGTGCCGGCGGCGGGATGGAAACGCACCCCACCCTTCGCCGGCCCAAGTGCGTCGTTGTGGTGGACCCGGTAGCCCCAGAAGAGGCTCACGGTCCCGTCGTCCATACGAACCGGGACGCGAAAGCTGACCTCGCGGACCGGCTCGCGAAGGAACGCGGCCATGACCACGTCGAGGCCCACGAGTCCGACAGCTCGGTCGAGCTCCGCTTGTGCTACAGCGTATGGGTTGAAAGGCGCTCCGCTCATTGATCTTGCCCTATCCGCTCTCTCCGTTTGAGTGTCTCGCGGCGCCGGACCCGAGTCAAGGAAGTGTCACCTCGCGTAGGTACCAAGATCGCGCCGGAGACCCCGTCTACCCTTCCCCGGCCACGACGACACCCGCGCGCGTGGCGCCGTCGAGGATCACACCCAGGGGAGCCGTAAGGCGGAGGTGGCGGAGCTTACCGTCGAGGAGTTCGCGTTCTGCCGGCCGGGACGCCAGCCATCCCCAGTTGACGTGGCCCTGGCCATGACGCTGGTGAACCGGCAGGTAGGGGATCCCGAACGAGGTGAGGACATGAAAGAAGTGCGAGCCCTGCGACGGCTCGACGTCGAGGTCGGCGAAATCGACCTCGACGATCGCGCGGGCGCCAGAGATCTGCGCCCACACGACGGGAATGCCCAGCCACGGGTCACGTGACCCCCACCGGCCCGGGCCTATCAGCAGGTAGGGTCGCCTGGCCTCGCGCAGCTCCCGGTTGAGCCGCTCCAGGGCGACCACCACTTCGGGTGTTCGACTGCGATCGAGGTCGGGGAGGACGACAACCACATCGTGGAGGGGTTCGCTGCGGCCATGACCGAGCGCACCGTTCGATTGCGCGACGATGCGCTCCTGGGGAAGGCTGGCGAGGTTGGCGGCGGTTCCAGCTAGCTCGACTACCATCGGGCGGACCTGGAGGACAGACAGGACCTGGTCTCCGGCATCGGGTACCAGGTCGAGCGCGAACTCGATCTCGACAGGCATCCCCATCCCCCGTTGGGTGACCTGCAGGAGCCAGCTGAGTACGTCCCCGAGCGGGAACCCTCGCCCTTTCAGCAGCCTCGCGAAGGTCACGAGCGGGGTTCCGCCACGAGCGATCCCGTCGACTATGGAATCGTTGGCGCGGATGTAGGTCGAGGCGATCTGGGCGGCCGCGGGATCGTCGAGACCGTCGCGGACGTCAAGTTGGACGAGATTACTGTCGACAGGCAAGCCCGGGATGAGGTCCATTGTGGTCATGTCGAGCGACCAGAAGCGACGCTGAGCGTTCTTCAGGATGTCCTTGACCGAGGAGAACTGCGGTAGCACCTGGGGGTAGCGCGGGCAGAAGCGGAGCGCTTCGAACCCCTCGACGACCGCCTTGCCGAGCCCCAGCGCGATCATTGCGACTCCGTCTTCCGGGTTCATGTCTCTGAAAGGGTAGAAGTTGTACGACGAGGCCACGCCCGAGAGGAGAGGGTGAAACCGGTCACCGTGACGCCTCCCGACAAGCCGCTGGAGGAGCACGCCCATCCGCTCTTCCTCGAGCCGGTGGGGTGTTGTCTCGAAGTAGTCCCGCGCCGCCTTCATGTAGGTTGAGGCGTAGACCACCTTGATTGCCTCGAGCATCTGGGCGAGGCGAACGTCCAGGCTGGGGTGGTTGTTGGGCAGCATCACGGTGGCGTAGACGCCCGCGAAGGGCTGGTAGGGCGAGTCCTCGAGAACGCTCGACGACCGCACCGCCAGCGGGTCGCGGACGACCTGAAGGAAGGCCGCGAGCTGGGCGCGCATTGGGCGGTCGAAGCGCCCCTGGCGGAAGGCGTCCAGGACCTCGGCATCCGACAGCCCGTGGGCCTCGCCGATCAGGTGGCGGAGATTGTTGGTCTCGAGGTAGCCCTCGAACACGTCGGCCGCCAGGACCAAGGTCTGCGGGACTGCGACCTCGGCGCCGTGCAGATCGGGACGCTCCTCGGCAAGGAGCCGCTGCACGAACGCCAGCCCCCTCCCCTTGCCCCCGAGCGCGCTGCCGCCCACCTTTGCGAACGCCACAAAGTCGTCGTAGCGTTCGAGATCGAAGTCCGCGATGACGTTCCGCTGGATCTCGCGAAGGTAGCCCTCGACTGTTCTCACGAGGTACGAGCGCAGCCTCGCGATCGAGGGAAACTCACTCACCCTCCTGGGGCGCACCATGGCCGCTAGCTCGAACTCGGTGCGGGCGGCGAACCAGCGAGAGAAGTGGTTGTGGGCCGCGTGGTATTCGATCGACGCCTCGGGCACCCGTCCGAGCTCGGCGAGCAACTCGCGCAGGTTCCTCGCGCGCCCGACCTCGGCCTTGCCGGGTTGGCGGAAGACGAAGTCGCCGAAGCTGCAGCTCTCGAGCAGGAATCGGCGCAGCTCCGCGACGTACGATCCCGACTCCTTGTGGACGAAGGCGACGCCGGACCGCGCCGCGCGGTGGACATGGACCGGATCGGAGGACTGCAGGAGCACCGCGAGATCCGGGTCCGCCTCCCGGCACAGGTCGGCCCACCCAAAGCCCGCCGTCTCGTTGAGCTGGCCGCCTCGCGGGAAGCTGACATCGGCGATGACCGCGAGGGCCTGTTCTCCGTACCGTTCGAAGAGCGCCTGGGCCTCCTCGAATGAGGTCGCGAGCAGCACCTTGGGCCGGGCCTGCAGGCGGAGCAGGCGGTGCGAGAGGTTCAGTCCCTCGGCCATCAGGCGCGCTGTCTGTTGGGTGACCTCGGCGTAGAGATGTGGGAGGAGGAACGACTGAAATCGGACGTCGTCGTCCACCACGATGATGACCCGGACCCCGCCGACCAGCACGTCATGATCGGCGTTGCGCCGGTCCTCCTCCTGCTCGATCATAGCCAGAAGGACCTTCGCGTCGCCCTGCCAGAGGAAGACCCAGTCGGCCAGTCCGGACTCGCGCAGCCCGGCCAGCCGCGGCATGTCCCAGGCGTGAGGCACGAGCACGCCGAGCGGGAGTCCGGGGTACGCCGATTTGAGGCGCTGACTGAACGCCGCGAGCGGCATGTCGGGCAGCCGCGTGGTCGTCACCACCATGTCCAGGGGAATCGTGGCCGGCAGCTCCAGGGCAGCTTTCCCGCTTTCCGCGGTGACGAACCTCGGAACGTGCCTGATATGCAACTCGAGGTTGCGGTACTCGCGGGCCAGCAACTCTGCGAGTTGGCCTTCCTCTTCGAGCAGGAAGGAGTCGTAGCGAGAAGCGACGAGCAGGACCTGCTGGACGCGATACGGCATCAGAGCCGAGAACTGCTCGGTCCTCATGCCGTACCGGCTGATCTGCCCTCTGCCCTCGGCCAACGCTCGCGGACCTCCCTGCGGGCACCTGGGCACCAATCACCGCGGTGTCGAGCCCGCCATCGACTGGTAGCGAGATCCTCGCTTCCGGTTCAGTAACGCCGGTGGGGGAGGGCTGGCCCTCCCCCACCGGCGGCTTTCTTTTTCGCCGCGCGACTTAGACCAGCCCCTGGTCGATCATCGTGTCGGCCACCTTGATGAAGCCCGAGACGTTCGCCCCCAGCACGTAGTTGCCGGCATCCCCATACTCCTTGGCGGTGGTGACACAGGCCTCGTGAATCGACTTCATGATCCCGTGCAGCCGCTGGTCAACCTCCTCGCGAGTCCACGACAGCCGAAGGCTGTTCTGCGACATCTCGAGACCGGAGACGGCGACGCCGCCGGCGTTGGCTGCTTTACCGGGGCCGTACAGGATCTTGTGCTTCAGGAACACCTCGACGCCCTCGAGCGAGGTGGGCATGTTGGCGCCTTCGGAGACGCAGTAGCAACCGTTCTTCACCAGCATTCGCGCGTCGTCGCCGGAGATCTCGTTCTGGGTCGCGCACGGCAGCGCGATGTCGCACTTCACGAACCAGGGCCGCATGCCCTCGAAGTACTCGCACTTGTAATGGTCGGCGTACTCCTTGATGCGGCCCCGCCGGACGTTCTTGAGCTCCATCAAGAAGTCCCACTTCTCGCCGCTCACGCCCTCCTTGTCGACGATCGTCCCGTTCGAGTCGGAGAGGCTGATCACCTTGCCGCCGAATTGGTTCACCTTCTCGACAGCGTATTGCGTGACGTTTCCGGCGCCGGACACAGCGACCGTCTTGCCCTTGAACGAGTCGCCGCGCGTTGCCAGCATCTCCTGGGCGAAGTACACGCAACCGTACCCGGTGGCTTCGGGGCGGATCAGCGAGCCTCCCCAGTTGAGTCCCTTGCCCGTAAACACTCCCTCGAAAGAGTGCGTCAGCTTCTTGAACTGGCCGAACAAATAGCCGATCTCGCGGCCGCCCACGCCGATGTCACCAGCCGGAACGTCGATGTTCGCCCCGATGTGGCGGTAGAGCTCGTTCATGAAGCTCTGGCAGAAGCGCATCACCTCGTTGTCTGACTTGCCCTTGGGATCGAAATCGCTGCCTCCCTTCCCACCACCCATCGGCAGGGTGGTCAGACTGTTCTTGAGGATCTGCTCGAAGCCTAGGAACTTGAGGATCCCGAGGTTGACCGTCGGGTGGAACCGGAGTCCTCCCTTGTACGGTCCGATGGCGTTGTTGAACTCGACCCTGAAGCCGCGGTTGACATGGATCTCGCCCCGGTCGTCCTGCCACGGGACACGGAAGATGTAGACGCGATCGGGCTCGCTGATCCGCTCGAGGATCTTGTGCTCGATGTACTCCGGGTGGCGCTCGAGACAGGGCACGAGGGACTCGACGACCTCCTTGACCGCCTGGTGAAACTCCGGCTCGGCGGGGTTCTTGGCGACAAGGAGTTCCATGAATCTGTCCACGGTCTTCGTAACGCTCATAGGGTTCCTCCGTTTTGTCCGAATGATTCCCTTGACGTTCACTGCGACCCGAACCGAAGCGCGAACCTCGAGACAGTGCTGCCTGAACCGCTTCCTCTTCCGACGGTCACCACCGCTCCCACCACCCGCCCTGCCCTCGACCCTCCTTTCCGCCGCCACTCCCCAGCCGCTCCCGGGTTTCCCGTGGTCGTATTGAGTCCGAATGCCCCGCTGAGTGGGGCGAAGTTCCCCGCATTCTGTGGCGCTTGTACCACGGAGGCACAATGCTGTCAAGCCAGTGCAATGCTGCCCATTCGGGCCAGCGGCATGACGTGCGTGTCCGTTTCGCTGGTCGCCACCGGGGCCTCCCAACCGCGAGTCGGGCCGAGCCGAACCCCAATGACCGGAGGTCAGAGGTGACGGGCCGAGCTTGCACGAGCCGGGCCCCTGAGAGCTACCCGGAGCGCCTCGCTCGGGGGCGGAAGGTCAGCTCGAGCGCGTCGAGGCCGGCACTCAGTCGGTGGTGGAGCTCTGCGAGGGCCGCTCGCACGCCGGCGGCGACCCGGCTCGGCGAAGGGTAGACCCCCCACTGCAGGCGCCCCGGAGCGCCGAAGTACAGGCCCCCGACGAACGGGCTCAGGGGCACGGTCCGGCCCGCCAGGAGTCCCGGCAGCGTGAGGGCGACCGATGAGAAGGCGGGGCCGACGTAGGGAAGAAAACCCCTCTCGCGCAGCTGATAGTTACCTTCGCGGGCCGCCCGCGTGAGCCGCTCCGAACGCTCCCGATCCGGCGCGCGGAGGTCGTCGAAGACGGCGATGTCGACGCCGTGGGGACCGAATGCACCTCCGCGGCGCCGGAACTCCTCTTCCCAGCCCAGCTCGCGGGCGCATGCCAGGGCTCGAGCCCACATCACCCCGAGCGCGAGACCGGCGACCCGCTCGGGCGCGAGACCTTGGCCGCTGAAGCGCCCACGCTGGTCGACGTTGCTATCGTGGAAGGCGGCCTGAGCGAGCAGCTCGACCGGGTCGGAGACGACCAAGAACATCCCGGTAAAGGCAGCTTTCCTCGCCTCCCTGAGGAATCCCGCGAGGATCTCGCGGTTCGGGGCGAACTGGGCCCGTCGCACATCTCCGCTCCAGCCCACCGGCGGCACGCTCTCGGTCGCGGCGAAGATGAACGCGTCGCATTTCTCGAACATCTCCACGACGCTGGCCAGCCGTACCCGAGGGCCGGGTTGAGGCACGCGCCACTGTGCGATCGATTTCAGTTCCAGCAGCCATCGTTCGGCGTTGCCGCGGTCGACATCGTGGATCAGGAGTTCATCGATACCCGACATGCTCCGTGGCAGCGCCATCACCGCCGCAGCCGCGGTCCCTCCGACACGTCCCAGGCCCGCGAGGGCGACCCGTGCTCCGGCGCGGCGCACTGGTGCGGCCATCGCTGACAGATACCGCGACAGCCCAGGCACCCCGGCGATGTACCGCCAAGAGGCGGGGCCAGTCCTCGGCGCCCAGAGAGAGCGCGCGCCTTCGAGCGGCCGCCAGCCTTGCGGGACGATCCACGGCTCGCACGCCGGGTCACCGTCTCGACGGCACAGGACGATCTCCGCTGCCGCGGCCGACCGCTTTCGCCTCGGCCACCCAAGCTGCTCGGCCGTCGCGGGGTCGTCCGCGACCGCGACCCGTCCGTTTCCGAACAGCGTCAATCCAGCCTCCACCTTGTCTTGTGTGCCTGGTGGCTTTCGGGGTGTAGACGGGCCAGGGCCTCGAGATCCTCGGAAAGCAGCTCGCTCGGGACCCGTCCGCGAGGTGGCACGAACCCCTGCGGGAAGGGCGGACACCGCGGCGTCCTCACGACTGCAGCCAGGTCGAGTAATCCCAGGAGCCGCCCCTCACGCGACCGGAAGATCTCCTCCAGGCGTCTCAGGAGCCGGCACGAGTGGTCGAGGACTAGGCGCGAGAAGTCCAGCGCCGCCGCATCGTCGAGACCGAGCGGGTGCGGGTGGTGATAGGGCAGGCAATCGTTGAGGGACGGGCGGAGCGAACCGATCTCGAGGGGGTGTCGACCGAGAATGCTCCACCCTCCCAGGTAAGGCATCAGTGCGCTCTCGCGGATCACGCCCTGCCATCGGGGCAGTACCGCGCCGCAGTGGTGGAGGATGCCCTGGAGGTGGAGGGCCGCATGTACGGACGCACTGGTCACGCCGACCAGGACCTCGCGCAACACCACGCCTGCCGCCCGCGCAGCGGCCTGGACACGAAGCACCGGCTCCTCGCTGTCGAGGAAAGGAGCGAGCAGGAGGGCGTCGCGTCCGAGCTCTTTCGCGGTGTGGAGCTGGAGTTCAAGTGGCGGGCTCCCCACGGCCGGGTGAACACCTCCCTCGTACCCCTGCCAGGTGAGAAAGCGCTCGAGGTCGATGGCCAGGGTTGGGCACTCGCCGACGATGTCGCGGTGGAACTGGCGGCCGAGGCCGAGCACGACCCAATTGCGCTTCCGGCCCTGGTCCGCAAGGCGCTCCCGCGCCCATTCCACGACCACCCGCTTGGTCTCCCGCTCGAACAGGTGGAGCATTCCGTTGCCCGGCGCCCGGTCAGCAAAGTAGCGGGCTAAGGCCCGGCGGGACTCGGCGATTGCGTCCACCACCGCCTGCTCGGCTGCATAGGGCGGCTGGAGGGCCTGTTCCAGGTCCCAGACCAGGACCAGAGGATCGGAGAGCCGGACGGCCGCCCACCGCAGGCTGTCCTGTTGAGAGTCGGGCCGGTCCGAGAGCCAGCACGCGCCGTACTCCTGCAGGGCCCGCCAGAGAGGGCCGTCATCTCTTGCGGGGACCGCAGCAAGCGCGAAGAGGAGGCCTGCATCGAGCCAGCGCGCCATCACCCGGGAAAGCAGCGTTCCATACCCTCCGGGCTCAGCGCCATCGCCCCCCGCGGCGAAGGTGTCGACCAGCGCGCCTGGTCCGATCAGTCGCCGCTCGGGCAAGACCGCGAGAGCTGGGTCGTTCAGCTCGACAGGAAGCGCGGCGGCCGTGACCTCGCGCCAGGAGACCGCCGCGAGCGGCGCGCCACCGTCCCGCGCTACGACCGCGCACACCTCGAACCGCCTCCCGGCCCACCTCGCTGCAGGCGGCAGCGACGAGATCTGCACGAAGTTCGACAGCCCGGGAGGAACCCGCTCCCAGCTCCGGTAAATGCGGAGCGAGTAACGCGGGGGACGCACCTGGTCCTTGGTGGAAGGATAGTTGACATAAAGTCGACGCTCCAGCAGTGTCCGGCCGACCAGCGGGTCGCACAGCAGTTCGAGGTCGTCGCCCGAGTCGAGCGCCTCGCGGAGGGTGGTTGAGGAGATCGCCTTCGCGCGCGGCGGGACGTTGACGACCTGTACCCGCCCGCGGAATCTGCCGAGCTTATCTTGCCACCCCTGCGAGCTGTGGTTCTCCCTCACCACGACAAGATGCGCAAGGTCCCAGATCGGGCTCTCCGGATCCCGGTAAGCGCTGGCCCCTTCCAGCACATCCGTCCCAACGACGATCCACACCTCGCGGCGCCCGAGACGGCGCACGAGCTGCCGGACGCTGTCCGGGTTCGCGAGGTTGACCGGAGGCTCGAATGGCGCCTCGAACGCCTCGGGGATCGAAGCAAGCGCCATCCAGGCTAGCTCTTTGCGCACCTGTCGGGGCTGCGTGTGTTTCCGCCACGAGTAGTCGTCCACCTGGACCAGGACCTCGTCGACCTGCGCGAGCACACGCGTGACCACGTCGGCGTGTGCCCGGGTGAACGGGTCGAAGGTCCCCGGGAGAAAGGCCACCGGCGGTCGTTTCGGGAACCTCAGCCGGCGCCCGGACTGGCTCATCGCGCGATCCATGTGGTTGAGTGCAGAAGCGATGAGGAGAAAACGCCCCGTGTCGCCGGGCGGGTGCGTGATCAGCGACAGGACGCTCTTGGAGACCATGCGCAGGAACAGGGTCAGCGGCGCCGAGCTGTTGCTGTCGGGGGCGAGCCGGTCCAGCACCATCGCGATCTGCGCATAGCCCTCATGAACTGTGCTCGTTCGCGTCTCTGCCAGCGCCCCCAAGAGTATGCCGGCGAGGCGGCGCAGCACCCCATCCCGCAGACGCTCGACCGGCAGTGACGCGATCACCCAGCCCACGGTCTGGAGCAGGAGCTGCTGGAGCAGCTCGCTGCCGCGCCGAACATGGAGTTCGATGTCGTCCAGCGCCTCGTCGAACTCCTGCTCAGGCAGCGTTGCCAGGATCGCGCCCAGGAAGCGCGGGATGTACCGTGTGATCGCCACCACGTCGAGCTGGAGGGACCGGATGAGCTCGACCATGAGGTCGTTGCGCTGCGGGACAGCGAGCACCCGTGAAATCTCCAGCAGGCAGCGACCAGCGTGAAAGCGGGTGCCCTCGACGCGGCTGACCTTGAGCATGTTGGCGAGGTGGGCGGCGACTTCGGCAGCGAAGTACGACTCGGGATCCTGGCCCTGCTGCACCCGGGTCAACGCCGCCGCGCGCAAGTAGTCGCAGTTGACCTTCTTCTCCACCCACCCCACACGCGCCTTGAGGTTGCGCAGCAGCACCTCGCGCATGGCTGCCCGGTCGGTCTCTCGCAGCTCTCGGCAACGCTCGGCGAGCCGGGTCACCCCCGACCGGGCCGCCATCTCCTCGAGCAGGTGGAGCTCCGCGACCAGCATGCCCGCCGAAATCCGACGCGAGAGTAGCTCCACCGCGTAGCGCACGCCCGGCAGCAGCTCCGGCAACTCGCCGGTTTCCCTCGCCAACCCGACGAGCAGCCGCCACGCCATCAAGCGGGTGTTTTCCACCTCGTGATGGGCCCAGGCCAGGGCGATCTCGGGCAGCTGGAGTTTCTGCTCCGCCGTAAGGTAGGGGAGGAGCACCTCGAACGACTCGCAGACGTACAGGCCGACCAGGGGCCGCCGATCGTGCACGCGCTGGGAGAGATTCGCGAAGATCCTCTCGAGGGCTTGCGCCCGCAGGCTCGCTTCGGCATGGCGTATGAGCCGCCTGAGGATTACGGGGACCGCATACACCACCCGCTCGGTCGGGCCCATGTCCTCCTCGGCCTCGGGCGAGGCGAGCTCAAGGAGAGAGAGTACGCGATCGAGCTGCCCGAGCACCCAGCTCCCGTTCTCCGGAACGATCCCGTCGGGCAGATCCTTGCGCCAGAAGTCCTCGCCGAGCGCGAGAAGATCGCCGATCCGGTTACTTGCGTGATAGCGGACGTCGTCGTCGCGGTGGCTAAGGAGCTCGAAGAAGAAGTCCAGCGCCAGCTCCTTCTGCTCCATCGAGAGCGCGGCCGAGTACTCTCCCAGGATTCCGATGTAGATCCTCAGATCCCTCCACCCCTCGAACGATCTTGCCTCCTCGAGGAGCACCCGGAGCGCCGGGACGTCGCGCAAGCGCTCCATGACCCCGATGTTGTGGGCCGTCGTGAAGAGGCGTACGGCCGTCGCGATCGTCTGTCCGCTGGCGAGGGCGATAACGTCGGGACGCTGCCTGCCGGCCAGGACATCGACGATGGCCAGCCCACGGGGGAGGTCGGGCTTCGGCGGCGCACCGGTGTCGAACCCAGGCATGTCAAGTTCCACGCCCAAGTGGAGGAGATAGTCTTCGAGATCGCGCAGCCTGCGGTACACGGCCTGATAGCGGGCGATCTTGGCCCGGTCCAGGTTCTCCAGCTTGTCACGGATGGCACCGAACGCCTCGCGCAGCGAGATGATCGACATCCTCGGTCGGCCATCCGGGCCGGCCGCATCCTTGACCCGGAAATCCGCGTAGATCAGGAGCTGGGTTTCGACCGGCAGGCGGACCTGCTCGAGGTCCCAGGTCGAGTGGTTGGTGGCGATGTGACCAAGGCTTGGCAGGTTACGGCTCGCGTACCACTGGTGCGTGTAGTAGTAGTGGAGCCTAGGGATCCGCCGCTCCTCGTCGCCGAGGCAGCCGAACTTTCCGACGTCATGGCCGATTGATGCGCCGTGGAGCAGGGGCAGGTCAACCGGAACCACGCGGGCGAGCTGTCGGCCGATCCACAGGGCAAGGCCGGTCACGCCCAGGATATGGTCCGCGATCGAGTAGCCAAGCCACTGCTGGGCCATGGCGTAGCAGACCAGGAGCGTGTCCTGCTCGACCAGCCCAACGAGTCGCCGGTACTCTTCGCCCGACGGTGAGGCCACGATTTCGCTCTCCTCCAGGGGGTGGAAGGGAAGGCGGACAGCGATCCCCTTCCCGGCACGCCTGACCTGCTCCTCGAGGACAGCCTGGGCAAGAGGGAAGAAGTACTCCGCGACCTTGCTCTCAGTGTCCGCGAGCTCTCCAAAGCGGGAGGGGAAGAGTCTGCGGCGGCTGGCCTTATAGACGGCATGTTGCCACACCTCGAGGTTGTCGCTAACCGTGACTCCGGCGAGCACGAGCGACATCGTCAGTGCCGTGTTGAGGTCCCCAGGGGGCATGTGCTCCCACTCGTCGCCCAGCCGCTCTTGCCGCCAACCCATTCGGTTGAGGGCTTCGTGGAGTGACGAGCGGTGGCCCGGTGGGATCGCCGACATCAGCCGCGAAAGTATAGCAAGCGACCGCCCGTTCGCTACTTTCAAAGGCACCTTGCTGACGGGAACAGCGACGCCATAGTATGCTCGTCCCGAAGCACCACGTGGCCGGGGGTCCCTCGTTCCCTCCGTTGACCCACCTCGGCCAGCCGACCGTCAGCCGAGCGCTGCGAGCGGTATGATCTCTCGAGGTGCGGGTGGCCAGACCGATCCGCCAGAACCGGAAACGCGAAGACCAGGGGACCGCCCCGGCCAAGGCCTTGAACATCCTCGTCGATCGGCTTCACGGCGAGGCAAGTCGCGAGCTCCCGCGGGCGATGTACCTTAGAACCGTCGGGGAGGCTTTGCACCACCTCTTCGCAGCCGACACCGTCGAGCTCTGGCTGCGGGAGGGTGTGAGGCATCTGCGGTGCCGCAGCCTGGCAGGGTCGGACGGGGACGTCGCCTTCACCACCTCGTTCGGCGAGACCGTGGCTCGGGCGGGACGGACGGCCTCAACGGCATCGCCGCGAAGCCTCGCCGAGATGGCGGAACGGCTCCTCCTCGACGGTGAGCGGAGATCAGACGGAGGTGTCCGCCGGGTTCCCCGACAGCGAGTGGTGCGCAGGAGGGACCGACAGGCATCGGCGGCGCTGGTCCCGCTGGTCGACGGCCCGAACACCATCGGTCTGCTCTGCCTGCAGCGCCATGGCGGAGCTCCCTTCGAGGTCACCGAGGTCGAGACGCTGGAACATCTTGCACCGGTACTCGGGACCGCCCTCGCGGATCAGCAGGCTCAGGCCGCACTGCGTGAGCGGGTCAAGGAGCTCACCTGTCTGTACGGAATCACACAGGTGGCCGACCGTCCGGAAATCGGCCTGCCGGAGCTGGTCCAGGGCATCGCCGACCTTCTGCCACCCGCCTGGCAGTACCCGGGCGTCTGCCGTGCCCGGATCGTACTTGACGGTCGCCACTACCTGACGGCGGACTTCGCCGAGGGTCCGCATCGGCAGACTGCCGACATCGTGGTTAATGCACGGTGTCGCGGCCACGTTGAGGTGATCTACACCCAGGACGCTCCCGAGCTGTTCGAGGGCCCGTTCCTCAAGGAGGAGCGCGACCTCATTGTTGCCGTGGCCGCCCAGCTCGCCCTCATTGTTGAGCGACGCGAGGCCGGCGAGGAACGCTCCCGCCTCCAAGACCAGCTGCGACATGCCGATCGGCTCGCGACCATCGGCCAACTCGCCGCCGGTGTCGCCCACGAGCTCAACGAGCCCCTGGGGAATATCCTGGGTTTCGCCCAGCTGGCAGCCAAGGCCCCCGAACTGGGCGAGGGCGTCCGCCGCGACCTGGAGAAGATTGTCGCGGCGACGCTGCACGCCCGCGAGGTGGTACGCAAGCTAATGCTGTTTGCCCGGCAAACGCCACCGATGACGGCGCCTGTCGACCTCAACCAGATGGTCGAGCACGGTCTCTTCTTCCTCGAGGCCCGCTGCGCCAAACAGGCCATCCAGCTCCGCCGCGAGTTGACTCCGAGCTTGCCGGCCATCAAGGCTGACCCCTCGCAGCTCCAGCAGGTCCTCGTCAATCTCGTCGTCAATGCCCTCCAGGCGATGCCCACAGGCGGAATGCTGACCGTGGCCACGCGCCGCGCCGACGGATCCGTCGTGCTGGTCGTGGAGGACACAGGCGTCGGGATGACCGACGAGGTCAAGGCAAAGGCCTTCCTGCCCTTCTTCACGACGAAGGACATCGACCAGGGCACGGGACTGGGACTGAGCGTCGTGCACGGGATCGTCTCCGCGCACGGGGGTTCGATAGCGTTCGACAGCGAGGTCGGTAAGGGCGCACGGTTCGAGGTGAGGTTCCCGGTCGACAGGAGCGCAGGTGGGGAATGAGGTGAGGGCGATGGTGCCTGTCCGCGAGAGAGAGCAGATCCTCGTCGTCGACGACGCGCTCACGACCCTCGAGGTTCTCGAGCGCAACCTGTCCGCGCGGGGTTATCGGGTTGTCGCCGCTTCAAGCGTCCCGGAAGCGATCCGGATCCTCGCTTCGGTTGCCGTCGATCTCGTCGTCACGGACCTCAAGATGCCGGGGATCGACGGTCTCGCGCTGGTCCGCCATGTGCGGGAGAACCTCAAGGACACCGAGGTCATGATGATCACCGGGTATGCCACCGTTGAAGGCGCGGTCGAGGCGGTCAAGAGCGGGGCCGAGGAGTACCTTTCCAAGCCTTTCACCGACGAGGAGTTGTTCGCCGCGGTCTCTCGCGCCCTCGAGAAGCTCCACCTGCGGCGGGCGAGTCGAGCGAGGTCGCTGGCAACGCCCCGCGCTCCGCAGGGTCTGATCGGAGAGTCCGAGGGGATGCGGCACGTCTTCAGGGCGGTTGCCAAGGCCGCCGCCACCTCGACGACCGTCTTTATATCGGGAGAAAGCGGCACCGGCAAGGAGCTGGTCGCCCGCGCCATCCACTATGGCAGCTCGCGCGCCTCGGCTCCATTCGTGGCGGTGAACTGCGGCGCGATCCCGGAGGGTCTCCTTGAGAGTGAACTCTTCGGCTACGTCAAAGGCGCGTTCACGGGGGCGGCCGAGTCGCGGGCCGGCTTTTTCCAGACCGCCGACGGCGGCACCATCTTCCTCGACGAGATCAGCGAGACCAGCGCGTCGATGCAGGTCAAGCTGCTGCGCGTTCTCCAGGATCGGGAGGTCTGCATGGTGGGGGCGACGCGTACCAGGAAGGTCGATGTCCGGATCATCGCGTCGACCAACCGCGAGCCGCTCTCGCTGGTCGAGAAGGGGATCCTGCGCGAGGACCTCTTCTACCGCCTCAACGTGCTCTCCATACCGATACCCGCGCTGCGCGCGCGGGGCGACGATATTCTCCTCCTCGCCAACCACTTCACCTGCAAGTTCGCCGCCGAGTTCGGCAGGCCGGTTCCGGAGTTCTCGCACGCGGCCCTGCGCGCGCTCCGCGCCCACCAGTGGCCCGGCAACGTCAGGGAGCTCGAGAACGTCGTACAGAGCCTCATCGTCATGTCCGAGAGCGAGGTCATCGACGTCGCCGATCTCCCGTCCCTGATGCGCTTCTCGGTGACTCAGGAGAGCGGCCTCAACCGATCCCTTGCCGAGGTCGAGGCCGCGCACATCTCCAACATCCTCGCGAGTTGCGGTGGCAACCGCACGCGAGCGGCAGGCATCCTCGGAATCGACCGCAAGACCCTTCGTGAAAAGCTCAAGGGCCGCGGCGCCCGGTCCTCCTGACGCCAGACGGGTGGGGCATCACGCCCCGCTGAGGAGATTCTCCCCGTCGCGAGTTGCGAGGCGTGCCCCCAACCCGACAAGCCCGCTCCTAGACTGCTGAGGGCATGGTCCCCGGCGCGCCGGGTCACGGCCGTGACCGCCCACGCCGCGCAGGGAGCCGGCCGGGAAGCACTCTCCGCACTCCGGGAGCACCATCGATCACGGCACGCGAGTTGCTCTTGCCCGCCAGCAGATTGCCGGCGAAACGTCGTGTTGCGGAGCGGTTGGGAGGATCTCGGCGCTTCGAGCGCGGGCGTCGCGGGGGTCATGGTGCCACGCAGCCACAGCTTGAGCGACCTGTGCGACTCGTGCCGCGAGACCCAGAATTGCGCGCGGGCTCTGGCCGGACGTCGCCCGGTCCGGCGGTGCAGCCGATTCCGACCCATCGCGGCCCCGCGCGGTCGCGGCTCACATCCGCCCGTGCCGTCCCGCCGCACCCACACCGGCGACCAGCCGCCCCGACACCCGAGGCGTCGAACGAACGACCTCTGCAGCACCTGCGCCAACCAGGCATCGTGCGTCCGCGCGCGGCCGGAAGGCGGTGTCTGGCACTGCCCGGAGTATGCGTGATGCGGACGCTGCCCGGGCTGGGAACGATCGCACCGGAGGTGGCACGATGGCCGAGGCACGCGTCACGACCGAGATTGGGGACATCGTCCTCAAGCACCGCGGGGAACGCGGCGAGCTGATCGCCATCCTGGAAGACATCCAGGCTCGCTACTCATACCTCCCCGCCGATACCCTCAGGATGGTCGCCGAGCAGACCGGCCGCTCGCTGGTCGACATCTACGGCGTGGCGACCTTCTACCGCTGGTTCAGCCTCAAACCCCGCGGACGCCACCTCGTCACCTGCTGTACCGGCACCGCCTGTCACGTCCGTGGAGCTCCCCGGATCGTCGACGAGATGCGCCGTCGGCTCGGGATCGCGCCGGGAGACACCACACCCGACGGCAGCATCACGGTCGAGGTGCAGAACTGCCTCGGAGGCTGTGCGCTCGGACCGATCGTCGTCGCGGACGGTCACTACTTCCCCAATGTCACGACCTCGTCGGTAGGTCAGATCATCGACCGCACGCTGAAGGGGCTCGACGCCATCCAGGTCGGTGGCGACCAGCGTGTCTTCCCGCTCGAGGTGAGCTGCGCTCGCTGCAACCACAGCCTGATGAACTCCTCGTACCTCATCGACGGGTTCCCCGCCATCAAGGTGACGACCTCGTTTGCTGACACCCACGGCTGGCTGCTTCTCTCCAGCCTCTACGGGTCGTACAAGATCGAGTCCGAGCACGAGATCCCCCTCGACACCGTCGTGAACTTCTTCTGCCCTCACTGCCACGCGGAGCTGACTGGAGCGGCGCCGTGCTACGAGTGCACCGCTCCGATGGTGCCCATGGTCGTCCGCGGTGGCGGCATCGTGCAGATCTGCTCGCGCCGTGGATGCCGCGCACACCGTCTCGACCTCAGAGAGGCCGTCCTGTGAGCCGACCGACGCAGACGCCGACCTCCGTACCACCCGCCTCGTCGGGAAGAAGGGAGCGCTGAAGATGGAAAGGCTGTCCTCGATCGCGGCGTTCAAGTCGCTTCAACGACGGCTGTCGGGCGCCCGCGACCCTACCACGCCGACGCTCGTCATCCCGGCAGGGACCTGCGGCCAGGCGAGCGGGGCGAACGATCTCATCCGCATCGCCAAGCGCGAACTCCTCCAGCGCGGGGCGATCGACCGCGTGCACCTTCGAATCACCGGCTGCCACGGCTTCTGCCAGATGGAGCCGTCGGTGCTCGTCGAGCCCGAGCGGATCTTCTACCCGCGCCTCGATTGCGAGAAGATGGCCCGCATCGTCGCCGCCGTCGACCAGGGCGTGGTCGTCGAGAGCCTGCTCTACATCGATCCCCAGACCGGGAGACGCGTCGCCCGGCAGGACGACCTGCCGTTCTTTCACGGGCAGACCCGCCAGCTCCTTGCGGCCAACGAGCGGGTCGATCCGATCCGGGTCACCGACGCGGTGTCCTCTGGCGCCTATCGCTCGCTCGTCCGCGTCCTCGAGCGGGGCGACCCGCGCTGGGTCATCGACGAGGTCAAGGCTTCCGGCCTGCGCGGTCGCGGTGGTGCCGGCTTCCCCACAGGCCTGAAGTGGCAGTTGCTTGCAGGGCAGGCTGACGGACGCGGCCGCATCATCGTCTGCAACGCCGACGAGGGCGACCCCGGGGCGTACATGGACCGCGCGGTCCTCGAGGGCAACCCGCACAGCATCCTCGAGGGCATGCTGATCGGCGCCTTCGCCACCGGCGCGACTGAGGGTGTGATCTACGTCCGCAACGAGTATCCGCTCGCGATCAAGCACCTCGTCATCGCCCTCCGCCAGGCCCGCGAGCTCGGGTTGCTCGGCGAGAACATTCTCGGGACGGGATTCTCGTTCGACATCAGTCTGGTGCGCGGGGCCGGAGCCTTCGTGTGCGGCGAGGAAACGGCATTGATGCGCTCGATCGAAGGCAAGATGGGAGAGCCCCGTCAGCGGCCGCCGTTCCCGGTCCAGAAGGGCATCGACGGCCGGCCCACCGCGATCAACAACGTCGAGACCTGGGCCAACGTACCAGTCGTTCTTGCCGTCGGCGCCCAGGCCTTCTCCCGCATCGGCACCGAGAGAAACGCCGGGACCAAGATTTTCAGCCTGGTCGGGAAGGTGAAGAACACCGGCCTCGTCGAGGTGCCGATGGGCACAACGATCGCCGAGATCGTGGACGGGATCGGGGGCGGAGCCGTCGGGAGCTCGGCGATCAAGGCGGTGCAGACCGGCGGCCCGTCCGGGGGGTGTATCCCGACACCCATGTTCAGCCTCCCGGTCGACTACGACAGCCTCGCCCAGGCGGGAACGATCATGGGCTCCGGCGGCATGATCGTGATGGACGCCAACACCTGCATGGTCGACGTCGCCAAGTACTTCATGAACTTCCTCAAGGACGAGTCGTGCGGCAAGTGCTTCACCTGCCGGAAGGGGACCCAGCGGATGTGGGAGATCCTCGACGACATTGCGGCCGGGCGGGGCACCCTCGGCCAGCTCGACCTGCTCGAGGAGCTCGCACTCGTCGTCAAGGACACCACCATGTGCGGCCTCGGTCAGACCGCGGCCAACCCGGTGCTCTCCACGCTCCGCTACTTCCGCGCCGAGTACGAGCGCCACATCGTCCAGAGGACGTGCGACGCCTTCGTCTGCCACGACCTCACCGGCGCGCCCTGCCAGTCGGCCTGCCCGCTCGGTACCGAGGCGTGGCGCTACATCGCGCATATCGGCCGCGGCGAGTACGAGAAGGCGTACCTCGCGATCCGCGAGGCCAACCCCTTCCCATCGGTGTGCGCTCGGGTGTGCAACCACCCTTGCGAGGAGCGTTGCCGGGCCGGGAGCACCGGCGGGGATCCGGTCGCGGTGCGGGCGCTCAAGCGCTTCGTCACCGATCGGGTCGATCCGATGGTCTACACGCCCGTGCCGAAGCCGGTCGCCGGCGCCGAGAGCGTCCGGGTCGCGGTGGTCGGCTCCGGGCCGGCGGGACTGACCGCCGCTCACTACCTCTCGCTCAAAGGCTATCGGGTGACCGTCTTCGAGGCCGATCCGGAGCCCGGCGGGATGCTCTTCTCCGCGATCCCGGCCTACCGGTTGCCCCGAGAGGTGGTGCGCAAGGAGATCGCCTCGCTGCTCGACGAGAGAATCACGCTCCGGTGCAACACGGCCCTAGGTCGTGACGTCACCCTGGATGGCCTGCTCGAGTCGGGCTTCAAGGCGGTGTTCGTCGCCCTCGGCGCTCACAAGAGCCTGCGGCTCGGCCTGCCCGGCGAGGACAGCGCCGGCGTCCACCCCTCGATCACATTCCTCAAGGCCTCGAACCAGCGCGGCGAGAAGCTCGCCCGCGGGCGGGTCGGCGTGGTCGGCGGCGGCAACTCCGCGGTGGATGCGGCCCGAGTCGCGCTCCGCCAGGGAGGCGTCGAGAGCGTCACCATCTTCTACCGCCGCACGCTGCACGAGATGCCCGCCTTCGAGGAAGAGGTCGAGGCCGCCCTCCAGGAAGGCGTCAACGTCGAGCCCCTGGCCTCGCCGGTGCGCATCCTCACCAAGGACAACCGGCTGATCGGGATCGAGTGCGTCAAGAACAGCCTCGGCCAACTCGACGACAGCGGCCGCCGCAGACCGGTGCCGATTCCCGGCAGCGAGTACATCGTGCCCCTCGACACCCTCATCGTGGCGATCAGCGAGGGCTCGGACACCGACTGCATTGCGGTCGCCGGCGGGGCGCGCATCGAGGTGACCGAGTCCGGCACCGTGCGGGCCGACCCCGAGACGCTGGCCACCAACCGGCCCGGCGTGTTCGCCGGAGGTGACGTGGTCACCGGCCCGAACACCGTGATCGACGCCATCGCCTCCGGCAAGCGCGCCGCCACCGTGATCGACCGCTACCTGCGGGGCGAGGAGCTCGTGCAGCCGAGAAAGCCGCGACTACCGGCGGTCTACGTCGAACCCCTGATCCCCGAGGGCGAAGCGGAGCCGGCCGCGCGGGTCGCGACGCCCCGCCTGTCGATCCCGTCGCGACGGCGCAGCTTTGCCGAGGTCGAGACGGCGCTCTCGGCCGCGGACGCCCAGCGCGAGGCAAGACGCTGCCTGCGCTGCGACCTCGCCTTCACGCAACCCCGCGACGAGGCAAAGGCCGAGCCGCTTCGGCCGGGAGGCCGGGCATGATCAACCTCACCGTCAACGGCCTGCACGTCGCCGTCGAGCAGGGCGCCACCCTGCTGGAGGCGGCGCAGTTCCTGGGTTTTCCCATCCCCACCCTGTGCCACATGGAGGGGTTGTCGCCGTACGGCGCCTGCCGCCTGTGCGTGGTGGAGATCGGCGAAGGGCCCAGGGCCAAGCTGGTCTCCTCGTGCACCTACCCGGCCGAGGAGGGTCTCAAGGTGCGCACCTCGTCCACCCGCGTCGTGCGCGCGCGACGGATGGTGCTCGAGCTGCTGCTCGCCTCCTGCCCGCAGTCCCGCACGATCCAGGACCTCGCCTCCGCGCACGGCGTTCGCCAGCAGCGCTTCCGCCAGGAGCACGAGGACTGCATCCTGTGCGGGCTCTGCGTGCGGATGTGCAACGAGCAGATGATGGCGGGCGCCATCGGCTTCCAGGCGCGCGGCGAGCGGCGCCGGATCAACACCCCATTCGACAAGCGCTCGGAGACCTGCCGACTGTGCGGCGGGTGCATGTACGTCTGTCCCGCCTGCCAGCTGCGCTGCACGTTCACCGAGCCCGACAAGGCGATCTGCGGGGGCTGCGCCAACCTCCAGCCACCCTGTCTGGACAAGCCGGGCTTCGACGACATGATGTGCTACATGAAGCCCTGCGTCGCCTGCGAGATCGCCAAGTGACCGGGGACCAGGGTCCGGGGCTCGCGGGTCGGAGCAGGGGCTGGCGCGCGACAGCCGAGGATCGTCTCGTCGCGCGTCGAGCCCCCAAGCCCGAACCCCGCGTCCCCCTTCCGAGTCTCGCCGGACCCCACTCAAAGCACGACCAGACCGCCAAGGAGGCGTTATGTCACTGACGCGCGTCAACTCATCGGCCGCAACCCTGACCAAGAACCGGACCGAGGAGTCCATCGTCCCGACCTCGGGCATGTGCGTCACCTGCGTCGACGGATGCATCGGGATGTGCGAGATCGGCAAGTCCGCCTACCGGGGTCACGAGGTGATCTACCCCCAGCCGTTCGGTGTGATCACCACCGCGGGCGAGAAGAGCTACCCGGTGGACTACTCGCACTTCAACGTCATGGGCACTGCGGCGGGGGCCCACGGCATCGAGGAGGACTCCGACAAGGCGATCTTCCCCGCCGTGGATCTCACGGTCCGGATCGGCCACGACCAGGGGATCACGTTCCGCTACCCGTGGATCATCCCCGGCATCGGCTCGACCAACGTGGCGAAGAACAACTGGGACGGTCTCGCGATCGGCTCGGCGCTTGCCGGGACCGGTCTGACGATCGGTGAGAACGTCGTCGGGATGGACATCGAGGCGACGATCACGAACGGCCGGGTCGTCGACACCGTCGATCTCAAGAACCGCGTCCGGCTGTACAAGGACCACCAGCGCGACGGCTACGGCATGATCATCGTCCAGGCCAACATCGAGGACACGCGCCTCGGCGTCCAGGAGTACGCCATCGACAAGCTCGGCGTCGAGGCCGTCGAGCTCAAGTGGGGTCAGGGCGCCAAGGACATCGGCGGCGAGGTCAAGATCCGCGACCTGGCCAAGGCCCAATTGCTCGCCGACCGCGGCTACATCGTCCTCCCCGACCCTCACGACCCGTTCGTCATCAAGGCGTACGAGCACGGGGCGTTCAAGGAGTTCGAGCGGCACTCGCGCGTGGGCATGGTCTCCGAGGAGGGGTTTGCCACGCGGGTCGAGCAGCTCCGCAAGGCCGGCGCCAGGTACGTCTTCCTCAAGACCGGCGCTTACCGGCCGGCCGACCTCGCGCGCGCCGTCAAGTGGGCCTCCAAGTACCGCATCGACCTGCTCACCGTCGACGGCGCCGGCGGCGGCACCGGCATGAGCCCGTGGCGGATGATGAACGAGTGGGGCATTCCGCCGGTCGAGCTGCATTCCCTGCTCTACCGCTACTGCAAGCAGCTCGCCGATCGCGGCGAGCCTTTGCCGGCAGTGACGGTGGCGGGGGGGTTCACCTTCGAGGACCAGATCTTCAAGGGGCTGGCGATGTGCGCTCCGTTCGCCAGGTTGGTCGGCATGGCGCGCGCCCCGATCGCCGCGGCGATGGTCGGCAAGACGATCGGCCGCGCCATCGACGAGGGTCAGCTCCCGGTCTACGTGGAGCGCTTCGGCACCAGCAAGGACGAGGTGTTCGTGACCGCGGCGGCGCTGCGCAAGGAGCTGGGCAACGACGAGTTCGACAGGCTTCCCGCGGGCGCGATCGGCCTCTACACCTACTACGAGAGGCTGGCTCAGGGGCTGCGCCAGCTCATGGCCGGCAGCCGCAAGTTCACCTGCGCGCACATCTCGCGCGACGACATCGCGGCGCTGACGAAGGAGGCCGCCGACATCTCCGGCATCACCTACGTGCTCGACGTCGACCGGCGGGAGGCGGAGGCCATTCTCGGGAGTTAGCGGCCTGGCGGCCGCGGAGACGCCCGGGTTCGAGCGCGGCCCCTCTTCACGGGTCAGGTTCCGGCGGCAGGCTTCCGATCGGCGTGCCGGTGGGTGACCATCCCGCTTCGGCGATCATGCCGTGGAGGTGGTCGGGGTCACCATCGCGCCGACGGCGTGGCGGCCATTTTCACAGCGACAGCTCCGGTGTGGTAGATTGCCGCCGGGTTTCGAGCGGTTGGGGGGTCGGACCATGCGTCGTGCTCACGTTGTCGTGCTGGCGGCGGTCCTGTTGGCGATGGCGACGCCCGCCTACGCCTATCTGGATCCGGGCGCCGGCTCCGTCATGCTCCAGCTGATCCTCGGTGGCCTCGCCGGTCTCGCGGTGACGGTACGCCTGTTCTGGCGGCGGATCACGGGCCGCCCGAGTGAATCCACGGACCCGGACCCGTCGGCGCCCGACGCTCCGGCCCGCGACCGCGACCCGGAGTCGTGACCGTCCGCGGGCCCGACCCGACGCTCCAGGCACAGGACCGAGCCTTCGACCGCGGCTCCTTCCGGGATCGCGGCGGGCGCGTCTTCCGCGCCGACGGGAGGATCCTGCGCACCGTCGACGACGCCGCGCTCGGGTCGTGGCATGCCCTCTCGCGCACCCGCTTCTTCGCCGAGTCGGTCCGCGCCGGCAAGCTGCCCGCCACGCGCGAGCTGGCACCGGATGAGGTGCGACACGTCGCCGAGGCACAGGGATGGCACGGTGTCCTCGACCACGACCCCGTGCCGTTCGTGTCCTACCCGTTCGAGTGGTCGTTCGGCATGCTCCGCCAGGCCGGTCTGCTCCAGCTCGAGCTGCTCGCTGGCGCCCTGCGCGAGGGGCTGACGATGAAAGACGCCACGCCCTACAACGTGCAGTGGCGCGGCGCTCGCCCTGTCTTCATCGACATTCCCTCGTTCGAGCCGTATCGCGACGGCGAGCCGTGGGTCGGGTATCGCCAGTTCTGCGAGCTCTACCTCTACCCCCTGCTCCTCGAGGCGTACCGGGGAATCCCCTTTCAGCCTCTCCTGCGCGGCCGCCTGGAGGGCGTCGAGGCGCCGACCTGCCTGGCCGCCATGTCGGCGCGCGACCTCGCCCGGCCTGGGGTGCTGACTCATGTCTGGTTGCACGCCCGAGCCCAGCAGCGCTTTGCCGACCGTCCGGTGAGCGCTCCGCGGGACGTCGCCGCCGCCGGCTTCGGCAAGGCGCTCATCGAGCGGAACGTGGCCGGGCTGACCCGGCTGCTCCGGAACCTGCGGCCGCGGCGCCGGAGTCAGTCGGCCTGGGTGGGCTACCGGGAGACCTGCTCCTACGACGATCGCGACCGCGCCACCAAATCGGAGCTCGTCGACCGTGTGGCGGCGGGCCTGCACCCGGCGATAGTCTGGGATCTCGGGGCGAACACCGGCGAGTTCTCGCGCATCGCCGCCCGTCACGCCGGTTACGTGCTCGCCCTCGACGCCGACACCGGCGCCGTCGAGCGCCTCTTCGGTGAGCTTGCGGGCTCGGGTGAAGGTCGCGTCCTCCCGCTCGTCTTCGACATTGCCGACCCGTCACCGGCCCTGGGCTGGCGGGGAGAGGAACGTCCCGCGCTGTGGGATCGGGGCCGCCCCGACCTGGTGCTCGCGTTGGCACTGATCCATCATCTCGTGATCGGCGCCAACCTGCCCCTCGCCGAGGTGGTCGCCTGGCTGGCCTCTCTGGGAGGCGACCTGGTCATCGAGTTCGTCGCCAAGGACGACCCGATGACCCAGCGCCTCCTCCGCCACAAGGCGGACCAGTACACCGACTACGACCAGGCTCACCTCGAGGCGTGCCTCGCCCGCAGCTTCGAGATCGACGCCCGGGTCCCGCTCGCCCGGGGCACGCGCTGGCTGTACAGCTGCCGCCAGCGCGCGGGGACTCGATGACAAGGGCTCGGCGCGAGGCGTCGAAGGGCTCGCCCGCCGACGCGGCACGGGCCAGCGCCGGCCCGTGGTCGGGAGCCGTGCTCCTCGCTGCCGTCGCGGCGCTGCTCTACGTCGGGCTCGAGTGGCTCTTCTTCGTCACCAAGCCGTCGTTCATGTCGGGGCTCTCCTGGACCGCGAAGCTGTCGGCCGGCATGCACGCCTTCGCCTTCGCCTTCCTCCTCCTGTTCGCGCTCTCGCTTCCCGCCCTCCTGCTCCGCCGTTGGCTGCCCACGCTGCGCGTGTTCCGCATCCTGGCCTGGCTCGTCCCCGCGAGCGCCGTGGCCTGTGCCGTCCTGCTCGAGGCCGACGCGTTCACGGTCACCCTCTTCCACCACGGCATCGCCTCCGCGTCCGGGCTCGGCCGCTGGCTCTACGCGTTGTTCTTCCTGGCCGCCCTGGTGTGGGCGACACGCCTGACCCGAGACGTCGAGGGCCGGCTGGAGAGCCGGCGCGGGCGCCGGCTCGCAGCCATCCTGCTGGTCGCTGCCGGCGCGCTCGTGGTGGCAACACCGTTCCTCGGCCCGGCCTCGGAGCGACCGCAACGCAGCCAGGCCGCCTCCCACGCCCGTCGCTGGCCGAACATCCTCATTCTGGGGACGGATGGCGTCGACGCCGCGAGGATGTCGGTCTATGGCTCCGCCCGGCAGACGACCCCGTTCCTGGAGAAGCTCGCGGCGTCCTCGCTCGTCTTCACCGACGCGTTCACCAATTGCGGCAACACCACCGGCTCGCTCACCGCGCTCCTGACCGGTCGCCTGCCCACCTCCACCGGGGTCGTCTACGCGCCCGACGCCCTCCGCGGGAGCGACTGCTACCGTCACCTTCCGGGGATCCTCCGCAGACTGGGGTACCGGACCTTCGCATCGACGGTCCGGTACTACGCGGACCCCTACGAGCTCGACATGCTCCAGGCGTTCGACGAGGCCAACTCCCGCCAGGCGGCGCTGCCACGGGTCGGCGGGCTCTTCCGTACCTTGCTCGGCTCCGAGGGCGCCTTCTTCCTGGCCCGGACGACCGACCGGCTCGGAGACCGTCTCGGCCGCGTGCTGCTGGGCCGCGAGATGGCGAATCCCTACCGCGAGGTCACGACACCGGAGGGCGAGGAGTCGCTCGACGGGGAGCGGATCGCCTCGCTGTTCCGCTTCATCGACCGGAAACCGGGGCCGTTCTTCGCCATCGTCCACCTGCTCGGGACCCATGGGCCGACATTCGCGCCCAGCCGGCGGGTGTTCTCGGTCGGACACGAACAGACCACGGGCTTCCAGCCGGAGTGGCTCGACGACGCCATCCTCGACTTCGACCACGACGTCGAGGAGGTCACCGACGAGCTGCGCCGTCGCCGTCTGCTGGACGACACGGTCCTCGTCCTCTACTCGGACCATGGCATGGGGTATCGGACCGAGCACCGCGTTCCCCTCATCTTCCGTTTTCCCGGCGGCGAACGGGTCGGCCATGTCGACGCCCCGGCCCAGCTCGCCGACGTCGCGCCGACGCTGCTCGACGACCTCGGCCTGCCGATCCCGGCGTGGATGGACGGACGCTCGCTCCTGCGGCGGCCGTACGACCGCTGCCGATGGATCATTGCGGCCTCGGCCGGGTTGGGCGAGGAAGCCAAGAGCGCACGCGAGAGTCGCGACCATGACCCGTCGCTCCCGTGGCTCGCCTACGTCGACGTCGCGCTCTGTGATCGGCGCTACCGTTTCTTCACGGTATCCCAGAAGGCATTCGAGCTCCCCCGCCTCAACCCCCCCGAAGCATGCGGGGACTGTCCTGCGGCTGGGTTCACTGAGGTCGCGAGATCGCTCGTGGCTCGCCTCGACGCCCATGGGTACGACGACCTCTCGCTGCCGGCCCTCATGGCCCATACCCCCATCACACCCGTGACGCGAGGCGAGGCAGCCAAGGCCCTGGTCGCCGCCACGCACGGCCGCGGCTTCGCTCCCCCGCCGGTAGAGGCGCCGACGTTTCGCGACGTACCGGCGACCGACCCCGCAGCGCCGTGGATCGAACAGGCCGCTCGCGACGGTCTCTTCGTCGGATATCCCGACGGAACCTTCGCGCCCAACGCGGTGCTCACCCGCGAGCAAATGGCCATCGTCGTCGTCTCGGCCCATCGCCGCGGGCAGGGCCGTCCACCAGCCGCGAGCGGGGCCAGGTTCTTCGACGTTCCGACGGACAATTGGGCGGCACCATGGATCGAGGAGCTCGCGCGGGAGGTCGCCGACGTGAGCTGCGCGCCCCGGCAGTTCTGCCCGGAATTCCCCGAGACCGGGTACGACTTTACCGCCGTCATCAAGGCGCTCTTCGCCGACGCGCACGCCCACGACAACCGGACGCCCACGCTCGCGCGCCGATCGGACTCGCGCGCTCCGTGACCACCGGGGCACTGGCCGCCGCCTCTGCCACCGGTATCACTCGCCGATGCCCTCACGCGCCGAGTGGCCGGCGCCGTTCTTCCTACCGCCGGCGGCGACCCGCCGTCTGAGCCCCTCGAAGGCACACACGACGACCAGGACCGCGGCCGGCGCAACTTGTGACAGCAGGCGGTCGTAGGCGTTGTCAAAGTGCAGCTCGAGCTCCCAGTTCGTCCACAGGAAGATGCTCGAGTAGGCGGCCACGGCAAGGCTGCTGCCGAACACGAGGACGCGCTCCCTCGCGCCGCCTGCGAAGAGAAGAATCGCCCCTGCGACCACGACGCTCGGCCAGAGCAGACCCCACTTCGGCAGGTTCAGCATCTCCAGTGCGCTGAGCCACACCACTGCCGGGACGCGCGCCAGCGCCCGCGTCGCCGCGGCCAGTCCGAGAACCGTGAACTCAGGATCCTGGACATGGACCCATCTCACGTAGGCGAGGCGCAACGCCACGAGCAGCGCGATCACGAGAATCCCCCGCCATCGTCCGCACAGGAAGCCTCGCAGAGTCCGCCACCCCGCCAGCAGAGGCCGCGACAGGAGTGCGACCGAAGCCACGGCGACCAGCACGATTCCCTCCGACTTGACGAGCGTCAGCGAGCCGATCAGCCAGGGCGCCGGGTCACGCCAAGGCGTCCGCACCTCCTGGTCGGCGACGAGTGCCGCGATGACCGCGGCGAGATAGGCCGCCAGCGGCATGTCGGCGTAGCCTCCTGCAGCCGTTCCGGTGGAGATCATCGGGAGCAGTGCGACGAGCATGGGCGCAGCGAGTCGGGTGGGCGATGAGGTGAGCCCCCCGGACGCTCGGTACGTCGACACGAGCAGCGAGGTAAAGAACACGATGAAGATGGGCTTGACGGCCCCGAACCCGAAACTGCCACGAGCGACCGAGAGGAGGCCTTCGAAGGTGGGGACGAGCTGCGGGTAAGCCACCACCCGGCCGATCCGATAAGAGCGCTCGCCGCCCTCCCAGAGTTCCCTGCGCAAGCCCCCTTCGTGGACCAGCACCATCGCCTTGGTGGCCCAGATCTGGAAGCCGTCCCAACCCAACAGGTCCTTGAGGTCGAGCACCACGAACGCCAGCCACGCCAGGACGGTGAGGCCCAGGAGGAGCCACGCCAGCGGGCTCCGGAGGTCCTCGCGTATCGCGTCCGCGGCACGCGGGCTACTCTCCGTCTGCGCTCGCCGCAGGGAGCGGCGCACCGCTTGAGTCACCGCAAGCACGAGGAGGCCGACCGCGAGCACGTCCAGGGCGGCGTGCGGCAGGAGCACGGACAGGGGGAAGAGGACAGCCGCCGACACGGCGCAGCCGACGAGGAACGACTCGTTCCACAGGAACACTCCGCGTGACCGACGACCCAGGACGAGATCGCCGACCAGCGCGAAGCCGGCCGCGAGGGCGAGCGAGACCGCGACCTCGATCGGGTGCCAGTGGAGAGTCATCGCGTGATCTCGATCAGATCGATCTGGCCGAGAAGCTCACGTCGACTCGCGAGGGGTATCGACGGGGGCAGCGCCCCCTCCGTGATCACGTACCGCAGGCCATACTGCCGGGTGAGGATGTCGAGCTCGGCCTGCCAGGCGGGTTGCGACGTATCGAGGCAGAAGACGGTCCGCGGATAGGCCGCCCGTTCCCACAGGCCGCAGGTCCATCCCAACTGGGGGCCGCCGCCCAGGTACGCGACTCGGTCGGACGGTGCGAGCAACCCGTCGAGCGCGAGGACGCTCCGCCTGACCTCACCGGGGATGATCTGCGCCGGAACGTAGAGGAAAGCATCCGTGATTGCATGGCAGACAGCGGGTATCCAGGTGGCAACGGCCGCGACGACGACCAGCCAGCCGGCGGCCAGGAGTACCTGCCGGCGCGCGCGGCGTCGTCCGGAGGCTGGCCCGCGTCCATCCTGGCGATACCTTCGCTGCGCTTCTCGCGTCGACCGGTCCTGCCCCATTCCGGGTCTTTCTCGCTCTCTTGTCTTGCAGTGTAACCCCGGCGAGGTCAGCGACCAGGTCGGCGAGCGGCCCGTCGCCGCCGGCCCTGATCAGATCGCCCACGCGTGGCATCGCGTCGCGCCGGCTGTGGTAGAGTCGGCCCGCTTTTCGACTCCCGCTCAGGCATGAGCTTGATGGCACGGCTGCACCGTTGGCTGCTCGGCAGAGACGAGACGCCGTTCTGGCAACAGGCGGCGTTGGCAGGGGTCGCTGTCGCGCTCGTCCTCTACTGGCCGATCCTGACTGGAAAGCTCCCGTTCCCAAGCGACATCGTCCTCTCGTTCCCGCCGTGGGAGGCCTGTCATGGCCTGCTGTCGTCAGGCGGCAGCCACGCGGACCTGGGCGATCTCGTCACACTCATGTACCCATGGCATCGCTATGCCGGCGAGACCGTGCGCGAGGGTGTGATCCCGCTCTGGAACCCTCATATCCTGCTCGGGACGCCTTTCCTCGCGAACATCACGTCGGGGTTGCTCTACCCGCCGAACTTCCTCTACTACGTCTTGCCCGCCGCCGTCGCCTGGTCGTTCACGTTCCTGATTCGCACGAGTCTGGCGTTTGTCTTCACCGCCCTTTTCACCAGAACCCTCGGGACGTCGCGCAGCGCGGCACTGTGCTCTGGCCTCATCTTCGCCTGTTCGGGGTTCATGGTGACGTGGCAGGGATGGCCCCAGGTCGACTCCGCTCTATGGCTCCCAGCGATGCTCCTGGCCACCGACCGGCTGCGCGAGACGGGGAGCGCGCGCGCGGTTGCGCTCGTTGCTTTCGCGTTCGCGATGCCCGTCCTCGCAGGTCACCCCGAGATTGCGGTTTACGTCGTGGGCCTGTCCGCGGTCTATGCCATGTTCCGGCTGATCTGGCCGCGAGGCGCCGGCGCGGGGTCCGTCGTGACTCGGGCCCGCTTCCTCACACTCGTGTTCACGGCCTGGACCCTCGCCGTGGGTCTGGCGATGATCCAGATCCTCCCGGCCATGGAGTGGGTACTCGAGCTCGTCCGCTCGGTCACCGCCGTGGTCGGCTTCCGACGACCGCTGACCGAGCTGATCGCCTTCCTCTCGCGAGATGCAGGGAGCAGCCCCAACACCCTGGGTATCCCGATCCCCGAGGGGGCGACGTACGTCGGTGTCCTCACCCTGCTCGTGTCACCATTCGCCGCCCTGTCCCGTCGCAAGTTCGAGGCGATCTTCTTCGCCCTCGCGCTGCTCTGCACCGCCCAGGTCGTCTATGGTCTTGGTCCCGTCGCGGCGGTCATCCGCGTCACGCCGGTGCTGAGAGGGTTCCCGAACACGCGGATGATCTGCCTGATGAGCCTGGAGCTGGCCGTCCTCGCAGGTCTCGGACTTGATGCCCTCCAGCGCAGGTCGCGCGAGGACCGCGAACGGCGATTGCGAAAGAGCGAAACGCTGGCGCTCGCCGCCGGAGTCCTCGCCTCCGGCATCGGACTAGCCTTCCTCGGTCACCGAATCCTCGACTTGCCCCAAGCATCGCTCGCGCTGTGGGGGCTACGGGGAGCCGTCTCGTCCCTCGTGCTCTGGCTGGCTGGCACGGCCGTCCTGTCGCTCGCTGTCGTTCGGGCTTCCACCCCACGCACGCTCGCTGTCCTTTCCTGCGCGATCCTCGGCGCGGATCTCCTCACGTTTGCGTACGGGCACGTCCCGTTCTCGCGGCCCGCCAGCATCTACCCGGAGCCGCCCGTCTATCACACTCTCAAGCGGCGTGACACCGGCGTCTTCAGGGTCGTGACTCTGGATGCCACCGCGCCCGCCAACATCGAGATGGTTTTCGGGCTGGCATCGCCCAACGGCTACGACTTCGCCACCCGCACGCAGTACCGAATGCTCAGCCCGTTCACGGAGCCGATCAACCCGCAGATCCTCAGCAGCTTCACTGCGCGGAAAGTTGTCTCGCTTGGCGACCGCCGCCTCGATCTCCTCAACGTCAAGTACCTGCTCGCGACGACGTGGAACGAGAGCGCCTCTCTGCTCGCAGCTCATCCCGAGCGCTTCCGGCTGGTCTACTCCGACGGCCACACGAGGCTCTTCGAGAACCTCCACGTCCTTCCCCGTGCCTTCCTCGTGCCAGCCACCGGCGTCCGGATCATGGCGCAGGATCAGGCCCTGGCCGCACTGGCGGAGCAGGCCTTCGACCCGAACACGACGGTTCTGACGGACGCGCAGGTAGCTGCGCTCCCCAGCGAGCCGCCTGGTCCACGTAGGGTTCCGGCGCCCTCTGGTGTGGAGACGATCCACGTGGGCGTCAACGACGCGCGGATCGACTTGACCGCCGCCGAACCCTCGATCCTGGTGTTCACGGATCTCTACTACCCGGGCTGGGACGTTCGCGTCGACGGTCGGAACGATCGGCTTCTCCGCGTCGACTTCGCCTTCCGGGGCGTGGTCCTCTCCCCCGGGCGGCACCGCGTCGAGTTCACCTACGCGCCGCGGAGCTTCGTCGCCGGGGCCTGCGTGAGCGCCGTCGCCCTCGCGATCACAGCGCTTCTCCTCTCCGTGTACCGCAGGGCGTAGGGAAGCGAGCTTGAGGAACCGCCGGACCCCGGGCATCGCAGATCAGTGGGGCGACCGATGCTAAGATCCACGCGATGTCCGTGGTAGAGCACGGCCCGTTGGTGCCACCTCGCCGCTATCCCGCTGACCTGCTTGGCAAGGACGACGGCTGATGGCGGACAAGCCGAAGGTCGTCGTGGTCATGCCCGCCTACAACGCGGCGAAGACGCTGCGCATGACCTATGCGGAGCTGCCCAGGGACGTCGTCGACCTCGTCATCCTGGTCGACGACGGCAGCTCTGACGAGACCGCCGCGATCGCCCGCGAGCTCGGCCTCGAGCTCTTCATCCACGACCGCAACTACGGCTACGGGGCCAACCAGAAGACCTGCTACCGCGAGGCCCTGCGTGCCGGCGCAGACATCGTGGTCATGGTCCACCCCGACTACCAGTACGACCCCACCCTGTTGCCGGAGCTGGTCCGGCCGATCGCCCAGGGCGAGGCCGACGTGGTGCTCGGGTCGCGACTCCTCGGCACTGATCCCCGGAAGCAGGGCATGCCGTGGTGGAAGTATCTCGCCAACCGCTTCCTCACCGGGGTCGAGAACCGCGTCTTCGGCCTCCGCCTCGCCGAGTACCACACCGGCTACCGCGCCTATCGCCGTGAGGCGCTGGAGAGCGTCAACCTGGAGCTCAACTCCGACAGCTTCGTCTTCGACCAGGAGATCATCACCCAGTTCGTGGCTCTCGGTCTGCGGATCGCCGAGGTTCCCGTCCCGACGCGTTACTTCGCGGCGGCCTCGTCGGCGTCGTTCCTCCAGAGCAGCCGCTACGGCCTGTCGATCCTCTGGCTGCTCGCCCGCTTCCTGCTCCACCGCACCGGCGCTCTCCACCAACGCCAGTTCGACAGCCTGCGGCGGCGCTACTCCGGGGCGCCGTGACGTCGTCGGCGCGCCGCCGTCACGACCAGCCCGAGCAGGATCAGGACGCCGGCCGATGAGACCGTTGCCCCCACTCGCACCGAGACCGGCGCGAAGGTGAACTCCACGAGATGGGCGCCCGGCTCCACCGCCACGCCCAGGAACGCGTAGTCGACGCGCAGCAGCGGACGCGGGTGCCCGTCCACCGCGACGCGCCATCCCGGGTAATGGCTCTCGCTCAGCACGACGACCGAGGGCTCGTCCACCACCACGTCGACCCGGACCCTTCCTGCCGTCGGCGTCTCGACCCCGACGTGCGGTGGTCCGGACCCCGCCGGGTGCGTGGGGCGGACGGGCAGCTCCGGGAGCCGGCTCGCCACCAGGACGTTGACCCGCGGATCGAAGGCCGGGTCGAGCAGGCGCGCCAGGGTGCGCCGGTCGTCGGTCTCGACGACGGCGCCCCGCCTCGGCACCACGAACGCCGGTCCCAGCGCGGAGGGGTTCTCGAACACGCGCACCTTGCCGATGGCGGCGACCTGGCGGAAGCGCGCAGG